>NZ_JBEZYD010000004.1:0-577527 GCF_040638335.1 Nonomuraea sp. NPDC026600
CCGTCATCCACACCCGAAAGCATGGACATGACGGGGTTGTGCATCATGCACTGGCTTTTAACACACTGTTGAGTTCTCAAGAAACGGACGCGTACTCCCCAACCTGCGAGAGGCGCTCATTTCGTTTTTGTTTTCGTCTTCGTTGTGTCTCTATTCTTTCACCAGTCCGTTTTTCTGTCAAACTGACCGGACTTGCTTAGAATGTCGACCGCCTCTTCAATTTACCATCCCGTAGACCGGGTAGCGAATCGAAGCGACTGCCGCCCAGCACAGCGCAACGCACATCAAAACCACCGAAGTGGAAGAGGTTGGTTGCGCCACACCCTGGCGGCTTCTAAAGATTAGCAGCGCCCCCGACCACTCGAGACGCCTTCACTCCGATCAACGGCCACAGAACGATCACGGCCAGGAACATAGACTCCCCACGTGAGCAGCAACACACCGCCTGTGGCGAAGAAATCTCCGACTGAGCGCACCCATCACGGCGACACCGTGATCGACGAGTACGCCTGGCTTACCAATAAGGACGATCCCGACACGATCGCCTACCTGGAGGCGGAGAACGCGTTCCTTCAAGACCAGACCGCTCATCTCGGCGACCTCCAGGAGCAGGTCTTCCAGGAGATCAAGGGGCGCACCCAGGAGACCGACCTGTCGGTGCCGAGCCGTAAGGGCGCCTGGTGGTACTTCAGCCGCACCGAGGAGGGCAAGCAGTACGCCGTCTCCTGCCGCGTGCCCGCGGACGGCGAGACCCCGCCGGCGGTCACCCCGGGCGAGCGGCTCGACAAGGAGCAGGTCCTCCTCGACGGCAACGAGCTGGCGGGCGACAGCCCGTTCTTCTCCGTCGGCACCAGCGCCATGACGCCCGACGGGACACTGCTGGCCTACTCCACCGACTACAAGGGCGACGAGCGCTTCACGCTGAGGTTCAAGAACCTCGAGACCGGCGAGCTGCTCGACGACGAGATCGAGAACGTCTTCTACGGCGGCGCCTGGTCGGCCGACGGGTCGGCTTTCTTCTACACGCGCGTCGACGACGCCTGGCGCCCGTTCCAGGTCTACCGGCACACACTCGGCACGCGCGACGACGTCCTGGTCTACGAGGAGACCGACGAGCGCTACTGGGTCGGCATCGGGCTCACCCGGAGCGAGAAGTACCTCGTGCTCGGCGCGGGCAGCAAGATCACCAGCGAGGTCCGCATCCTCGACGCGAAGGACCCGACGGGCGAGTTCCAGGTCGTCCGCCCCAGGAAGACAGGTGTCGAGTACGGCATCGAGCACGCCGGTGACTTCTTCTACGTGCTCCACAACGAGAACGCCGAGAACTTCGAGCTGGCCACCGCCCCGCTCGACACCCCCGACACCTGGACGCCGCTGATCGCCCACAGCGCCGACACCAGGCTCCTGGAGATCGACGCGTTCGCCGGCCACGCCGTCCTCCACTTCCGCCGCGACGGGCTGACCGGCATCCGCGTCCTGCCGTCCGAGGCCGCCGAATACGAGATCGAGTTCCCCGAGCCGCTCTACGAGGTCGGCCCCGCGGGCAACCCGGAGTTCAGCACCGGCCGGCTCAGGCTCGCCTACACCAGCATGATCACCCCGGCCAGCGTCTACGACTACGACCTGGCCACCCACGAGCTCATCCTGCTCAAGCAGCGCCCGGTCCTGGGCGGCTACGACCCGGCCGACTACGAGCAGTTCCGCGAGTGGGCCACCGCCGAGGACGGCACCCGGGTCCCGATCTCCCTCGTCAAGCGCAAGGGCACCGCGAAGCCCGCCCCCACCGTCCTGTACGGCTACGGCAGCTACGAGACCTCCATCGACCCCGGCTTCTCGGTCCCCAGGCTGTCCCTGCTCGACCGCGGTTTCATCTTCGCTGTGGCGCACATCAGGGGCGGCGGCGAGATGGGCCGCCGCTGGTACGAGGAGGGCAAGCTCACCAGGAAGAAGAACACCTTCACCGACTTCGTCGCGGCGGCCAGGCACCTGAAGGCGTCGGGCTGGAGCGAGCGGGTCATCGCCAGGGGCGGCTCGGCCGGCGGCCTGCTGATGGGCGCGGTGGCGAACCTGGCGCCGGAGGAGTTCGCGGGTGTGGTGGCCGAGGTGCCGTTCGTCGACGCGCTCAACACGATCCTCGACCCGTCGCTGCCGCTGACTGTGATCGAATGGGACGAGTGGGGCGATCCCCTGCACAACCCTGATGTCTACGCGTATATGAAGAGCTACACGCCGTACGAGAACGTCGACGGCCGCCCGTACCCACCGATTCTCGCGATCACCAGCCTGAACGACACCCGGGTCATGTACCACGAGCCCGCGAAGTGGATCGCCAGGCTCCGGGCGACGGCCGGCGGCGGGCCGTTCCTGCTGAAGACGGAAATGGGAGCGGGGCACGGCGGCCGGAGCGGGCGCTACGACGCCTGGCGCGAAGAGGCCTTCGCGCTCTCCTGGATCATTGAGAGGGGCACCGCATGACCTACCAGCCGGACGACAACCGTTACGAGCGCCAGCCGTACAACCGCAGCGGGAGGAGCGGCCTGAAGTTGCCGGCCGTCTCGCTCGGCCTGTGGCACAACTTCGGCGACAACCGGCCGATCGACAACTCGCGGGCGATCCTGCGGCGGGCGTTCGACCTGGGCGTCACGCACTTCGACCTGGCCAACAACTACGGCGTGCCGTACGGCTCGGCGGAGCGGAACTTCGGCGGGATCTTCCGCGAGGACTTCGCCGGCCACCGGGACGAGCTGGTCATCTCCACCAAGGCCGGGTACGACATGTGGCCTGGGCCGTACGGCGAGTGGGGTTCGCGCAAATACGTGCTCGCCAGCCTCGACCAGTCGCTGGGGCGGATGGGGCTCGACTACGTCGACATCTTCTACAGCCACCGGCCCGATCCCGAGACGCCGCTGGAGGAGACCATGGGCGCGCTGGACCGGGCGGTGCGCTCGGGCAAGGCGCTGTACGCGGGGATCTCCAACTACTCCGCCGAGCAGACCGCGCAGGCCGCGCGGATCATGGCGGAGCTGGGCACGCCGCTGCTCATCCACCAGCCGTCCTACTCGATGATCAACCGCTGGATCGAGGACGGGCTGCTCGACGTGCTGGAGGAGGCGGGCATGGGGTGCATCGTGTACTCACCGCTCGCCCAGGGGCTGCTGACCGACCGTTACCTCGACGGCGTGCCCGCCGACTCGCGGGCGGCGACCAGCAGGTTCCTGAGCGCCGACCGGATCGACCGTGATCTGGCGCGCGACCTCAACGAGATCGCCGGGAGCCGCGGCCAGTCGCTGGCGCAGATGGCGCTGTCGTGGGCGATCAGGGATCCGCGGGTGACCAGCGTGCTGATCGGCGCGAGCAGCGTGCGGCAACTGGAGGACAACGTGGCCTGCGTCGACGGCCCGGCGTTCACTCAGGACGAGCTCGACGCCATCGACAAGGTCACAGGGCCTCGTGCCGCTGGAGGTAGGTGAAGGCGGCCCAGCCCGGCAGCACCGGCAGCCAGAACGTGAGCAGCCGGTGCAGCAGCACGGCCGACGTGGCCAGCTCGGCGGGCAGCCCGGCCACGGTCAGGCCCAGCGTGAGCGCGTATTCGACCGCGCCCAGGCCACCAGGTGTGGGCGCGGCCGAGCCGATCGCGTTGGCCGTGAGGTAGACGACGGCGACGGTGGTGAAGCCGATCTCGCCGCCGAAGGCCTCGACGCAGGCGTCGAGGCAGACGACGAACGCGATCGTGATCATCAGCGTACCCGCGCAGGCCTCGATCATCTTGCGCGGCGACTGCAGCACGTCGAGCAGCCTGGGCAGCACGTTGGCGAACAGCGTGTGCATCCGCCCGGTGATGAACCGGCGCAGCGGCGGCACCCCGAACAGCACCACGACCAGCACCGCCACCGCCAGCATCACCACGACCAGCCCGCGTGACGGGCTGAACGCGGTGGCGGTGTTGGACCCGGTGATGTAGGCGAACAGCAGCAGCAGCGCGATGTGGAAGACCATCATGCCGAGCTGCGAGGCGCCCACACTGGCCACCGCGAGCGCCGGCGAGATGCCGCGCTTCTGCAGGTAACGCGTGTTGATCGCGACGCCGCCGACGGCGGCGGGCGTGACCAGCTTGACGAACGAGGCCGCGAACTGGACGAGCACCGTGCGCCAGAGCGGCAGATGCTCGGGTACGAAGCCCCTGAGCATCAGCGCGGCGGCCACGAAGCTGACGAACGAGGCGACCAGCCCCAGCCCCGACCAGGCCCAGTTGGCGGTGGTGACCACCTGCACCAGGTTGACCCGGCTGAGCTGCGACAGCAGGAAGTAGGCGGCCAGGGTGCTGGCGATGATCGTGACCAGGGTGCGCGGCCGGAACCGCTCCAGCCGGATCTCCTCGACCTTGCCCTGCGGCTTGAGCGCGACGATGTGCTCGCGGAGCGCGGCGAGCGCGCCCTTGTCCTTCGACAGCGCCGATCGGGTCTCGCGGGTGAGCGCGATGCGCTGCAGCAGCGGCATCGCGGCGGCCAGCGCGTCGGGACCCATGACGGCGGCGGCGGCCCTGACGGATCGCTCGGCGCCGACGCGTAGCGCCAGGTAGGTGAGCAGCTGCGCGACGTCGAGCCGGAGCAGCAGGTCGCCGGCGGCGATCTCGCCGCTGCGGGCGTCGGTGAGCACGACCCGGCCGGCCTGGTCGAGGTGGATACTGTCGCCG
This sequence comes from Nonomuraea sp. NPDC026600, assembly GCF_040638335.1. NCBI lineage: Bacteria > Bacillati > Actinomycetota > Actinomycetes > Streptosporangiales > Streptosporangiaceae > Nonomuraea > Nonomuraea sp. NPDC026600. The sequence continues at coordinate 4,694 of NZ_JBEZYD010000004.1, forward strand.
GTCAGCCGCCGGTGGGCGAGCCGCTGGATCTGCAGCAGCGCGACCTGTTCCCAGATCTGCGCGAGCAGGGCGCCGTCGATGTCGGCGTCGGGCACGTCGTCGAGCGGGCGCGTCTCGAGGTGCTCGTAGGCGAGCAGCGCGGCCTCGGTGCCGATCTCGCTGGTGCCGAGCAGGCGCGGCGTGCTCGCGCCCGCCGCCTGCGCGGCGTAGGCCATGAGCGCCTCGCGCTCCAGCTCGGCACGGAGCGACCTGATCGCCCTGCGCCTGGTTTCGGAGTTGAGCCGGATCCGCCGCCAGAGCCGGTACGGCAGGCCAGCGACCTGCCGGTCGCGGTCGAGCACGGTGACGTCGAGGCGGCTCGCGTCCTTGAGCCCGATGGCGTAGCGGCGGCTGCCCTGGTGGTCGTCCTCGATGCGGCGGGCCGAGACCGGGGAGAAGGAGAGCTTGCGGAGCGCGGCGATGACCGCGTTGCCGGGCGGCCGGGTGTTGGGGCTGCCCACGCCGTACAGGGTGCCGTAGCCCACGGCCATGCCGACCAGGACGGGCACGATCGCGCCCGGCAGCGTGATCTGTCGGCCGGAGAAGAGCGCGAAGATGTCGAGCGCGATCACCGTCCACATGAGCATGCGCCAGGTGGGGCGGCGCGAGATGCGCACGGCGGTGGCGTAGGCCACCACAGAGGTGAGCAGCGTGTTGAGCGGCTCGATGGAACGCCCGCCGGTCAGCAGCATGCGCAGGTCCTCGACGCTGCCTCCGATCAGCCACTGGCCGAGCAGGAACGAGCCGACCATGCCGATGATCGCGGCGATCAGGCCCTCGGCGACGCGCAGGCCGTCGCGGTGGAAGACGCGCTCGACGGCGAAGGCGACCGGCACGATGAGCACGGCCGCGCCGCCGAGGAACGTCGCGACGCGGCTGAGCAGATCGGGGACGAGGGTGGCGCCCTCTTTGACGTCCGCTTCGAGTCCGTTCAGCGTCTGCTTCGCGACCAGGGCGACGAGGACGACCGCGGCGAGCACGACCAGCGTGGAGAGGAAGCGCAGCAGGTCCGAGGGCCGGCGCAGGCGCTGGGGCAGCAGCGGCTCGACTACGTAGACGTCCGGGTGAGCGCGCGCTTCGTCCACGGCTGGATCCCCCTCCGCGAGGTCCTCCGCGTCATCACGTTCCCTGATCTCGGCCACCGACAGAGATTCTGCACCTTCCCGACCGACCGTACGATCTTTGGGTCCTGCCAATCCTTCACCTTTGATTTCTACCGCGAGTCGGCGCGTGCCGTGGCGTCCCATATCGCCTGGCGGAGCGCCACGTAAGCTGTGTGGCATGTCGGGTGAATTGAGGGTTTTGGGGGCATGTCCTCTGGACTGCCCGGATACCTGCTCTTGGATCGTCACCGTCGAGGACGGCGAGGCCGTGAAGATGCGCGGCAACCCGGAGCAGCCCTACACCAGAGGCGCGCTCTGCGTGAAGGTCAACCGGTATCTGGAGCACACCCAGGCGAACGACCGCATCCTGTACCCGCTCCGCCGTACCGGGCCCAAGGGGTCGGGGCAGTTCGAGCGCATCACCTGGGACGAGGCTTTCGACGAGATCGGGACCAGGCTGCGGAGCATAGTCGACGAACACGGCGGCGAGGCGATCTGGCCGTACGTGGGCACGGGCTCGCTCGGTTACCTCCAGGGCGCCGAGGGCGTCGCCGGGCGCCGGTTCTGGAACATGCTCGGCGCGTCCAAGCACTGGCTGAACATCTGCGCCACGGCCGGCGGCGCCGGGCTGACCCTGACCAACGGCACGCCCGCCGGCATGGACCCCGAGGACCTCGCGCTGTCCAAACTGATCCTGCTGTGGGGCACGAACACGCTGACCAGCGGGCATCACCTGTGGAAGTTCATCCAGGACGCCCGCGCCGCCGGTGCCCACGTGGTGGCCATCGACCCGATCCGCACCAGGACCGCCGACCAGGCGGACCAGCACCTGGCGGTCAGGCCGGGCACCGACGCCGTGCTCGCGCTGGCGCTGCTGAACGTGGTGCTCGCCGAGGGCACCCAGGACGAGGAGTTCCTCGCCGAGCACACCCAGGGCTGGGAGTCCTTCCGCGCGGAGATCCTGGAGTACCCCGTCGAGCGGGCCGCGGAGATCACCGGCATCCCCGCCGCCGACATCCGCGAGCTCGGGATGCGGGTCGCGCACACCCGGCCGACCGCGATCCGGGCCACGATGGGCGTCCAGCGGCACGCGGGCGGCGGCACCGCGCTGCGGACGATCGGCGCGATCCCCGGCGTGACCGGCGACTGGCGCCACCCGGGCGGCGGCGTGGCCTACTCCACCAGCGGCCACGTGCACCTCGGCATCGACACCCGCGACGACCTGCTGGCCAAGCCCGTCCGTACGCTGACCATGACCCGGCTGGCCTCCGAGCTGGACTCGGTGAAGTGCCTCTGGGTCTACGCCGCCAACCCGGTCGGCTCGACCTCCGACACCAACAGGATCAGGCGGCAACTGGCCCGCGAGGACCTGTTCACCGTGGTCATGGAACACTTCCCCACCGACACGGTCGACTACGCCGACATCGTGCTCCCCGCGACCATGCAGACCGAGCACATGGACCTGCACGCGGGATACGGCCATCTCTACCTCCTCTGGAACGAGCCCGCCGTGGCGCCGCCCGGCGAGTGCCTGTCCACCGCCGAGACGTTCCGCCGCCTGGCCGCGCACATGGGCATGACGGAGCCGTCGCTGTACGACTCCGACCTGGAGCTGGCCGAGCAACTGCTGAGCAGCGGCCACCCGTCGCTGGAGGGCGTCACGCTGGACCGGCTGCGCAAGGAGGGCTGGGTGCGGATGAACTACCCCCGGCCGTTCACCCCGTTCGCCGACGGCTTCCCCACCGCCTCGGGGCGGCTCCGCTTCCCGCCGCACGGCAAGGCGTACGTTCCATCCCATTCCGTGCGTACGGCCGGCACCTCGCCGTACCCGCTGACCCTGGTGACACCGGCGGCGCACACCTTCCTCAACACGATCTTCGGCAACAACCCCGAGCTCAGGCGCCGGGCCAAGGACCCCGTGGTGCTGGTCAACCCGGCCGACGCCGAGGCGCGCGGGCTGGTGAGCGGGCAGCGGGTGCGGGTGCACAACGCGGGCGGCGAGTTCCTGGCCGACGTCGAGGTGAGCGACCGGGTGGCGCGTGGCGTGGTGGCCTCGCCCAAGGGGAGCTGGCCCAAGCACAACCCCGGCGGCGCGAACCCCAACACGGTCGTGGCGGAACGCGACGCCGACATGGGCCGGGGTCCCTCCTACCACGACAACCTTGTCGAGGTCAGCCCTTATCAGCTCAGCGACAGTTTGTAGCCCTCGTGCGAGGCCTTGAAGCCGAGCGAGTCGTAGAACCGGTGCGCGTCGACGCGCGACTTGTCCGAGGTGAGCTGGACGATCGCGCAGCCCCGGGCCCGCGCCCGGTCGATCGCCCACCGCATCATCTCGCGCCCCAGACCCTGACCCCGGGTTGAGGCGTCGACCCTGACGGCCTCGATCTGGCAGCGCTCGGCGCCGAGCCGCGACAGCCCGGCCAGGTAGGTGAGCTGCATCGTCCCCAGGATCTTGCCCTCGCGCTCGGCGACGATCAGCTCGTCGTAGGGGTTGGCGTCGATCCGCGCGAAAGCCGCCAGGTACCGCTCATCGGCCGGATCTCCCTCGCGCTGGGCGCCGAGCGGGTCGTCGGCCAGCATCGCCACGACGGCGGGCACATCATCGGCACGGGCAGGGCGGATGGTCCAGATTTCGTCCATGCCCGAATCATGCCGGAGTACGTCAGGGGCGGCTCAGGGTGCTCCCCCGCTGTCGGCCACCGCTGCGAGCCGCTTGCCGCTTATGCCAGCGGTTGGGCCGCCTGCCAGGCAAGGTCACGAGCGAGGACATATGCCTGCGCATCGCCCTGGTACAGCTCCCGTGCGGTCAGCTCGCCCTCGTCGTCGTAGTGCATCAACGCGACGGCGCGCTCGTCGAACAGCCAGAAGTCGATGTCGGGCAGAGTGAGGGGCGCCTGCTGCCTCGGCAAGATGCGTATCTCCTCACCGAACTTGGCGTTCCTGGCGTAGCTCTCCATCTCCCAACGGACATACTCGCTCAGCGGCAAGTCGACCACGTGAACGCGTCGCATCCGAACGTCCCTGGGGATCAGCGTCTTGAGCCGCTCCTGCCAGGGGGTTACGCCAGCAGGCCACCCCACCCCTGCTCTCCACGCGGCAAGCCGCGCCTCCTCGCCTGCGACCTTGTAGGACTGGCGGACTTCCTGTCGGAATACGTCGCGTGTGGAGGAGGCGAACAGCTCGCCCAGGTTCGCTGAGATCACAGGTCGCGCAGCATCTCGACAGGAACCTCCACGGCCAAGTCAGGCGTCCTCAGGCGGTGGGCCGACGAACGAGCCGATCTGCGGAACCGTGTAGATCAAGCCCTCGTCCCTCAACCAGGCGATCACCTTGCGAGCCGTCCCACGGGCAATGTCGAACTCCTGCATTATGGCGGTCTCGGACGGCAGCGGAACACCACGCTTGTACTCGCCCGACTCGATCCGCGATCGCAGGATCTTCGCGACCTGCCTCCATTTCGGCTGGTCAGCCCGTAGTTCCATCACAGTTTTACCGTAGACATACAGGTCAGAGCATCATCATTTGACTACGAGCATAAACGAGCTTGAACGAGTATGTACGAGCCCCTACGCTGGAGGAATGCGACCGCCATTCCAGATCGAGATCAAAATCGAGGGCGAGACCCTCACTGTTCCCGAGTTCATGCACTCGCTGGCCTACCTGGCTCGGGTGTACAAGGTCGGTAAGGTCTCCCCCGTCGAGCAGGCACTGAGCGTCGATGTCAATGAGGCGTTCGACTGGCTGGACACGCACATCGGCGATGGCCAGTACGGCGACATCCACGTCTACGACATCTCATGGGCGAGGGATCACGAGCCGACCTTGCTCCGCACTCTGCCCAGCAGCCGCAGGCGTGTGTAGCCGGGAGTGCGTCTCCGAAGCCCTCGGAGGTACTCCGGACAGCACGAGAGCCACTGGTGGGCACCTCCCGCCCGCGCCAGTGGCTCTCAGCGGTCAGGCCGCCAGCGTGAAGGGCAGCCCTGGCTTAACTACCAGGGTCGAAATCAGGGTAGGTCCCCGATGCCATCGGGGGGTCTCAAAAGGCACTCTGAGGACATGAACGAAATCAGTCGACGCGATGAGGTCTCGCTGTCCGGCGCCGCGCTGCGTGGCGCCCCCTGGAAGGCCGCCGCCATCGGCGGTGGCGCGACGGCCGCGGGCAGTTTCGGGCTGGGCGTGCTCCTGCCCGGCTCCGCCGACCTGGTGTGGGCGCTCGGCCTGGGGATCAGCGTGTTCGCGCTGGTCGCCGCCATCGGCGCGGTGTCCAAGCCGCACGAGGGCGACCGGGTGACCCGCCAGGCGCGCCTGTGGGCGCTGAAGCATCCGTGGCGGTTCGCGCTGCTGCCCGCCGCCATCACGGCGGTCCTGGACTACCCGGTGCAGCTGGTGCTGGACGGGGAGGGTGTGTTCGGTTCGGCCTTCGAGTCGCTCTGGCACGGCGCCCTGGTCTATCTGATCGCCGGCGTCCTGACGCTCACGATGCAGGGACGAGCACGATCTTCCCAGTGACCCGGCGGTTGATCAGGTCGTCCATCGCCCGCCCGGCCTCCTCCAGGGGCCTTGCCTCCGGTGCTGCCGGGTCGATCCCGGGCATCGTGAGAAGCTCCTGGAGCATCAGCCGGTTGGCGGCCGCGTGGCTCAGCGACCACGCGCCCCAATCCACCCCCACCACCGCCCTGTTACGCAGCAGCACCTGGTTGGCGGGCAGCCGCGGAATGCCGCCCCCGGCGAAGCCGACGACCAGGAGCCGCCCGCCTTCGCGCAGCGAGCGCAGCGCCTCCTCGGACAGTTGGCCCCCTACGGGGTCCACCACCACGTCCACGCCCCAGCGTCTGGCGGCGGCCTTCAGGCCCTCGTAGCCGATGACCTCGTCCGCCCCGGCCTGTGCCGCGCGCTCGCGCTTCTCCGGCGTCGACGCGGCCGCCAGAACGGCGGCCCCCATCGCCCCGGCCACCTGAATCGCGGCCAGTCCCACTCCACCGCCCGCGCCGAGCACCAGCACCCGCTCGCCGTGCCGCAGCCGGGCGCGCTCCTTGAGCGCGTACATGGCCGTGCAGTAGCTCTGCGCGAACGCGGCCGCCGTCCGCGGGTCGAAGCCCTCCGGCAGGGGTACGGCCTGCGCCTCCGGAACGACCACGTGCGTCGCGTAGCCGCCGATCCCGGTGATGGCGAGGACCCTGGTACCGTCGGCCAGCCGCCCGGCCACCTCGTACCCCGGCGTGAACGGCAGCGGCGGCCTGATCTGGTAGGTGCCGCCGACCATCAGCCCGTCAACGTAGTTGACCCCGGCCGCCTCGACCTCGACCACTACTTGGCCGGGACCCGCGACAGGATCGGGCCGCTCGACGAGCTCGACCGGTTTGCCGTACTCGGTGCAGACGACCGCCCTCATCCGGACAGCCTCACCGATAGAACATCATTCTGGCAAGCTAGTCCCACCAGATCGTGACCCAGCGTTCGCGTGGGAGCGGCCACATGCCGAGTTCGAGGGCCGTCGCGCCGACCTCCGCCGAGCGCGACGGGTCGAGGCAGACGCGCTGGCAGACGCTGTCGGCCAGCTCCTCCAGGGAGGTGTAGCGGTCCAGCGGCGCCTCGCGCTCCTCCACCCGTACGCGGTAGCCGAGCGCGGCCGCCAGCGCGACGCAGTCCTCGGCGACGGGCCTGAACGGGCGGCTCACGTTGTGGAAGTGCTGCCACAGCGGCTCCATCCAGCTCATGGGATGGCGGTGCGGGAGTTCGAGGACGACGCGGCGCCTGGCGTGGGCGTTCAGCGCGCGGAGGAAGTCGGCCAGGTCCGGCACGTTGTAGATGACGTGCGCGGCGATCACCACGTCGGCGACCGGCAGCTGTTCGGCCACGTCGGGCCAGCGGCCTTGGACCGCGGTGAGCGGGACGCCGAGCTTGTCCGCCCTGAGACTGAGCTCGTCGAGCATCCCGGCGGATGGGTCGACCGCGTACAGCGTGGAGATGCGGTCGTGCAGGGGCAGCGAGGCGGCGCCGGCGCCCGCGCCGACGTCGAGCAGCGTGGCGCGTTCGCCCAGCGCCTCGATGAGGTGCGTCGCGGTGGGGCCGTCGTCGGGCTCCGCGAGCGCTCTGTCAGTGCGCGTGGCGAAGCGCGCCGGGGAATGACCCCACGGGTCGACCGGTGCCTTGGCCATGATCTCGGCGGGGATGGCCCAGGAATCCAGTCGCTCTCGCCACCGGGCGGCGAGTTCTTCGGCGTCCATGGAGATGAGCATGCCACGCATATTCATGGTTACTCGCGGGTAGCATTTCGAGTAAGGTTACTCGCCAGTACATAACGCCCCCGGTTCAAGGAGATCGACACCATGGGCCACTACAAGAGCAACGTCCGTGACCTGGAGTTCAACCTCTTCGAGGTGCTCCGGCGACGCGAGATCCTCGGCACCGGGCCGTATGCGGATATCGACGAGGACGTCGCCCGCGGCATTCTGAACGAGGTCAACAGACTGGCCACCGGTGTGCTGGCAGAGTCGTTCGAGGAGGGCGACCGGCACCCGCCGGTCTTCGACGCCGCCACGAGCTCGGTGACCATGCCGGAGGGCGTCAAGAAGTCGTTCCGGGCGCTGGTCGACGGCGGCTGGTCCCACCTCGACCTGCCGCGCGAGCTGGGCGGCCCCGGCATCCCGCGGAGCCTGGCCTGGGCCACGGCCGAGATGCTCCTCGGCGCGAACCCCGGCCTCTACATGTACGGCGCCGGCCCCAACTTCGCCTACACGCTGTGGGAGGTCGGCACCGACGCGCAGAAGCGCTTCGCCGAGCTGGCCATCGAGCGCGACTGGGGCGCCACCATGGTGCTGACCGAGCCCGACGCGGGCTCCGACGTCGGCGCGGGCCGCGCCAAGGCGATCCGGCAGCCCGACGGGACCTGGCACATCGAGGGCGTCAAGCGCTTCATCACCAGCGCCGAGCACGACATGGCGGAGAACATCTTCCACCTGGTGCTGGCCCGCCCCGAGGGACACGGACCCGGCACCAAGGGCCTGTCGATGTTCCTGGTGCCCAAGTTCCACGTGGACCTGGAGACGGGTGAGCTGGGCGAGCGCAACGGCGCCTACGTCACCAACGTCGAGAAGAAGATGGGCCTGAAGGTCTCCACGACCTGCGAGCTCACCTTCGGCGACAAGCACCCGGCCGTCGGCTGGCTGGTCGGCGAGGTGCACGAGGGCATCAGGCAGATGTTCATGGTGATCGAGCACGCCCGCATGATGGTCGGCACCAAGGCCATCGCCACGCTCTCCACCGGTTACCTGAACGCCCTGGAGTACGCCAAGAGCCGCGCCCAGGGCGCCGATCTGACCAGGATGGCCGACAAGTCCGCTCCCCGGGTGCCGATCACCCACCACCCGGACGTACGCCGCGAGCTGATGCTGCAGAAGTCGTACGTCGAGGGCATGCGCGCGCTGGTGCTCTACACGGCCACGTTCCAGGACGCCATCCAGATCGACCCCGACGACCGGCACGCGCGCGACATGAACGACCTGCTGCTGCCCCTGATCAAGGGCGTCGGCTCGGAGCGCTCGTACGAGCTGCTCGCCCGGTCCCTGCAGACGCTGGGCGGCTCCGGCTATCTGCAGGACTACCCGATCGAGCAGTACATCCGGGACGCCAAGATCGACTCCCTGTACGAGGGCACCACCGCGATCCAGGGCCTGGACCTGTTCTTCCGCAAGATCCTGCGTAACCAGGGCGCCGCCATCGGCTCGCTGCTGGCCGAGATCAACGCCTTCGCCTCCTCCGACGCCGGGAACGGCCGCCTCAAGGAGGAGCGCAAGCTGCTCGCCGAGGCCACCGCCGACATCAAGGCCATGGGCGACACGATGGCCGGCTGGGCGCTGGGCGCGCTCGAGACGCCGCGAGAGGTCTACAAGGTCGGGCTCAACTCGACCAGGCTGCTCCTGGCCCTGGGCGACCTGGTGATCGGCTGGCTGCTGCTGCGCCAGGCCGAGATCGCGCTGGCCCGGCTCGCCGACGGCGAGGACCCCTTCTACCAGGGCAAGGTCGCCGCCGCCTCGTTCTTCGCGAACACCGTGCTGCCCCGCCTGGCCACCGAGCGCCGGGTGCTCACCGCCACCGGCCAGGACCTGATGGACCTCCCGGAGGACGCCTTCTAGCTCCACCTCTGGATCCACCTCTGGATCCGCCTCCCGCTGAACGCCCGCTCCGCTGTGGAGCGGGCGTTCTGCTGTAAATCGCACAGTCCGTACGGCCCGGACGCGGTACGTTCGCGACATGAGCGCCTCTCACCACGACCACCAGCCCCTGCCGCCGCCCCGGGTGGAAGAGGTCTCGTCAGGCGTCTACGCCTACATCCAGCCTGACGGGAGCTGGTGGATCAACAACACGGGCTTCCTGGCCGGGCGGCGCGGGGTGATCGCCATCGACGCCTGCTCGACCGAGCGGCGCACGCGGACGTACCGGCGGGCCATCGCCGAGGTCACCGCCCGCCCGATCACCACGCTGATCAACACCCATCACCACGGCGACCACACGTTCGGCAACTACCTCTTCCCCGAGGCCACCATCGTCGCCCACGAGCGGACCCGCGAGCTGATCATGGCCGAGGGCATCCCGGAGTATCGGACGTTCGCCTGGTCACCGGACGTGGAGTGGGGCCATCTGGAGGCGGTGGCGCCGTTCCTCACCTACAGCGACCGGGTCACGGTCTACTCCGACGAGCTGCGGTGCGAGGTGCGGCATGTCGGTTTCGCCGCGCACACCACCAACGACTCCTATGTCTGGATCCCGGAGCGGCGGCTGCTGTTCTCGGGCGACCTGGCCTTCAACGGCGGCACGCCGTTCGTGCTGATGGGCTCGGTGACGGGCGGGATCGAGGCGCTGGACCAACTCAAGGAGCTGGGCGCGGAGACGGTCGTGCCGGGGCACGGCGACGTGTGCGGGCCCGAGGTCTTCGACCGGGTGCGGGGCTACCTGGAGTTCGTGCTGGCGACCGCCGAGCGCGGCCGGGCGGCGGGACTGGCCCCGCTGGAGGCGGCCCGTGAGACCGACCTGGGCGAGTGGGGTGAGCTGCTCGACGCCGAGCGCATCGTCGGCAACCTGCACCGCGCCTACGCCGAGCTGGACGGACTGCCGCGGGGCGGCCAGATCGACCTTGTCGCCGCCATCAGCGACATGATCACGTTTAATGGCGGAAAGCCACTCTCCTGTCTCGCCTGAGCGTGTGATCACGCATACCCGGGTATGACCGAGGGCGTACGTGCTCTTTGCCGTTCTGGAGGTCGTCATGGGTGTCGGGGTCAGCATCTTCTTCCTCACGCTCGGCGCCATCCTGCGATTCGCCATCGAGCCGGACGTGTTCGGCCAGAGCGTGCACATGGACACGATCGGCGTCATCTTCATGATCGTCGGCGGGGTGGGCGTGGTCCTGAGCATCGTGCTGGCCCCGAGGCGGGGCCGCACCTCCGACCACCAGCTGATGCACCGCGAGAACAACCCGCCGGAAATCTAACCGGAAGGGTCTCCCGGGAGCGGGCAATCACAGGTGTCCCTGTTCCCCGGCAAGGGAGACCCTTGCATGATCACGTCTCTTGACGGAGCGGTCGCCGATCCCGAGCGGTTCGCCACGGTCTTCGACGCGCACTACGAGGAGATCCGCCGCTACATCGGCCGCCGCCTCGATCTCGACATCGCCGAGGACCTCGCCGCCGAGACCTTCCTCGTCGCGTTCCGCCGTCGCGACAGCTTCGACGCCGCCAAGGGCGGCATCAGGCCATGGCTGTACGGCATCGCCACCAACCTCATCGGCAGGCACCGGCGGGCCGAGATGCGGCGCTACCGGGCACTGGCCAGATCCGGGCCCTCACCCGACGACGGCGGCCACGACCAGCGGGTCGTGGATCGGGTCGCCGCCGGGGTGAGCGTCCAGAAACTGTCGGCCGCGCTGGCCGGGCTGTCGCGCGGGGAGCGCGACGTGCTGTTGCTCGTCGCGTTCGGCGGGCTGACCTACGACGAGGTGGGCGCGGCGCTCGGCGTCGCCTACGGCACCGTCGCCTCGCGGCTGAGCCGGGCCAGGACCAAGCTGCGTGACGCGTTGGGAGTTGAGGTGTGATGAAGAAGTTCCAGCTCGATGATGAGGCGGTGTCCGCGCTCATCGACGACGTGATGCCGGACGTGCGGCCCGCCGACCCGGCCCGGGTGATGGCGGTCCGCGCCCGGGTGCTGAGCGGCCCCCCGCGCCGCCGCCTGCCTGGCTGGTCCGGGGTGGCGCTGGCGGCCGCGTCCGTGGCCCTGGTGCTGGTCGGCGGGTTCGTTGTGGTGCCCAGGCTGGGCCGGGGCGAGGTCGACACGGCCACCACCTCGAACGTCCCCGCGGTGCTCGGGGCGGCGGCGGACCGGCTGGCCGCGCAGCCCGAGGGCACGGGCGCCTGGTGGCGGCGGGAGATGCTCCGGGTGGAGCGGCGGATCGCCACGTCCGAGAACCCCACTTACCTCATCGAGCGGCGGGGCAGCAAAGTGCTGTGGGTGAACCGGGCGGGGGAGGAGCGGACCGAGAACGGGGACGTGACCGCCGTGCCGTTCAGCCCGGCCGACAAGCGGGCGTGGAAGGAGGCCGGCTCGCCACCGCTCTGCGACCCCGGGGGCGGTTGCACGATCAGCAAGATCTTCTTCACCTCCGTGGACACCAAAACGCTGAAGCCCGTGGCGCAGCTACCGACCGACGCCGACGCGCTCAAGGCCGAGTTGCTGAAGCGGCGGTATCCCGCGAACGGCATCGACAGCCAGGAGAGCTGGCTCTGGGAGGCGGGCAGTTGGCTGCTCCTCGACGCGCCGAGCACCCAGGGCACGCGGGCGGCGGTCTACCGGATGCTCGCCGGTCTGCCCGGCGTGCGGGTGGTCGACGGGGCCAAGGACGACGAGGGGCGCGCCGGCGTCGCCTTGATGTTCGGCGACTCCAGGCGGCAGGAGATCGTCATCGACCGGGAGAGCGGCGATCTGCTCGCCGTACAGAGCAGGCTGACCTGGCGGAAGGAGGGGCTGCTGCCGATCCTTCCGGTCGGCCCCCCGTTCGAGGCCTTCCTGCTCAAGCGGCTGGGCTGGACCGACGAGGTGCCTAAGAGCTGAACTGCACGGCCGCGCGGCTCGCCATGATGGGCCTGATGTGTTCCGCGATCACCTTCTGGTGTTGAGGGTGATCGCGGTACACCAGGTAGTCGTCGACGTTGTCGAAGTCGGCGACCACCCCGAACTCGTGGTTGCCCTGGTTGATGCCCGCGTCGGCGTCCGCCGTGTAGGACCGGATCTCCGGGATGATCCCCGGCAGTTTGCGCAACTCTGTCGCGACCGTGGCTTTCTGCTCCTCGGTGGCGTCCTCGGTCCAGGTGAACAGCACGACGTGGCGAATCATGGGGTCAGCCTATCGAGATCCGGTCGACGTTCGGTCCGCCGTTGGCCGTGGTGGCGGTGGCTCTGATCTTGTTGGCTCCTTGCGTGAGGTTGACGGTGAGGGTGGAGGTCTGCCAGGTGTCCCAGTCGCCGGTGCCGTTGAAGTCGCGGTTGACCGCCGTGCCGCCGTTGACCGCGATGGCCATCGGCCGGTTCACCGTGGTGCCGTTGGCGTAGCGCAGCTCCAGAGTGACCGGTCCCGCCACGGGGGCGTTGACCGTCCACTCGACGTAGCTGCCGGTCACGTTGTCGTAGTTGACGAACCCGGTGCCGGTGTAGCCGTCGTGGTTCGACTCCGCCGCGCCCTGGGAGATCGTCGCGTCCTCGGCCTGGTAGACGACCGGGCCGCTGCCGGTGGTCTCGGTCACCGCGTTCGAGGCGGCCGAGGTGTTGCCGGCCGCGTCGCGGGCCTTGACCGTGAACGTGTACGCCGTGGCGGCCGTCAGGCCCGAGACCGTGGCCGTCGTGCCGGTGACCGTGGTGGCCAGGGTCGTGCCGTTGTAGACGTCATAGCCGGTCACTCCGGTGTTGTCGGACGAGGCGTCCCAGGCCAGCGAGACGCTGGAGGACGTCTTGGCGGTGCTGTGCAGGTTCCCGGGGGTGGTCGGGTTCTCGGTGTCCGGGGGGCCGGTCGGGACGGTGAGCGTCGCGGTGTTCCAGCCGGAGACCCTGACGCTCGCCGCGCCGCTCAGGTCGGTGGCCCGGTAGGTGGCGGTCAGGGTCTTCGACTCGCCCGGCCAGAGGCTGATCGCGTTGTCCGACCACTGGATCGGCAGCACCGGCTTGCCTGACGCGTCCACGACGTGCGCGTCGAGCATGAACGCCGGGATCTTGCCCGTGCCGGTGTTGCTGATCGTCACCGCGACGGTCCCGGGGGACGGCGACGTGGCGGTGGCGGTGATCGGGGCCTGCGCCAGGCTGTTGAGCCCGGTCAGGTTGGCGTAACTGGTGGTCGGCACGTAGTACCAGTCGTTGTTGTCCCAGTCGATGACGTCGCTCGCCGTGGACAGCGCGTACACGTTGCGGTCGATCTCCTCGCCGCCCCGCAGCAGGGTGAGCCGTACGAGGTAGGTCGTGGACAGGCCGCTGATCGACGGGACGGTGACCGCGGTGGCCTTGCCGCCGTCGGCGGGGACGGTGACCGTGGCCGTGTTGGTGTACTTCGAGGTGCCGTCCATGTTGAACACGTCGGTCTTGACCGTCAGGCCCGAGGCTGCCGAGGTGCCCGAGTTGACCACGACGACGGACTTGTTGTCGTAGGAGTACTGCACGTGCAGCGGCCTGTTCGCCTCACGGGCGCCCCAGTAGGAGCCGCCCTGGTCGAGGTAGTAGTCGAACAACTGCCAGTGCAGCGACGACCAGCCGCTGTTGAGCATCCAGTAGATGACGCCGGTCGAGGGGTTGCTGGAGTCGGTGAAGTTGCGGCCGTACGCCTCGAACTGCGCGCGGACCGCCTCGTACTGGGCGAGCTGCGCCTTCTTCACGTAGTCCGTCAGGCTGGACGGCACGCCGTACCGGCCTCTGAGGGCGTTGTGATAGATCGTCAGGTTGTTGAACGTGCTCGACGGGGAGCGGTGATACTGCGTCGCGCTCGGGCTCTGCCAGAGCGAGTTGATCTGTGCGGTGGTCATCATTCGCTTGAGCGAGTCGAGCGTCGGGACGTCCGGGCCGGCGCTGGTCTCGGAGTTGAAGCCGAACGCGCCGCCTTCGCGCTTGTTGTACCAGTAGTTCGGCGGCACCCACTCGTACGGGCCCGGCATCTTAAGGCCCGAGTTGCCCAGTTGCGGGCTGGACTTGTCCGAGGCCACGGAGACGATCGGCAGCGGCCACTCGGCGGCCGTCAGCGCGTCGAGGTAGTTGGTCTCCTTCTGGGCCGACGGCGGGTTGTCGGAGCCGATCAGGAACGAGATCACGCTGGGGTGGTTACGCAGCCTGGTGGCCTCCGCCTGCATCGACGCCTTGGCGATGGGGTAGTCGGCCGTGGCGAAGGTGCCTTCCCACTTGTTACAGCACTCCCAGCCGGGCATGGTCAGGATGCCGTACTTGTCGGCCAGGTCGTAGAGCTCGTCGGTGTCCAGGTGGCCTTCGACCCGGATGGTGTTCAGGCCGAGGTCCTTGACGTACCGGATCTTGTCCTCCAGGTAGCGCAGGTCTTTGCGCAGGAAGATGTCCGGTGACCAGCCGCCGCCCCTGATCAGGATCGACCGGCCGTTGATCTTGTAGAAGCGGCGGCCGCTGGCGTTCTTGGCCGACTCGACCTTGCGGACGCCGAAGCGCTGGGTCAGCGTGTCGCTCACCGCGCCGCCGACGGTCGCCGTGAGGCCGAGGTCGTACTGCGGCTGGGCGCCCATTTGGTAGGGCCACCAGACCTGTGGGTTCGTCAGTGTCTGGCTGAACGTGATCCGCTTCGTCTCGTTCGCCGCGAGCGAGACGTTCTGGGAGAACGTGAGCGAGCCGATCGTGCCGCTGACCGTGGTGGTCACCGCGCTGCCGGTGCCGTTGCGTACGTCGGCCTTGATCGTGAGGTCGGCCCGGTCGAGCGCGGGCACGGCCAGGTTGGTGATCACGTGCGCGTCGCGTAAGGAGACGTCGGCGCTGCGCCTGATCAGCACGTCACGGAAGATGCCCGTGTTGTCGTCACGCGGAACCTGCACCCAGTCGATCCAGCCGATCGTCAGGTGGTTGTTCGGGTTGTTGGCGTTGACGCGGAAG
Source organism: Nonomuraea sp. NPDC026600 (assembly GCF_040638335.1). NCBI lineage: Bacteria > Bacillati > Actinomycetota > Actinomycetes > Streptosporangiales > Streptosporangiaceae > Nonomuraea > Nonomuraea sp. NPDC026600. Next base: position 19,972 of record NZ_JBEZYD010000004.1, read on the forward strand.
GCCACCGAGTTGACGCCCGGGTGGACCAGTGCGGTGACGTCGCGTTCGTGCCGGGTGTAGGCGCCGGCGACCTGGGCGGCGGTGGCCACCTGGCTGCCGTTGACCCACACGTCGGCGCTCGACATCACACCGCTGAAGTCGAGGAACGTGCGTAAGCCGGTCTCGGAGCCGAGCGTGAAGTCCGAGCGGTACCACCAGGGCACGTCGAAGTCGGCGGTCGGGATCGACTGCATGTTCGTGGAGAAGAACGGGTCGGAGTAGACGTTGTTCTCCAGCAGCCCCGCCAGGACGGTCGAGCGCGGGCCGACCGGATACCAGCCGGAGGCCGCGTAGCCGGGAGTGGAGATCGCGGTGCCGGAGTCCGACACCTTGGCGGATGACTGGATCTTGTAGCCGGAGAGGGCTGTAGAGGAGGCGGTCGCCGCCGGTGCGGCCAGGGCGACACCCCCTGCGCTGACCAGCAAAGTGCAGGTCCAGAGCAGGATGAGGATGAGCCGGGAGCGGGCCATGGGTCCTCGCAAGCTCGATGGAGTTTGTTAATAAACCTTCTTAACAACTAAACGCGATCTCGTAAATGCCCAAATTTGTGGACATGTTGGGGTTGGCTGGTTATTCTCAGAGAGAGATTGACTCACTTTGAGAAGGACGTGCGATGGAAGAGTTCCTGGCCGGCTACGACCCGCGGCGGTACCCACCGGTCGCGGTGACGGTCGACGTGGTGGCGCTGACCATCCGCGACCGGCGGCTGCACGTCCTGATCGTGGAGCGCGGCGTCGAGCCGTACGAGGGCGCCTGGGCACTGCCCGGCGGCTTCATCCGGCCCGACGAGGACCTGGCCGAGGCGGCGGTACGCGAGCTGGCCGAGGAGACCGGGCTGGACACCGCGCCCGCGCACATCGAGCAGTTGGCCAGCTTCGGCGGGCCCGGCAGGGACCCGCGGATGCGCGTGGTGTCGATCTCGTACCTGGCCTTCGCCCCCGACCTGCCCGACCCCCGGGCGGGCACCGACGCGGCGGCGGCCGTGTGGCATCCGGTCGACGACGTGCCGCGACTGGCCTTCGACCATCAGCGCATCCTGGCCGACGGCGTGGAGCGGGCCCGGTCGAAGCTGGAGTACACCCCGCTGGCCACGACCTTCGCGGGAGACACGTTCACGATCTCCGAGCTGCGGCTGATCTACGAGAGCGTGTGGGGCACGCCCCTGCACGCGGGCAACTTCCACCGCAAGGTGCTGTCGGTGCCCGGGTTCGTGGAGGGCACCGGCGAGACCACGCAGACCGGCGGGCCCAAGGGCGGGCCGCGGGCCAAGCTGTACCGCGCGGGCGACGCCCGGCTGCTGCATCCCGCCCTGCTGCGGCCTTCGCGGGAGGAGGAGATCCGGTGAACGCAGAGGATGCCGCGTCGATCGTCACAGGGGCGCGTTCGGCCGGCGACCTCTTCGCGGGCGACTCCCCCGCGCGGGTCTACCGGCGCCTGGCCCGGTTGCTCCACCCGGACGTGTCTCCGGGGACCGCGGGGGCGTTCGCCAGGCTGGCCGAGCTGTGGTCCGACTACAACCGCGGCCAGCGGGTGGGGCCCTATCGGATCGGGCCGCTCCTGCATCGGGGCGGCACCGCCGTCCTGTACCCGGCCGACGGGGACGCGGTGCTCAAGCTGCCGCGCGACCCGGCCGACAACCACCTGCTGGTGCGGGAGGCCGCCGCACTCACTCAGATCGCCTCGGACGCGGACCCGCGCTTCCTGCCGTACATCCCCCGCCTTGTCTCGAAATTTCGGCATAAAGCTGGGCGGACCGTGCGGCAGGCGAACGTCCTCAGCCGGGCACCCAGCGGCTTCGTCACCCTGACCCGGCTCGGCACCGGCCTCGACCCCCGGGACGTGGCCTGGATCTGGCGGCGGCTGCTGGTGGCCACCGGCCTGGCGCACCGGGCCGGAGTCACGCACGGCGCCGTGCTCCCCCGCCACGTACTCGTCCACCCCATCGACCACGGACTCGTCCTCGTCGACTGGTGCGCATCGCAGCTTTCCAACGCATCAGAGGACGCCGCGGACGACGTCCTGGGCGTCACCCGATGCGTCGCCGGGCTGCTCGGCGACCACCCCCGGGCGATGCGCGCCTTCGTCCGCGGCTGCCTGCGGCGCCCGCCCGCCGACGCGTGGGCGCTGCTCACCGAGCTCGACGAGCTCCTCGAAGACCTTTACGGGCCGCGTACCTACCGGCCCCTTCACCTCTAAGGAGAAGATCATGGGCAGCGGAATCTGGTCCACCGACGTCTACAGCTCGGCCGCCCACTACCGGGCCGCCACCGGCGCCAGCGCCTTCGCCTACAGCGACGGCGGCGCCTCCACCACCCACCCCGACCTCGACCCGTTCGGCATCACCCGGGAGAGCCGCGACTCCGACGAACACCCGGACTCGCTGGCCGTCGCCGTGCTCTTCGACGTCACCGGCTCGATGGGCAACGTCCCGCGCACGCTGCAGGCCAAGCTGCCCGACCTGCTCGGGCTGCTGCTGCGCAAGGGGTACGCCACGGATCCGCAGATCATGTTCGGCGCGATCGGTGACGCCACCTGTGACCGGGCGCCGCTCCAGGTCGGGCAGTTCGAGTCCGACAACCGCATGGACGACCAGCTCGGCCAGATCCTGCTGGAGGGCGGGGGCGGCGGCCAGATGTGCGAGTCGTACGAGCTGGCCATGTACTTCATGGCCAGGCACACCTCGATCGACTGCTATGAGAAGCGCGGCAAGCGGGGATACCTGTTCATGATCGGCGACGAGCTGCCCTATCCGCGGGTCAGCGGGAAGGCCGTCAACAAGCTGATCGGCGACCCGCGCCAGCGCGACATCGACGTCGCGGCGATGGTCGCCGAGCTGACCCAGAAGTACGACGTCTACTACATCCTGCCCGCCGGGGCCAGCTACGCCGGGAACGCGAAGGTGCTGAGCACCTGGCGCGGCCTGCTCGGCCAGAACGTGCTGGAGCTCGACGACCTGGACGCGGTCTGCGAGACGATCGCGCTCACGGTCGGGCTCGGCGAGGACGCCATCGGCCTCGACGAGGGCCTCAACGATCTGTCCGGGCTCGGCTCGCGCGCCGGCGCCTCGGTGTCGAAGGCGCTGGCCAAGCTCGACCGAGGCACCCTCGTGGTGTCGGAGCCGCTCGACGGGCTCGACGCGTGAGCGAGCACGTCATCTCAGAACCGCTCGACGGGCCGGACGCGTGAGCGAACACGTCATCGTCGCCGACCTCGGGTACGGCGACGCGGGCAAGGGTACCGTCGTGGACTGGCTGTGCGCCACCCGGCCGGTCCACGCGGTGGTCCGCTTCAACGGCGGCGCGCAGGCGGCGCACAACGTGGTGCTGCCGGATGGCCGGCACCACACGTTCGCGCAGTTCGGCTCGGGGACGTTGCGGGGTGTGCCGACGCATCTGTCGAGGTTCGTGGTGGTCGATCCGCTGGCGCTCTCCGCCGAAGCCGCCCATCTGGCACGGCTCGGCGTGCCTGATCCGTTCGGGTTGCTCACGGTCCATCGGGACTGCCTGCTGGCCACGCCCTACCACATCGAGGCGGGCCGCCGGCGGGAGCTGGCGCGCGGGGCGGAGCGGCACGGGTCGTGCGGGATGGGCATCGGCGAGACGATGGCGTACGCGCTGGCGCACGGCCCGCTCGCCCCGCGCGCGGGCGACTCTCCCGCGACGCTGACCCGCAAGCTCGGCGTGCTGCGGGAGGCGCTGGGGGTGGACGGGCCGCCGGTGGCGGACTGCGTGGCGGCCTACCGGGGGTTCGCGTCGCGGGTCCGGCTGGTGGATTCCACTGATGACCTGCTCAGGCGGGGGCCGGTGGTGTTCGAGGGGGCGCAGGGGGTGTTGCTGGACGAGAACCACGGGTTCGACCCGTACACGACCTGGAGCACCACGACGTTCGCGAACGCGCTGGAGCTGCTGGGCGGGGCCGGGGCCGTCCGGCTCGGCGTGCTGCGGACCTACACGCCCCGGCACGGGCCGGGGCCGCTGGTCACGGAGGACCCCACGCTGGAGCTGCCGGAGCGGCACAACGGCACGGGGCCGTGGCAGGGGCCGTTCCGGGTGGGGCACTTCGACGCCGTGGCGCATCGGTACGCGGTGGCGGTGGCAGGAGGTGTCGACGGGCTGGCGCTCACGCACCTGGACGCGCCGGTGTCGCGACTGTGCCACGCGTACGAGGGCGTCGCGGATGAGGGCCCCGCGTACGAGACGGACCTCCAGGTTGGTGACGGGGCCGCGCTCACCGCTCGCCTGTTGCGGGCCAAGCCGGTGTACGGCGACGCCGTCACCGACTGGCCCGCGGCGGTGGCGGACGCCCTGGGCGCGCCCGTCTGGGTCGGGTCATACGGCCCGACCTCAGCGGACAAGCGGGTCCTCGCGCCCACTCTCGGTTAGACAAGCGGACCCTCGGTTAGACGAGCGGACCCTCGCGCCCGCCCTCGGTCAGACGAGCGGATCGCCGTCGGTCAGACGGGCGGGTCGCCGTCGGTCAGCTCCAGGCGAGCATGCGGAGCGGGTCCTCCAGCATGGCGCCGACGTCGCGCAGGAACAGCGACCCCAGCTCGCCGTCCACGATCCGGTGGTCGAAGGAGAGCGCCAGGGTCGTGACCTTGCGTACCGCCAGCTCGCCGTCCACCACCCACGGCATGTCCCGTATCTGGCCGAAGGCGAGGATGGCGGCCTCGCCCGGGTTCAGGATCGGGGTGCCGGTGTCGACGCCGAACACGCCCACGTTCGTGATCGTGATCGTGCCGCCCGCCATCTCGGCCGGTTGGGTGCGGCCCGCCCTGGCGGTCTCCGCCAGCCGGCCCAGTTCGGCGGCCAGTTCGGGGAGGGACAGCTGGTGGGCGGACTTGATGTTGGGGACGACGAGACCGCGCGGGGTGGCCGCGGCGATGCCCAGGTTGACGTAGTGCTTGACCACGATCTCCTGAGCGGCCTCGTCCCACGAGGAGTTGATCATCGGGTGCCGCCTGGCGGCCGTGAGCACGGCCTTGGCGACCAGGAGCAGCGGCGAGACCTTGACCTCGGCGAAGTCCGGGAGCGTGCGCAGACGCCGGACCGCGTCCATGGTCTCGGTGACGTCGAGCTGGAGGAACTCGGTGACGTGCGGGGCGGTGAAGGCGCTGGCCACCATGGCCTGGGCGGTCATCTTGCGGACGCCCTTGACGGGGATGCGCTCCTCGCCCTGCTGGGGTGCCGTCTGAGGGGCGGGCCCCGCCACGGCGGCGTGGACGTCGTCCCGGGTGATCGAGCCGTGGGGGCCCGAACCCGCCAGGCCGGCCAGATCCACGCCCAGGTCCTTGGCCAGCTTGCGTACCGGCGGTTTGGCCAGGACGGCGACCTGGGCGGCAACGGGCACGGTGGAGACCTCGATGCGGGACGGGTTCGCGACCGGAGTGGCCGGGATCACCGGCGGCTGGCCGGAGCCGGCGGGCTTGTCAGGGCGGGATTTGCGGGGGCGGCGTTTGGTGGCGCCGGTTTTGACGCCGTAGCCGACCAGGACCGCCTGGCGTTCCTCCTTGGGAGCGGGACTGCCGTGGGCGCCGGGTTCGACGGCCCCCTCGGCCGGGGGTCGCGGGACCAGGTCGTCCACCAGCGCCTCGACCCGGGCGGCCTCATCGCCGAAGGCGTCGGCCGCCTGGCCGGCGTCGTCGTCCGGCTCATCCGTGTCGACGGCGATGATCGGGAGGCCGACGTCGATCGTCTGGCCCTCGTCGGCCATCAGGCCGGAGACCACGCCGTCCCAGGGGATCGGCAGTTCGACGATGGACTTGGCCGTCTCGATCTCCACGACGATCTGGTTGACCTTGACCGCGTCGCCGGCCTTGACGTGCCAGCGGACGATCTCCGCCTCCGTCAGGCCTTCGCCGACGTCGGGGAGCTTGAATTCACGTCGCATGAGGCCCCTCCTCAGTAGCCGAAGGCACGGTCGACGGCGTCGAGCACCCTGTCCAGGTCGGGCAGGTAGTGCTCCTCCAGCTTCGACGGGGGGTAGGGCGTGGAGAAGCCGCCGACGCGCAGCACCGGTGACTCCAGCCGGTAGAAGCACTGCTCGGTGATCCGGGCCGCCAGCTCGGCGCCGAAGCCGCTGTTGACCGGCGCCTCGTGCACCACCAGGGCCCGGCCGGTACGGCGTACCGAGTCCATCACCAGCGGCGTGTCGAGCGGGTTGAGCGAGCGCAGGTCGATGACCTCGACCGAGCGCCCGTCGGCCTCGGCGGCCGTGGCGGCCTCCAGGCAGGTCTTCACCATCGGGCCGTAGGCGATCAGCGTGATGCCGGTGCCCTGGCGCACGGTCCTGCCGCGGTCGAGGGGCATCCACCAGTCGGTGTCGACGGTGTCGACCTCGGCCTTCTCCCAGTAGCGCCGCTTGGGCTCGAAGAAGATGACCGGGTCTTCGCAGCGGATGGCCTGCTGGATCATCGTGTAGGCGTCGGCCGGGTTGGAGCAGGCCACCACGCGCAGCCCGGCGGTGTGCGTGAAGTACGCCTCGGGGGACTCGCTGTGGTGCTCGACCGCGCCGATGCCGCCGCCGCAGGGGATGCGGACGACCACGGGCAGCTTGATCGCGCCGAGCGAGCGCATCGGCATCTTGGCGAGCTGGGTGATGATCTGGTCGGCCGCGGGGAAGACGAAGCCGTCGAACTGGATCTCGCACACCGGCCGGTAGCCGCGCAGCGCCAGGCCGATCGCGGTGCCGATGATGCCCGACTCGGCCAGCGGGGTGTCGATGACCCGGTCTTCGCCGAAGTCCTTCTGCAGGCCGTCGGTGACGCGGAACACGCCGCCGAGCTTGCCGACGTCCTCGCCCATGATGAGGACCTTGGGATCGTCCTCCATGGCCTTGCGCATGCCCTCGTTGAGCGCCTTGGACAGGCTGAGCACGGTCATGACTCAAAGCCTTCCAGGTAAGCCGCGTATTGGGCACGTTCCTCGTCGATCAGCGCGTGCGGCTCGGCGTACACGTGGTCGAAGATGTCGAGCGGTGCGGGGTCGGGCATCGCCAGGCAGCGCCTGCGCAGGTCGGCGCCGAGCTGGTCGGCCTCGCTCTCGACCGAGTCGAAGAAGGCCTGGTCGGCGAGTTCGTTCTTGAACAGGTACGCCTTGACCCGCTCGATCGGGTCCTTGAGCTTCCACGCCTCCAGCTCGCTCGCCACGCGGTAGCGCGTCGGGTCGTCCGTGGTGGTGTGGGCGCCCATACGGTACGTGAACGCCTCGATGAGCGTCGGGCCCTGGCCTTCGCGGGCGTTCTTGAGCGCCTGCCTGGTCACGGCGAGGCAGGCGAACACGTCGTTGCCGTCGACCCGGATGCCGGGGAAGCCGAACCCGGAGGCCCGGCGGTAGAGGGGGATGCGGCTCTGCTTCTCCAGCGGCTCGGAGATGGCCCACTGGTTGTTCTGGCAGAAGAACACGATCGGCGCGTTGAACACGCTGGCCCAGATGAACGACTCGTTCACATCGCCCTGGGAGGTGGCGCCGTCGCCGAAGTAGGCGATGACGGCCGCGGTCGCGTCGTCGCGCTGGATGCCCATCGCGTAGCCGACGGCGTGCAGGGTCTGGCTGCCGATCACGATCGTGTACAGGTGGAAGTTGTGCTCCTTGGGGTCCCACCCGCCGTGGTTCACCCCGCGGAACAGGCCGAGCAGCTTCACCGGGTCGACGTCACGGCACCAGGCCACGCCGTGCTCGCGGTAGGTGGGGAAGGCCATGTCCGCGTCGGTCAGCGCGCGGCCGGAGCCGATCTGCGCGGCCTCCTGGCCGAGCAGTGACGCCCAGATGCCGAGCTCGCCCTGCCGCTGCAGAGCGACGGCTTCCAGGTCTATGCGCCGGACGAGTACGAGGTCGCGGTAGAGGGACCTGACCTCTTCTGGCTTGAGATCGATGTCGTAGTCGGGGTGCTCGACCCGCTCACCCTCGGGGGTGAGGAGCTGGACGAGCTCCGGGGGTGCTTGCGCACCACGAGAGGCGTCGAGTGTCACGTGCCACTCCTGTGCGGTCAGGGCCGGGGTCGATGGGGTTGCCACCTTAGGCCAGCCTTTCGAGCGTCGGACCATGTGGTGGTGGTTCGTACGCGTTTGGGGACATGGTGGCAGACGTCACAGCCCTTCGCGCAAGCCCCATGCCCTCCCACTTCCCGTTGTGTTGCCTGCCACACGCGCCGGTAGGCTGGCTTTCCCATCTCCCGCCGCACCCAGGAGGAACGCAGTGGCGCGCGTCATCGTAGACGTCATGCTGAAGCCCGAGATTCTCGATCCGCAGGGCCAGGCCATCGCCCGCGCACTGCCCAGGCTGGGCTTCTCCGGAGTCTCAGCCGTACGCCAGGGCAAGCGCTTCGAGGTCGACCTGGAGGGGCCGGCCGACGAGGCGGCACTTGCGGACGTCCGAAAGATGGCCGAGACCCTGCTGGCCAACACCGTGATCGAGGACTACACCGTGCGAGTTGAACAGTAGAACGGCACATTTGACGCCTCGAAATACCCGCGACCGGCTAAAGTCGGCTTCGGGCGTGCCACAATGCCACGGGCTTGCCAACAGTAAATAACAACAACGTGATTTTGCGGTTAGCCCCGATTTCACGGGGAAACCTACTCCAGGTGACATTCCGGAGCCCGGAGGAGTCCGGTGGATATTGAGTTCTCGTTGGCGCTGCCTCGGGATGCGATCGGCATACCGATGGTCAGGCGAGTGCTGGGAGATGCGATGCGTTCGCTCAACGTGAGCGAGGCGTGCATCTCCGACATGCTGCTCGCGGTCTCCGAGGCGTGCTCGAACGCGGTACGCCACGGCGGCCCGGCCAACCGTTACGAGGTCACGGCCTCGATCGGGGCCGGCCGCTGCGATGTGCGCGTGGTCGACAACGGCGTCGGCATCCCCTCGATGCCCATGACCTTTCCGCCCCCCGACACCGAGAACGGCCGCGGCCTGCTGATCATGCGCTCGGTCGTGGATGAGATCTCCTTCGGCATCACTCCCGGCCGTGGCACCACGGTCCACCTCCGCAAGACCCTCGCCTGGGAGGAAACGGCGAACCGCCGCTCCCGCGAGCTGGCCGCGGTCTAGCCGATCTCTCAACCCCTCCACGGGCCGTCACGACGGCCCGTCTCGACGCGCGCGTGCCTGTCGTGGCTCCCGCCGTACGGGATGACGCCGTTGAATGGCATGGACGAGCACCAGATAGCCTTGCTGTGCACACCACGAAACGCTGGAGGAGACGCAAGACATGAGCGCCCGCGTGGGGGTAGTCACCTTTCCAGGAACTCTCGACGACCAGGACGCCGCCAGAGCGATCAGACTGTCCGGTGCGGAAGCCGTTCCGCTGTGGCATGGCGACCACGACCTCAAGGGTGTGGACGCCGTCTTCCTGCCCGGCGGCTTCTCCTACGGCGACTACCTGCGGTGTGGCGCCATCTCCCGGTTCGCCCCGCTGATGCGGGAGCTCGTCCCGGCCGCCCGCGAGGGGCTGCCCGTGCTCGGCACGTGCAACGGGTTCCAGATCCTGTGCGAGGCGCACCTGCTGCCGGGCGCGCTGACGCGCAACGCGTCGCTGCACTACGTCTGCCGTGACCAGCGGCTCCGTGTGGAGTCGACCGGCACGCCCTGGACCAACTCGTTCGAGCCCGGCCAGGAGGTCGTGCTGCCCATCAAGCACGGCGAAGGCCGCTACGTCGCCGACCCCGAGACGCTCGCCGCGCTCGAGGCGGACAACCGCGTGGTCGTGCGTTACCTCGGCAACCCCAACGGCTCCCTCAACGACATCGCCGGCATCCGCAACGAGGCGGGCAACGTGGTCGGTCTCATGCCGCACCCCGAGCACGCCGTCGAAAGCCTGGTCGGCGCGCCGAGCACGGACGGGCTCGGCTTCTTCACCTCCATCCTCAAGAAGCTGGTGAACGCGTGAGCACCGACAGCGTCAAGCGGGCCGTCGAAACACCCGCCGAGCCGATGCCGTTCGCCGAGCTGGGGATGAAGCAGGAGGAGTACGACCGGGTCAAGGAGATCCTCGGCCGCCGTCCCACGGGCTCCGAGCTGGCCATCTACAGCGTCATGTGGTCCGAGCACTGCTCGTACAAGTCGTCGAAGGTGCATCTGCGGCAGTTCGCCACCAAGGCCCCCAAGTCCGACGCACTGCTCGTCGGCATGGGCGAGAACGCCGGCGTCGTCGACATCGGCGACGGCTGGGCCGCCACCTTCAAGATCGAGTCGCACAACCACCCGTCCTACGTGGAGCCGCACCAGGGCGCCGCCACCGGCGTGGGCGGGATCGTCCGCGACATCATGTCGATGGGCGCCCGCCCGATCGCGGTCATGGACGCGCTGCGCTTCGGCGGCGCCGACCAGAACGACACCCGGCGCGTGCTGCCCGGCGTGGTCGAGGGCATCAGCAGCTACGGCAACTGCCTGGGCCTGCCCAACATCGGCGGCGAGGTCGTCTTCGACCCCTGCTACATCGGCAACCCGCTGGTCAACGCGCTCTGCGTGGGCCTGCTGCGCAAGGACCAGATCAAGCTGGCCACCGCGCCGGGGCCGGGCAACAAGGTGGTGCTGTTCGGCGCCTCGACCGGGCCCGACGGCATCGGCGGCGCGTCGGTGCTCGCCTCGGCGACCTTCGAGGACGAGTCGCACGCCAAGCGGCCCGCCGTGCAGGTGGGCGACCCGTTCATGGAGAAGCTGCTCATCGAGTGCTGCCTGGAGCTGTACGCGGCCGACGTGGTCGTGGGCATCCAGGACCTCGGCGCGGCCGGCGTCTCGTGCGCGACCACCGAGCTGGCCGCCAAGGGCACCGGCGGCATGCACGTCGACCTCAACCTGGTCCCGCTCCGCGATCACTCGCTCAGGCCCGAGGAGATCCTGATGAGCGAGTCGCAGGAGCGGATGATGGCCGTGGTCCGGCCGTCGGACATCTCGGCGTTCATGGCGATCTGCCAGAAGTGGGATGTCCCGGCCACCGTGATCGGCGAGGTCACCGACACCGGCCGGCTGGTGATGACCTGGGACGGCGAGACGATCGTCGACATCCCGCCCGGCACCGCCGCCGACGACGGCCCGGTCTACGAGCGGCCGTTCCACGAGCCCGCCGGGCAGTCGGCGCTCAACGCCGACACCCCCGACCGCCTCGACCGGCCCGCCGACCTGCGCGCCACCCTCCTGGAGCTGCTCGGCTCGCCGAACCTGGCATCCAAGGAGTGGGTGACCTCCCAGTACGACCGCTACGTCCGGTCCAACACCGTGCTCGCCCAGCCCGCCGACGCCGGGATGCTGCGCATCTCCGAGATCATGGCCGGGGCCGAGCCGACGACCAGGGGCATCGCCCTGGCCACCGACGGCAACGGCCGCTACGCGCGGCTCGACCCCTACGCGGGCGCCCAGCTCGCGCTGGCCGAGGCCTACCGCAACGTCGCCGTCACCGGGGCCCGCCCGCTGGCCGTCACCAACTGCCTCAACTTCGGCTCGCCCGAGGACCCCGAGGTCATGTGGCAGTTCGCCGAGGCCGTACGCGGGCTCGCCGACGCCTGCCGGACCCTGGGGGTGCCGGTCACCGGCGGCAACGTCTCCTTCTACAACCAGACCGGCTCGACCCCGATCCACCCGACCCCGGTCGTGGGTGTGCTCGGTGTGATCGACGACGTGGCCAAGCGGGTCGCCACCGGGTTCGTCGCCGAGGGCCTGCGCATCGCGCTGCTCGGTGAGACGAAGGAGGAGTTCGGCGGCTCGGAGTGGGCGCACGTCGCCCACGGCCACCTCGGCGGCCTGCCGCCCGAGGCCGACCTTGCGGCCGAGCAGGCCATGGCCACCGTGCTGGTGGAGGCCGCCGAGCAGGGGCTCGTCGAGGGCTCCCACGATCTGTCCGACGGTGGCCTGGCCATCGCGCTCGCCGAGTCCTGCCTGGCGCGGGGCATCGGAGCGACGGTGGCGCTGAGCGGCGACGCGTTCACCGACCTGTTCAGCGAGTCGTCGGCGCGCGCGCTGGTGGTGATCCGGCCGGAGGCGTTCGACCGGTTCGCCGCGCTCTGCGCCGACCACGAGGTGCCCTGCTACGGGCTCGGCACCACCGGTGGCACGTCGCTGGTGGTCGAGGGGGTGCTGGAGGTGCCGGTCGCGGAGCTGCGCGAGACGCACTCCGGCACGCTGCCCGCGCTGTTCGGCTGAGGTTTCCGCGAGGGCCGGTACGGGGTTACCGCCGTACCGGCCTTCGTCGTTTCTGTCAGGACTTCTTGAGGCAGACCACGTAGACGGTGCCACTTATGCCGTGGTTGCCGCTGTTCTGGGTAGCCATGTTGTTGTTGTCGTCCTTGACCGCGGTGACCGACCAGCCCGACCCGCCGCTGGGGGCGCTGCTGGTGACGTTGCCGCTGCCGCTGATGGTGAAGCCGCCGCCGGTCGCCACGTCGCCGCTGGAGCAGGAGACGGAGCCGCTGCCCGAGCTGAAGGAGCTCGAACGGGTGTAGGTCGTGTAGGTGCTGCCCTTACCGTCGGCACCGTCCTTGCCGTCCTTACCGTCCTTGCCGGGGAGACCGTTCTTGCCGTCGGCGCCGTCCTTGCCGGGGAGACCGTTCTTGCCGTCAGCGCCGTCCTTGCCGTCCTTACCGGGCAGGCCGTCCTTGCCGTCCTTACCGTCAGCGCCGGTCTTGCCCTGAAGGCCGTCCTTGCCATCGACGCCGTCGGTGCCGTTCTTGCCCGGCAGACCGTCCTTGCCGTCCTTGCCGGGGAGGCCGTCCTTGCCGGGGAGGCCGTCCTTGCCGTCGGTGCCGTTCTTGCCCGGCAGGCCATCCTTGCCCGGAAGACCGTCCTTGCCGTTCTTGCCGGGGAAGCCCTGCCTGCCCTGGAGGCCGGTGTCACCCTTCGGGCCCTGCGGGCCGGTGTCGCCCTTGGTGCCCTCCGTGATCGTGGTCGTCGACTGACCGCCGCCGCCGATCACCATCCGGATCTCCGTCTTCTTGCACGGAGTGGTGGGGTTGACGATGCGGGCGTATCGCGTCTTCTTGTGCACGCAGGCGTACACCTCTGACGCCGACGACGCGGTGGCGACTCCGCCGACGGCGAGGAGCGACACGGCCAGCGCTCCGACAGTGGCGAGGGTGAGCGTGCGTCCACCGCGAATCTTGATAGCCACGGGTTTCCTCCGAGGAACGTGTGTTGCTCAAGGTGAGCATGAGAATCACGTTTCAACCGTTCCAACGGATGACAGAAACTACATAACGTGTTCATTGCGTGACAATAAGTATGACGCTACTTGACGGGTCATGAAAGTCGGCTGTGGGTAAAAGGACGCATTGGCGAGCCTTGTCGGCCGTGGATAATCGGGACTGTTCGGGGGCGCACGTATTCCACGGAGGATGACCTTGCCGACCGCCAGTCCTTACCTCCCTCCTGCCACGCAGCCGGTGCGCGGGGTGGTCTGGGCCATCCATCTGGTCCTGCCACTGCTCGGCCTCTGGCTGCTCCTGGCCCAGGACCACCTCAACATCATGTGGGAGCACCACTCCAGCCACTTCTTGATGATCATCGCGGTGGCCGGCATCAACGTGGTGCTCGGCACGCTGATCAGCGAAGCGTCGCGCAGACGGCAGGACGCCCGGCTCTTCCTGGTCTCCATGGTGTTCCTGGCCAGCGCCGGGTTCTTCTTCCTGCACGGCCTGGCCACGCCGCAGGTCATCCTGCCCACCGGATCGATGGGGTTCGACCTCGGGCAGCAGGTCGGGCTCACGATCGCCTCGGCGTTCGCGTTCGTCTCGGCCTTTCCGCTGGGCGAGCGGGCGGCGCAGACCGTGCTGAAGTCGCAGCACTTCATCCGGGGCGTGCTCTTCGGGTTCATGATCCTCTGGGGAGCGGCCTCGCTGATCCCGGGGCTGACGCCGCTCAGCGAGCCACCGCTCAAGGAGCCGGTCGACTGGCTCGTCTGGCTGTCGCTGCCCGGCCTGGGCCTGTACGGCGCGGCCAGTGTGATGATGTTCCAGCTCCACAGGCAGCGGCCGTCGGCCATGCTGATCAGCCTGATCACCGCCTACGCGCTGCTCGCCGAGGCCATGATCGCCGGGATGTCGCAGCTCAACTGGCACCTGTCCTGGTGGGAGTGGCACATCCTGCTGACGCTGGCCTTCGTCTTCGTCGCCTACAGCGCGTACCTGCAGTTCATGCGTGAGGGGTCGAGCGCCGGCCTGTTCGACTCGGTCGCGCTGTCGGCGACCGTGGCCCGCATCCAGCGGCAGTACGACGAGGTCCTGGAGGAGCTGGTCGAGCACGTACGGCGCGGCGAGCCGCTGGCGGCGACCCGGCTGTCGGGCAAGTTCCGGCTCACCGAGGGGCAGACCGCGATTCTCGACCGGGCCGGCGAGGCGCTGGCCAGCGAGCGCGAGCTCTCCCAGCGTTTAGGCGCCCTGGTGGCGGTGAGCGCCCAGACCCGCGTGCACCTGTCCGAGACCGACCTCCTGGCCACCGCGCTGGAACGGGTCCGGCAGGCGTACGGCGACGTGCGGATCGGCCTGATCGCCGACGGCAGAACGCAGATCGGCTCCCGCGAGTACGACTTCTCCGGAGACGCCCCCATCAGACGCGACAACCTGTTCGCCTTCCCGCTGACCGTCAAGGGCCACCTGGCGGGAGTGCTGGAGGTGCCGGTCGGCCGCACGTCGCAGGACGAGGCGCTGGCCGCCACCCTGGCCGGGCAGATCTCGATCTCGCTGGAGAACGCCCGCCTCTACCAGGAGCTCAACACGCTGTTCCGGCAGTACATGTCGCCCGACGTGGCCGCCGCCCTGCTCGCCGACCCCACCCAGGCGGCGCTCGGCGGCCAGATGAAGGAGCTCACCGCGCTCTTCGCCGACCTCAAGGGCTTCACCACGTTCTCGGAGCGGGTCACGCCCGGCGAGATCGTCGAGATGCTCAACCGCTATCACACGGCCGCGGTGCCCTGCATCCTGGCCAACGGCGGCACGATCGTGCAGTTCGTCGGCGACGCGCTGCTCGCCCTGTTCAACGCTCCGGCCACGCAGACCGGCCATGCCAGGGCGGCCTGCCGGGCGGCCCTGGCCATGCAGGAGGCCGCCGCCGAGGTGGCCGAGGAGATCGCCTGGAAGCGGGAGGACGCGGAGGCGTGGCCGACGTTCCGCGTCGGCGTCAACACCGGCCCCGCCCTGGTCGGCAACATCGGCAGCCCGGAGCTGCGCGGCTTCAACGCGATGGGCGACTGCGTGAACGTGGCCGCCAGGCTGCAGGGCCTCGCCGAACCGGGCACGGTGGTGATCGGCGAGACGACCCGCAAGCAACTGGGTGCCGGCGTCACGGTGAACCCTCTGGGAAAGCTGAGCCTCAAGGGCAAGGAAGAGCTCGTGGGCGCCTACGTTCTGACGTCTCTGACCTAGAAGGGCTTAGAAGGACCTGGAAGGGCGATGTCCGTACCGACATAATCGGCGCATGAACGCAGATCCCGGCGAGTTCCTCACCATGCTCACAGCCGACGAGGTCGAGGAGATGCGCACCGCGGGACGCCCGCGCAGGTGGGAGCGCGGCACGACCGTGATGAGCGAGGGCGACACCTCCGACTGGGTGCTCGTGCTGACCGAGGGCCGGGTGAAGGTGTCGTCGCACACCAGCAGCGGCACCGAGGTCGTGCTGGCCGTGCGGGGGCCGGGCGCGCTGCTCGGCGAGATGTCGGCCATCGACGGCTCCCCGCGTTCGGCCACGGTCACCGCGCTGGAGCCGATCGCGGGCATGGTGATCCGCGACTTCCCCACGTTCCTGCAGGAGCACGGGCGCATCGCCGTACTCCTCATGCAACTCGTCACGGGGCGGCTGCGCGACGCCGACAGGAAGCGGATCGAGTACGGCGCGTTCGACACCACGGGCCGGGTGGCGACCAGGCTGATCGAGCTGGCCGAGCGCTACGGCGAGAAGACCAACAGCGGCGTACGCGTGGCGCTGCCGCTCTCGCAGGACGAGCTGGCCGGGTGGACCGGGGCCTCGCGCGAGGCCGTCAGCAAGGCGCTGCGGACGCTGCGCGACCGCGGGCTGATCGAGACCGGGCGGCGGCGCGTGGTGATCCACGATCTCGAAGGGCTGCGCAAGCGGGCCAGGTGACCACCTGCGACAAATCGGACGTACGACGTACGTCATAGTGGAGGGCATGGTCGCGGTCTCCCCCGGTTACGACAGCCGTCTCCGCTATGCCTGGCGAGTGTGTTCGGTGACGAGCCTGGGGCTCGTCCTCATCGGCATCGCCGGCAGCACGCTGAACGTCGCGTTGCCCACGGTGGTGCGGCACTTCCACGCCAGCGCGTTCGAGTCGGGCTGGATCCTGCTGTCGTTCCTGCTGGTCAACACCGCGAGCCTGGTGTTCTTCGGGCGGGTGGCCGATCTGCTCGGCAGGCGGGAGGTCTACCTGACGGGGTTCGCGCTGTTCACCGTGGCCTCGCTGCTGGCCGGGCTGTCGCCGGGCGTGTGGTTCCTGGTCGCCATGCGCGTGCTGCAGGCGATCGGCGCCGCGATGATCCTGGCCAACGGCACGGTCATCATCACCGACGCATTCCCGCCCGACCGGCTCAGCCAGGGCATGGGCGTCTACATCGGCACCCTGTCGGTGGCGCAGCTCGCCGGGCCGACGCTGGGCGGCCTCATCGCGGAGACGGCCGGCTGGCAGTGGATCTTCTGGGTGAACGTGCCGGCCGGCCTGATCGCGCTGAGCTGGGGTGCGGTCGTCCTGCGCAAGATGCCCCGTGGCCCACGCGAACCGGTGGACGCGCTGGGCAACGCGCTGCTGTTCGCCGCGCTCTCGGCCGCGCTGATCGCCCTCTCCGAGGCGGGCTCCGCCGGGCTGTCGAGCCCTGCGGTGCTGACCGGGGCGGCGGTGTTCGCGGTGCTGGTGCCGCTGATCGTGCTGGTGGAGCGCCGGGCCGCGCATCCGGTGCTCGACCTGCGGCTGTTCGGCGGGCGGCTGCTGGCCTTCGCGAACCTGGCCTCGTTCTGCAACGCGCTGGCCCGCTCGGCGCTGATCCTGGTCGTGGCGCTGTACTTCCAGGCGGCCAGGGGCGTGGACGCCTTCACCGCCGGGCTGAGCGTGCTGCCGGTGCCGGTCGGCATGGCCCTGGCCTCGCCGCTCGCGGGCTCGCTGAAGATCTCCCCGTACGTCGTGTCGATCGGCGGCACGCTGATGAGCGCTCTGGGCCTGGGCATCCTGATGCTGACGGCCGACCCCGCCACGCCGTACTGGATCATCGGGGTCGGTCTGTTCGTGGCCGGGTGCGGGAGCGGCACGTTCCTGACCGGCAACACCACGCAGGTCATGCGGGCCCTGCCGAGGGACAGCCTGGGGGTGGTCAACGGATTCCGAGTGATGATCATGAACGTAGGGATCGTGATCAGCGTGGGCGTGTCGCTGAGCGTCCTGGCGGCCTCGGTCGGCCCAGCCGAACGGGCCCAGGTATATGCGGGGACTCTGGCGAAGCTGTCGCCGGTGGCGGTGGGGCAGGTGATGCACGGGTTCCAGCGAACGTACGCGGTGCTGTTCGCGGTCGCTCTGACCGGCGCCTTATTCGCCTCCCTGGCGCGGTCGCGACAGTCCTGACAACCACAGAGTGTGTTACACCTGACACCATGTGCAACGTCAGCCCTGATGAAGCGAGGGAGAGCGCACTCCGCGCGGCGGGCGGCAGGCACTCAGAGGCGGTGCGTTTCTACGGGGAGATGCTGCTGGAACAGGCCGCAACCGATGCCGAACGGCTACGCGACGATCCCGACGATCAGGCCGAGATGCTCGCGATCCAGCGCTTCATGGGCGTCACCGAGTGATATTTCGTGGTGCGATCTACGAGATCAAGGCCATTCCTGGCGCTCGGGACCGCGAGCAGCGGGGGCGCCGACTTCATGGGCACACTGGACGCACACGAGGCCGCGGAAATGGACCGCGCCCTGATGCTGAAACTGGGCCTCATCTGAACGCGGTGGCCAGTCTCGATTCGACGTCGCGGTAGCGGCTGACCGGGATCAGGTGGACGCCGTCGAAGGCGCCCGAGTCGCGGATGGCCAGGACCTGCTCGCAGGCCGCCTCCACGCCCGCCATGCGGTCGGCCGCCACCGCGCTGATCAGCCGGTCGGGGATGGCGATGTCGGGGATGGCCGCGGCCAGTGCATGGGCGTGGCGCTCGCTGGCCAGGACCATCACGCCCGCGTAGACCGGTACGTCGACCTGGTTGGCCTCGCGCCAGCGCAGCAGGGCCTCCAGCGAGAAGCCGACCTGGAGGAACAGGAAGTCGGCCGCGCGCTTCCAGGCGGGCAGCGGACGCAGCCCGGCCGCCGCGCCGACGCGGAACCCGCCGTCGAAGTTCCTGGCCTCGTCGATCATCGAGCGCACGGTCAGGTCACTGGTCCGGCCGCCGCTCGCCGGCTTGTCACCGTAGACGAACAGGAACTGGTCGACCCCATAGGCCGCGGCCGTCAGCAGATCACGCTGGAACCCGAGCAGGTTGCGGTCGCGGGAGTTGAGGCAGGCGATGCTCCGCCCGCCCATCGCCTCGACCTCATGCGCGACGGCCACGCTGGACACGGTCGCCCGGCCGATGTGGTTGTCTGGGATGAGGAACGAGTGCGCGATCTTGCTCATCGTGCCGATCTGATGCCGGACATGCTTCAGATCGGGTTTCGTGGGGGGTTCGATCTCGCAGACCAGCTCGAATGCCATGATCGGCACTTTAGCGTCTGGCCGCCAGCGCCTCCACGCCGCTGACCACCAGGTCCACGCCGAACGAGTCGTAGAAGTCGGCGGTCAGCCCCCCGACCATCGGGCCCGCCATCTCCACCAGGTTCGGGTACTTTTCCGCCGGCAGTGACTGCAGGCCCAGGCGCTTCACCCGGACGATCTCGGCGATCTCCTCAGTGGTGTGGCTGGAGCGGAAGTGGACCGGGGCGTCGGCGATGGAGATGGCGCTCTGCAGCAGGTACTTGGAGATCAGGCAGCACTCCTCCACGGTGAACCCCGCCGTCCGGGCCAGGCCGAGGGCCTCGTCCCAGACCGCCAGGAAGCTGGGCACCCCGCCCTGGTCCACCTGCTCCAGCACGTTCTTCGCGCAAGGGTGGGTGCGCAGGACTCTGATCAGGCCCTCGACCAGCCCCCTCAGCCGGTCGCGCCACGGGCGGTCCGCGCCGCCGCCGACCACGAAGTCCAGGATCAGGTGGTCCGCCATGCCGATGAGCAGCTGGTCCTTGTTCTTGAAGTGCCAGTAGAGGGCCATCGGCGTCACGCCCAGGTCGGCTGCCAGGCGCCTGATCGTCACGGCGTCGAGCCCTTCGGCGTCACCGATCTCCAGGGCCCGCTCGACGATGGCCCGCGCGGTCAGTTTTCCCATCACGGTTGACAACTATACGACGTACAAGTTGAACTATACGACGTACAAGTACGACGTATAGGAGACAGACATGGACCGGCGATGGTGGGCGCTCACCGCGGTGACGCTCGGGACCTTCATGACCTACCTCGACAACAACCTGGCCAACGTGGCGCTGCCGACGATCCAGCGAGAGCTCCAGTTGACGCTCTCCGGCCTGGAGTGGATCGTGAGCGGCTACATCCTGGTGTTCGCCGGGCTCATGCTGGTCGGCGGCCGGCTGGCCGACGTGTTCGGCGCCAGGCGGGTCTTCGCGACGGGCCTGGTGATCTTCACGCTGTCGTCCTTCGCCGCCGGGCTGGCCGGTGACGGCACCACGCTGATCGCCGCCCGCGCCGTGCAGGGGGTCGGCGCGGCGCTGCTCACGCCGACGGCGCTCGCGCTGCTGACGCAGATCTTCCCCGACCCGGGCGAGCGCGGCCGGGCCGTGGGCATCTGGAGCGCCTCCGGCGCGCTGTCGATGGCGCTCGGCCCGGTGACCGGCGGCTTCATCAGCGAGCACCTGCACTGGGGCTGGATCTACCTGATCAACGTGCCGATCGGGAGCGTCACGCTGGGCCTCGCGCTGTGGGCCGTCCGTCCCGCCTTCACCCGGGTACGGCGCAGCCTCGACCTGCCGGGCCTGGCCACCTCGGCGCTCGCGCTGTTCGCTCTGACCTACGCGCTCATCGAGGGCGACGGCGCCGGATGGACCTCACCGGAGATCCTGGCCGCCTTCGGCCTCTCGCTCGCGGCGGCGCTGGCGTTCCTGCTCGTCGAGGCGCGGGCCGCGGAGCCGATGATCGACCTGTCGCTGTTCCGGGCCAGGGTGTTCAGCGGCGGCCTGCTCACCATGGGCATCTGGTCGTTCGGCGTGTTCGGCATCTACTTCTTCAGCGCTCTCTGGCTGCAGAACGTGCTGGCCTTCTCCCCCACCGAGGCCGGCGCCGCGTTCGTGCCCATGGCCCTGCTCATGGCGGTCATGGCGATCCTGTCGCAGCGGATCAGCGCGCGGCTGGGCATCGGCCCGACCGTCGCGCTCGGCATGGCGCTGATGGGCGGCGGCATCCTCATGCTCTCCGGGATCGGCGCCGACGGCGGGTACGGCGACGTGCTGCCCTGGTTCCTGCTGTACGGCCTGGGCGGCGGCCTGCTGGTGCCCCTGACCTCGGCGATCCTCACCGGCATGCCCGCGGGCCGGTCGGGCGTGGCCTCCGGGGTGCTGAACGTGTCACGCGAGGTGTTCGGGCTGCTCGGCATCACCGTCCTGGGCGCCATCCTGAACTCCAGGCAGAGCGCCAGTGACCGGCCGCCGCTGACCGCCTTCCTCGACGCCTACCAGTTCACGCTGGTGCTGGCGGCCGTGCTCGTCCTGGCGGCGGTCCCGGTCAGCCTGTACGCGCTCCGCACCCGCCGTACGAGCGACCCGGCGGACCAGCCCCAGGCCGACCGCCGGGAGCGGGCGACCACCGGTTAACGTGAGGCGATGGACGAGATAGACCGGGGGATCGTCAGGATCCTGGCCAAGGACGGCCGCACGCCGTTCACCGCGCTGGCCCGGGAGCTGCACGTCTCCGAGGCCACCGTCAGGCACCGGGTGACGAAGTTCCTGGACAGCGGGGCGCTGCGGATCGTGGCGCTGTCGAACCCGCTGACCCTCGGCCACCAGGCGGTCCGGCTGATGATCCGGTGCCGCGACCTCACGCCGCAGGCGGTGGCGAAGAGCCTGGCCGGGATGCCGATGATCAATCACGTGGCGCTGTGCGCGGGCGGGCAGGACATCTTCCTGGAGGGCACCTGCCGCGACCAGGCCCAGCTCGTCCAGCTCATGGACGACATCCGGATGCTGCCCGGCGTGTCGGACGTGCAGGTCCTGCTGCTGCTCCAGCTCTTCAAGGACTACTCGTGGGAGGGCCTGTCCAGCGCGGTCGGCCAGGCCATCACGGAGGAAGGATCCGCTCGGTAGGGGCGGGCGGCAGCTCGCGGAAACCCGCCCACAGGTAGCTGTCCTTGACCACCTCCAGCACGGTGAGCGCCTCCGCGTGCGCGACGCCGTTGACCCGCCGCACCCGCTCGGTGAGCAGCTCCGACAGGTGGGCGAGGTCACGGCAGCGGACGTCGCAGATCAGGTCGTAGGGACCGACGCAGGAGGCCACGAAGCGCAGCTCCGGCATCCGCGACAGCTCGCGGGCGACGAGCGCGACCGGCAGGTGTGACACCTTCACGGCCAGGTGCACCTCGATCTCGCCCATCTTGACCGCGTCGGTCATGCCGACGACCTGGAGGACACCGCGCCTGCGCAAACGGCCGAACCTGGCCCGCACCGTGGCCTCTGACAGGCCGATCAACCGGCCGATCTCGCCGAACGAGCGCCGGCCGTCGATCCGCAACTGATCGATGATCTGACGGTCCTGATCGTCGATCGTCATCCGATGCCCTCCGGCCGCCCGGTTGCGAAATTCGCGAAGACAGGCGCCTAGATCCACTGATTTCGCGCGCGTTTCCCCTGGTGGCCACCGTATCGCCACCTTGAGGATGAGTGCACTTCCCACGACTCGTGCAAGGAGTCCGGACGCGTGAACGTGATCCCAAGGCGTGGTCTGCTGACCTCGGCGCTGCTCGCCCCAGCCGGGCTGGCCATCGCCGGGCTGGTGCTGATGCCGCTGCTGCTGGTGGTCCGCGACAGCTTCGCCCTCCCCGACGCCTACGGGGGCATCAAGCCCGGATTCTCCCTGGAGAACTACGGGAACCTCCTCGACCCCGTCTACCTCAAGGTCTTCGGCTACAGCCTGGCCATGGCCGCGCTGAACACCGCGGTCTGCCTGGTGCTCGGCTACGTGGTCTCGTACTACGTCGTGGGACGCCCGCCGCAGCGGCAGATGCTGATCCTGCTGCTGATCATCGTCCCGTTCTGGACCGACTTCCTGGTCCGCACCTTCGCCTGGATCAACCTGCTCAGCCCCGGCGGCCCGATCAACGGCCTGACCGACGCGATCGGGCTGACCCATGGGCCGGTGCAGTGGATTCCCAGCCAGGGGGCCTCGTTCGTGGGGCTGGTGTACGCGTTCGTGCCGACCGCGGTCTTCCCGATCTACGCCTCGCTGCGCGGGATCGACCCGCGGCTCGGCGAGGCGGCCCGCGACCTCGGCTGCGGCTGGTGGGGCGTGCACCGGCGGGTGCTGCTGCCGATCGCCCGCCCGGGACTGCTGGCGGGCGCGCTGCTCACCTTCATCCCGACGCTCGGCGTCTTCGTCATCCCCGTCCTGCTCGGCGGGGGCAAGGACCAGTTGGTAGGCAACCTCATCGTGACGCTGTACACCGAGTTCCGTAACCAGCCGATGGGGGCGGCGGCCTCCGTGGTGCTGCTGCTGCTGATGCTCATCTCCCTCGCCCTGTTCGGCCTCGGGGCCAGGCGCGTGCGGAGCCGGGCATGAGCCGCCGCGTGCTGGACGCGGCCGCCGCCTGGGTGGCGCGCGGGGTGCTGGTCTTCCTGTACGTGCCGATCGTGGCCGTGGTCGTGCTGTCGTTCAACGACTCGGACATCACGTACAAGTGGGCAGGCTTCAGCACCCGCTGGTACGGCGAGCTGATGGGCGACACCAGCCTGCTGGAGGCGCTGCGGACCAGCGCGGAGGTGGCGGCCATCTCCGCGACGCTGGCCACCGTCACCGGCATGCTCGCGATCATGGGGCTGGTCCGGCTCGGTCCCCGGCTCCGGGCGCTGTTCTCGGGCGCGATGTTCCTGCCGCTGGTCATCCCGGAGATCGTCCTCGGCGTGGCGCTCCTGTCCGTGTTCGGCGCGATGGACGCGACCCTGGGCGTGACCACGCTGGTGGCCGCGCATCTCGTGGTCACGCTGCCGTACGCCACGATGATCGTCTTCGGCGCGCACCAGGCGCTCGACTCCTCGCTGGAGGAGGCCGCGGCCGACCTGGGCTGCAACCCCTGGCAGGCGTTCCGCCGGGTCACGCTGCCGCTGCTCAGGCAGGCGCTGGTGGCCGCGTGGCTGCTCTGCTTCACGATCTCCTTCGGCAACATCGTGATGTCCACGTTCACCAGCGGCGTCGGCAGCACCACCCTTCCGCTGCGGGTCTATTCGCTGCTCAAGAGCGGTCTCACTCCCGAGATCAACGCGCTGGGCACGCTGCTCGTGCTCTTCACCTTCCTCGTCATCCTGGTGGTCGGCCTGCGGCAGATGCGCCAGATCCTCATCGGCCGGTCCTCCTCATGATCACCGCGAAAGGCCCCATCATGCGTAGAACACTCCTGTCCACAGCCCTGTTGACCGCGGCGGCGCTGGCCGTCACCTCCTGTGGCGGGTCGCAGCCCGCCGCCGGCAGCGGCGGGGGTGGCGGCGGCAAGGCGCTGAACGTCTACGCCTGGGCCGACGAGATCCCCAAGAGCGTGGTCGAGGGGTTCGAGAAGGAGACCGGCATCAAGGTCACCCTGGACACCTTCGACAGCAACGAGACGATGACCGCCAAGCTCAGCGCGGGCGCCGCGGCCTACGACCTGGTCGAGCCGAGCCAGTACAGCGTGCAGCAGCTCATCGGGCAGCAGCTCATCCAGCCGCTCGACCAGAGCAGGATCACCGGGCTGGACAACCTGGCGCCGAAGTTCCGCAACCCGTCGTACGACCCGGGCAACAAGTACAGCGTCCCGTGGATCTGGGGCACGACCGGGCTGGCCTACAACGACAAGTGCATGGCCTCGGCCACGAGCTGGAAGGTCCTGTTCGACCAGCGGTACAAGGGCAAGATCTACATGCTCGACAACATGCTGGCCGCCTACATCGCCGGGCTGCAGGTCAACGGGTTCCGCGCGACCACCACGGACAAGGCGCAGATCGAGAAGGCCACCGAGACGCTGCTGGCCCAGAAGCCGCTGCTGGCGGGCTACAACTCCACCAACTATCCCCAGCTCCTGTCCACCGGGCAGGCGTGCGCCGCCCAGGCGTGGAGCGGCACGGCGATGGCCAAGGTCGTCCAGTCGAACCCGAACGTCCACTACGTGATCCCGGAGGAGGGCGGCTCCATCTGGACCGACGGCATCGCCCTCACCAAGGGAGCGAAGAACACCGACGCCGCCTACAAGTTCATCAACTACCTGCTGCGCCCCGAGGTGGCCGCCAAGGCGACGGACGACGGCTCCTCCGCCAGCGCCAACCAGGCGGCCCGCGAGCACATCAAGGACACCAAGGCGCTGAAGAACCCGGCCGTGTACGCACCCGACGCCGACATCACCAAGGCCGACTTCCTGCTCGACCCCGGAACGGCCATGCAGTACTTCCAGCAGGGCTGGACGAAGGTCAAGGCTTCCTGACCATGACGACTCCGGCTCCCGCGGTCCGGCTCACCGGCGTGGCCAAGTCCTTCGGCCGGCAGTACGCGGTCAAGGACGTGACGCTGGACATCGCGCAGAACGAGTTCTTCTCCATCCTCGGCCCGTCGGGCTGCGGCAAGACGACCCTGATGCGGATGATCACCGGCTTCGAGACGCCGACGACGGGCGTGGTCGAGCTGGGCGGCGTGGCGGCCAACCGGCTCCCGCCGCACAAGCGCGACCTCAACATGCTGTTCCAGAGTTACGCGCTCTTTCCCCACCTGCACGTCGGCGCCAACGTGGCGTTCGAGCTCCGGGTCCGGCGCCGGCCGCGGGCCGCGATCGACGAGGCCGTACGGGGGGCGCTGGCCCTGGTCCGGCTCGACGGCTACGGCCACCGCCGGGTCAGCGAGCTCTCCGGCGGCCAGCAGCAGCGGGTGGCGATAGCCCGCGCGCTCGTGTCACGCCCGGCCCTGCTGCTCCTCGACGAGCCGCTCGGCGCGCTCGACCAGAAGCTGCGGGCGGAGATGCAGCTCGAACTCAAGAAGCTGCAGCGTGAGGTCGGGGTCACCTTCGTGTCGGTCACGCACGACCAGGAGGAGGCCCTGACCATGTCCGACCGCATCGCGGTCATGAACGAGGGCCGCGTCCTGCAGGTGGGCAGCGCGCAGGAGATCTACGAGCGGCCCGCCAACCGCTTCGTCGCGGACTTCATCGGCACCTCGAACTTCCTGACCGGCCGGCTCGGCCCCGGACGAACCCTGGTCGTGGACGGCCTCGGCGCGATCCGGATCCCCGGCACCGACCTGCCCGACGGCACGGAGGTCCACCTGGCCGTCCGCCCGGAGAACGTGCGGATCGCCCGTGCCGAGAACGAGCTGCCCACCGGGGGCGTCGCGCTCGCCGCCACGCTCCAGCAGGCGGTCTACCTCGGGCACGGCGTCCGCTACCACCTCGGCCTGGCCAACGGCGCCACCGCGGTCGCCGAACAGCGAGGGCCCGCCGACCAGGCACCCCGCGTGGGCGAGCGCGTGTGGATCGGCTGGTCCCCCGACCTCTCTCGGATCCTCAGCGAATAGCTCGGATCCTCAGTGAACAGAAGGAGACACGTATGAAGGTCGCCGCAGCGCAGTTCGCGCCCACCGGTGACATCTCGGACAACCTCGCCGTCATCGACGAGATGACGGCCGAGGCGGTCGCGTCCGGCGCCCAGCTCGTGATCTTCCCGGAGGAGTCGATGACGCCCTCCGGCGAGGTCGCCTCCCTGCGGGAGACGGCCGACCAGCACTGGCCGGGGTTCCTCGGCGGGGTCAAGGCCATCGCCTCGAAGCACGGCGTCGCGGTGATCGCGGGGGGTTACGAGGGCAGCGGTACGGCCCTGCCGTACAACACGATCGTCGCGGTGGACGCGCACGGCGAGCAGCTCGCCGGTTACCGCAAGATGCACCTGTACGACGCCTTCGACTACCAGGAGTCCAGGGAGATCATGCGGGGCGAGAACGCGCCCTGCGTGGTGCGGATCGGCGAGTTCAACGTCGGCCTGGTCAACTGCTACGACCTGCGCTTCCCCGAGTTCTCGCGGCTGCTGGTGGAGATGGGCGCCGACCTGCTGTCGGTGTCGGCGGCCTGGGTCAAGGGCCCGCTGAAGGAGGACCACTGGACGACGCTGCTGCGCGGCCGGGCCATCGAGAACACCTGCTGGGTGGTGGCGTCGTCGTCATCCGCGGCCGACTGCATCGGGATGAGCACGGCGATCGACCCGCTCGGCGTGGTCCGCTCCGCCCTCGGCGGCGAACGCCGGGGCCTGCTCGTGGTCGACGCCGACCGGGAGCGGATGGACGACGCCCGCACCCGGCTTCCCGTCCTGCGTAACCGCCGCATCATCATCGGACCGAGGTGACCGTGCCCATCCAGATTCGCGAGCTGCCGCCCGCCGCCGACGCCGAACTGCTCGACCGGCTGCTGGGCGTGGACTTCCCCACTCTGGGTCATTACCTGGAGGAGGGGTTCTGCGATCCGGCGCTGCGCCGCGTCGCCGGGGAGCGCAAGCTGGCCGGCCGGGCGGTGACCGTACGCATCACGCCCACCGACTCGGCCATGCTGCACCACGCGGCGAGCCTGGTGCGGCCGGGTGACGTCGTGGTGATCGACTGCGGCGGCGACCTCCGGCACGCGCCGTTCGGTGAGGTCGTGGCGAACGCCCTGGCCGCGCGGGGCGCCGCGGGCGCGGTGGTCGACGGCGCCGCCACCGACATCGACGCCCTGCGCGCGGTCGGCCTGCCGGTCTACGCCCGCGGCCTGTC
The DNA here is from genome assembly GCF_040638335.1 of Nonomuraea sp. NPDC026600. Classification (NCBI taxonomy): domain Bacteria; kingdom Bacillati; phylum Actinomycetota; class Actinomycetes; order Streptosporangiales; family Streptosporangiaceae; genus Nonomuraea; species Nonomuraea sp. NPDC026600. The sequence continues at coordinate 46,978 of NZ_JBEZYD010000004.1, forward strand.
GCTGCTCACCACGAAGCTGCACGGCCTCGCCGCCGGCGGCCTCAACGTCCCGATCTCCTGCGCGGGCGTCCCGGTGCGGCCCGGCGACCTGGTTCTCGGCGACGGCAACGGCGTGCTCGTCGCCCCCGCCCACCGGCTGGCGGCGGTGCTGGACGAGGCGCTCGCGGACGACGCCGAAGAACCGGACCTCGTCGCCGCTCTGTGGCAGGGCGGCCTGCTCGGCGAGCTCACCGGAGCGACGAACCTGATCCTCGATCCCAGGAAGGGATGACCTTTGTTCATCAAGGCCGCCATCAACGGCGGGCGTAGCCAGAGCGAGCACCCGGCCACTCCCGTCACACTCGGCGAGATCGCGGCGGACACGGCCGCGGTCCTCGCGGCCGGCGCCGATGTGGTCCACGTGCACGTGCGCGACGCCGAGGGTGGCCAGAGCATCCGGCCGGACGAGCTCGCCGCCGTCCTTCAGGCGATCCGCACCACCACCCCCACGGCCGTCGTGGGCACGACCACGGGCCTGTGGACGTGCCCAGGGCCCCAGGAACGGTACGAGCTGGTGCGGGACTGGAAGGAACTGCCGGACTTCGCCTCCGTGGCCTTCAGCGAGGAGGGCGCGGCCGAGACCGCCGAGCTCGTCGTGGCCAAGGGCATGGAGCTGGAGAGCGCGGTGTGGAGCGTGGACGACGTCCCGCCGCTGCTGGCCTCGCGGGTCCTGCACGACAACGTCCGGGTCCTGATCGAGCCGCAGGACGCCGATCCGCTCCAGGCGGTGGAGCACGCCCGCACCATGGCCGAGCGGCTGGTCGCGGGCGGGGTACGGTGCCCGATCCTCTACCACGGGGACGAGGCTACCGTCTGGCCGGTCCTGCGGGCCGCGGTCGAGGACGGGCGGCAGGTACGCATCGGGTTCGAGGACGGCCTGCTGCTGCCCGACGGGACCACGGCGCCAGGCAACGACGCCCTGGTACGGGCGGCCGCCGCGATCGCCCGGCGGCCGTGACCAGCCACCGCGATCCCCCTCCCTCCGGCAAACCCCATACGTAACCCCTTACGCGGCCCCGACAGTGACCGGCTCGCCGGTGGCAGCCTCCTCGATCGCCGGGTCGGCGAACTGGGTGCGGTACAGCTCCTCATAGCGGCCCCCGGCGGCCAGCAGCTCGGCGTGCGTACCCCGCTCGGCCACCCGCCCGTCCTCGATCACCAGGATGACGTCGGCCGCGCGGATCGTGGACAGGCGGTGCGCGATCACCACGGCGGTCCTGCCCTGCAGGGCCTCACCCAGCGCCTCCTGCACGGCCGCCTCCGAGGTGGAGTCGAGCGCCGCGGTGGCCTCGTCCAGGATCACCACTCTGGGCCTGGCCAGCAGCAGCCGGGCGATGGTCAGCCGCTGGCGCTCGCCGCCCGACAGCCGGTAGCCGCGCTCGCCGACCACGGTGTCGAGGCCGTCGGGCAGGGACTCGATCAGCGTGGCCAGCCTGGCCCGGCCGAGCACCTCCCACAGCTCGTCCTCATCGGCCTCGGGCCTGGCCAGCAGCAGGTTGGCCCTGATCGTCTCGTGGAACAGGTGCCCGTCCTGGGTCACCATGCCGAGCGTGTCGCGGATCGAGTCGGCGGTCAGGTCCCGTACGTCCACGCCGCCGATCCGTACGGTCCCGGAGTCGGTGTCGTACAGCCTCGGCAGGAGCTGGGCGATCGTCGACTTGCCCGCGCCCGAGGATCCCACGAGGGCGACCATCTGGCCCGGTTCGGCGGTGAACGAGACGCCGTGCAGCACCTCGGCCCCGCCGCGCGAGTCGAGCACGGCGACCTCCTCCAGCGAGGCGAGCGAGACCTTGTCGGCCGAGGGGTAGGCGAAGCGCACGTCGTCGAACTCCACCGAGACCGGGCCGTCGGGGACGCGGACCGCGCCCGGCCGTTCCTTGATGAGCGGTTCGAGGTCGAGCACCTCGAAGACCCGCTCGAAGCTGACCAGCGCGCTCATCACGTCCACCCGGGCGCTGGCCAGCGCGGTCAGCGGCATGTACAGGCGGGTGAGCAGCAGTGCCAGCGCCACGACCGAGCCGGCGTCGAGCTGGTCGCGCAGCGCGTAGAAGCCGCCGAGGCCGTACACGAGGGCCAGGGCCAGCGCGGACACCAGGGTGAGCGCGGTGACGAAGATCGACTGCGTCATGGCGGTGCGCACGCCGATGTCACGCACCCGCCTGGCCCGGCTCGCGAACTCCGCCGACTCGCGGGCGGGCCGGCCGAACAGCTTCACCAGCGTCGCGCCCGGCGCGGAGAAGCGCTCGGTCATCTGCGTGCCCATGGCCGCGTTGTGGTCGGCCGCCTCACGCCTCAGCCGGGCGATCCTGACGCCCATCCGGCGGGCGGGCAGGACGAACACCGGCAGCAGCAACAGCGCGAGCAGCGTGATCTGCCAGGAGATCCCGATCATCACGATGAGGGTCAGCACGAGCGTCACGACGTTGCCCGCCACGCTGGACAGGGTGTCGGTGAAGGCGCGCTGCGCGCCGATCACGTCGTTGTTCAACCGGCTGACCAGGGCGCCCGTGCGGGTCCTGGTGAAGAAGGCGATCGGCATCCGCTGCACGTGGTCGAAGACCGCGGTGCGCAGGTCGAGGATCAGCCCTTCGCCGAGCCCCGCCGACAGCCATCTGGTCAGCAGCCCGAGACCGGCCTCCGCCAGAGCGAGGACGGCGATCAATCCGGCCAGCCCAGCCACGATGCCGAACGCCTCACCCTTGACGATCGCGTCGACGACCCGGCCCGCGAGGACGGGCGAGACCACCGCCAAGGCCGCCATCACCACGCTCAACGCCAGGAAGAGCACCACTCTTCGCCGGTGCGGGCGGGCGAAGGCGGCGATGCGACGGAGCGTCGCCCTGGACAGCGGGCGACGCTCCGTCTGATTGTTCAGTGAGTAAAGCTGATGCCATGCGGTCATTTCCATGCTCATGCATGGCAGCCTAGGAGCTCAACTTAACTTCAGGTCAAGCGCCGACCTTCTTGCCCTGCGCGTGCCAGACGACGGCGACCGACGGACGCGGCTGGTCACCGTCGGGCCAGCGGCTGGCCGGCTTGTCCGGGGTGGCGCCGTCCAGCTCGCCCGGATGCTGCACCGCGACGAACACGCTGCGCTGGTCCTGGGTGACCATCGGCCCGCAGGTCTCCGCGCCGAGCGGCACCGTGAGGAACTGGCGCAGGTGCCCGCGCTCCTTGCCGCGCACCGGCATCACGAACATACCGTCGTTGCTGCCGAGCTGGTTGCCGTCGGTGGAGATCCAGAGGTTGCCGTCACGGTCGAAGGCCACGTTGTCCGGGCAGGAGATCGGCGAGACCTTCGTCTTGTCGTAGCCGGCGAAGTAGGTCGCGGGGTCGTTCGGGTCGCCGCAGATCAGCGGGAGCGACCAGGCGAACGTCTTCTCCCCCGCGTCGTCGCGCCGCTCGACGATCTCCAGCACGTGGCCGTGCTTGTTGGACGGGCGCGGGTTGGCCTCGTCGACCTGGGCCGCGGTGCGGTTGGTGTTGTTGGTCAGCGCCACGTACACGCCGCCGGTGACCGGGTTGCGCTCCATGTCCTCGGGGCGGTCCATCTTGGTCGCCCCCACCTTGTCGGCGGCGACGCGGGTGTAGACCAGCACCTCGATGGCGGTCATGCCGTCCACGTACGACCTGTCGCCCGAGACCAGCGGGATCCACTGGCCGGAGCCGTCGAAGGCGCCGTCGGACGGCAGCTTGCCCGACCCGTCGATCTCGGCGGCGGGGCTGTCGCCGGTGAACTTGGCGACGTACAGCGTGCCCTCGTCGAGCAGGTTCCGGTTGTGCCGGTCGTTGCCGGGGATGTAGCGGTTCTTCGAGACGAACTTGTAGATGTACTCGAAGCGGGAGTCGTCCCCCATGTACACGACCACGCGGCCGTCGCGGGCCAGCGTGGTGTTGGCGGCCTCGTGCTTCAGGCGGCCCAGCGCGGTCCGCTTGACCGGCGTCGAGTCGGGGTCGAACGGGTCGATCTCCACGACCCAGCCGAACCTGTTGGCCTCGTTCGGGTGCTTGGCCAGGTCGAAGCGCTCCTCGACGCGGTCGAACCGGCGGCTGCTCGCCGGGGTGCCGTTCGTGATCGTGTAGCGGGAGATGTAGGGCAACTGCGCCGCCGGGACCTTGTCGCCGTTGACGAAGTACTGGTCGATGTTCTCCTCGGCGGTCAGCACCGTGCCCCACGGCGTCGATCCACCGGAGCAGTTGTTCAGCATGCCGACGGGGGTGCGGCCGTCCGGGTCGGCGGCGGTCTTGAGCGGGTCGCTGCCCGCGGCGGGGCCGCTGAAGCGCATCGGCGTCTGGGCGGTGACGCGCCGGTTGTAGCGCCTGCGGCCGGTGGTGACCAGCTTCCACTGGCCGGTTCCGCGTACGCGCTCGATCTCGACGACCGAGCCGCCGTGCGCGGCCAGCGCGATCTTGATCTGCTCCTCGGTGGCGGCGACGCCGTTGGTGTAGCCGCGGAACATCAGGTTCTCGTTGGTGTACTCGTGGTTCACCCACAGCAGCCCGCGGTTGGCGCCCATCGGGAAGAGCGTGACGAAGTCGCAGTTGTACCCGAACTGCTTGGACTGCGCCTCGGCACTCTGCTGGTCGAAGTCGAACGCGGGCGCGTCGGCCGTCACGGGGTCGCCCCAGCGCACGACGACGGCCGAGGTGTAGCCGTCGGCGACGCGCAGCGCGTCCTCCTTGTTCGGCGGCACAGGGGTGAAGCGGATGTCCCCCGAGGAGTGGCCCAAGAGTTCGGCCTGCGGCTCCGTGGGCTCGGCCAGGGCAGGCACGGCTCCGGCGACGCCGACCCCGGCGGCCAGGGCGCCCAGGGTGCCGGCGCGGAGCATGCCCCGTCGGGAGATCGCCTGCGCGACCACGTCGCCGAAGTAGGTGTTGTCGCTGGGGTTGGCCACGTCGTGCGCACAAGCGTTGCCGCAGCGGAACCGGCAGGTCATCGCCGATCGGCCAGATGTATGTGTGGGCAGCAGCGGCAGCAGCCGGTTCGCCACAGGTCCTCCAAAAAAGTACGGTCTTCCGGCGGGGACGCTACGACCGTCATCGAAACCGCGGATGAACGACGACCTCCGGCACGATGAACGCTTCCTGGGGACACAATGGTGAGGTGCCTTCGCGGAAACTGGACCCAGAGAAATTGCGGGCCGCACTGGACGCCCAGCTCGTGGCGCTGGACGAACCACCCTTCGACGGGCCGCCGTCGGCACTGGCCGGCGCGCTGGTCTCAGCGGTGCTCGCCGCCTACGAGCGCGACCTCCGGCCCGAGCGGGACGCGGCCCGGCAGGCCGTGCGCCACCTCCTCGACCGGCTGGCGACCGCCGCACCCGGGAGGACGGTGGAGGTGCGTGTGCCGCCTTACGCGGCCGTACAGGCCATCGCGGGGCCACGTCACACGCGCGGCACTCCCCCGAACGTCGTGGAGACGGACGGCCGCACCTGGATCGAGCTCGCGCTGGGCCGCCTCACGTGGGCCGAGGCCATGGCGAAGGGCGCCGTCTCGGCGAGCGGCGCCCGTGCCGACCTGTCCGGCCATCTCCCTCTCTAGGCGTTACGCCGCATCCAAGGGAACTTGTCCTCGAAGCACTTGTCGGCGAGCTGGCCGGGGAGGTGGCCGCACTCCTGGACCACGTTCCAGAACCAGATGGCCACGATGGCGAAGATGATCAGTGCGAGGACACTGATCGCGATGCCCGTGATGGCACGGCCCTTGCCCACGCCCCTGCTGAGCGCGACGCTGCCGAAGACGATCGACAGGATCGCGGTGAGCAGGCCGGTGAAGCAGACGAAGACGAGGAACGGGCTGGCGACGCCCAGCACCAGCGAGGCCGTGGCCAGGCCGTTGCCCGGCTTGACGGGCTGGCCGGTCTGGTAGGGGCCGTACCCCGGGGGCAGGCCGTAGGGGGGACCGCCGCCGCCGGGCGGGCCGCCGTACGGGCTGGAGGGCGAGGTGCCAGGGACGGCCGGAATGGGCTCGGTCTTCGGTGGAATGTCCCGGTACGTCGGGGGAGGCCCGTACCCCCCGGGGCCGCCTTCGTACGGCGACCCGGGCGGACGGGCTTCCCCGTACGACGGCCCGACACCCTCACCAGGCGGCTGCGGACGGGCGTCCTCGAACGGCCACTCAGCCCCCTCGTCAGACGGCTGCGGGCGGGCTTCCCCGTACGACGGGCCCGCGCCCTCACCAGACGGTGTCAACGGGCGAGTCTCCTCGGACGGCGGCGGCTGCGCGCCGGGTGGCGCGAACGACGGACGGTCGTCCTGCGCTGACGGCGGCGGCTCTTCCGGCGGCGTGGTCGCCGGCTCGTAGCGCGACGGTGTCGTGGACCGCGGCGCACCGGGCTCCCCGCCTTCACGCTCCCAGCCCGGATAGGCCGGCCGCGCCCCGGGCATCGGGAACACCTGGGTCTCCTCCGCGCCGCCCTCCTGGTCCGCGGCCGGGCCCGGCGTCTCGGGAGAGGTGGGCAGGTCGGGGTGGAACGGCGTCCGCGGCTCCCCGCCGGGACGCGGCCGCTCCTCCGGGGGAACCACCGGCGGCGCGGGCGTGATCGGCTCCTCGACGCCCGGCTCCCCGTTGGCGCCCGTGCCGGAGTCGCCGGGCGCCCTGCCGGTGGGCTCGTCCTCGCTCGGCGGCCGGCCGGGCTCGTCCCGCGAAGGGCGCTCGCCGTCGTTCGGCCGGGGGTGGTTCGGATCTCCAGGTGTGGTCACGTCTGCGTCTCCCGACGGGTCTGCATGCCGGATACTTCACCCTTTCGCGCATGCCACCACCGAAACCGCACGACACGGTAAAACCCCCCTCATCCTTGGGTCACCATGCGCCAAACCGGCAGGCGGCAGGCAAGATGAGGACATGCTGGAAGAGACCCTGACCTACGCGCTGATCATGGTCATGAAGACGAAACGCAACCAGATGGCGGCGGCCCTGGTCCCTCTGGGCCTGCACAGCGGTCAGGAACTGCTGCTCAACCAGCTATGGCAGCAGGACGGCCTCACCCAGAGCGAGCTCATCGGCCGGCTGGGCGTCGAGCCGCCGACCGTCACCAAGACCGTCCAGCGCCTGGAACGGGCCGGCTTCCTGCACCGCACCCCCGATCCCGACCGGCCGCGGGTGAGCCGCGTCTGGCTGACCGACGCGGGCAAGGCCGTCCGCGAGCCCGTGGAACAGATCTGGGCCAGGATGGACGAAGAACTGCTGGGCACATTCGACGCGGAGGAGCGCGACGCGTTCGCCCGCCTGCTGCGTGCCATGCCCTAAGAACCCTTTCACTCCCAGCGAAACCGCCTTGCGGTCCGGCGCTCGGATGAGATTAGCTGGCTAATTAGTCGGCTAATCAACAGAGGGGTTCATCATGCACGTACTCATCACCGGGGGTTCTTCCGGCATCGGCGCGGCCACCGCCGTCGCCTACGGAGCCACGGGAGCCCGCGTCACCATCACCTACAACTCCGGCGAAGACCGGGCGGCCCAGGTGGTCAAGCGAGTGGAGCAGGCCGGCGGCACGGCCGCGGCCGTGCGCCTCGACCTGGCGGACCACGCGAGCATCACCGCCGCCGCGCGGGAAGTGGGGCCGGTCGACGCGCTGGTCGCCAACGCGGTGCGCTGGGGCACGATCATGCCCGGCAGCGTCCCCTTCGAGGACGTGCCCGCGGCGGAGTGGACGGCCGCCCTGCACGCCAACGTGGTCGGCAACGCCGTCCTCGTGGGGGCCGTGCTGCCCGGCATGCGGCGCAACGGTTTCGGGCGGATCGTGTTCGTGTCGTCGGGTGCGGCGGAGGAGGGGCTGCCGGGCCCCGGGGCGTACGGCACGGCCAAGATGGCCCTGCACGGCATGGCCCGCGCGCTCGCCTGGGAGGCCGGCAAGGACGGGATCCTGGTGAACGTGGCCGCCGCCGGATTCACTCTCACCGGGAGCGAACGGCCCGTCCCGCAGGAGGTCACGGACGCGCTCGCCGCCCGTACCCCCACCCGGAGGCTCTCGACGGCGGACGACCTGGCGGCACTGATCGTCTTCCTCGGCTCCGCGGCGAACCGCAACCTCACCGGCGAGATCATCCGCGACGGATCCAACGCCGGCCGGTCGGCACATGCCCTCTGATCTGGCCCCCGGGGCGCGAGCAGGGGAGCGGCCAACCTAGACTGAAGCACGTGCTGAAAGGCGACGGCCGGCTCGGCCATGACCTGGACCCCCAAGACCGTGCTCCGCAGGACGCCTGTGGCGTCTTCGGAGTCTGGGCGCCAGGCGAGGAAGTGTCCAAACTCACCTACTACGGACTGTACGCGTTGCAACACCGCGGACAGGAGTCCGCGGGCATCGCGGTCAGCGAGGGCAGCCGCATCCTCGTCTACAAGGACATGGGCCTGGTCGCCCAGGTCTTCGACGAGTCGGTGCTGGGCACACTCCGGGGCCACCTGGCCATCGGCCACTGCCGCTACTCCACGACCGGCTCCAGTGTGTGGGAGAACGCCCAGCCCACGCTCAGCTCCACCGACGTCGGCGGCCTCGCGCTCGCCCACAACGGCAACCTGATCAACACCCCGGAGCTGGCCCAGCGGCTGGCCCCCGGGGCGACCAGGGCGAGCACCGACACCGACGTGCTCACCACGCTGCTCGCCCAGGACAGTGACCGGTCCATCGAGGACGCGGCGGCCGAGCTGCTGCCGCAGGTCAAGGGCGCCTACTCGCTGGTGTTCATGAACGAGAAGACCCTCTACGCGGCCCGCGACCCGCAGGGCATCCGCCCGCTGGTCCTGGGCCGCCTGGAGCGGGGCTGGGTGGTGGCCTCCGAGACGGCCGCGCTCGACATCGTGGGCGCCACCTTCACCCGCGAGATCGAGCCGGGCGAGATGCTCACCATCGACGAGCGCGGCGTCAGGTCGCGCCGGTTCGCGCTGGCCGAGCCGAAGGGCTGCCTGTTCGAGTACGTCTACCTGGCCCGCCCCGACACCACCATCGCCGGGCGCGGCGTCCAGGTCACCCGGGTCGAGGTCGGCCGTGAGCTGGCCCGCGAGCACCCCGTCGAGGCCGACCTGGTCATCCCGACGCCCGAGTCCGGCACGCCCGCCGCCGTCGGCTACGCGCAGGAGAGCGGCATCCCCTACGGCCAGGGCCTGGTGAAGAACTCCTACGTCGGCCGCACCTTCATCCAGCCTTCGCAGACCATCCGGCAGCTCGGCATCAGGCTCAAGCTCAACCCGCTGCGCGAGGTCGTCGAGGGCAAGCGCCTCGTCGTCGTGGACGACTCGATCGTCCGTGGCAACACCCAGCGCGCGATCGTCAGGATGCTGCGCGAGGCCGGCGCCAAAGAGGTGCACGTACGCATCTCCTCGCCGCCCGTGGCCTGGCCGTGCTTCTACGGCATCGACTTCGCCACCAGGGCCGAGCTCATCGCGGGCTCGCTCACCGTCGAGGAGATCCGCGCCTCGCTCGGCGCCGACTCGCTGGGCTACATCTCGCTGGAGGGCCTGACCAAGGCCACCACCATCCCCGCCGAACGCCTGTGCCGGGCCTGCTTCGACGGTTCCTATCCCATCCCCATCGACCAGGACAACGTGGGCAAGTTCGTGTTGGAGAGCAAGGCGTGACGACGTACGAGGCCGCCGGAGTCGACATCGAGGCGGGCGAGCGCGCCGTCTCACTGATGAAGGCGAAGGTGGCCCGCTCCCGCCGGCCCGAGGTGGTCGACGACGCCAGCGGCTTCGCCGGCCTGTTCGACGCCTCGGCCCTGCTGCGCTACCAGCGCCCGCTGCTGGCCACCTCGACCGACGGCGTGGGCACCAAGGTCATGCTCGCCCAGCGATACGGCAAGCACGACACGATCGGCGTCGACCTCGTCGCCATGGTCCTCGACGACCTGGTGGTGTGCGGCGCCGAGCCGCTGTTCATGACCGACTACATCGCCTGCGGCAAGGTGGTGCCCGAGCGGATCGCCGAGATCGTGGGCGGCGTCGCCGAGGGCTGCCGGCTGGCCGGGGCGGCCCTGCTCGGCGGCGAGACCGCCGAACACCCGGGTGCCATGGGGCCCGACGAATACGACCTGGCGGGCGCGGGCACCGGCGTCGTGGAGGCGTCGGCGATGCTCGGCGCCTCTCGCGTGCGGGCCGGCGACGCGGTGCTCGGCCTGGCGTCGTCGGGAGTGCACTCCAACGGTTATTCGCTGGTACGCCACGTGCTGCGCGAGTCGTCACTGTCGCTCGACGCCGACCTCCCCGAGCTGGGCAGGCCGCTGGGCGCCGAGCTGCTGGAGCCCACCCGGATCTACTCGCTCGACTGCCTGGAGCTGGCCCGCGCGGTGGACGTGCACGCCTACGCCCACATCACGGGCGGCGGCATCGAGGGCAACCTGTCCCGCTCACTCCCCGACCACCTGGACGCCGCCCTCGACCGCTCGTCGTGGACCCCGCCACCGATCTTCTCGGTCCTGGCCGGCCACGGCGGCATCGAACAGAAGGACATGGACAAGACCTTCAACCTGGGCATCGGCATGGCCGCCATCGTGGCGCAGGAGTCAGCGGACGAAGCTCTGCGCCTCCTGGCCGACCGTGGCCTGGAAGCGTGGGTCCTGGGCGAAATCACCGAGGGCACCGGCAAAGCCAGCTATCGCTGACACAGGTGGCAGGGGTTGCCGTCGGCGACACCTGCCACGTCGTACCGCTCAGAGGAACACCGGCCGCCGATTCGCCACCCAGATGGTCCCACCGTCTTGTTACGGCGCCCGGCCACGTGCGGGCTCAGCGGCCGTATTCCTGGAGGCCCCCTGCCCTGAACGGCGGGTGGCGGCCAGGTTGGCCGTGCCGTAACCCCAAATAGCAAAAAATGCGCCCCACGGGTGGGTGCCGTGGGGCTGGACTCGCTCAACCAGAAGAACGACTACGAACGTCCGGACGAACGATCGTCGTCGTTGTTGCTGTAGTCATCGGCGTAATCGGCATAGCGATCCGCCAGCTCATCGCTGAGGTCGTCGGCGTCGTCGTTGTCACTGGAGTCTCCGACCCCGAGTTCATCGCGAAGACGATCAAGATCCGTGCCACCGCTGTTGTACTTCAGCTGGCGAGCAACCTTGACCTGCTTGGCCTTTGCTCGGCCGCGCCCCATTGGCTCGACCCCCTCGTGTGGGGTCGTCCCCGACCCCTCGTCGCTAACGCACCACACACTGACGCCGCCTGACTTTGGGCGTCAGCCTATCGTTCGCCTATTACCGTACCTGTTTTGTGCCCAGCTCGGTACGCCGTATGGGCGTGGGGCGTCAGTGGCCCAGCCAAATGCCCCTAATACGCCCGACTTCCGACATTCTGCGCTCGGCCAGCCTATCTGCTGCGACCGCCGGAGGGACGCCCTCTTCGGCCGCGATCGCGAAGATCTTCAGAGTCGTGTCATAGATCTGGGTCGCCTTGGCCCTGGCACGTTCCATGCTGAAGCCTTCGAGCTCGTCCGCGACCTGGATCACGCCGCCCGAGTTGACCACGTAGTCGGGCGCGTAGAGGATGCCGCGCTCCGCGAGCTGCTTCTCGACGCCGGGATGGGCGAGCTGGTTGTTGGCCGCGCCACAGACGATCTTGGCGCGGAGCGTGGCCGACGCCTGGTCGTCGAGCGCCCCGCCCAGCGCGCAGGGGGCGAACACGTCGATGTCGGCCGCGACGAGCGCCGCCGCGTCGGCCACGACGGCCACCTCGGGGTGGCGCTGCCGTACGCGCTCGACCGCCTTGGGGTCGACGTCGCAGACGACCACTTCGGCCCCGTCCTCGCACAGCAGGTCCACCAGTCGGTGGCCGACCTTGCCGACGCCCTCGACGCCGACCCGCCTGCCGTGCAGCGATGGCGTGCCGTACACACGCTCGGCCGAGGCCCGCATGCCCTGGAAGACGCCGAACGCGGTGAGGATCGAGGAGTCGCCGGCGCCGCCGTGGGCCAGGGTGCGGCCGACCACGAAGCGTGACTCCCTTGCGACGACGTCCATGTCCTCGCTGTAGGTGCCCACGTCACAGGCGGTGATGTAGCGCCCGCCGAGCGACGCGACGAAGCGGCCGTAGGCGCGCAGCAGCGCCTCGCTCTTGTCCCGGGCCGGGTCGCCGATGATGACGGCCTTGCCGCCGCCGAGGTCGAGACCGGCCAGCGCGTTCTTGTAGGCCATGCCCTTGGCCAGGTTGAGCACGTCGGCCAGGGCCGCCTGCTCGTCCGGGTAGGGGTAGAACCTGGTGCCTCCCAGGGCCGGCCCGAGTGCGGTGTTGTGGATGGCGATGATGGCACGCAGGCCGCTCTGCTCGTCCGCGCAGAATACGACCTGCTCATGGACGTCCTTGTGGGACGAGCCGAAGACATCGGTCACGGTAGTGACTCCCTGTCCGTTACAGTCCGTCGCTCCGTCGCGACGGATATCGCTTCTCAGCGTAATAGCCGCGACGGTGCGAGCAGGTTGTCTTCATGACACGATGCCTCCGTGCTGCCCTATGCCGCTTACCTCCGGGTCTACGAGCCGCTGACCGCGTTCGCCGAGTCCGAGCGCAAGGTCTGGGCCGAGTACGCCGAATCGCGCGACCGCCCCCGCCGGGCCACCGCGCTCAACGCCGAGCACGACGAGGCCGTCAGGCGCCTGCTCGGTATGCCGCCCCACCCGGCACCCGCGCAGGAGAGCCCCAACGCCTATCTGCGGCGCGTTGAGGACCGGCTCTATGTCTGTCCGTGGCAGACGCGGTTGCGCTCGTGGCTGGCGTTCTCAAGGCTGCGTGGCAGCACTCCTGCGAAGCTCATGGACCGGCTCGTCCCGAAGGCGATCGCCGAGCAGACCGTCGACGACTTCGACCGGTACAAGCGCACGGGCGACTCCTCCGCGCTCCGGACCCACATCCGCACCACGGCGTGGCACGTGCCACCCGCGTGGTTCGTGCCCTTTGACGGGAACGAGCGCTGGCTGGTGCTCGGCTCCTCCACCCCGGGACAGGACGTGACCACCACGACGGGACGCAACCTCATCTATGTCACCTCCATGGCCCAGGCCAGGAGGCGTTCCGCGCGGGCGTTGCAGGTGCTGCGCAGGCACCTGGGCGAGGTGTCGGCCAACTTCGACGTGGAGGACGTGGCCAGGTGGCTCGAGGAGTTCCATCCGCACTCGCTGGTTGAGCTTGATTACGGCGGGTTGGTGCACCTTATGAATGATGACGCTCTGCAAGCGGATCAGTCCGTCGCGGAGCTCTCCGCGGCCCTCACGGGACTGGACACGGGTCAAGAAGAGCTTGCCTACGCCATGTATCAGAGGGTGATCCTGCGCTGGAAGTCAATGCAACTTCTGGAATCTGCCAACTGAACCCCAATACAACTGTCTGACCTGCATAAGTAGGTCATGACTCGCGGCTGCTCTCTTCTGCGAACTGAGTAGTTTGCCGTTTTCACTGCGATACCACGAAACGTGTCGCTAGAATCACCGAGCGTGACATCGCCATGTGAGCGGGCAGTTGGGTCAAAGAAGGGCTCGCAAATCGCTCTGCGTGGCGGTATGGTCACTTCGGGTGATGCCGCATATGGCTCAGAAAAGCCGCACGCTCTGGGCTATAGGGGGACATCCGTGACACGCGCAAAGGGAGTCACAGGATCGCTGAGCCGGTCCACACGGAGGAGAGGCCGCACAAATGTCAGCTCGTACACCCGAGGCCGAGCCGCTGCTCACGCCCGCTGAGGTCGCGACCATGTTCAGGGTCGACCCCAAGACCGTTACCCGGTGGGCGAAGGCAGGCAAGTTGACGTCGATTCGTACCCTCGGCGGTCACCGGCGTTACCGGGAGACCGAGGTCCGGGCACTGCTGGCGGGCATTCCGCAGCAGCGTTCGGAGTAGTGCCGGGGTCGTCACGAACCTCAGGGGGGTTGAATGGTGGGCCGTGCTGGACAGCCCGGTCCACCCAGGTGACGACGTCATGTCGTAGTAGTGGGAAGCTGGCGCCGCCCGCCCGGCGCCATCCTTCCCTAGGCGAGCTGTTCCCTGGTCAGTAGATCCAGCAGCCCGTCGACCTCCGTGTCATAGCCGGCGGCTACTCTGAGTAGCGCCACCATGTGATCGACGAGCATCTTCTCCAGCGTCGCGCGCTCGATGTCGCGGTGCTCCAGCCAGTCCAGGCCCGCGGTCTCCACCGACGCGATCCACGATCTCAGCGTCGTACGCAGCACCGGACTCGGCCGCTCGACCCGCATCTGCCGCTGGATGAGCCAGAAGAGGCGTTGCCGTACACCGTCGACGATCTCCCCGATCTCCCCCGCCCGATTGGCGGGGCCGCCGCGCAGCAGCGCCGCGAAGCCGGCCGCGTGCTCCTCGACGAAGTCGAAGTAGCGCCGCAATCCCGAGGCGAGTTCGTCCAGCGGCCTGCCGCCGCCCTGCGGGCGCAGCCGCGACTCCAGTTGCTCGGCCGCGCTCTTCAGCGCCGCCACGTACAGCTCCTGCTTGCCGCCGAAGTAGTGGTAGACCAGTGCCCGCGAAGCGCCGGCGGCCGAGGCCACGTCGTCGATCGAGACGTCTTCCGCGTCGCGTGTGCTGAAGAGCTCGAGTGCCGCGGCCATGAGCTCCTCGCGACGGCGATCCACGCTGAGCCTGCGCCGAGCCGGTCGGGCCGCTTCGGCTGACTTCCCGAGTGTCACAACTGCACAGTATCCGACCCCCTGCCTAATAGCGGACATGTAGCCAACTGGTCAATATCAGCCTTCCCTAACCTGAAGCCGTACCCTGTGGCGAACTCGATCGTTTGGTCAGACAGGTGCCCAACTTCGCATCGCGGGGGAGACACATGTCAGGACCACCCGTCAACACTTCAACTATTGCCGAGCTCCGCGAGGTAGACGCGGTGCCTCGGCCAAGGCCCACCATCCGCAACGTCGCCGAGCGAGCCGGCGTCTCGAAATCGCTGGTCTCACTCGTACTGCGCGGATCCCCGCACGTGAGCGAGCACCGGCGGCAAGCCGTACTGCAGGCGGCTCGCGAGCTCGGCTACCGGCCCAACGCGGTCGCGCGGAGCCTCGTCGAAGGCCGTACCCATCTCGTCGGCGCGCTCGTCGCCGACCTGCACAACCCGTTCTACGCCGAGTTCCTCGACGGTCTGCAGGAGAGCCTGCACGGCGACGGACTGCGCATGCTGATCGGCAACAGCCAGTGGGACCCCGCCTTCGAGGACGAGGCCGTGGAGGCCTTCCTGGAGCTCAGGGTCGACGGGCTGGTTCTGCTCGGCATCGCGCCGACCAGCGAGACGCTGATCGAGGCGACCGCCTACACGCCCACGGTCGTCGTAGGGGAACGTGACATCGAGCTCGAGGGCGTCGACATCGTCGTCGACGACGACCAGCTCGGTGCCCGTCTGGCCATCGACCACCTGGTCGACCACGGCCACAAGCGGATCGCGCACATCGAGGGTCCGCGTTCGTCACGCTGCGAGGGTTATCTCGTGGCGATGCGCAGGCACTCGCTGGCGCCGTACATCATGGTCGAGGCCGCGGAGTCGACCGAGGAGGACGGCCGGCAGGCCGCCCTCGCCCTGCTCAGCCGCGAACCCAGGCCCACGGCGATCTTCGCCGCCAACGACGTGGTGGCGCTCGGCGTCCTCTCGGCCGCGGCGGAACTGGGCCTGAAGGTGCCGGACGACCTGTCGGTGGTCGGTTACGACAACACCCACCTGGCCGCCTCGCACCACATCTCTCTGACCTCCGTCGACCAACCGCGCCGCACCATGGGCCGGTCCGCGGCGGCCCTGCTCAGCGACCGGATCGGAGACCCCTCGAAAGTCGCCCGGCTGCGCCAGGTGACCCCCGAACTGATCGTTCGGCGAAGCACCGGACCCGCTTAGGGAGGGCCGAAGGAGCACGGGTCGCGTTTAGAGACGGCCAAAGCTGGGTCAACCCGTGCGGCGGCGGCGCCGCACGGAGGTTTACTCGTCAGGTCATAGCGACACGATCTGATCCGGGGGGACAGCCATGCGTGATCCGGAACTGGTGTCCTGCGCCCAGCGCGCGGCGACCGAGCTCGAACGCGCCTGGGCGCAGTGGCGCGCGGGCAGGGACAGGGGTACCGACGTCGGCGCGGAGTCCGTGGCCAGCTACGTCGCCCACTCCCTCGACCACCCATGGGGCCGTCCCCGCGTCGTTCTCGGTCTCGACGCCGAGGACGCACGGGAGCTGGCCGCACTGCTCGAACGGCAGGAGGTGGGCGAACACGTCTGGTGACGCCCGCCCTTGAGGTGAGCCTCCGGCGGGGACCGCTCTGGACATAAGCATCAGGCGAGGACCGCTCTTGACGTAAGTTGGAACGCATGCGTGCTCTTCCTGCGTCACTCCTCGCTGTCTGCGGCCTGATCGCCACCGCGTGCGGCAGCACCGGCAGCGGTGGCGCCGCGGCAGGTCAGGCCGCCCAGGCGGCCGCGACGACCCTGGCCCCCGCCCCGGCTCAGGCTCGTACCACGCCTCAGGCTCGCGCCAAGCCCCAGGCCGCGGCGCGGCCGCTGGAGGGCAAGACCATCGTCATCGACCCGGGGCACAACGGCGGCAACTACCGCGATCCGAAGGCCGTCAACCGCAAGGTCAACGTGCTGACCAAATGGAAGCCGTGTGACACGACGGGGACCGAGACGAACAGCCACTACACCGAGGCCGCCTTCACCTGGGACGTCTCCAACCGCATGGTCAAGATCCTGAAGGCCCGCGGTGCCGCGGTGAAGCTGACCAGGGCCGACAACAGCGGCGTCGGGCCGTGCATCACCGAGCGGGCCGCGATCGGCAACAAGGCCAAGGCCGACGCCGCCATCTCCGTGCACGGCGACGGCGCTGCGGCCGCCAACCACGGCTTCCACGTCATCATGCCGAAGAAGATCAACGGCCCGGTCGACCCCGTCGTGGCCGACTCGCGCAGGCTGGGCCTGGCCGTGCGTGACGCGTACAAGAAGGAGACCGGCCTGCCCTATTCGACCTACATCGGCAGCAAGGCCCTCGACTACCGCGACGACCTCGGCGGCCTCAACCTGTCGACCGTGCCGAAGATCTTCATCGAGTGCGGCAACATGCGTAACCCGGCTGAGGCGGCCAAGTTCCAGAATTCCGCCTTCAGGCAGCGGATCGCGGTAGCGCTGGCCGACGGTTTGCAGCACTATCTCAGAGCATGATTCCTCGCCCCAACCTGCTGAACGATCTCTCCGGTTCCTACGAGCTGACCTCGGGCGCGGCCGTCTCGGGGCCCGAGGACCTGGTCGACGCCGTACGCCTGGCGCTGCCGGTGCTCGACCTGCGGCCGGGCGACGCGGGAGCCGTCGACCTGCGGCACGACCCGGCCCTCGGCCCGGAGGCGTACCGGCTGGTCGTGGGGTCGCGCGGGGTGGAGATCACGGCGGGTGACCGGGCGGGCGCCTTCTACGCGGGGCAGTCGCTGCACCAGTTGCTGCCGGCCGCGTCCTACCGTTTCGCGGCCGAGGCGGCGTGGACCGTTCCGGGGGTCCGGATCGAGGACGCTCCCCGTTTCTCCTGGCGTGGGCTGCACCTCGACGTGGCCAGGCACTTCTTCCCCAAGCGTGAGGTGCTCCGCCTGATCGACCTGATGGGGACGCACAAGCTGAACCGGCTCCACCTGCACCTGGTCGACGACCAGGGCTGGCGGGTGGAGAGCAGGGCGTACCCGCGGCTGCACGAGGTGGCCTCGCACCGCTCGCGTACCGCGACGAACTACTACCGCGAGCCCGACGCCTACGACGAGATCCCGCACGGCGGCTACTACTCCCTCGACGACCTGACGGAGATCGCCGCCTACGCGCGGGCCCGTGCGGTCATCGTCGTGCCGGAGATCGACGTGCCGGGGCACGCCCAGGCGATCCTGGCCGCCTATCCGGAGTTCGGCTCCTCCGACGACGACTACCAGGTGCTGGAGCGGTGGGGCATCACCCCGGCCATCCTGTCCCCCATGCCGCCCACGGTCGAGTTCCTGACCACGATCTTCGACGAGCTGATCGGCGCCATCGGCGAGACCCCCTACGTGCACATCGGCGGCGACGAGGTGGTGTTCGACCACTGGACCGCCTCCCCCGAGATCACCGCCTACCGCGACTCGCTGGGTCTGTCGTCCATGGGCGAGCTGCACGCGTGGTTCCTGCGCCGGCTCGCCGACGTGCTGGCGGACCGCGGCGCGCGGGCGGTCGTGTGGGACGAGGCGTTCGTCAGCGGCGAGCTGCGGCACGACACGCTGGTGATGCCGTGGCGCGGGATGGGCGTCGGCCGGCGGGCCGCCGCGGCGGGCCATGACGTGATCGCGACGCCGGTGTTCCCGCTGTACTTCGACTACGCGGAGTCGGCGTCGGCCGACGAGCCCATGGCGATCGGTGACGCGATCACCGTCGCCGACGTCGCGGCCTTCTCCCCCGCCCCGGACGACTGGTCCGGCGAGGAGCGGTCGCGGGTCGTCGGGGCCCAGGCCCAGCTCTGGACCGAGCGCATCCCCGACTCTCGCACGCTCGACTACCGGGTGTGGCCGCGGGCGTGCGCCCTGGCGGAGGTGGCGTGGTCCGGCTCGGCGGGGGCCGACTTCCCGGCCCGCCTGGAGGAGCATCTCGGCCGGCTCGACGCGATCGGGGTGGAGTACCGGCCGCTGGACGGGCCCAAGCCGTGGCAGCGGCGCAGACCCCACCGGCCCGCCACGGTACGCGTGGCCGAGCTGATGCAGCGGGTGGACTCGATGACCCACGACGCGGAGTCGACCAGACCCAGCGTGTGACCGTCCGTCACATCTCCAGCACCATGGTCATGAAGGCCAGCAGATCGGCCCGGCGCCGGAACGGATTGCGGTAGAGCGCGGGCCCGCCGAGCCTGATCCGCAGGGCCTCGCGGACGATCCGGTGCCAGCGCGTGTCGAACGCCTCCAGCGCGTACTCGCCGGCGGCGGTCTTCGACGTCACCTCGCCCACCGCGAGCGTCTGGCGCAGGCGGGTGACGCCGAGCACGCCCCACGCGGTCTGGAACTCGCTCAGCGCGAGCACGCCCGGCCGGGAGGCCGGTCGGGCGCTGTACTGTACCCATCTGGTCCAGTACGTCGCCAGGTTCGCCCTGGTCTGCCGGGCGAGCTTGTCCCAGTCGGTGTGGATGCCGAGCTGGGCCGCCGACGGCCCTCTCACGGCCACACCGCCCTGGGCCAGCACGTGCCAGGTGACCAGGCCGCGCTCGAACCGTCCCGACTCGGTCAGCCGCCATTCGTGCACCGACGGCCCATCGGGCGCCTGCGCCGGGTCCTTGCGCAGGTCGTCCCAGGTGACGTAGAGGCCGTCGAAGTGCGGCTTGGCCCCACGGGTCTTCAGCTCGGCGTGGATCGTACGAAGCGCGGCGGGATCGGGCGGCCGGCCGGTCACCGCGACGAAGTCGACGTCGCTCACCCGCGGCCGGTAGTCGCCCAGCGCGATCGATCCCTGCAGATACAGCCCCTCGATCAGACCGGGCGCGTGGCGATCGGCCAGTTCGAGGTAGTCCCGGCACAGGCGCGCGGGTGTGTCATGCAGATCATCGAGCATCCGGGAACCCTAGCAACGCCGGGAACACGTACTGTCACAGTTGGCTCGTTCTTCCACCTGCTGTGGGCTCCAGGCCGCCCACCCGTTTCAGGCCGTACGACTTCAGCCCGCACGACTTCAGGACGAACGGCTTCAGGCCGTACGGCCGATCGCTTCCGAGATCGAGGTGAGGCCGTGGCGGCGGACGCGGCGCGCGAGCTGCCGGTGGATGCGCGCGGCCCAGAACGGCCCGCCGTAGATCCACCCGGTGTAGCCCTGAACCAGCGTGGCCCCGGCGAGCAGGCGTTCCCACACGTCGTCGACATCCTCCACGCCACCCACGGAGACCAGCGTGAGCCGGTCGCCGACACGGGCCCGCAGCCGGCGCAGCACCTGCAAGGAGCGCGCCTTGAGCGGGCGGCCCGACAGCCCGCCGGTCTCGCCGCCGTGCCGGATCGTGGTGTTGGTCGCGATGATCCCGTCGAGTCCCAGCTCCAGCGCCAGGTCGGCGACCGCGTCGACGTCCTCGTCCGCGAGGTCGGGGGCGATCTTCACCAGCAGCGGGGTACGTCGCGGCGTGCCGTCGGCGACCTCCTTGACCGAGGCGAGCAGCGGGCGCAGCAGCGACACGGCCTGCAGGTCGCGCAGTCCGGGGGTGTTGGGCGAGCTCACGTTGACCACGAGGTAGTCGGCCAGCGACGCCAGCTCCTTGGCACTGGCCACGTAGTCGGCGACGGCCTCGGCCTCGGGCACCACCTTGGTCTTGCCGATGTTGACCCCGACCACGACCGGCAGCCCCCGGGTGCGGCGCAGGCGGCGCGACGCGGCCACCGCCCCGGCGTTGTTGAAGCCCATCCGGTTGATGACGGCCCGTCCCGGCACCAGCCTGAACAGCCGGGGCCGGGGGTTGCCCGGCTGGGCGTGCGCGGTGATGGTGCCGACCTCGACATGGCCGAAGCCCAGGGCGGCGACGCCCTCGGCGCAGGCGGCGTCCTTGTCGAACCCGGCGGCCAGGCCGAGCGGTCCGGGGAAGTGCACGCCGAACGCGCTGACGCGCAGAACCGGGTCGTGCGGCGCGAGCGCTCGATAGAGCAGCCGCTTGAGCAGGGGCAGCGCCGAGAGCAGCGCAAGGGCCCTGACAGTCAGATGGTGCACGGCCTCGGCGTCGAAACGTCGCAAGACCTGCGTGAACACGAGGCGATACATCAGGGGTCAGGCTACCAATCGCGGCGACCCCCTATATTGACCGGCATGCCACAGCTCAAGATCTACGGTCGGCGGGACGTGTGGGCCGGCCGGCAACGGGAGCTCTCGGACCTCCTGCACTCCTGCATGGTGAGCGCCTGGGGGCTGCCGGAGGACAAGCGGTTCCACCGGTTCCTGCTGCTCGACGCCGAGGACTTCGTGTGCCCGCAGCGCGGCGCGGACTACCTGATCATCGAGGTGGTCTGCTTCACCGGCCGCAGCGACGACACCAAGCGGGCGCTGATCCGGACGATCTACGAGAGGTCGGGGCTCGCCGCCGAGGACCTGGAGATCACGATCATCGAGATGCCCAAGGTCAACTGGGGCATCCGCGGGGTCCCGGCGGACGAGCTGGCGCTGCCGTACAAGGTGGAGTTCTAGCCGAGGGTGCCGAGCACCACCGCGCCCGCGCCGATTGCGAGGGCCAGCGGGAACGCCCACCACTTCGGCGCGGGGCCGTCGCGCAGCACCTTGACGCCGAAGGGTACGAGCGCGACGCACAGGCCCGCGGTGGCCACGATCGACATCACGCCGGTGCCCTTGAGCACGCCGATCGGCAGCGCGGACATGAGGCCGAGGGCGACCGCCCGTACGACATCCAGCGTGCCGGCCCGCCACAGGCCGACGGCGAGCACGATCCAGCCGAAGAACAGCGCCACGCTGAGCGAGGCGAAGACGTGGAAGGCGCCATAGGAGTCCGCCACCGCCCGCTGCGCGGCCGGCAGGCCCTGCACGGAGACCAGCTGGAACGCCAGATGGCTGACCCCGGCGTGGAAGGCCCGCTCGAACAGGCCCAGCATCACCATCACCCCGCCCCACAGCACCCACCGCGAGCCGGGCGAGCGCCGCACGAGGCCGAGCACGCCCGGCCAGAGCAGCACGTTGCCCGCGGCGAAACAGCTGTAGGAGGCGGTCATCAGCGCCGGGTTCCCGGCGAAGGCCGCGAGCTGGCGCGGGAAGAAGGCGTCGTACGGCAGGCGCAGCAGCACGCCCACCAGCATGAGGACCGGCGCGATCACGAGGCTGACGCCTTCGGCCCACCGTCCCGGGAATTCGGTCATGCCTAGATCCAACCGAGCGCGATCGGCCGGGTCATTGGCACAGGGGCGAGGTTCAAGGGTAGCGCTAGGTGGACGGTACGGTCTGACTCATGAGCACTCACTATGACGTCGTCGTTCTCGGCGCGGGTCCCGGAGGGTACACGGCCGCGGTCCGCGCCGCCCAGCTCGGGCTGCGCGCAGCGGTCATCGAGGAGAAGTACTGGGGTGGCGTCTGCCTGAACGTGGGCTGTATCCCGTCCAAGGCACTGCTGCGCAACGCCGAGCTCGCGCACATTTTCCACCACGAGGCCAAGACCTTCGGCATCAGCGGCGAGGTCAGCTTCGACTACGGCGCCGCCTTCCAGCGCAGCCGCAAGGTGGCCGACGGCCGGGTCAAGGGCGTTCACTACCTGATGAAGAAGAACGCCATCACGGAGTACGACGGCCGCGGCACGTTCCTCGACGCCAACACGATCCAGGTGAACGGCGAGACGATCACCTTCGCCACCTGCATCATCGCCACCGGAGCCACCACCAGGCTGATCCCGGGCACGTCGCTGTCGGAGCGGGTGGTGACGTACGAGGAGCAGATCATGACCGATCAGCTCCCCGGCAGCATCATCATCGCGGGCGCGGGCGCCATCGGGGTGGAGTTCGCGTACGTCCTGCACAACTACGGCGTCAAGGTGACGATCGTGGAGTTCCTCGACCGCATGGTCCCGCTGGAGGACGAGGAGGTCTCGGCCGAGCTGGCCAAGCGCTACAAGCGGCTCGGCATCGAGGTGCTCACCTCCACCCGCGTCGACGGCATCGACGACAACGGCGCCTCGGTCAAGGTGACCGTCACCCGCGACGGGCAGCAGCAGGTGCTGGAGGCCGACAAGGTGCTGCAGGCCATCGGCTTCGCACCGCGCGTCGACGGCTACGGCCTGGAGAAGACCGGCGTGGCCCTCACCGACAGGGGCGCGATCGCGATCGACGGCCGCTGCCGGACGAACGTGCCGCACATCTTCGCCATCGGCGACGTCACCGCCAAGCTGATGCTGGCGCACGCCGCCGAGTCCATGGGCATCATCGCGGCCGAGACGATCGGCGACGCGGAGACCATGGAGCTCGACTACGTGATGATCCCCCGGGCCACGTACTGCCAGCCGCAGGTGGCCAGCTTCGGCCACACCGAGGCGCAGGCCCGTGACCTGGGCTATGACGTGAAGGTGGTCAAGTTCCCGTTCACCGCGAACGGCAAGGCGCACGGCCTGGGCGACGCGAACGGCTTCGTCAAGATCATCAGCGACAACCAGTACGGCGAGCTGCTCGGCGCGCACCTGATCGGCCCGGAGGTGACGGAGCTGCTGCCCGAGCTGACGCTGGCCCAGCAGTGGGACCTCACCGTGCACGAGGTCGCGCGCAACGTGCACGCCCACCCCACGCTCGGCGAAGCGGTCAAGGAAGCGATCCACGGCCTCTCCGGCCACATGATCAACATGTGATCGCTGGGGGCAAAAGCCCGAGGTAGACAGGCATTTATGGGTCTTCGTGGTCAGCACGAAGTCAGCACGCGGCTGCCGGGACTTCGGCGATGCCCGTCTGATAACCGGCCTGCATCACGTCGAGCGCCCTGTCCCATGCCTCGTCCACGAGGTGGCCGTACGTACGGAATGTGATCCCGATGTCCTGGTGTCCCAGCCATCGGGACACGTCCGTGATGGGGATGCCCTGGGCGAGTTGCATGGATGCGTAGGAGTGGCGCAGTCCGTGAGGGGTGAAGTCCTCGGGAAGGCCCGCCGTCTTGGCTGCGGCGGCGAACGCCAGCCGATAAGTCTCGTACCCCACCCAACCTCCCTTGGCCGCCTGGAACAGGTACCCGTCGGCGGTGCCGTGGCTCTCGATGTGCGTGGTGATGGCGGAGTGAACGAACGGCGGCAGCGGCATGACCCGGTAGTCCCCTTCCTCACGGTGCTTGAGTGGGCCTAACACGCGCTTCCTGGTCACCTGCTCATGGATGCGCAGTCTCCGGCCGCCGAACATCACGCCTCCCTCGGCGACGGCAAACGCTTCAGATACCCGGAGACCGCATCCGGCCATGAGCCATACCGTCGCCGCCCAGCGGGCTGGCATGGAGTCGGCGAGCTTGCTGATCTGCGTCCAGGAGGGAACCAGAAACTCCTGTCTCTGCGCGGCGCTGGGCAGTTCGATGTCCGTGCAGGGCGACTCGGGGATGAGCTTGTCCTTTGTGGCCTCGCTGAAGATCGCGCCCACGACCATGTAGGCGCTGTGGATGGTGTTCGGCGCGTACGCTGCCTTGATCAGGGCTGAGATGAAGTTCTTGATGGTCTGCCTTGTGATGGCATTCAGCCGAAGGTGACCGAGAGTCGGGTTGATCTGGTTCTTCAGCGCATTGCCGTAGATCTCAACGCTCTTGGCCGACAGCCCGACACGGCCTGAGAGCCAGCTGTCCGCGTAGTCGGCGAAAGTGATCGCTCCGGCTTTGGGATCGATGGTGCGGCGTAAGCCGCTCACCTTGTCGGACTTGATCTCCAGAATGAACGCTTCTGCGTCCTTCTTCATGTTGTGCGGGTAGGACTGCTCCTGTTGCTTGGTGCCGCGTCCGCCGAGCCGGTAGCGGACCACCCAGGAGTGACCGCACTTGCCCCAGGATCGTTCGGCGGTCTTGCGGTCGTCGGCCGTGCGTAGGTCGAGTGTGCGCCCGGCTTTGGTGTCGGCGCACTCGCATTTCTTGATCAAGCTGGCCACGTTAGTTCGTTTCCTCGATTTCGTTCATCGCCTTGAGCAGTGAGACGGCCTTGTCGGTCAGGGTGCCGCCCGATTGGCGTTCGGCGGCCTCGGTGAGCATGCCGTTCTTGCGGGCCAGGGAGATCCAGTTGGCTGCTGCTCTTCGGTCCGCGCTGACGATCTCGGCGAGGTCCTGCACGGGGTTGGGCTCGCGCATGAGTACGTACCAGGCGTAGAGCACGGCTACGGCGAGGTGGAAGGACTCCGGCCGTCCGCTTCGGCCTGGCTTGGGGTTGTCGCTGGCTGTCTGCCGGATGTGGCGCTTCGCCCACTCGGTATGCGGGTCGAGCACATGGAAAATGTCTTGATCGCGGCTGAGGCGCTGAAGGTCGCTCTTCAACTCCCGTGAGATCTCGGCCAACGGAATGGATCGCAGCGTGCCTGTGGTGATGCCCCGTGCGATCAATTCGGGGTTGTTGGTGGTGATGCGCAGTTCGCTGGGGCCGCCCGTGCTATTGGGCGACCACCACATGTCCACCTGCCAGCCGTCGTACCAGTGCTGGAGGTGGTAGCCGGGGCCCTGGTCGGGCCGCACCTCTTCCCTCGCGTGCGTGTGTACGCGCGGTTCCTCTTGTTTGGTCATGGCGATGACGCTACACCATTCACGGACAGCGTGGAAGTGTGTTCATGTATAACTTGACGCTCTGAACATGAACATGCGATGGTGGTCGTTGCCCGCCGCGCCGGGCCGGGAAGGGCCGCAAGGTCACGCCCGGCCGGGGCGGTCCTGGCATGCCTTTGACAACTGCACAGCGGACACGACGCGAGGCGTACAGCTTGCGGGCACAGCGTGCCCGCACATGAGAGAGGAGAGCGATTTGGGCAGCGGAGGAAGCAACCACCTGATGTCGGTGAAAGACGTGGCCGCCTACATGGACGTGCCGGAAAGCACGGTCTACGCGTGCTGGAAGAAGTGGGAGCTGCCGGGCTACCGGATCGGCAAGCACCTCAGATTCCGAGTGCGGAACGTGGAGACCTGGATTGACAGCCAAGTCATCCATTGACCATCGAGACAGAGGGAAATTTGATCACTAATGAGTTGGGAATAGATATGACAAGGGGACCGAGTTGACGTTTCCTGAACATCAGTTTGGCAAGGTTTTTCAGCGATATGCGGGTAGTGTGGCTCGTCAGGGGCGCAATCTTTCCCTAGATGCCCGACTCCTTTTGATCGCCGTCGCTCGCGCCAACAACACGGGACACGCTGTATTTGAAGCTGGAGAGCTGCGGCAGATCCTTAGCCGAGAGAAACGGGACGGGAGCGTAAAGCCCGCTTCGCGGTCCACCGTTTACGACACATTGAAAAAGCTTCGCTTGGCAGGGCTCGTACTGCCCGGCGGCGGGGAAACCTGCGTATGGCTTCCGCGAGAATTCTGGGAACGCGGATTAAATAAGGGCGCAATGTGTCCCGTTCATCAAACGTGGGAGTCGGGCTATGTGTCGAATGTCGATTCGACCATGGCCCATGAGTCCTATGATGCTGGACCGATGTGGTAGTCCTACGAATCCAGACCCGTTGATCCGAAGATTCTGGACTCGACCATGCCTCTGACCTGTGCCAATACGGCTTCCTCTCTATTCTTATGTTCCTTCGGCAGGCGAGGAGGGACGACGAACCAGACGAAGGAATGATTAAGGGGCCAGCTTGGAGACTGGCCCCTACTTCAACCAGTTATCTAGAGGGCCTGGAGGCCCTAGCCGGAAGGCCCAATTAGTTGCGACTAGTTGATTACATAAGGCAGCCTTTGAGGGCTGCCATGGATTGATAGTTACTTAGACGATTGGAGGGCCGTTGGCCCTGGCTAACAAGATTTGTAATGAGAGTGGTTGTCATCAGATCGCCGTTCGCGGCGAAGGCAAGTGTTCCGCCCACCGCCGTAAACCGTGGGCGGTGACGTCCCAGAGGAATCTGTCTAGGCCGAAGGATTGGAATCGCCGCCGCAGGGCGGCTCTCAAGCGTGATGCTGAAGTTTGTTATTTATGTGGTCAGGCCGGTGCCAACGAGTTGGAACACGTGACGGCCGTAGCCGATGGCGGCGGCTGGGAGTACGACAACCTTCGCGCCGCTCACCGGGCCTGCCATCAGGCCAAGACCCTTCGGGAGCGGGCCGGAAGAGCCCGCCGAACGAACCCACGATGATTCGTTAGTTCGTTAGCTCGTTAGTTGGCAAGCCGCTGCTCTTAGCGCGGCAGATGTGGGGTAAATGTGTCATGGCGCTTCCAGCGGGGTTATCTCTCACCCAAGTGTTCAAGTGCGGATACTGCGACAAGCTGTGTAAGGAGACCAGGAAGCTGGGTTCGGGTCGTCCTGGGCCTTGGCGTCGCTACTGCTCGGCCGAGTGTCGTCAGGCTGCCAAGCGTGTACGAGATCGAGAGAAAGCGCAGGAGCGCTACCGTCTCAGCAAAGGCTTGTGCCTGAAGTGTGGACTCAAGATCGATGCCGAAGAGTTCGATCCGTACTGCTCACTGCGTTGTGATGATGTGCTGTGGGAGATCCGGACGGCCGTGAGCTGAGGCTTCTCGCACAAATAACTTATCCACCCCTCTAATAGAGGGTAGGGAGGGACTCTTCGACCCTCCTCATTCACGTAGAGGTTGTTGAAGGCCCTCGGTGACCTCGTGTCGGGGGCCTTCTTCAGGCCACACCACACCCCGTTTGGAGAACTGATGACTACCCACGTCCAGCTTGAGAACATGAGCGCCCTGGAGATCCTCTCCGCCTGGCGTGAAGGCAACTTGGACCCTGCCATTCGCATCGTGTCCGTGAGCGGCGACCTGGACAACCCGAGGTCGCTTACCTACGCGTGGCAGGCGACGCCTGAGCATGACGAGCTGCGTATGCGCACCTGGTAGCCCCGACACGCACCCACGCATTGACTATCGAAGGAGTAGCCGAAATGGACGACTCACCAAGCAACACGCTTGACGCCACCACCGAAATGGAGCCGGTGGCCGAAGCGCCCTCAGAAGGCTCTCAGATCGACTCTGAGACCGATAAATGGAAGAGCCTCAGCCGGACTAATGAAGCCCGCTGGAAGGCCGCCAGCGCCGAACTGGAGGCCGCAACCGCCAAGAGCGCGGAACTGGAACAGGCCATGACAGCGATGCAGCAAGAACATGCTCTGACGCTGGCTGAGATCCAGCTCCAGCATGCCGCCCAACAGCGCGGCATGGAGTTGGCCCCAGAGGCGATGTCCAAGCTCAACATGTCCGCCTTCCTCAGCGAGGAAGGAACGGCAGACCTTGACGCGATCACGGGGTTTGTTACTTCGCTCGGTTCGACGGCCAAGAAGCCCACGTATCCCCAAGACGTGGGTATCGGCCCTCACAGCTCAGGCGCACCTGTTGAACGTGGCGTTCCTCTGGACGCGCGAGCACGCCGCTAACCATTACTGAAAGGATTTCTCTTTGGCAATTACTCCAATCCCCGCATACGCGCACGCAGGTACGCATGCGTTCGTTCCCACCGAGTGGAGCAGCGAGCTACTCACCCAGTTCGATCCGCTGCTGGTCTGGGCCTCGCCCCTGGTGGTGAACACCGACTATGAAGGCGACATCACCACACAGGGCGACCGGATGGTGGTCAACGGCCTCATCAGGCCCAACGTCGGCAAGTACGATGACGTGGCCGGGATGACGATCGAAGATCTGAAGACCGTTGAGCAGTACGTGGACATCTCCGAAGCCGATTACGTGGCCTGGTTCGTCAGAAACATCGAGACGGTTCAGGTGGCCGGCGCTTTGGCGGCACCGGCCGCTCTGGAGTCCATCCGTGCTCTGGCGGCCTCTACGGACGCGTTCGTTGGCGCGACCATTGCGGCCTCGGCTACCAGCCTCCCGCAGGTGAACGTAAGCGCCCAGACTGACAGCCGTGACAAGGGCGAGGCGCTGCTAGAAGCCATCTTCGACATGATGGAAAAGCTCGACACTGGCAAGGTGCCGGACGGTCGATACGTTGTTGTCGGTCCCAAGGCCAAGCGCTACCTGATGCGTGCCCCTGACGTGGCCAACGCTGCCGCCCTGGGCGAGGCTGGCGCAACGGCCAACGGCGTGGTTGCCCGCCTGGCTGGGTTCACGCTCCTGTCCACCACGGCCATGCCGACCGGCGTGGACATTCTGGCCGGACAAAGGTCGTTCACCACGTTCGCCAGCCAGTTCACCGACTTCCGGAGTCAGCCGGTGGAGAAGTACCGCCGCGACCAGATTGACGCTCTGCATCTGTACGGCGCACGGGTTCTGTCTTTCCCTGGCGGGAAGCAGCCCACCGCGCCGAACGTCGCCGTGAAGGATTCCGAGGGCCTCGTGAAGGCCGCTGTGAAGTGGACCGCCTAAGTTAATTCTGACGATTCAAGAAGGCCCCGAACTCAATGGAAGAGTTCGGGGATTTTCTTGTTTTCAGGGCTGCGGGTTTTGTAAGTTCTTCCACCCTCGCGAGAGGGTGATACTCCAGGTCGGAGTACGTTTAATGCCTTCTTCGGAAAGTCCCAGAATCGTACCTGGTCGGAGGAACCACCCCCCTCGGGGTCTACCAAGGAGAAGGAAAGTGCATTACCCCAGGTCGAGACAATGAACTAACAAACCCCGATTTTTCTGGGGTTTCGTAGTTTCTTTGGTTTTCTTATTGACAGATGAAACTCGAATGGCTAGCTTTCTCGGCGCTGGCTTCGATTCAACCGAGCAAACAGAACTAACTCGGGACTGAGAGACCAGCGTCAGACATGGACCAGCCCCAGAGCGTCAGGATTGGCGTCTCAATCGCTCTGGGGCCAGCAGAGGAAGGCTATCAAGCCATGCAGAGCAACGCTCCTGTCATCTCCAACGAGGCATTCCACGGACTCTTCGGTCGCATCACCGATGCACTCGACCCCTACACGGAAGGGTCCAAGGTCGGCGTCATGGTGTCTCTCATGTCGGCCTACAGCGCCTACATCGGCTACGGACCGACCGTCGAGACCGGCAAGGGCTCTTCCCCGCTGGCACTGTGGGGCGTCCTGGTCGGGCGTAGCGGTGTCGGCAGGAAGGGCACTGCTACGGGCATCGCGAGGCGCGTGGTCGAGGGGGCGTTCGCGACCTTCGCCGAGGAGAGCGTGGTGGAAGGACTCCCGGCCACGGGCCTGGGGTTCATCACGGAGTTGGCCGACCGGGCAGAGGGCTCGCTGGCCAATCCGGTCTGGTTCATCGAGGAGGAGGGAGACGCGTTACTGTCCAACGCGCGTCGTGACGCCAAGGTGGGCATCTACCTGCGCAAGTCCTTCGACGCCCAAACCATCGCCCACAAGACCAAGGTGGATGACCTGAGAGTGCGGCGTCCGCACCTGGGACTAACGATGCACGTACAGCCAAAGAACTGGGCAGCGGTCGCGGGCGGCAAGGACGCGACCGGAGGAACCTGGAACCGCCTCCTGCCCCTATGGGTCGAGCAGTCCAAGACGCTGCCAGTGTTCGAGTCCTCCGACGCTCATGAGGTCATCCGGCAGGCCGCGCGTGCTCTACGGCAGGCTGGCGACTACGCCCGCCAGGTGGACACGGTGACCGTGCCTGCGCACGTGGCCCGCGTGTTTGAGGCCAAGCACCGGCCCATCGTGGAAGCCATGATCTCCACCGAGGCCATGAGCCAGTACGCCGAGCGGGCCATGGCGTACATGATCCGTCTTGCCGGACTGTTCGCCCTGTCGGAGCGGCGAGACGAGATCAGCGAGCGTGACTTTGACGCCGCCCTGGCCCTGGTCTGCTATTCCATCGAGACCATCGCCTACGTCCTGCCGGAAGCTGAGGCTTCCGAGGAAACCGCCCTGTCGGTCAAGGTGGAGAACTACATCAGGGAGGCCGGGGAGACTGGCCGTACGGCCACCGAGATCTACCGGGCACTCACCATCAAGGCGAGCGACCTTCGGGAGGTCGTGGCCCAGCTCGACACAATCGAGATCGTGAAGGGGCAGAGCGCTAAGGGCACTGGTGGACGCCCGAGCATGCGCTACATCTACGTGACGCAGGAACCGTCCGAGGAAACTAACGAACTAACTGACCTCGATGCCGAGGAAACCCCCGAGATCGTTATGGAGCATGCCGAGGCTGTTACCTCCGAGGAGGAGGCAACTCCGGTAGAGGAGACCGCGCCCGCGCAAGAGGCTCCCACCTTCCTGCCCTTCCTGAGCGCGGACGAGTGGGACGAGATCGACGCCGTGCCGAACGTCATGACTGAGACTGAGCCTGAGCCGGTGGCCCAGGCCACCGAAGAGCCCACCGTCTCGGAGGAGGCCGTGAAAGCGTTCCTATCCTCTCCTGCTGGGGCGGAGATGCTCCAGGAGATCCTGATGTCCATGATGGCTAAGCAGACTGCGGCCAGCGCACCCCAAACGGCCACGGTGACCAAGGCCAAGGCTCCTCGGAGGAGCCGGGCCAAGGGCAACCCCGAAGCGCTCTTCCAGGCTCCTGAAGTAGCGGCCTAGCGTCCCGTAGGACAGGCCCCCGGCTACGGTCGGGGCCTGTCCATTGGTACGTCATCCCCGAAGGCCGGTACGTGAAATGGCAGACGTACGCGTGTCCCGGCCGGGCCAAGGCCCCGCCTGGGCTCCTCATTCGCTATCAGGCGGGGCCGTGAACGATGGTCGGCGTCTTGCCGCTCTACTGGTCGTTCTCCTCCTCGGCCGTCTCGGCGACGTTAGCCTCGGCCTCATCCATGGTCACGGCGTCGGCCTCGTCGGGCTCGGGCTTGGTCTCGGCAAGGGGTCTGGGCGGGGCGATCATGGGCACTCCTTCGTTGATCGGAACCTGCGGAGTCCTGGCCGTACAAACCATGGGGACCGAAAGGACGGCCAGGAACCCGCCCCCGGTGGGGAAGCCTCCGGGGGTACTGCACCCCGGCTGAGGGAGAACCAGCGAGAACACCTCAACCGGGGCTGTCTTTACGGGCGCTCTCCGCTCTTCCACGGACGCCAGCCCCGGCTCCAGTCGTCCATGAACGACTGCACGATGAGCGCGGCCAGGCCCAGCAGCGGGCAGAGGGCCGGGTAGGCGGCGGTCATGCGCAGCATGTGCAAGCTCATCTGGACATCGCTACGCCGTCCACGGCGCATCACCTTCTGTCACGGCCGGCTGCACGTCCTGTAGCCGCATCAACAGCTCACGGGCGAGCACGTGATGCATGTCGTAGTCATCGAACCTGAGGATGGCGTTCCGCTCGAACGGGACCAGCGGCGGCAAGTAAGGAACAAACACATCTGCCCGCACCCCGTACGGCGAGCAGCCGCCCACGGTGAAGACGGCCGCGTTGCGTCGCAGGTGCGAACACTGGGAGATCGCTTCCGGAATGCAAGTCGGGCACGTCGGGGGCGCATTGGTGTAGCCGTCGCCATCACCGCCATAACCAGAAGACAGCAGCCACCAAATCCGCCCCGTGGCCCGATCCACAGCAGAGCGGGCGCATACCTGGCACAGCCGCTTTTCCATGCAGCGCCACTGCCGCAGCGTGTTGACCGTCTTGAAGTCGGGCCGCCCGGCTCGGTTCTGACTCTGCCGCAGTCGAAGGACGCCGTTGCCGAAGTCGTCGCGGTGCGGCACGACGTAGCCCAGCCGCAGCCCGCCACGGCGCGGTACCCACTTCAGCGGAGGGTTCTGAGTCTCGCCTGTCCACCCGATCACGTACGGGTAGCGGAACGCTGTCTCACTCACCTTGGCTCTGCTCATGCGGCTGCTCCCGCGTTCTGCGCTACCAGCAGAGCAACGCGGCCCGGCTGCGCCGCCGGTACGACCTCCACCCTGTCGGCCCGCAGCTCGTTGTCAGGTCCTCCGCGTGCCAGCTCGACCATGTAGGCGCCCGAGCGAACCCCGATGGTCACCGTGGCGACCCGCCAACCCGCATCGGCGTAGATGACGAGCTGAGGCGGATACCGAAGCTTTTCGACGAACGGGCCAGGATGCGCCCCACACTCGATCACAAGCCGCTTGATCAGTTGCGCGTTCACGCCTTCGGCCGTCAGATGCTCAAGGACCCGGTCGAGGGCGACGTTCTGGGCTGCCGCCTCCGCCTCCCGGATCGGCTGCCCCAACAGGTCTTCGGCTGATGCGGTTGTGTGTGTGACGGCCATGTCTCGACGCTAGGAGCGAGTGATCCCAGAGCACCAGAAACTTGCGGATACTTGCGGGCACCTACTCTAGGGAGTCCATCGCTGCCTTGATTAGGGCACGCGCCTGTCGTCCGAAAACGGCTATCTCATGGAGCCGAGTGAACGTCTCGGCGTACATGGCGATCTCCCTCGGTTGCGTGATCGTGAGGAAGCCAGACACCAGTTCCACATTCGCTTGCGCGTCATCAAAGATGTAGAAGTTCTCGACAGGCCACCGCCCCGCCCGCTCCACGTTGGGCGGGATCACCGCCAGTGACACAGAGGGAAGCGCCATCGCTTCCAGCAGGTAACCGAGCTGTCCAATCATCACCTCAGGGCCGCCGCGCCGGTAGGTCAGCACCGCTGCCTCCAGGATGAACACAAACCGGTGGTTGCCCTCGTAGAGGATGTGTTGCCGAGCCATCCGCTCGGCGACGGCTTCGGCGACATCATCGACAGGGACGCGCCTGCCGTCCCGAATCGCCGCCAGGGTGGCCGTGGTGTACCCGGCCGTTTGAAGGAGCCCAGGAATGACGTCCTGGCAGTAAGAGCGATACAGCTTGGTCCGCTCGTACAACTCTCGGACGGCGGCATTCAGGTGGGTAAGGCCCGACTTCTCAGCTCGCCGCCAGTCCAGCCAAGCCGAATCCACGGCGCGGAGTTCGGCGATCAGCTCAGGGAGCAGGCCGGGCACTCCGCATGCCTGCACCCAAGCTGCTATGTCGCCCTCGGATGGCTGCTTCTTGCCGTGTTCGATTCGCGAGGTTTTGGCCTCATGCCACCCCGCCAGAGCTGCCAGTGCTCGGGAAGTCAGGTGCGCGTCAAGTCGTAGGTCGCGCAGTCGGGCGGCAAGGGCTTGTCTGGCTGCCTGAGCGCTGGAGCTGGAAGAATGCGGGGTGGACATGAGCCTGTGCGAGACGTGATCAGCGGGGCGACTAGATCCGATACCCCTCATGGTCGATGGCGCGGTCCCAGGCAGCCGCGAACGCTGACGAACACAGCGTTACGGTGGCCGGATCATCGGTCTCATCATTTGAGACCCATGCACCATCGCCCGCGAAGTGGCAGAACTGCACCATGCGGTCATCGAAGACCCACACGTCATTTCCCGGCAGAGCCAGATCCGAAGCTAGGTGCCTCGGTAGCCATCTGATTGCCTCACCCGCCGCCAGGTTCACCCCTGGCGTGACGGCATGCTCGAAGGCGATGTAGGTGCTCACCGGCTCGGACACCACGCGGACTCTCCGCATGTCCACCCCCCGCACGATTGCCGTACGGGCGGTGGTGGTCCACTCGGAGTACAGCCGCACTGCTTCGGCGAGATCTCCGGCCTCCCAAGCGAGGTAGCCGGGATCACCGGTCATGTACTGGTCTCTGAACTCCAGCTTGAAGGCTGTGTGCTCACACTTCGCCAGCAGCTCGCCGAACTCTGTCACGGCATGCCTCCATGATGATCTCGATCATGCGCTCGGGGAGTCGCACTACCGACTCCGTATCCAGGATGGGGCTGTCGGCTGTGACCCTCGCAAGGATCTCTGGGTCAACAACGGTCTCCCCCTGGAAGAAGAAGTCACCCGTTGCCTCGTCCCGGAATACGGCCGGACAGTTGTTGCCCGGATTGGTTGGGTCCTTGCCGTAGAACGTTATCGCCACGGTGGTCTCCTACCTGTGTGGTTTGCGGCTCCTTGCGCATATGCGAGCCTGAACGCACTCGGGAGGGTAGTCAAGAGGCCCTTAGAGGGTGGGGTTATCACGGGTCAGCACAACGTCAGCACCGGTGCTGACAACAGTGGTGATCAACCCGGAACAACAAGAAGCCCCAGACTCCCGGAAAGTGCCGTGAGCTGGGGCTAAGTCTCTTGTTTGACGAGGTCACAGGTGGCGTGCTACCGAAAACCACACCACATGATCAACATGTAGCGACCAAGTGATCGGTACGGCCGGTGCTGTGCCGATCACTAAGTGGTCGTCAGGGCGACCGTCGGGGACAGGCGGGCGGCACGCATGGCCGGATAGAGGCCGGCGATCGTGCCGATGACGAGTGTGGCGGCGATCGCGCCCCCGAGTGCCCACGGCGGCACCACGGCCGGCCAGCCACGTGACAGCGCGTAGCCGGTGGTGGCCAGCGCGCCCAGCGCCGCCCCGACGACCCCGCCCAGCACCGACAGCAGCAGCGACTCCGCCAGGAACTGGACCCGCACCTGCCCACGGGTCGCGCCGAGCGAGCGGCGCAGGCCGATCTCGCTGCGTCGTTCCAGCACCGAGATCACCATGGTGTTCGCCACACCCACGCCGCCGACCAGCAGCGCGACCGCGCCGAGGCCGAGCAGCAGGTTCGTGAACGCGCCCGCGGCGGCCGCCCTGGCCGCCAGCGCGTCGGACGGCCGGCTGACGTTGACCTCCTCCGGGTTCTCCGGGTTGACCGTACGCGGGAGCACTCCTCGTACGCCCTCCACCGACTCCTCCGTCGACCGCTCATAGAGCGTCGACGGGTGGCCGTCGAAGCCCAGCAGCTCCGCCCCGGCGGGGAACCCGACCAGCACCGACCGCTCGATCTCCGGAGCGAGCGGCATCGGGGTCAGGATGCCGACCACGGTGAACCACCGGCCGCCCATCCACACCCGTACGCCGGTCCTGGAGATGCCGAGCGTCTCCGCGGCCTTGGCGCCCAGGACGACGACGGGTTGCCGCTCGGTGGCGGCGTTCAGCCAGGCGCCCTTCGACACGCCGCCCTCCAGCGTGGCGAGCAGGCCGGTGGTCGCCGCCTGTACGGCGATGCCGCCGGTCACCTCCTCGGGGATGTAGCGGGTGCGCCGCACGGTGGCGGTGATGGCTCCGGTGGCGCCGGCCGTACGGACCGGGCCGATGCGCTCGACCATGGCGACCGCGCCGGTGGGCAGTTCGGCCTCCTTGCCGAACATGGTCTGGCCGGCCGAGACGGTCAGCAGGTTGGTGCCGAGCCGGTCGAGCTGGCGCAGCAGCTGCTCGCGGGAGGAGGCCGAGATGCCGATCACCGCGATCATCGTCGCGATGCCGATGGCGATGCCGAGCGCCGAAAGGATCACTCTCGTCGGGCGGGTGCTGAGCCCGGCCGCGCCGACCCGCAGGACGTCGGCGAAGCCGAGCCGGGCGGGCGTCAGCCGGTTACGCGTCACTCTGGAGCTCCTTGCTCGAAACCGGCGGCCCGCTCTGGGTCGGCGTTGCGCGTGAGGTCGGCGACGCCTGTGAGGTCGGCGGCCCGCGTGAGGTCGGCCACGATCCGGCCGTCGCGGAGCCTGACCTGGCGGTGGCACCAGGCGGCGATCTCCGCGTCATGGGTGATGATCGCGATGGTCGTACCGGCCGCGTGCAACCCGCCCAGAACCGTCAGCACCTCGGCGCCCGAGGCGGAGTCCAGGTTCCCGGTCGGCTCGTCGGCCAGCAGCAGCGGCGGGTCACCGGCGACGGCCCGGGCCACGGCCACCCGCTGCTGTTCGCCGCCCGAGAGCTGGTTCGGCCGGTGTCCCAGCCGGTGGCCGAGGCCCACCCGTTCCAGGGCGGAGGCGGCCAGCTCGCGTCTGGCCCGCAGCCCGATGCCGCTGTACAGCAGGCCGTCGGCCACGTTGTCCAGCGCGCTCACTCCCGGAGCCAGATGGAACTGCTGGAACACGAACCCCAGATGCCGCGCCCGCAGCGCGGACAGCTCCCGGTCGGAGAGCTCGGCGACGTCGTACTCGGCGACGCGCACAGTCCCGGTGGTGGGCAGGTCCAGGGTGCCGATCATGTGGAGCATGGTGGATTTCCCGGAGCCCGACGGCCCCACGATGGCCACCAGCTCACCCCGCTCGACCGTCAGGTCAACCCCGCGCAGCGCCTCGACGTGACCCTCGTAGACCTTGGTCACGTCGTGCAGCTCCACAACGCTCATGTCGCGGGCACCCCGACCTTCATGCCCTCGGCCAGCCCCGCGCCGCTGATCTCGACCCGGCTGCCGCCGAAGCCACCGACCTTCACCTCCACGACGCGGGTCGCGCCGCCCTCGACCACCTCGACGCCGAAGCCGCCCTCGCGCAGCGCCAGCAGCGCCTCGACCGGCACGCTCAGCACGTTCTCGCGCCGCTCGCTGACCAGCTCCACCTCGACCGGGGCCTGGTCCAGCTTGGACTTCGGGGGCTTGTTCAGCGTGATGTCGACGTCGATGGTGGTGCTGTCCTCCTGGCTCTCGGCCACCGTGCCGACCTCGCTGATCTTCCCGGCCGCCTGCTCGCCGCCCGGCAGCTCCACGCTCACCTTGGCGCCCTTCCTGGCCAGCGCCTGGTCGCCGGTGTCGAGGTCCACGTGCACCAGCCGCCGCAGCTCGCTGACCGTGAGGACCGTCCGGCCGGGGCCGGCCTTGCCGCCGACCGCGGCCTTCGCCTGGGTCACCCGTACCGCCGAGGGCAGGAACGTCACCTGTGCGGCGTCCACCTCGCCGGTCTCGGACAGTCCCACGTCGTCCTGCCACTCCTTGACGGCCAGCCGCGTCGCGTAGCTGAAGTGGTCGTCCACGGTGAGGTCGTCGCCGTAGCCGAGCGCCTTGAGGTTGCGCTCCAACTGCTCGACGTCGGGGCCGTCCGACATGCCGGAACGCAGCGTCCTGTAGAGCGGCAGCTTGCCGTACATCAGGACGAGCGGTTTCCGGTCGATCCTGATCAGCGGGCGTCCCCGGCGGATCACCGCCCCCTCCGCGGCCACCCACGTCACGGTGCCCGCGGAGCCGGCCGCGAGGTCGCGCTCGCCGGAGTAGGTGAGCGCGCCGCTGACGGTCTTGGTGTCGACCAGGTCCTGCCTGGTGATCTCCGCGGTGGCGGACACCGAGGACTTGCCCGGCGCCGCCGCGCCCGTGCCGCCGCTCTGGTTCAGTACGGTCAGGACCGTCCAGGCGGCGGCGACCGCGAGGAGGGCGGCGCCGGCGATGGCCAGGGGGCGCCTCACGGCTTGGCCCGGAAGCTACCGAAGCCCGGAGCCAGGCTCTTGCAGGCTTCCTGCGCCTCCTGGAGCTTCTTTTCGCCGCCGCGCATCTTGATCTTGATCTCCCCTTGCGGCCCCGGGTCCGGCATGTCCACGCCGTGCTCCCGCATACAGCGGGCGAACTTCACCATCTGGTCCCGTTGCTTCGGATCCATCGGCTGGTTCACCCTGTCGCCGATCACGTCCTTCATCAGGGGCTGGCACGCCTCCATCGCCTTGTTCATCTTGCTGGGGTCCCCGCCCTTCTTCTGCCTGAACAGCACGCTGCCGTCGGCGGCGGGGTCAGGCATGTCGACGCCGTGCTCCCGCATGCACTGGGCGAACTTCACCTGCGCCGCCTTCCGGTCGGCCTCTGACACCGAACTCGACGCGGTGGGCGTGGCCGTACTCTTGCCCGCGCTGGCGATCCCGTTGTCGGCGGTGCCGCGCTGTCCGCACGCCGCCAGTGCTAACACCAGCAGGGGTACGACAGGCAGCAGTCGAACTCTCATGACCCGCTCCTTCGCAGCCCGGGTCACTCGCCCGGGATGCGGGGCCCACTCCACTCCCACCCGTGCTAAACCCGGATAAGGCGCTTACTCGCGGCTAACACCCGACCCGCCACGCTCAACTACATGCGAGTGCTTGTCGTGGAAGACGAGGAAGAGCTGGCCGACGCGGTCGCGCGCGGCCTGCGGCTGCACGCGATGGCCGTCGACGTGGCCTACGACGGGCAGGAGGCGCTGAACCTGGCCTCGTACGTCGACTACGACGTCGTCGTCCTCGACCGCGACCTGCCCGAGGTGCACGGCGACGAGGTCTGCGGCGAGCTGGCCAGCTCCAGCCGGATCCTCATGCTGACCGCCGCCGGGCAGGTCCGCGACCGGGTGGACGGGTTGTCACTGGGCGCCGACGACTATCTGGTCAAGCCGTTCGCGTTCGCCGAGCTGGTGGCCAGGATCCGGACGCTGGCCCGCCGGTCCTCCCGGGTCGTGCCGGCCGCGCTGGAACGGGCCGGGATCCGGCTCGATCCCGGCCGCCGTACGGTGACCAGGGACGAGCGGGCGGTCGCGCTGAACCGCAAGGAGTTCGACGTCCTGGAGCAGTTGCTGCTGGCCGGCGGCGACCTCGTCACCTCCGCCGAGCTGCGCAGGCGCGTCTGGGACGAGCACGCCGACACCGGCACCGGCGTGCTGCGCGTCACGATCACGTCGCTGCGCAGGAAGCTCGGCGCGCCGCTCGCGGTCCAGAACGTGCCCGGCAAGGGCTACCGGCTGTGACGCGGGCCCGGCCGTGGGACCGGCTCGGGCTGCGCATGCGGCTCGCCCTGCTGTACGGCGGGCTGTTCTTCGTCGCGGGATCGATGCTGCTCTGGGTCACCTACCTGCTGACCGCCAAGGCGCTGAACACACACTTCGTCACGAGGTTCGGCGGCTCCATGATCGCCGTTTCGAAGGAGCCGCCCATCGGCGGCCCCACCATGCAGCAGGTACGGGTCGACGTGGAACAGGGGGCGGCCACCGTGCTGAATGACATGCTGCGGTCCTCGGTCGTCATCATGATCCTGATCGGGGTCATCGCGTTCGTGCTCGGCTACCTGGTGGCGGATCGGGCGTTGCGGCCGTTGGATCGGGTGACCGAGACGGCGCGGCGGTTGTCGGAGAGTACGTTGCATGAGCGGATCGGGTTGCGGGGTCCGCATGATGAGGTCAGGCGGCTGGCCGATACGTTCGACGCGATGTTGGATCGGTTGCATCGGGTGTTCGAGGCGCAGCGCAGGTTCATCGGCAATGCCTCGCATGAGTTGCGGACGCCGTTGGCGATCAACCGGACGATTCTGGAGGTGTCGCTGGAGGAGCCGGCGGCCTCGCCGGATCTCAAGGCGCTGGCCCGGGCGCTGCTGGGCACCAACGCCCGTTACGAACGGCTGATCGAGGGCCTGCTGCTGCTCGCGCAGTCGGAGCAGGAGCTCGCCGTCCGCAAGCCCGTGGAGCTACCGCGGATCGTCCGGATCGCGCTGGAGCAGATCGAGCTCGCGGCCGGGAAGCGGCACGTCACCGTGCACGAGGACCTGCGTCAGGCCGTCGCCGGGGGCGACCCGCTGTTCCTGGAGCGCTGCGTGTTCAACCTGCTGGAGAACGCGATCAAGTACAACGTCCGCGACGGCGAGGTGTGGGTGAGCGTCCGCCCCGACGGTGGCGGTGCCGTCATCGTGGTGGAGAACACCGGCTCGCCGGTCTCGCCGTACGAGGTGGACGACCTGTTCGAGCCGTTCCACCGGCTGCACGCCGATCGGGTGCGGTCGGCCAGGGGGTCGGGGCTGGGACTGTCGATCGTGCGGGCCATCGTCGACGCGCACGGCGGCACGGTCACGGCCGCGGCCAGGCCGGAAGGCGGCCTGGCGGTGACCGTACGGCTGGCGGGCGTCGCTCAGGCGACCCCCGGCCGCGCACGAAGCCAATCGCTGGAGATCGCCCCCTGAGTTGCGCTGTCAGTCAGGGTCGATCCCGAATTCGGCCTGGGCCGCCTGCGCGACCTCCCCGGATTTGGGGAGGTAGGCGGCATAGAAGTCCTTGCCACACTCAAGGTCGTCGAGGGCCATTTTCACCTCCTTGGCTAGATAGCGCCGCGCGTCGGCATCCGCCAGGTGGGTCGGTTGGTAGAACGGCCCTGCGGAGGTGTAAGGCGGAATGTCACGGCCACCTTCCTTGCGGGCCAGCTCGTGCATTTCCCTCATGAACGTCAGCTGGCCCCAGCTCTCCATGCTGGTCGGATTCTTGGCGGCCGGCTGGTAACCCTTGCCCGTCATGCAGTCGGCCATGGCCGAAGCGAGCTCCACGAGGTGCGCGTCGCCGTCGAGCTCACGCGTTCTGCGTTGGGCCAGCAGCTTGTCCGCCTGCTCGAACCAGTCCTGTTGCGACTTCACGCTCTTGCCGGTGATCTGCTTGATCGCCTGAGCCTGGCAGGCCGCCAGCGCCTTGCTGTACGCCTTCTGCTGGGCAGATGAGAGATCCTTTTTGGTCATGACGTTGGGGTCCGCCCCGCCGGACTGATTGTCCGCCTCCAATTCCTTGCGGTAGACCAAGTTGGAGAACACGTTGAAGCCCCACTTCGACCGGTGGGCCTTCATCGCCGCGTAGTCGCCGGTGCCGGCTTTCTCCAGGTCCGGACCGAGCAAGATTTTCTCGCGCACGAAGGGGGTGTATCGGAAGCCCTTTCCCTTCATGCAGTCTGCTTTGACCGCCTCTATCCGCTGCTTGTTGTCCTGTTTGGGAGTCTGCGACGGCCGGGCCGAGGCGCTGGTGTCGCCGCACCCGGTCAGCACGACAAGGGCCGCCAAAGCCAGTAGTGATCTCTTCCGCATGCCCAGGACCATAGTACGTAGAACGTAGTGTGGTCAAAGGGTCTCGCGTGCCTCCTCGACCGAGCGCAGGATGCCGTGGGCGCCGGTGGCCTCAGCGAGCTCGCCCGCCTCGTCGAGCACCTTCAGCGCCTCGTCACGGCGGCCTTCCGCGGCGGTGATGTAGGCCAGCCCGATCAGGTTCGCGGCGACGCCGGGCAGGAAACCGAGTTCGCGGCGCAGGCGTACCGACTCCTCCAGCCGTTCGCGGGCCGGGCCCAGCCGGCCGGCGACATGCTCGGCGATGCCCAGGTGCCTGAGCGCGTACGACATGGTCAGCTTGTCGCCCACCTGGGCGGCGAGTTCGCGGGAGCGTTCGAGGACGGGGACCGCGGTGCCGTTGTCCTGGCGGACGACCTGGTGGAAGACGCCGATCCAGAACAGCGATTCGCCCTCGCCGCGCACGTCGCCGAGCGCTTGGTAGAGCCGCGCCGCGCACTCGAAAAGGGCCAGTTCGGCCGGGTCCTCTTTCCCCTCGTCCAGAGATCGCCCGTGAATGATCCGGCCGCGGGCCAGGGCGAGATCCGCCTCGGCCGCGTCCAGTTCCCGGTCGGCCGTCTCCAGTGCCGTGGCATCGCCGTCGAAGACGGCGCGCTCGTACAGCAATCTGGCTCGCTCGATCCGTTCGTCCACGTTCGTCCCCCGCCCTCGGCTGCCTGGGCATCGAGCGTATAGGGGCCCTTTCTGCGCGGGAGGCTGTCCGTATATTTCAGGATTGCCGTAACAACGAGGAGGCTCGGACCACTTCCTGGTGTCAGAAGAACGATGTCCGGGATTAAGGGGCTGAGGCGGTGACGGATGACGCGCACCGGTTCACCGGCATGTACGACGAATGCCGGCAACGTGTGTGGGCTTACGTGGTCAGTCGCGCGGGCCGGCAGGTGGCGGACGAGGTGGTGAGCGAGACGTTCGCGATCGCCTGGCGGCGGCTGGACGACGTACCGGAACCGGCCCTGCCATGGCTGCTCGGCGTCGCCCGCAACGTCCTGCGGGACAACATCCGCGCGGAGACCCGGCGGGAGGCGCTGAACGCCGAGCTGCGGGCCTGGACCGAGGGCGACGTGGCCGACCAGGTGACCGAACGGCTCGGCGTACTGCGGGCGCTGGCCGAGCTGCCGGAGGACGACCGGGAGGTCCTCCTCCTGATCGCCTGGCAGGGCCTGTCCCCCAAGGACGCGGCCCGTGTCGTCGGCTGCTCGTCGGCCGCCTTCCGCGTACGGCTGCATCGTGCGCGCAAGCGGCTCAAGCAGGTGATGGAACCAGCGGGACAGTCCCGGACCCGGGTACGGAACCTCAGCGAGGAGTGGTCATGAACCCCATCGACGAACTACGGGCCGCCCGGCCCGCACACCTCGGCGACACGCCGGTCGACGAACGCACCAGGGCCGCGGAGCTCTCGTACGCCATGTCCCGGCCGCGGTCGGCGCGGCGTAAGCGCAGGACCGTACGACCGGTGTGGGGTTTCAGCCTCGTCGGCGCCGCCGCGGCCGCGACCGCCGTGGCCGTCGTGGTCTCCGGCACCGGCGGCACGACGCCGCGGGCGCCCGCTGCGGCCCCGGCGACGGTCACCTCGTCCACGCCCACCTCGTCCACACCCAAGGTGAAGCTGTCGGCTCGGGACATCCTGCTGACCGCCGCCGCGAAGGCGGCCCGCCAGCCCGCCGGGACGGGCGCCTACTGGCACACCGCGTCCGTGCAGCGGACCCTGTTCGCGGCCGAGGACGCGGACTACCTGGTCATGGACCAGCAGCGGAACGAGGGCTGGACGCCCAGCGCCACCGGAGGCGACCAGTGGGGCAGCACCAGGCCGCTCGGCGCCCGACCGGCTACCGCCGCGGACGAGGAGGCGTGGAAGCAGGCCGGCTCCCCGGCCGAGATCCCGGTCAAGGTGCCGGGCAAGCCACGCCCGCTGACCCTCTCGACCTCTCCCGGAAAGGCGA
Organism: Nonomuraea sp. NPDC026600; assembly: GCF_040638335.1. NCBI lineage: Bacteria > Bacillati > Actinomycetota > Actinomycetes > Streptosporangiales > Streptosporangiaceae > Nonomuraea > Nonomuraea sp. NPDC026600. Next base: position 89,986 of record NZ_JBEZYD010000004.1, read on the forward strand.
GCACCAGCCACAGCCCTCTGGTCGACGGGGACAAGGTGTTCTGGCTCGGCCGGAACGTCACCATGAAGGACCTGCGCGGCCTGCCCTCCGACCCGGCCAAGCTCAAGGCGTGGCTGCTGCGCTCGTACGAGGGGCACGGCACCGAGTCCAGCAGCGACCCGATGCCGGCGAACATCTGGCTCTTCACCGTGAGCGTGGGGTTGATCACCGACATGCCGGTCACGCCCCAGGTACGCGGCGCCGCCTTCCGTATGCTCGCCGACCTCGACACCGTCGACGTCATCGAGAACGTCACGGACGCGGAGGGCCGCCAAGGCACGGCCGTGGCGATCGAGGAGCGCATCAAGGGCTCCGGCGTCTTGGAGAACCGGCTGATCTTCGACCAGGCGACCGGGCGGGGGCTGGCGAACGAGAACGTCGTGGTGAAGCCCGGCGGTTTCCAGAGCGACTTCGAGCCCGGCACCGTGTGGAACTCGCAGGCCGTACTGGAAGCCGGCTGGACCGACAGCAAGCCGTCATCCTGAGCCTTAAGAAAACGACCGCCCTCGCCTGTTCGGCGGGGGCGGTCGTTTCACGCGGGGCTCAGACCCGCTTCCACCGCCACTGCCCGTTGCTGTACTGGCTGCACTGATACTTACGGTTGGTTACCTTCGCGAATCCGTACCGGCGGTGCGCGGCTTTCGGGCAGTACGCGCCCGGTGTGACGCAGTTCCAGTGGTTACCGGATCGCTGATAGGTGCAGGCGGTCGCCGTCGCGTTGACGTGCGCCTGGACGGCGGAAGCAGGCAGAGCGGCCACGACGGGCACGACCAGCGCCGAGCCTATAAGAGCGGCGGAAACGAGCAGACGTTTGAGCAACAGGCGCTCCCAGATAAGTACCGATAAAACAGGACTAATCTGGGACGACCAATGCCTTGATCGGGTTGCCGACCAGGCGTGTCCACATGCGGACATCTCGCGAAAATCGCGGCTGATGAGTCAGGGGGTCAAATTAGTGTCAGGTCGAAAATCGGCAACCGTGGCGGTGATGGCGGCCACCGCGTTCAGGGAGCCGCGGCGAGAAGCGATCAGGCGTCGAACCAGGCCGCGGAAGACTGCACGAGAAGCAGCGCGATGACCGCCACCGACAGCCCGAGCCCCAGGAACTCTCCCGCGCTCGGCGTCGCGAACCCGTTCGACCCGGTGAACGCCCCCACCACGTAGCTGATCACGTTCACGCCCTGGATGCCGATCCCCGTCCAGCGCACCCACTTCCTGCGCGACTTCATCTTGACCACCACCAGCACGATGACCACGGCGGTGGCGATTCCGAACAGCAGGGGGAGAAGGACGATGGCGCTCCAGCCCACCTGTACGAACAGCAGGGCCAGGATGGCGGTCATGACGAGCGTCAGGACCATCTGAACGCACATGATCGTCCGGGCGGCTCGCACCGTGCCGGGCATGACCTCAGTCTGAGCAGGATGCACGGAGGCCTCCATCATGTGCGGGCGCGCACCTTAGCGGATCTTGGGCCAAGCAAAGCGCCCGCTCCGGTCGGCTGTCAAGGTATTTGTCGCGCACCACTAATACCGAGACGCAGTTGATAATTACTTACCTCCGACGATGCCTCAGTGAATGAGCTGGACTTTTCCCATCGGTCATTGTGAAAGTTTCACCGTTGTTTGACGGGCCTGGCGCCACCCCTCACGATCATGATGCCTCCTGGGTCGGAAGGAGGCGTCGAGTGAATGCCGCTATCCATGGTGAGGTGCGCCGATGCCGAAATTCTCACTAAGAGCAGCGTCCGCCGTCCTGCTGACGCTGACCGCCCTGAACATCCCCGCGGCGTACGCCGACGAGGTCACCCCGGTCGCGGTGACCGTCAACGCCCGCGCCGCGCTTGCCACCGTCCCCGACACCGGCATCGCCACCAACCAGGCGATCTGGGACACCAATCTGGGCACCGACGCGACCGCCGACCTGCTCAAGGACGCCGGCGTGAAGCTGCTGCGCTATCCCGGCGGCTCCTATTCGGACATCTACCACTGGGCCGACCACACCGCTCCCGGCGGCTACGTGGCGCCCAACACCGACTTCGACACCTTCATGCGTGGTGTGCGGCGCACCGGGGCCCAGCCGATGGTGACCGCCAACTACGGCACCGGCACCGCCGAGGAGGCCGCGGCCTGGGTACGGAGCGCCAACGTCACCAAGGGCTACGGCGTCAAGTACTGGGAGATCGGCAACGAGAACTACGGCAACGGCCACTACGGCTCCGCCTGGGAGGCGGACGACCACGCCGACAAGAGCCCGGCCGAGTACGCCCGCCACGTCGTGTCCTACGCGGACGCGATGAAGGCGGCCGACCCCACCATCAAGATCGGCGCAGTGCTGACCACGGCCGCCAACTGGCCCGACGCCATCGTCGCCGACGGCGACAACGGCACCTGGAACAAGGTCGTCCTGTCGATCGCCGGACCGAAGATCGACTTCGTGATCCTGCACTGGTACCCCGGCGCCCTCGACAAGGCCGCCCACGTCCCCGACATGATCCAGCTCACCCGCCAGCAGATCGCGAAGTACGCCGGGTCCGGCTCCGATCGGATCGGCATCGCCATGACCGAGTTCAACACGGGGTCGAGCAGCGCCGGCACCAACACGCAGCCCGGGGCGCTGGCCGCCGCCGACGCCTACGCGACACTGCTGGCGAACGGGGTCTTCACCGTCAACTGGTGGAACGTCCACAATGGCATCGGCAACGTCACGCAGGTCGAAGGACATACCGATTACGGAGACTTCGGCCTGCTGTCGAGCGCCACGTGCACCTCCGACGGCAGCGTCTGCGAGCCGACGCTGAACACACCGTTCGCGCCGTACTACGCGCTCCAGATGACGAGCAGGTTCGCCCGCCCCGGAGACCAGTTCATCCGGGCCGCGACCGACCAGGCGAAGGTCACCGCGCACGCCACCCGCCGCCCCAACGGGGATCTGTCCGTCCTGTTGATCAATAAGTCGTCCGACACGTCCTACCCCGTCACGATCAGCTACTCCGGCTTCAGCCCGGCGTCCGGCGCGCCGGCCGTACTGACGCACACCAACGGCGCCACGAGCATCACCAGTTCGACAGCGGGAAGCGCGACCAGCCAGACACTGGCGCCGCTCTCGCTGACCACGATCGTCCTGCACCCCTCCACCCCCCAAACCGGACGTCCGGGCACGCCGGGACAGCCGACCGCCACCAACGTCACGGACAAGACCGCCACGATCTCCTGGCCCACCGCCGCCTCCGGCGCGCGCCCGATCGTCAAGTACGAGCTGCACCGCCAGAACGGAGCCATCAGCGAGCAACTCGGCGAGACCGCCGGCACCTCGCTCACGGTGAACAACCTCACCCCAGGCACCCGCTACACGCTCAACGTGCTCGCCCGGGACAGTGGCGGCGGCCTCTCGTGGGCCTCCCCGCCGCTGACGTTCACCACCGGCACACCCGCTTCCAGCGCCTGCGCGGTACGGCTGACCATCCAGACCGACTGGGCCAGCGGCTACGTCGGCACCATCGACATCACCAACAACGGCGCGCCGATCAACGGCTGGACCCTGAACTTCGGCTGGCCCCGAACGTGGCAGAGCCTGGGCAGCGGCTGGAGCGCCGTCTGGACGCAGAACGGATCGGACGTCAAGGCCGTCAACGAGGCCGGAAACGGCTCGCTGCCCACCGGCGGGTCGACCTCGATCGGCTTCGTCGGCAACTACAACGGCCCGAACGTGCTGCCTGCCGTCTTCACCCTCAACGGAACCGTCTGCACGACCCAGTAGCAGCGCTCGTCACGGCACGCGATCGGCCACGGCTGCCCACGTCGGGGACAGGGACGGCAGGCCGGCCGAACGGTAGAGCACGACGATCAGGGCCACGACGGTCGCGAACCAGGCGATGGGCGTGACAACTCCCAGGTCGGCGTAGCCGTACCCGGACAACAGGCCGAGCACTCCCAGACTGACCACGGCCCAGCGCAGCACGTCGAGGAGGGTGACCCTGGAGCTGTCTTCATAGGGACGAATCCGTCTGATGACGGCGTCAACCACCAGCCAGACGGTGACCAAGGCACCGACCGTGTTGACGAGGCCGACCACGTGCGAGAAGGAGAGAACCGTCAGGGGATGGCTCGAGGGCTCGCCGAACGCGATCAGGGCGACAAACGACGTGCACGCCACAGCGACGGCAAAGGACCTGGCCCGGCTGAAGGGGTCGTCGACGGATCGCTGCAGCTCGGCCAGTCCGGCCGCGCACAATCCCCATCCGACGGGGTCGAACAGCAGGTCGAAGCCATTGAAACGGAGGGCACCGAACGCGAACACGAAACCGAGGGCGATCTTCGAGACGGGCGGCATACGGCGCAACCTTCCAATTGTCCACGGATGAGCTGACGGTCAGGGCCAACGCGGGCTCACCGCGTCGTTGCACACGTCGTCGGCGAGAGCCCGCTGCCAGGCGAGCGGGATACTTCCCGTGGGTCCTGTCAGCTGCCATGAGCCCCCCGGCGCCTCCGCTGACCCTGAACCCGTCCAGGTTCGGTAAGTGAAGCGCATCGGCTGGGGCTCGTGTGGCACAGCCGCGCAGTCAGTGATGACGATGCGCCTATGCATGGTCGCCGAGCTACCGCCCTCCAGGGTGACCACGGAACTTTCCTCGTCCGCCTTGTCAGCGGGCAGCAAGCGGAGGCCCGGCATTTCCGCCGAGATATCGGTGAGGGTGACGGGCGCCAGTCCCTCGTTTTCGAACTCGATGAACGCCCTGGTGGACAGGACACCATTCTCGTCCACGTCCGCATGGACGAAGAACGGGTCGATCTCCCACCGGATATGCGGTGTAATCGCCGCTGACCACCACGGGGCCGCGGCGATAATCACGAGCGACAGCCAAATGAACACCACGACCAGTAATCGCGCACGCCGGGCACGCCACGTGGCGATGCCAAATTGCTGCCATATATCGTCCGAACTCACGATATAGAACCATATATGGTGTCACTTCGTGACGATACCTCCGATGATCGCTTGGGTAGTCTCCGCCATCACCCTGCTGACGGCAGCCGTTCCGGTCACGCGAGAGCGACTCAACACGTTCGCCGCGCTGATTGGCCTTTCCGTCACAGAGACCAACGCCCGCCAGATCATCGACCATTTCTCCGGCTTGCGCCGGTGGCGGCTGATCGCCCTCACCCTCGCTGTTCCCTTGGCCTGCCTCACCAATGACCTGTTCTATCTGGTCCTGGGGTGGTGTGCCGTTTCCGTCTTCCGCGATGTACGACTGCCGGTCCCGGTACTTCATGCTCACGACGACGCGAATATCTATCGGCAAGCATGGCTGCTCGGTTTGGGCGGCGCCGTGGTGGCAGACGGCTATCTACTGGTGACCCAGGGCGCCACTCCGGCTCGTCTGGCCCATGCCGTCATCGTGATTGTCGTGGCGGCAGCCGTACCACTTGCCGCCCGGAAACTGAGCGCCAGACCGGCGCCTGAAGCCTCGGATGACATAGCCCAAGCCGAACTCGCCATCGGCCAATGGTCGACACGGACCCTCTACCTCGCGGGAACCGCGACCGTCCTGTCAGGGGCACTGCTCATCCCTGGGCAACCACCACAACGCGAACTGCCCGAATACTCGATGCCCAAGTCGTTTCCAGAACATATGGGGACTTTCGAGACGGTGGACAAATACAAGGGGCCTACCTGCGCGTGGACCAATCAGATGGACGACCCCTGCCGGTCATGGCTGGTGAACGAGGCGCTATTTTCCCAGGCCGCGCCGTACATCGTCGGAAAAGGCGGAGCACCCCAGCGGGCGCCGTTCGTCCGCAGCCCCGACAAGAAGGCCGTCGTCTACCTGGGCAGACACGATCGCCGCATGGTGTATCAGGACGCCGGGGGCATCCATTACCTCACCGGCAGCCTGGCTGACACTGTGGTGCCCACGCCCACGTTCGCCGTCCAGAGCAGGTATGTCGCCCTGGCCAAGAACAGCGCGCAGATCATCGACACCAGGACCTGGACCACGCTGTCGATCCCCGGCGCTCAACAGGTCCATGACCTCAACGAGAGCGGGATCGTGGTCACGACGGCGTCTCAGGTGCTCGTTCTGGACCATCGGGGAAAGACGAGAATGGCCCTCCCCCTCAGGAAGATCAAGAATGTTGCTCCCGAGGACACGTACCACCTTCGATCGGACGGAAGCCGCTTCGTGGTCGTCCGAGGCGATGAGACGCTTGTTGAGACCTTCGACCCACGGACCGGCAAGCGTGTGTCCAGCGTTGTTCCCAAAATCCCCGACGCCGACTTCCTCGACATCGGCCTTGGCTGGTCGAAGGAGGGCCCCTTCCTGGTCCGCACCTACAACAGCAAACGCGTCTACTACCTCGACCTGGCGACGGGCAAGCTCTGGAGACGTCAGAAGTGATCCATATTTGACAGGTCGTTCTAGAAAACCGTAGGCTCGGCGCCGTGGCAAGGACCAAGGAGTTCGATCCTGACGTGGCGCTGCAGGCAGCCCTGGAGCTGTTCTGGGAGCGGGGGTACGAGGCGACGTCGATGGCCGACCTCGTCGAGCACCTGGGGATCGGCAGAGCCAGCATCTACGCCACCTTCGGCAACAAGCGCGACCTCTACCTGAAGGCCTACGAGCGCTACCTGCAGAACGGCATCGACTTCATCGGCCTGCTGTCACAGCCGGGGCCGGTGCTGCCCGCCGTACGCGCGCTGGTCGAGCGGTTCGCCGATGAATCCGCGCACGACGAGAAACGCCTCGGCTGCCTGGTGGTCAACACCGCCGTGGAGGTGGCGCCGCACGACCCCGTGCTGGCCCGGCGCGTGGAGTCCAACTGGGATTACATCGAGACCACGCTGACCTCGGCGCTGACCAGGGCCCGCGCCCAGGGTGAGCTGGCCGAGGAGAAGGACCCTCGGGCGCTCGCCCGCTTCCTGCTGACCTTGATGCAGGGCATGCGGGTCATCGGCAAGAGCTCCAACGACCCCGAGCGCCTCTACGACGCCGCCGCCCAGGCGCTGCGCGCTCTCGACTAGCCCCGACCTCCTCTGGCGCGGCCCCTTCACGCCGTGAAACGGCGCATTTTCGCGTCTTCATACTGGAACGATCGATCTGGAAAAGAGGAGTCCGTGACCACCCCCGTGGCCGTCCCGCCCGCACCCACCAGGCCGACCGCCCCCGCCTTCGCGCTGCTCGGCACCGTCCAGATCATGCTGATCTCGGGCATCACCGTCGTCGCCGTCGCTCTGCCGGCGATCCAGGATGAGCTGCGGCTCAGCGGTGGCGACCTGGCGCTGGTCAGCACGGCGTACGGGCTGGCGTTCAGCGGGTTGCTCCTGCTCGGCGGCAGGCTGGCGGACCTGTACGGCAGGCGCCGGGTGCTCATGCTGGGCCTCGGCCTGTTCGGGGTCTCCTCGGCCGCGGCCGCCCTGGCCCCGGGGCTCGCCCTTCTCCTCACCGCGCGGTTCGCCCAGGGCGTCGGCGCCGCCCTGGCGGCTCCCTCGGCAATGGCGCTGCTCGGTGTGCTCTTTCCCGACCCTCACAGGCGGGCCCGGGCCACCGCCGTCTGGGGCGGTCTGGCGGGCATCGGTGCGACCGGGGGCATGCTGCTGTCCGGTGTGTTCGCCGAGTGGGCGTCATGGCGGTGGGCATTCGGCGTGCCGTTGATCGCCACGGCCCTCGCCATCGTGGCGGCACCCCGGCTGCTCCCCGCCGATCGGCCGGTACCGCGTGCTCGCATCGACATCCTCGGCGCCGTACTGGTGACAGCAGGACTCTCCACACTGAGCTACGGGCTGGTGGAGAGCTCGTACGGCCCGCTCATCGGCGGAGCCGTCCTGCTGCTCGCCTTCATGATCGTGGAGTCCCGTACGGCCGCCCCCCTGGTGCCGCCGGCGTTCTTCGCCGCACCGCGAAGAGCCGTCGCCCTGGCGGCGATCGTCCTCGGCTCGGCGGGCATGGCCACCAGTTTCTTCTTCCTCTCCCTGCATCTCCAGCAGGTTCGCGGCCTGTCTCCGCTGCTGACCTCTGCCGCGTTCCTGCCGTACGGCGCGGTTCTGATCGGTACGGGCTCGGTCGCCGGGCGGCTGCTCGCGCGCTTCGGCGTCCGGATCGTTCTCACGACCGGCCTGATCACGGCCGCCGCCGGACTGTTCCTGGTCGGCAGGTTCGACGGCGCCCTCATCGCCGGCCTGCTGGTCCTGCCGTTCGGCATCGCCCTGACGTTCGCCGGCGCGACCGTGGCCGCGGTCACCGACGTGCCCGACGAGCAGGCCGGGCTCGCCGGTGGCGTGGTCAACACGGCGATGGAGATCGGACCGACTCTCGGCCTCGCCGTCCTGGTGTCGCTGGCCGCCGCACAAGCCGGTGACGCCACCTCCGGCTACGGCTTCGCGCTCGCCATCGCCGCTGTCGCCTTCATCCTCATGGCCCCGATCGCAGCCCTGCTCCTGCGCACCCCTCGATAAAGCCCCCGACAAAGCCCTCGATTAAGCCCTCGATTAAGAAGGAGAACATCATGACCGCTCGATTCATCGACAAGGTCGTCCTCGTCACCGGCGGCGGCTCCGGCATCGGCCGGGCGACCGCCCGCGCCTTCGCCCGTGAGGGCGCCACCGTCGTCGTCTCCGGACGTGACGCGGAGAACCTCGACCAGACGGTCAAGCTGATCGAGGCCGAGAACGGGCGAGCGAGCCTCGTCATCGCCGACGTCACCAGGCAGGAGGACGTCGCCCGGATGGTGGCGACGACCGTGGAGCGTCACGGCGGCCTGCACGTCGCGCACAACAACGCCGGTGTCTTCGGCCAGGCCGCGCCGCTCGCCGACCTCGACGTCGACGGCTGGCGTAACGTGCTGGACGTCAACCTGACCGGCGTGTTCCTGTCGATGAAGTACGAGATCCAGCACATGCGCTCCCATGGCGGCGGCACGATCGTCAACACCTCCTCCAACATCGGAGCCCATCGCAGGCTTCGCGGGGCGAGCGCGTACGCCACTTCCAAGGCGGGTGTGAGCTTCCTGACCCGCGCCGCGGCACTCGACCACATCGATGACGGCATCCGTATCAACGCGGTCAGCCCCGGAGCCAGCGACGCCCCGATGTCCTCGCTGCCCGGCGAGAGCCGCGAGGAACGCGACGCCCGTATGGCTCCGTATATTCCGCTCGGCAGGGTCGGCACACTCGACGAGGTCACCTCCACCGTGCTGTGGCTCGCCTCCTCCGAGTCCGGATTCGCCGTCGGCCACGACCTCGTCATCGACGGCGGCGCCACCGCCTGACCACGAAGCAAGCTGGGGCGGGGTCCGGGGCGGCTGTACAGCCCCGGGCTCCCCTCCGCCTTGATGCCCTGCCCGCGCGGGGCCACAAGGCTCTGCGTCCGGCACGGTCTCGCACGCTGCCTCGGCCTGCCGCAGGCGGTGTACGAGGCCACCTCCAGATCGTGTTCGGCGAAGATCGTCTGGATGATCTCGAAATAGGGTGGAGCCTCCCCCAAGGCCCTTGTCAGGGGCTGTCGGACCCCCACAGAGCGACGATGTCCACCCGAGCCGCGGAGGGGAAGGGCTCGACCGTGACGTCCTCGCTCGGGTCAGCGAAGAAGCCGTCCGCATCGAGGCAGAACCCGATCATCCTCGTCGATCAGAAAGAATTTCGGCCGGACGGAATCCACGCGCCCCATGAACCGTCCCAGAAGATCAAAAAGCCCCGAACGATGATCCGTTCGGGGCAAAAAAAATGTGGTCAGGGGCAGGGTCGAACTGCCGACCTTCCGCTTTTCAGGCGGACGCTCGTACCAACTGAGCTACCTGACCCAGAGCGGTCCTGACGGGACTTGAACCCGCGACCTCCACCTTGACAGGGTGGCGAGCACTCCAAACTGCTCTACAGGACCTTGCTTTCTTGCTTTGCGACTCGCTTAGCTTACCAGTTCTTCGGTGGCCTTCGACCAACCGTTTTTTGGTGCGCTTTGCGGTGCCCCCAACGGGATTCGAACCCGTGCCGCCGCCTTGAAAGGGCGGTGTCCTAGGCCGCTAGACGATGGGGGCTCAGGAACTTTCCCTGTCGCCTTCCGTCGGAGACCTCTGAAGCATAGGGGACGATTGCCCCTGATGCCAAAGTGGCGGACCGGCGGCCGGCGTTGTCGTGCCAGTGATCGATCCCGTTGGCGACGGGGCGTTCGTTGGCGCTGGAGAAATCATACGTCCAGGGTCACGCTCCACGTGACGCTGGATGTACACCGACTGCTCCCCGAGGCCGCCGAGCGTGATGTCGTCCCAGGCCTGCAGGCGTCTGGTCTCCTTGTCGAAGTACATGACGGAGGCCTGTACGGGGGTCGGCTGGGGGTGTTCGAGGGCACGCAGGCCGGCGCCGCCCGTAGAGCCCTGGACCAGCAGTCGGGTGCCCGTGGGCAGCACGGTCGTCGATCGTTCGTGGGTGTGACCTGCGAGGATGATCGGCGTGGCGCCGGAGAAACCGCGGCCGACCTCCGGGTCGTGGACGGCGACCACGTCCGGTTTCCCCATCCGCGGCACGCGTGAGCGGCCGAACTGCGCCAGAACGGCCGGGTCCGAGTCGACGACGACGGTCTTGTCGGGGGTGAAGCGGGGATCGCCCAGGCCGTAGATGTTCAGGCCTGCCACCTTCTGGGTCTTGTCATCCAGAACTACGGCGTTCTTCTGCTTGGCGACCGCTTTCTGAGTGATCATCGAGTCGTGGTTGCCGCGAACGTAGACGTAAGGGACGCCAAGGGTGGCGATCTCGTCGACGAACTTGTTCTCGGCTTTGGTGCCGTGGTCGGAAATGTCGCCCGTATCGATGATCATGTCGACCTTGAACTGGTCCTTCAGGGAGCGGATGACGTTCCAGGCGATCGGGTTGATGTGGATGTCCGAGACGTGGAGGACACGGATGGATCTGGGGTCCGCGTCGTACAACGGCAGGTTCGACACCGTGTCGTACAGCTTCGAGACGTTCGTGACCAGCTTGGTGAGCTGCGACCGGTACGACTCGAACTTCGTCACGATCGACTCCGCGCTGCCCACCAGCGACGGCGCGGCCGCGATCAGGCCCGAGTATCTGGGCTCGACGAGCGAATTGGGGCGGAACGTGAGCGCGGCGAACGCGCTCGTGCCGGCCAGCGCCACCGAGGCGGCCAGCAGGCCGAGCAACGCCACCCGCGGCCGCCTGAACACCAGCAGGCTCGCGATCAGCGCCCCCGCCCCCGCGCACAGCATCGAGCGGATCAGCAGCAAGCGGACACCGTCCAGCAGGTCGCGCTCGATGATCTCCGGCAGCCGGTCCGCCAGGCGCGGGTCCTCGAGGAGCGCCTTGGCACGTTCCTGGTCGATGTTCTCGAGCGAGATGCGGAGCCTTAGCGGGGCGTCGTGAGTGCGGAACGTGAGCGTGCCCAGCGGGCTGGCGTCCACGACCGTCTCGCCGTCCCAGGCGGGCCGGAGCGACATACCCGTCTCTACCGGACCGATCTGAGCCTTGAGGGTCCCGCTGAGGAAAATGCCGAGCCAGGCGCCCACCGCGGCCACGATGAGGACGGCCACGACCCTGGACACCCGGGACTGGAGGACTGCCGTCAATCTGTCAGTGAACTTCATACAGTTTCTTGCTTACCCGACCAGCGGGGCAGAATGGCAAGGGTGATCGAGGTTTCGCGGGAGAAGTTCGAGGAACTCGTAGCCGAGGCGCTGGACACGATTCCCCCAGGTCTGACCCGGGCGATGAGCAATGTCGTCGTCACGGTCGTCGACGATGCGCCCGAACCCAACCTGTTGGGCCTGTACACCGGGATCCCCCTCACAGAGCGCGGCGACTGGTACTCCGCAGTCCTGCCCGACCGCATTGAGATCTACCGGAATCCGATATGCCAGATTTGCGATACGGAAGACGACGTGGTCGACGAAGTACGCATAACGGTCGTCCACGAGGTCGGGCACCACTTCGGCATCGATGACGCCCGGCTCCATGAACTAGGCTGGTAACCGTTCGCAATGGGTTGGCTTCTTTGGGTTGCGGGCCGTCAAATGATCGGGCACCTTAGGTGACATAGCGAGCACTCTGAGTCAGGCACAGCGGAGTCCAATGGGGGCCATGCGGACGCGACGGCTGCTGGGACGGCATCGCCGCGCCCTCCAACGCCAAGCCACATACGGCGAGGTCATCGCCATCAGGGAGTTTCGCGCGCTCTGGTACGGCCAGGGCCTCTCCCTGCTCGGTGACCAGCTCGCCCAGGTGGCACTGGCCGTACTTGTCTATGACCGCACCCGATCACCGCTGGCGACCGCGGCCGTCTACGCGCTGACCTACCTGCCGACGATCGTCGGCGGCCCGCTGCTGGCCGGCCTGGCCGACCGGTTCGCGCGCAGGGGCGTCATGATGACGTGCGACCTGATCCGCGCGGCCCTGGTGGGCGTGATGGCGCTCCCGGGGGTTCCGTTCCCCGTGCTGTGCGGGCTGGTGTTCCTCGTGGTGCTGCTCAGCGCGCCGTTCTCGGCCGCGCGCGCGGCACTGCTGCCCGAGGTGCTCGAAGGTGACCGGTACGTCGTCGGCTCCGCCTTGCAGAACATGACGAACCAGGGCATCCAGATGCTCGGTTTCGCGGCCGGCGGCGCGATGATCGCCACGATAGGTCCCTACCGCGCGCTCGCGCTCGACGCGATCACGTTCCTGGGCTCCGCGTTGATCCTGGTCATCCGCGTACGACCACGTCCAGCGGCCGCCCGCGACGGCGCCAGGCCGTCGATGTGGGCCATGACCAGGGCGGGCGCCCTTCTCGTCTTCGGCGACCGAAAACTCCGCACCCTTGTGCTCTTCGCGTGGCTCTGCGGCTTCTACATCCTGCCGGAGGGCCTGGCCGTCCCCTATGCGGCGAAGCTCAGCACCGGCACCCTGTCACTCCCGGTGGTCACCGGGCTGCTGATGGCGGCGATGCCGACGGGGACCGCGGTGGGGGCGTTCTTCTTCAGCAGGTTCGTCACGCCGCCGCGGCGCCTGCGCATGATGGGGTGGATGGCCATGTTGAGCTGTCTGCCGCTGGTCGTGACCGCGCTGCGGCCACCGTTGGCCGTGGTGCTGGCCGCGTGGTTCCTGTCGGGGGTCGGCGGGGCGTACCAGCTCGCGGCGAATGCCGCTTTCGTCCAGTGCGTACCGGCGGAACGACGCGGTCAGGCGTTCGGCCTGGTGCAGTCGGGGCTCATGGCCGTACAGGGGATCGGGATCCTGATCGGCGGGTTCGCCGCGGAGAGACTCGGCCCAGAGCCGGTGGTCGCGCTGGCCGGCGTCATCGGTGTGACGGCCGCGGCCGTGCTCGCCATCCTCTGGTCCGAGTCCCGCGTCGAGACCCCCGCCCCCACCTGATCACTGCTGCGGCTTCTGCTCGCCGCTGTAGTCGGTGTGGTCCTGCCAGGTGGACTTGGCCTGCTGCTTGTCGAACAGGTCCTGGACGATCGAGGTGTCCCGGCCCTCTTCCGGCATGAGCAGCCAGCCGGCCACGTACACGCCGACCCCGAGCCCACCGAACAGCGTGACGATCGCCAGGCCGATTCTGATCAGGTTGGCGTCGATGCCGACGTACTCCCCGATACCCGAGCAGACACCCGCGACGATCCGGCCGTTGTTGGTCCGACGAAGCTTCTTGACGTTGTATTCGCTCATGCCTCAAGACTGCCCTTCGGCCCGGCGTTCGCGCATCAGGATTCCCCCTGGTAGAACCCTGGTAGGCCCTTACGGCCCTTCGTCACGGAAGGACGCTCGATGGACGATCTGCTGCGCCTGGACGACCAGCTCGACGGCGACCAGAGGCTGATCCGCGACACGGTCAGGTCCTTCGTCGACGACCGCGTCCTGCCGTACGTCGGCGACTGGTTCGAGCAGGCCACCTTCCCCGCCCGCGAACTCGCGCCCGCACTCGGCTCGCTCGGCCTGCTCGGCATGCACCTCAAGGGGTACGGCTGCGCCGGCACGGACGCCATCTCGTACGGCGTGGCCTGCCGCGAGCTGGAAGCCGGAGACTCGGGTTTGCGGTCCTTCGTCTCGGTTCAGGGATCGCTGGCGATGTTCCCCATCTGGCGTTATGGGTCCTCCGAGCAGAAAGATCAATGGCTGCCCGCGATGGCCGCCGGTGAGGCGATCGGCTGTTTCGGCCTGACCGAGCCCGACCACGGCTCCGACCCCGCGAACATGCGCACGTACGCCAAGCGAGACGGCTCCGACTGGATCCTGAACGGCTCCAAGATGTGGATCACCAACGGCTCGATCGCCGACGTGGCCGTCGTATGGGCCCAGACCGACGACGGCATCCGCGGCTTCGTCGTACCGACCGATACGCCCGGCTTCTCCGCCCCTGAGATCCACAAGAAGCTATCCCTTAGGGCCTCCATCACCTCGTCCCTGTACTTCGACGACGTACGCCTGCCCGCCTCCGCCGTACTTCCCGAGGTGTCCGGCCTCAAAGGCCCTCTCTCCTGCCTCTCAGAAGCCCGCTTCGGCATCATCTGGGGCGTCGTGGGCGCGGCCCGCGCCTGCCTGGAGGCAGCGGTCTCATACGCGAAGACACGCATCCAGTTCGACAAGCCGATCGGGGCGTTCCAGCTGACGCAGGAGAAACTCGCGTGGATGTACGTCGGGACGGCCCAGGCGGGCCTGACGGCCCTGCATCTGGGCGCCCTGAAGGAAGCCGGAAAGCTGGAGCCCCGGCAGATCAGCTTCGGCAAACTGGCCAACGTACGGGCGGCACTGGACATCGCCCGCCAAGCTCGGACGATCTTGGGCGGGAACGGGATCACGCTGGAGTACCCTGTGATCAGGCATATGAACAACCTGGAGAGCGTGCTCACCTACGAAGGCACCCAGGAGATCCACACACTGGTGCTGGGCGAGGCGCTGACGGGGCTCGCGGCTTACCGGTGAGGGGGCGAAAGGGCGTCGCGTGGGGGGCGGTAATCTCTGTACCCTTGCTGTTGCTGGGGGCGTTAGCTCAATTGGCAGAGCTGCGGACTTTTAATCCGTAGGTTCCGGGTTCGAGCCCCGGGCGCCCTACTACCTCCTTACCAGGGAAAACACCCTAAGATTGATCAACGGTCGTGCCCCTGTGACAGCACAAAATGACAGCGCAAAGCCCTGCGGAACCTCGCGGAAGTACGCGACCGGGCGCGGGCCTACTCCCCGAAAGTGATCCGGACGATCTTCCGATCGGCGGGAAGCACCTCGGCGGCCTTCCCGCTCCGCTCGACCACCAGGACCGGCACCCCGACCGGGATCCCGAGATCGCGCCTGTGGGTGCCAGAAACTCGGCCGTGCTAAGCGACCTGCGCGTATTTCATGGATCAGGCCGCCGAGGTGATCATGTCGGATGACCGTGCTGTCGACCTCGGCAGGGTCGGGTAGAGCTCTGTGCCTGCCGAAAATTCGTCCATGCAGTTCAAGTTCGCTTGCGCCATCGTTCATAAGGATCCGGTCTTCGGGACCGAACCGCACTCGACCCCCCGAAGTCCCTGGCGGCCGGCAGGCAAGGAAAGGGATCTCCGTGGAAGCACAGAGTGGTGTGTGCGGCCCCTGGGCCGCACACACCGATGCACGTCAGAAGGTACAGAAGGCGATGCCCTGGATTCTCGTCTCGTACGGCGAGTCGTTGTAGACGTAGGACTGCCAGGAGGAGTCCGACTCCGGGTAGGTGTCGGTGACGGCGCCCACCGGGCTGTTGTGCGGCTGGAGCACGCCACCGCCGATGAGACGCCAGCCCGACGGGCAGGTCGCCGTGGCCGAGCGGAGCTCACCCACTCCGACGGTGCCGAGTTGGCCCTCCACGACCTGGTAGGGCCCGGTGCCTCGCACGCAGACGGCGTACGGCCACACGTCCACGTTCTCGACACCGGTGTTACGCACGTAGTTGGTCCAGGTGTCTCCGGTGGAGTCCGGCGCGAGGGCGGGAGCGTTCACGGTGTTGGGCACCGGCCAGAACCCTCCGCCCACGGCCTTGCGGCCGTCGGTGCACGTCGCGGAGGCGGCGCGGTAGACGCCGGGCTCGGCGATCCGATGTGCGCCCTCGGTGAAGAGGTAGTCGCTGACGTTGGAGTCGCAGACCGCGTAGACGGTCATGCTCGCGGAGCTGCCGGAGAGGTTCCGGACATTCACGATCCAGCCCGCGGCGGTGCTCGGCGTGAGCGGGCCGGTGTGGATGAGGCGGACCCCGCCGGGGCTGGAGTTGGACTCCCCGCCGTTCACCGCCCGCATCCCGGACGGGCAGTAGACCCACTGCCGCCACACCATGCCCGCCGGCACCGTCATCGGACCGTAGTGAACGATCTGACGACCGGCGACCGCCCCTTTCGAACGGGCCGATCGGGGCGCCGTCTTGGGCTCCGCCACGGTCGGCAACCGCAGTTCCCGCACCTTCTCGCGCGGTCCGGAGACCGACCCGCCGCCACCTTCATCCACGCTTCCTGGGTGCGGGGTGGATGCCGCGGCTGTGCCCGGCAGGGCGGTCAGCGACAGCGCCACCAACACCCGCGCCGCCATCATCAAGGGACGTGAGATGCCCGAGTTCATCGTCATCTCTCCTTTGCGTCGGCTCCGATCAGACGCACCGCGGAGGGACCGCGCGTGCATCATGATCCAAACACCTGCGCACACGCTAGGTAGCCGCCCAACACGCAAAGTGATGGAGATCTATGGGAACGCCGCCCAGGTCGCACGATGGCCGACATACTCGCGACATACCGCAGGTCCGTAAGGTGTACCGCTCGAATATTGGGCTACGTGCCCCGAACTGCGGTTATGTGTGGGTGACCGAAGACCTGGCCGCGCTGCACCCCACACCGGCCGTGTGCGGCACCCCCGAAGCCGAGACGCGCCGCCTCATCAGCACCTTGGAGCCGGTGGAACGCGGCTTCTACAGCGGGCTCGTCGGCTGGTGCGACAGCACGGGCGACGTGCCGGAGGTAGTGGCGCGGCATCAGCGTCGGGGCTCTGCTGCGCAAGCCGGTCAGCACTGCGAGCGGTCCGCGCTGGCCTCGCTAAGGCCCGACGGAGTCTCCGCGAACTGGACGAGCGCCCCGATCGGTCGGCCGCCGGAAGTAGTGCCTCACGCGGCTTGCCGTAATGGGATGTGCGTCAAACCGGATCAAGCCCACTCGCCTTTGGCGAAGGGGCGCCGCAGTTCCCGCCGGAGGAGCGTCGTCCTGGGCGTCAACCCGTCGCCGTGACCCGGGCGAGGCGGTTGATCTCCTCAATGATGACGCCGGGTTCGGTGAGCGGAATGTAGTGGCCGGAGTGTTCAGCAATAACGTGGCGTCCGTTCACGGACTGCCTGACGCGGTGGGCGTGGGAGGCGTTGGCTTGGGCACGGAGCCGGGTGGGCATGCCGTCTCCGGCGCGGCCCCCGGAGATGACGGTGATGGGAATGTCGCCGAGGCTGGGCGGGGTGGTGCGCCAGGTGGCGAGTTCGTCAAGGAAGGTGCGGGCTTGGGCGGCATGGGTGTGCACGACGCCGATGGTGAAGCCCTCGCGCCGCATGTCGCGTCGGGCGTCGTCGGGCAGCGCCGAGATCGTGAATCGGTAGGCCCACGCGAGCAGGCGCGTACGCGCCAAGAGCATGTTGACGCGGATAGCGGCGCGTTCCACGCGGCGGAAGGCAGGAGTGAACAGTACGTCGGCGGCTTCGTCGGTGGGGTCGACGAGTACGAGGCCAGCGATTCGGTCGGCTCGGCCGGCAGCGGCGAGGCGGACGATGGGGCCGCCGGCGCTGTGGCCGACAAGGATGAAGGGTCCTTGTCCGTAGTGGTCGAGGAGATCGATCAGGTCGTCGGCCATACGCTGGAGCGTCCGGGAGACGGGGTCGGGGACGGAGCGGCCGAGGCCGGAGCGGTCGTAGACGATCGCACGGGCGAATGCTCCCACGGCAGGTTGGACGAGCGCCCAGGACGAGCGGGTGGCGGCAGCCCCGGCTTCGAACACGACGGTCGGGGTGCGCGGGCCGGGCCCGGTCAGGACCATGGCGTGCAGGCGCCGCCCGTCGCGAGTGGTCACCCACTCTGACCGGCCCTGAACGTGGCCCAACTCCTCATGCTCGGTCGGCATTCCTATGATCTCCAAGTAGGTGCCGGGCGGCTGGTCGAGAGCAGCCACGTTGGCTCGTCGATACGTGAAACAGTGGCCCGGCTCATCCTCGGCCGGCCCGCCAGTAGCCGCAGAACACGATCCGATCCTTCGGCAGGCCCGCCGCGATCCAGTGGCGGCGAAGACCAACGGGCAGAGCCTGCTCGCCCAAGGCGCGACCGCTGATATCACGCGGCAGTGAAGCAAGGATGCCCGCTATGGCCGGTAGGCCGCTCTCGTCGGCCACGAGCAGCACGCTGCTGGTGTCGGCAGGAAGGTTGAAGGTCACCCCTTCGTCGAGGATCGCCACCTGATCGGCTGGCCGGCATGTCCGCGCCCAGGAGGCGGCCGGTCCCGGGCTGTGGCCCGCACGCGGGTCGTGCAGGACGAAGTCCACGTCGATCTCGGGGCCTTCGGAGCGGTAGGCCCGCACGCTGTAGCTGCGCAGGATCGGGCGGTCCTGCTTGGAGATCGTCAGGTATCTCAGGTAGGACGCCACGGTCAGCTTGTCCGGAAGGCGTGGCAGCGGCTTGCCGGGGGCGGGGATGAACAGGCGGAACCACTGGTCGTAACCCATGGGGGTGAACCGCTCGATGTCGCCGTCACCGAAGGTTATCCGCACGAAGTGCGGAGAGATCTGCGCCGTGCGCTGCACCCGCAGGATGAGCGGTTCGGACACTTCGGGTTTGACACGGACAGCCCTGATGTTGGTCTTGACCACGATCGGTTCCTTTCGCCGCATGGCTACAACCGCTGAGAGCAGGCATCCGCTGGAGGCTGTCAAGCGCAGCCGACCATCCGCCGCGCGTTGCAAGGTTAGGCTAACCTAAATTTGAGACTTCTGGAATGCCGCTCTACGGCTGGACGATCACAGCCTTCTGCCCGGAGGCGGTCACGCAGATGTTGCCGATCCACGCGTCGGTGTCGAAACCGGGCTCCGACAGGGAGGCCGCCGTCCGCCACCGGTAGCCGTCCTTGGAGTCGGCCACCGGCACGTGGAAGCCGGTGGTGTCACCCGCGGTGGTCACGGCCCGATCGGACGACTTCTCCGAGCCGCCGCCCAGCACCTCGGCCCGTTTGGCCGAGTCGATGCTCTGCGGCGCGACAGCCGGCGCGGCCGGGACGGCCAGATCACTCTGGGGCGGCGGCTTCGGGGGCTCGGCGATCGCGGGAACCGGCGCCCACCACAACAAGAAGGGTGATGAGAGATTTTCGGGCATGCACGGCTGAGGGGCGGAATCGCTCAAGCGTTGTGCTGCATCCGCGGCTGACCGAACCGGCTGATGACAAGGACGACCCGCCGACGCCGGGGTTGGGAGGCAGCCGCAGACATTCGAGTCGGCGGCTGCCGCGAAGAGGAGGTCTTCAGGCGCTTAGAAGACGTGTCGCCAGTCGCCCCAGCCGGTGCCGAGCTTCACCCGGTTGCCGACGTTGAGGGCGTTGCCATTGTTGGGGTAGTAGTACAGGTCGCCCACGCTGTCGACGCCGAGGACGTCGGCGTGGCCGTCGCCGCTGAAGTCGGCGGCGAACACGTGCCGGAAGCTGCCCCAGCCGGTCCCAAGTTTCACCCGGTTGGCGCTGTTGAGGGCGGTGCCGTTGTTGGGGTAGTACCACAGGTCGCCCGCTGCATCCACGCCCAGGACGTCAGCAGCGCCGTCGCCGCTGAAGTCGGCCGCCATCACCTGCCCCCAGTCGCCCCAGCCGGTGCCGAGCTTCACCCGGTTGGCGGTGTTGAGGGAATAGTGGTTGTTCGGGTAGTAGTACAGGTCGCCTGCGCCGTCCACTCCCAGGACGTCGGCGGAGCCGTCGCCGCTGAAGTCAGCGGCCATCACCTGCTTCCAGTCGCCCCAGCCGGTGCCGAGCTTCACCCGGTTGGCGCTGTTGAGGGCGGTGCCGTTGTTGGGGTAGTACCACAGACCACCGGCTGCATCCACACCCAGGACGTCAGCAGCGCCGTCACCGCTGAAGTCGGCCGCCATCACCTGCCCCCAGTCACCCCAGCCGGTACCGAGCTTCACCCGGTTAGCGCTGTTGAGGGCGGTGCCGTTGTTGGGGTAGTACCACAGACCACCGGCTGCATCCACACCCAGGACGTCAGCAGCGCCGTCACCGCTGAAATCCGAGGTCCGATCTTTCGGCCCGATCCTGGTGGTCCATTCGGTGCAGTAGTCAAGGCCGTCAGAGCCGCCATTGTGGGCACACGCCCGGTACAGCCTTCCTGCGGCCCTGCTCATCATCGTCGTGTTCGCAGAGCAGACTGGTCCTGTGGTTACCGGTGCGGTTTTGACCACTTGAGGGGCGCCGCCGACTCCGATGATCGCCTCGTGCCAAGCCTGCTGGCCGCCGAACAGGCAATCCGGCTGATCATCGCGGACCGATATGCGGGTCCAGCTTGCTTGACAGGCCGGCGAATACCGGTGCTCGACGAGATACGCTCTGGAAGCGAGAGAGTCGCGCACTACGAGATCGTCGAGAGTATGGGCATCGGTGTCGCACCCCTGGGCCTCTGGGTCCTGACCGGCGCAGGCGTCGCCAGAACACGCGGCCGCGGTCGCATCAGCTGATTGCGGGGCAGCGGACGCGGCCGGGCCGAGGCCGAGCGCGGCGACCAGTACGGCCACCGATAAAATAATGATTCTTGTGAAGGCATATCGCCTCCGTCGAGTTGAAGTCATCCGTTTTCCTCCGGACAGATTTGGGCTGATGCGATGATGGATGCAACTGGAGCGGCGGGCTGATCTTGGAATTGCCTCAAGCGAATGTGCCGCCACGCAGACGAGCGGGCCGCTTCGGCATCCCAAAGCTTCGCTTTCGTCGATCGACGGGTCGGATCGGATGCACTATGCCCGCCACCCAGAAGAGTGAACTTTCCGTACGAATGGCCGCGCTCGGTTCTGAGGTCCACGAAAACAAACTCGTCTCCTGATGCGTTAAACCCATGCGCTTCTGCAGAGAAGGCGGCCATGGCTGATGCCAACACGGTTGTAGCCATGACCGCTGACACTGTCCCCATGGTCTTCATACGATGGTCTTGTCCGTCTTACGTTCCAGCGACGCAGAATCATGTCCGACCCCGTTGACCAAATCAGGCCGATCGACATTCCTCCTTCCGCGCCTCGCGGCAGACTCACCTGTCTCGCGTATACCGATATTCGACCTGCCAACACCTTCTTAGCCAGGACAAGCGACCGGACATTTACCGGCTCTTCGATCTTGAAGGGGAAGGGCTCAGCGTCGAGGCGGTCCAGGTGGACCCGAAAACGGCGGAGCGGTGGGTCACGCAGGGGCGTCAGCGTCGGAGAGTGAATTGGTGCGGGTGTATCCGCACCGCTGGGCCGTCCCGAGGGACGACTGTTCGCCGAGGCGTCTCAGGACATCGGCATCCTTGTCTACGGCGGACTCTTTCTCGCCGACGATGCCGGGATCGTGAGGATACTGCGCGAGAGGGCATCGACGACGGAATGGCCGCCCGGATCAGCAACGTCCTGGTCCTCTACCGGCCTTTGTGCGGGCGGGAGAACGTCGAGATCCGATTGCACCGCACGGGTGCTCTACAACTCGATCTACCGCGCCGACGATCAGCTCCCCACATGTACGGCACGACCGCCGCCAACGCTCTCGTCTTCCACCCCCAGAAGGTCGAGGGCGGCGACGTCGAGAGCTTCGAACGAGCCTGGGCCGACGCCACCCCCGATAAGCTCCTCAAATGCGCAAACGGGGCAAGAAGCCGAAGAAGAGCAAGGCCGATTGGTACGCGGTGCGGTGCATCTTCCGCTGGCGGGAGCCGTACGACAGCTACGAGGAACGCATCACCGTCTGGCGGGCCACTTCCCAGGAGGAGGCCATCGAACTGGCCGAACAGGAGGCCGCCGAGTACTGCGAGGCCGGCCCGTTCGACTACCTGAACCTGGCACAGGCCTACCACCTGAGTGATGAAGCGATCCAGCCCGGCGCGGAAGTCTTCTCCCTGCTGCGTGACAGCGACCTCACACCAGAGAACTACCTGAGCACATTCTTCGACACCGGCACTGAGCGCCAGGCCGAAGAAAGCTGACGATGTCTCGCCGGATCGACTTCTACGACGCCCCCGCCGGCGCCCGCGCGCCCAACAGCCTGGTTGCTCGAGGCAAGTCAGGCCGGCCGGCGCTGTCGCACCGAGGTCCGCGTTAGCTGTCGACAAAGGGACTGGTGACATTCACCCGGACCAGCGATCATCATCCAGATGATCGTCGAAGAGAGTGCAAGCACGGAGCGGGGTCCTCTGGCTGGTGTCGCCGGCTTCGGGTACGCCGCTCCGCAGCAGTTCTACGTCGAGCTGACCAAGCTGGAATGGCCGTCGCCCCGCCCAAGCCGCTGCTCATGCGCGATGACCTGATGGTCCAGGTGTATGGCATCGACGTGCTCGACCCCGCTCCCGTGATCGCCCAGTCGCACGAGCAGGCGCGGGACCTCTTAACTCAAGCATGGCGCCGAGCAGGATCAACGACACCGGGGTTGGCAGCCGCTGGGACGCCCGCTTCTGGACGGTCTGCTGATATCCAGCACCTTTCCAGGTTGGATCAGCAGAAGGTCTGGCCGAATGTGGTGCCGTCCTGCCCCGGGTCGGCGGCGCCCACCCTCGGCCCCCTTCAGGGTGAGAGAGACCCGATCCAGCGGCCGAGGCGAAGATCGCTCACGGGTGAGCCCGGCTGATCGGCCATCAGGTCCCAGCCGCCGTTGAGAAAGATGACGATCGCGAGCCCGCGCCGGCCGTCACTCATATGAGAGCAGTCATCCCTCCTCGATGAGGTCGAACGCCAAGGTCGGCGAGATCAACAGCTACGAAGCCCGCTGATCGCACTATGGGACCCTGGGCGCCAAGAGCCCGGTCAACCTCGTCCCGCAGGCAGGCGGTCGGTGGTCGGCGTCTGGCGGGTGGCGGTCAGGTAGGTGACCGCCGCCCCGAAGACCAGCAGTGCGGTCCAGACGTTGAAGCGCAGCCCGAGGATGTGAGGGGCGGGATCCACGCGTAGCCACTCGATCCAGGCGCGGCCGGCGGTGTAGGCCGCGGCGTACAGGGCGAACGCCCGGCCACGGTCCAGCCGGAAGCGTCGCTCGGCCCAGAGGACGAGGCCGGCCACGCCCAGGTCCCACAGCGACTCGTAAAGGAAGGTCGGGTGGTAGGTAGCCGTGGATTCCATGCCCGGCGGCCGGTGGGCGGGGTCGATCTCCAGCGCCCAGGGCAGGGTGGTCGGCCTGCCGTACAACTCCTGGTTGAACCAATTGCCCCAGCGGGCGATCGCCTGCCCGAGGGCGATCCCGGGCGCGACGGCGTCGGCGAAGTCGCGCAGGGGGATGCCGCGCCGGCGGCAGGCCAGCCACGCGCCCAGCGCGCCGCCGGCGACGGCGCCCCAGATGCTGATCCCGCCCTCCCAGATCGCGAAGGCGCGCAGGGGATCCTTGCCGGGGCCGAAGTACTGCTGCCAGTCGGTGGCCACGTGGTAGATCCGCGCACCGAGCACGCCGAACGGCACGGCCCAGGCGGCGATGTCCTCGATCGCGCCACGCTCGCCGCCGCGGGCGGTCCAGCGGCGCTGGGTGACCCAGATGCCGACGGCGACGGCGAGCACCATGAGCAGGGAGTAGGCGCGGATGGGCAGCGGGCCGAGGTACCAGACGGCTTGGGACGGGCTGGGGATGGCTGTCACGCCGTCGAGTCTGGTTCCGGGGTGGCTGCGCGCACATCGAGCGGGACACCGATAGCCGGGTCAGTCGACTGGTTGATGCCGGACCGGCGGGTGGCTGATTATCGTCGGTGCTGTGGAGTCCTGGGAGCGGTTCCGGCGGCGGTGGCAGCACGCCTTCTTCGCCTCGTGGCTGGTGCTGACCTCGGCCGGGCCGCTGATGGAGGTGGGTCAGGTCCTGCCGGTGGCGCTCGTGGCCGGGCTGGCCGCCTGGTATGCGGTGTGGTTCGTGCTGCGCACGCCTCCCGCGGGTGAGGTGCCCCTGCCGTACGTGGTCGGCGGCGGGTTGCTCTGGCTGGGGCTGTTCGCGATCGACTCGTCCTTCCTTGTGGTCTGCCTGAGCGTGCTCGTGCCGTACTGCATGGACGCCGTGCGCGTCGGGCTGGTCGCGGTGCTGTCGTGCGCCGGAGGCTGGTTGTGGCACAGCTACCACGAAGGCGGGTCGATCACCTGGACCGAGATCGCCATCACCGCGCTGATCGCGATCAGCGCGGCCACCTCGGTCGGGTACTTCTATTCGGTGGCCCGGCAGAGCGCCGGGCGCAAGGAGCTGATCGACCAGTTGCAGGCCGCCCAGGAGGCGCGGGCGGCGGCCGAACGGCAGGCGGGCGTGGCCGCCGAACGGCAGCGGCTGGCTCGCGACATCCACGACAGCCTGACCCAGGGGTTCGCCAGCGTGGTGATGCTGCTGGAGGCGGCGCAGGAGCGGTTGCCGGACGACCGGCACCTGACCCAGGCGTTGCGGGCGGCCAGGGAGAACCTCGCGGAGAGCCGCCGCGTGGTGCGGGCGCTGCGGCCCGGCGAGCTCGACGACGGCGGCCTGCCGGAGGCGCTGCGGCGGCTGTCCGGCCGGCTGTCCGACGAGACCGGCATCGACGCGCGCACCGTGATCACCGGGGCGCTACGCCCCCTGGACGCGCACATCCAGGGGGAACTGCTGCGGGTGGCGCAGGAGGCGCTGGCCAACGCCCGCCGCCACGCCCATGCCGAGCAGGTCACCCTGACCCTGTCGTACATGGAGGACCTGGTCGTGCTGGATGTCCACGACGACGGCGACGGCTTCGATCCCGAGCGGGCCGCCGCCGGCCACGGCCTGTTGATCATGCTTGAGCGGATGGAGCAACTCGGCGGCACGCTCCTCGTGGAAAGCATGTCCGGGGAGGGCACCACGGTCGTGGCCAGCCTCCCGGCGGTGGCGCGATGACCGTGCGGGTCGCGATCCGGGTCCTGATCGCCGACGACCACCCGGTGGTCCGTGACGGCATCCGGGCGATGCTCGGCACCCAGGACGATCTGGAGGTGGTCGGCGAGGCGGTCTCAGGCTCGGACGCGGTACGGCTGGCGCGTGACCTGCGGCCGGATGTCACGCTGATGGACCTGCAGATGCCCGAGCTCGACGGCGCGGCAGCGATCAGCCGGATCCGCGAGCACGACCCCGGCGCCAGGGTGATCGTCCTGACCACCTATGACACCGACAGCGACATCTCCCGTGCCATCGACGCCGGAGCGATCGGCTACCTGCTCAAGGACACCCGCCGTGAGCAGCTGTTCGACGCCATCAGGGCGGCGGCCCGAGGGGAGAGCGCCCTGTCGCCGGCGATCGCGACCCGGGTGTTGTCGTGGGCGCGCGCCGACGCGCCCGGCGCCCTCAGCGGCCGGGAGATCGAGGTCCTGGGCGCGGTCTCCCAGGGGATGAGCAACAAGGCCATTGCCGCCCATCTGTGCATCAGCGAGGCCACGGTCAAGACCCACCTGCTGCACATCTTCGCCAAGCTCGACGTCGACGACCGCACCGCCGCCGTGACCGTGGCGGCCACGCGGGGGATCATCCGCCTGGGCGGCTAAGGCAGCTCTTTCGTGCTCGCTGGACCTCCGTCCTTGTCCTCGGACAACCAGACAGGTCCACGAGCGTTCGATCAAACGGCGATGCCGAGCCATCCATGTGCCTCCGGGTTGGTGGTGAGCGTCATGGGGTCGCTCGAGGTCTCGAACGCGACGTACAGCTTGATGATCGTGGTGTCGTACACCCGGGGTCAGCGACTTCTTGGATAGCCCGGCGATCTCCGTGGCGTGCGCCCGGAAGGCCGCCGCGGAGACCGACGTCCGGTTGCGGACTGCGCGTCTCACTCGCCATCGGATCACCTGTCAAATGCGCGTACGCCTGTACGAGGGAGCCTGTCGAACAGGCTGACAACACCGATCTTCTTGCGGACATGTGAACAAACCGAAACCTTGGATTACGCCGCACAGGAATCGGCCCCAGCCCCTGAACCAGGAGTAACGCATGAAGTTGCCCTCACACGCCGCTGCCCTCATACCGGCCGCCCTGTTCGCTTCGCTGGCTGGAGTGTTCGGGGCGTCGGCGGCACAGGCGGCCGACGCTGGGGCCCTTCCGAGCGTGAACATGGAAGCCACTGTCAAGGCGGCCCAGATCGACCCGCGGCGGCCCGACAGCACGCTGACCCCGGGTGCCAAGGCCAGCGTGCTCCTCGTTGAGCAGGCGCTGCAGGACCGGCAGCTCCTCGACGCGAAGTGGGTCGACGGTTACTTCGGCAGCACAACGGTCACCGCCTTCGCCAAATATCAGAAGTCGCTCGGCCTCACCGGTCTCGACGCCAACGGCCTACCGGGCAAGGGGTCGCTCGCCAAGCTCGGAGCCGGCCGCTTCACTGTCACCAGCAGCATCGACCCGGGCGCCCGGGTGTCCGTCGGCACCGCCGTCATCAACACCCGCACCCGAAACATGCTGGCCGAGGCGAAGCGCCTGCTCGGCCGCGATCTCGCGCTGGATCAGGGTTCGTACAACCCCGGCGGCGACCCGACGTCCGTGGGCACCCACGATGGCGGCGGCGTCATCGACGTCTCGGTAAAGGGGATGACCGCCGCCACCCGCACCGCGGTCTGCCGCGCGTTGCGCCGTGTCGGCTTCGCGGCCTGGGTGCGCAGCCCCCAGCAAGGCGACTGGCCGTGGCACATCCACGCCGCCGCCATCAACGACACCAGCCTCTCCAGCCAGGCCCAGCACCAGATCGGTGACTACTACCTGGGCCAGAACGGGCTCGCCGGCCGTGGGCCGGACGACGGCCCGAAGGTGACCATCCGCACCTGGGAGGACTACCAGCGCCGCTGAGTCCTCCGAAACCAAGCTCCGCTGACCATCCGAGACCTAGAAGCACCGCAGACAAAGGAGAACACCATGCGTACTTTCACCAGGATCCTCACCGCGACGACCGCCGCGATGGCGCTCGGCGGGACGGTACTGGCCACCGCGGCGCCCGCCTCGGCGGCCAGCCGGGACGGCGTCTGCGACACCGGCGAGTTCTGCTACTACTTCAACAGCGACAACCAGGGCTCGGTCTCCGACTTCACCACATCGGTCTCCGACTACGACACCACGCAGCCCACCTGCTACGACTTCAAGGGCGCCGGCGAAGGCAAGGGCAAGTGCATCAAGAACGCCGCCGCCTCCGCCTGGAACCGCAGCAGCAAGAAGGTCCGCGTCTACTTCAACACCGGCAACACCGGCACCTATCAGGACTTCGCCCCGGGTGCCAAAGCCAACCTGATCCCCGCCCTCAAGAACCAGAACGCCTCGCACGAGTTCAACCCGTCGTCGACAACGCGCACCAACATGTCGTTCTCGCTGTACGCGACCTCCGGCGGCGGGATCAGCTGCGGCTTCGACGGTTACACCTCCACCTCCGGCCGGCACGAGGGCATCGACATCGCGCGCGGCATCGGCTCGGATGTTCACAACCTGGTGGCAGGCACGATCACCAATGTCCAGTTCGGATCCACCGGCCGGGCCGGACTGTCCACGATCGCCGTCTACAACTCCGCGGCGAACAAGACCGTGATCTACCTGCACTCCGCTCCGCGGTCCTCCCTGCGTGTGGGCCAGACGGTCAGCCGCGGCCAGATCATCGCTGACGAGTCGTGGCACGGGGTTTCGACCAGTTCGTCCGCGCACACCCACGTCGAGATGCGCCCTGGACGCCAGACGCGGGCGTCCAAGAGCGTCGGCGACCCGACCCTGGAAAACCCGAACCCGACCTCGTTCTGGAACTCCCAGGGCTACAACGTCCGATAACGAACCCTGACCGCTGACAAAAGAGGAAGACACCTGTGCCTTCACGAACTGTACGGCTGATCTCGGGGCTCACCGCGACGATGGCGCTCGGCGGAACCATGCTGGCCACCGCGACGCCCGCCTCGGCGGCCAGCCGCGACGGCGTCTGCGACACCGGCGAGTTCTGCTACTACTTCAACAGCAACAACCAGGGATCGGTCTCCGACTTCACCACATCGATCCCCGACTACTCCACTACGCAGCCCAGCTGCTACGACTTCAAGGGCCCCGGCGAAGGCAAGGGCAAGTGCATCAAGAACGCCGCCGCCTCCGCCTGGAACCGCAGCAGCAAGAAGGTCCGCGTCTACTTCAACACCGGCCTCACCGGCACCTACCAGGACTTCGCCCCAGGCGCCAAGGCCAACCTCAACTCCACTCTCAAGAACCAGAACGCCTCGCACGAGTTCCTGGGTAGTTCCTTGCCGCCGACCCAATGCAAGACCGACGGCACGGACAGCAAGCTGCCCACGACGATCCTCGTGTACCGCGAGTCCCTCAATCGCGTGGAGCGGGTGGACTTCAAGACCTACGTCAAGAACGTCCTGCCCAACGAGTGGGTGACGAGCTGGCCGAGCGAGTCCCTCAAGGCCGGGGCGATGGCCGTGAAGAACTTCGGCTGGTACTGGGCGCTGCACTCCGCCAGCAAGACGCCGAGCGGCCAGTGCTTCGACGTCTACGACCACACGTCGAGCCAGGTGTACAAGCCCGGCTCCGCGAAGGCGGTGACGAACGCCGCGGTGGACGCGACATGGGGCACCCGGCTGACGCGCAGCGGGAAGATCTTCCGGGCCCAATACTGCTCCACGACGACGGCGTGCGGCAATTGGGTCACCGGGGACTGGATGTCGCAGTACGGCTCTCGCGATAAGGCCAACGCGGGCTGGAGCTACTCCAGGATCCTCAAGAACTACTACACGGGGATCGTTATCGGCTCCTGAACCCCCTGAGACCGTCCGACTCTGATTCCCCGCCGTGTCATGCGCGGCGGGGAATCAGGGTGCGTCGACGATGATCTGGAAGTTGATCGGCCGGCTTCCGGGGAACACGACCGTTCCCGAAGCGTCCACCATCTTGAATCGCACGTAGCACAAGCCCGGCTTCCTCGGCGTGGTGATGTCAGTCCGGATGTCGACCATCTCGCCGGGTTTCGTGTCCTTGATCGGCACGTCGGAAATGGTCTGGCATTGATCGGCTTGCTGCGTGAGGTCGAGGCGCCGCAGCGAATATCCCTTCCACGGCACGGTTCCGGCGTTCTTGAGCCGCCATACCTTGGCCATGGTCTGGCCGGCGTCGACGTGCGTGCAGTCGGGGAGCGTGACGTCCGCGATGAACATGGCCGCGTCGCCCGCGTGTAACGGCAGGGCCGGAGGCGGGTTGGTCGAACGCACCGGGCAACCGGCCGGGGACAGCGCGGCAATCGATGGGCTGCCGGTCGGGTGGCTGTGTTCGTCGGGCGTGGAGTCGCGGTTGACGGCGGCCACGATGAGAACCACGGCGGCCCCCATAGTGACGGCCGCTGCTGCGAACGCGGCCGGGTGGGTCAGCCGTGATCGCCCTCTGCTCCCTCGCGCGGGGAGCAGAGGCTGGATGTGGCCCACGATCTCGTCGCGGGGCGGCGTAGGCGCGGATACCGAGATCTCACCGGCCGACTGGGGCGCTTGCGACCCGATGGCGAGGTGCATGGTACGGAGTTCCGCGGCGCCTGTGGCGGAGGCTGCGAGTCCACGAGACGGATGGTCCACCAAGGTGTCCGCGCGGATCGAGGGATCCCCGGCGCTCGCCGATCTGACCGCCAGGTTCGCTTTCTCCCAGCGGTCGCGGTACGCGGCCGGGTCCGCGTTACACGCCTTGACGAACTCGACGGTGGTCTCCCAACTCGGGAGCCGGTTACCCTTCGTGGCTTCGTGCAACGTCGTGTGAGAAATTGCCCCTGAACGGCCGGACATCTCACGGAAAGGTGGGTTGCCGACTACGTTACGCAATTCTCGCAAGGTCGCCGCGAAGTCCTCGATCGCCTCCGCCCGTGCACGCCTGTCGTCCACCGTGTGAAGGTAACAGCACCACGGTCTTCCCTCAACTCGAACCGGTAACGGCGCGAAGCCAGGCCATAACACCGGGCGACATTCTTGAACATTTTGAAAGCGGCATTAACCGACAGAGCGCTACATATAGATATGCCGCGGCACGGCGCGACATAAAGTCAGTCGACTTTCAATCCGTGGGTTCCGGGTTCGCGCCCCGAGTGTCCTACCTCAATGACCTGGGTGGATTCCCCGGCCTTCATGATCAGAAGTCCGCTCGGTCACATTCACTGCGAAGCAGCTCCGTGAGCGGCCCGCGCACATCAACGGGGTACAGGTTCAGCTGCTCGAACTCGGCGACCGTCGCCCATCGGAGTCCAAAGCTGTTGTCCGGGCCGTCCTCCGTAGCCTCCTCGCCGGAGAGTGACGGGACGCCGTGGACGTCACGCATGAGGAAGTAGAAGGCCGGCCGGCCGTTGTGTGAGCCGGCGAAGAGCAGCCGGTCGATCGTGCCGGTGAGAGTCGTCTCCTCGCGGAGTTCACGAGGTGCCGCGCTCTCTGACGACTCGCCATCCTCCACGTGGCCTCCGGGAAGAACCGCGTAGTGGTGCCCGGGACACACCGGCCCCCGCCGGCCTCCGACATCGCACATGACGCAGGTGACGCCGGGGCCGCGCCGGAGGAACCGCTTGATGACCAGGACTCGGATGCCGTCGACGACTACGGCGACCGCTCGGGGGATCGGCATGAAGTGGATCATACGATTCAGCCCAGCGGAGTCGGATGCGTTCCGCCGGGCCGTCGATCAAAAACTTGCCTGCCGCTGACGCCCGCGGTGCGAAGGCGCCGGGTGTGACCAGAGATCAGGACAAGGTGTCCTTGATCGCGATCTGGCCATTGTTGATCACGAACTTCTGGTTGGTGTTGTTGCTGTCGCACTGCCACAGGTACACCTGGATGCCGTTGCCGCGGCCGTTGGTGGCGTCCAGGCAAAGGGGGTTGCCTGTGTTGAGGGTGGACTTGAGGATGATCGCGCCTCTCTGGACGACCCAGAGCTGGTTGGCGTTACTCAGGCACTGCCACTGGTACACCCGGGTGCCGTTCGTGCGGCCGTTGGAGGAGTCCAGACACATCACCGGGCTCCTGCCGATGGTGTCTTCCACCTTGATGAGGCCGTCCTCTATGACGAACTTCTGGTTGGTGTTGTTGCTCTCGCACTGCCACTGGTACATCAGGGTGCCGTTGCCACGGTTGTTGCTGGCGTCGACGCACATGGCGGGCCAGCCCAGGGCGGCGCGACTGGCGGGCTGGTGAGTAGAAGCGGCGGCGGGCAGGGTGATCACCGCACCCATCGCGGTGGAGATGACGGCGACGGCCAGCAGACGGCGAGCAAGCATGATTGGCTCCCAGGAGAGTTGATCAGGACTCAAGCACCCTTCCATGACCGACAGTCCTTGATCAATTACTCTCCGTGCGAGCCCTCCGCGTGTCGGAAGGCCGGCCGTCCGTTGTGTGAGCCGGCGAAGAGCAGCCGGTCGATCGTGCCGGTGAGAGTCGTCTCCTCGCGAAGTTCACGAAGTGCCGCGTTCTCTGACGACTCGCCATCCTCCACGTGGCCTCCAGGAAGAACCGCGTAGTGGTGCCCGGGACACGCCGACCCCCGCCGGCCTCCGGCATCGCACATGACGCAGGTGACACCGGGGCTGCGCCGGAGGAACCGGAGATCTAACGAAAGGGGTAGGCGTCCTCAAGCTCGTGACTGCCCCCGGGAAGCACGGATTCGACCACGACCCACGGCTGACCCGTCCCGTCGCATCAACGGATGTAGGACTGACGGCGCGCGAGACAGCTCGTACACGATTAATGCAGTCCTCATGTCCAAAACTGGATCTTGTACAGTTCGACCTGGGCTATTGCTTTGGGGAAGCCGGCTTCCTGCTCGGTCTGAAGGACTTTGGTGGTTACCCGTGCAGACCAGGTCGTCCCGCCTTGCCGCAGATCGAACTCCAAATGGTATGGATAGTCAGCCGCCCAAGCTTCGACGCCAACCCGCTCGGACCTCAGAATGAGCCGCCCGGTCCACAGTTCTTCCCAGGCATCCACGGGTGGCGGCCCGTCCCACCGCTCGAACCGGGCATGAATCGTATGCAGGTGGTAGAGGTACGCCGTCTGGATGATGAGCCCGTCTTGACCCGCAGCAATCCTATCGTCTGGCGGTTCCATGTCCCCCTCGACCGCCGAACCTACTAATTGGCCGTCAATGACGCCGGCCACGGCGAGGAGTCCGTGTTCGGGTCTCACCTCGCCTGCGACCGCATGGAGGATGCTGCTCATTGTTCCGCTTTTCTCGATACATGTCGTCGCCTGAGGCGCGCTGGGCGTCAGGTCATGAGCACTGGCTGACTGTCTCCACGGGTCGGTCAGGGCATTCCAAGCAAGTGAACACGTACATCGATCCTGCATCACCGATCATGATGTTTGCGGGTTCCAAGAGTTCGGAGACCTGGTAGGGGCCCAGCCGGTGCTGCTCTTCCAGTGGTGTCCATCTCTTGCATGGCTCCCCATCGTGCTCCCAGCTCGCGATGGTGAGCAGGTGCGACATCTCGTGTCCGCGGTCGCACTCCATCGAGATCGGGTCCTGAATCCAGTCGACCCACCCGCCGACCTTGGTTCCCGGGGCCGTGGACAGGTGATACTGGTAGCTCCATTTCTCGGGATTCTGCGAAGACATGCTCCATTCGACGATCTTCTTGTCCAGCTTCGCTGGCAATACCCATGCGGACGGATACTCTCGCACGCGTTCGGGGGACAGCACGCATGGCGAGGGAAGGTATTCCTCCTCGCTCTCCATCGGTTCAGGAGCCTTGGTGAGGACCTTCGCAACGAGCCGCGAGTCCCGCCAGACCGCCTGCAGCACAGGCACGTGATCGGGCTGGTGGGTCACCGGGCACCACAGCACCTGGCACAGGTCCGCTCCGGCGGGGAACGGCAACTCTGGGGCATCGCGGGCGTAAATCTGCAGGACGGGTACCATCGCCACCCCGCCCCAAAGCCCTGACGGGTCCGCGTGCTGGGAAGCCTCACAGTACGGCCATGCCTCGTCGGCGGGCCACAGTAGAGGACCGCCCATGGAACTATCCGTGACGGCCGGAGCGCCACGGCGCGGGTGCAGCCGGACCGTTGTCCTGCCCTGGCCGGCCAACTCCGGAAAGAGCGCCGCCACATCCACTGGCGCAGGCGGGGTTGTCAGTTGCACGCCTTCTCACTCCGATCATCACGAACCCATGGCCCGCATACCGTAGGGCAGTGCTCCGACAGAATGGAATCTGCGTCCTACTGGACTGATCACCGGGCCACTAAAAAGGGGAACGAGGGGTCGATCACGGTCACTCAGGACCCTATTTGTTGCCCAGCTCAGCGCCTCATCAGGCCGTGACCGATACAGTTCCCAAGCTCATGGCACGGACTCGATGTATCAATCCATCCAGTGGAACCAGGCATCGAACACGCTGTACGGCGGATCGCCGAGATTTGTTTCCACCCGAAGCTCGGCCCCTATCGGCAGGCTGAGGACCTGAGAATCGAGCAGGGCGATATCGTGTCGATCGAGCGCCTGACCAATCTGCCGAAACTCCTCCTCCCACCCCGGAAGAGCGGTATCCGTGACCAGCGACAGATCCGGCAGGCCGCGACTACCAGCACCGCCAGGCCCCGATGATTGGACGTCGAGCTTGAAGAGTGCTGCCAGTGGAGCGAGCCGACACAGCGCCAAGGTCAACCCTTCAACGTCAGTCCAGCCGTTCTCGGAGCGGCGCATCGATCCGTCGCGCTTGGTAATGAAGATATCGACGTAGGATGCATATCCAGCGCCATAATGCCGGAACTCAGCATGATGAACGCTCAACGTCGGCATTCGATCGAGATCAGCGACGACCCGCCGAAGGAACCCGTCAACAGCGGTAGCCCCGCCGGCCCATGCTCCCGCCGTACTTGCCAGGTGATCATTCACGGCGCTTCGGAGAGCCGTCAGATCGGTCGCCAGCTTACTACTCACCGGTTCACTCCTCGGGCAGGCCACTCGTCCGTTCGGGCACGATAGCCGTGGCGTCCCGGCTGAGCTGCCAATCCCGGCACGCATCCCCAACCTTGGAACGAGGAAGCCCTGGTGGCTGCCATTGAACAGATCCTTGACCCCGGCGCTTCCCCCCGCTTGGGACAAGGGCCGCGCGTACACTCGAAGACATGACCGCCGCCCATGACTACGACGACGTACACCACCTCGTCGAGCAGTTGACCCCCGACCAACTCGTCGAGGTCCGCGCCCATGCGCTCCGGCTGGTCACCGGTCGGCGGACCTTCGTGCCGTGGAGCGAAGTCAAGCGCACCGCCAAGCACCTGCCACACGTCGACCACGCCGAGTTCCGTAGCGACGTCGACGCCACGCTGGACCAAGACATCCTGCTCGGTGACGATCGGTGAACAACCCGATCAACGTCCTGCTGGACACCTCCGCCATCATCGACCTCGAGCGGCTCGACGACCAGCGCGTCGCCGACAGCCTCGGTTGCCGACCCGGCGATCTTCGCCCGGCCATCAGCTCCATCTCCATGGCCGAACTCGCAGCCGGTCCACACGCCGCCAAGACCTCCGACGAGCGAGCCATACGACAAGCAAGGCTGCAATGGGCAGAATCCACGTTCGACCCCATCTCATTCGACCAAGACGCAGCCCGCTCCTACGGGATCATCTACGCCCTCGTCCTGAGCCTTGGCCGCCAGCCCCGCAAGCGCCTCGCCGACCTTCTCATCGCATCGGTCGCCGTAGCGAACAATCTCCCCTTGGTGACCCGCAACCCCGACGACTTCGCAGGGCTGGATTCACAAGTCCGGGTCGTTGCCGCCTGAAGCAGCCGACGGCCGTGATCTCACCTTCAAGAAAGCGTCGCTTCATCTGATCGTGAGTCCCTGGGCTCCTGTTCATACCGGAGGATGAACCGGCAGGTCAGTAAACACCGGGCGGCTTCTCGGGTGATACTGGCAGGATGCCGGTCACCTACGGGCCCGAATACTCCCGCCCCGACCTGCCGGTCCCGCTCGTGCCGCTGCCCGGGGTGCCCGTGGCAGTCCGCCGAGTTCTAGGCGGGCCGTCGCCGGAGCGCGCCGCCACGGCGACGTTCGGCTGGGCGCTGCTCACCGCCATGCTCGCGCTGGCGGCGACCTTTGTGCCGCATCCGGCCTTCTCGGCCGCCACCTGGCTGGCCGCAGGGTACGTGGTGGCGCGGGTCGTGACGCTACGGCTGCTGGCTCGGGCCCAGCGCCGATTCGAGCCTGCCTGGCTGGCCGCGCAGACGCGGGTGCTGCGCGGGCACGGGTTCGACATCCTGCGTTGTACGGTCGGCGGGCGGGTCTGCGACCTGACCAGGCCGGGCGACGTGGCGGCGCTGACGTGGGCCGCGCCTGACGCGGAGGTGGTGCTGGAGTTCGGCTACCGGCCCGCGGCGAGCGGGCGCGTCTCGGTCGAACGGGTCCGCCGCAGGCGCGCGGAGCTGGAGATACGGTACGCGCGCTTCGCGCCGGACAGCGGCCGGGTGCGCTTCCCCGAGGCGAGCTACGTCATCGGCGCGAGCGGCCGGGTCACGGCCTGGTCGCTGGTCGGGCGGGCGCTTCTGACTCCGGCGGTTTCAGCTCAGCTGCGGCCTGATCCTGCAGGAGTTCGTGCCTGAACTGGTAGTAGGGTCCTGTACGGCGGAGCACCCCGCGCTCGTAGGCGTCGAGCAGGAAGGCCATCAGCCGCAGCGGCAGCACCCGCCGCGACGCGTACCATATCCGGACATTGATGAACCGCCCCCACGCGCTCGGTGCCATCATCGTGACGCCGAACCCGGCCGCGCCGAGCACCACGCCACAGGCGGCGCCGATGAGCGTCTGTTGCCACCGGTCAAGGGTGAGCAGCAGCACGTGGTCCCTGACCCGCAACCCGGCCTCCATCCACCAGCCGAGGTAGGCGCCGACGGCGAGCCCGACCAAGCCGCCCGCGGTGAAGGCCAGCAGCACGGCCGCCCGGTCGTTACGCAGGAAGCCGTCAGGCGTGCCCGCCTTGTCGGCGTTGGCGGGGGCCAGGGCGAGGGAGGCGGTCAGGAAGCCGAGCAGGAACACCGCGCCCTCGGTGAGCGCGAAGGTCACCCCGTCGTACAGCACCAGGACGATCACCATGCCGGGCGCTACGCACACCAGGCCCTGGCCGAGGCGGCGCAGCAGGTAGCGCCGGGTCAGCGTCTTGCGCAGCTTCGGCCGCGCCTCACGCGGGTAGTGCTGCCTGGCCAGCGACACCGCGAAACCACCGGCCAGCCCGATCGCCAGGCCGAACCACCAGCCGATCTGGCCCAACCCGTACAGCGTGAACACGGCGGCGCAGAGCGGCCCGAAGATGGCCATCCCGAGCACGGCCTGGAAGACGGGGACCACCGCGCGGGGCACCGCATGGTGCAGTTCCCACCAGGCCAGGTCGCCGGTCCCCCGGCGGTGCAGGAAATCGGCCAAGAACCGAAGGTAGCGGGCCGCCTCGTCGGGGCTCCATCGCTGGTCGGCCTCCGGTTCCGGCCGGTAGACGGCCGGCACGAACCCGGCGACCAGGCCCTGCCTGATCCGCGCGGCGGTGCCGTCGATGCGCGGGGGGTGGCCGCTCTCGCAGATGCGTGCCGCCAGGAAGATCATCAGCGGGGTGTCGAGCGCCTCGGCCAGCGGACCGTCCGGCTCCGCGCGCAGCCGGGCGACCAGCGCGGCGGCCTCGGGAACGTCGCCCGAGCGCGACTCCAGGTATCCGGCGACCCCGGTGGCGTCCACCGGCAGCAGCCGTACGACCGGCGTCCCGGCGAGCCTGCGGGTGACGGGGCCGGTGAACGCCTCGACGCGGCTGGTCAGCACGTACGGCGAGCCGGACCAGTCCTCGTCGATGGCCCTGACCACCTCGGCACGGCGCGCCGGCGGCACCTCGTCGAAGCCGTCGAACACGGCCAGAAGGCTGCCGCTCCTGATCAGCCGTTCCAACGCGAGGGGCGCGGCCCGCAGGAACGGGTACTCGGCGACCAGCCGCAGCGCCAGCCACTCGCGCAGGGCCAGCTGTGGCTCCCACGACGACAGCGGCAGCGTGACCGGGATCGGCCGGTGCTGCACCGAGGACATCCGCAACGCGAGGAGCAGGCCGAGCGTGGTCTTGCCCGAGCCCCGCTCGCCGGTCACCACCACGCGCCCTTTCGTGGTGAGCAGGTGGTCGGCCAGCTCCTCGATCGTTCCGGGCAGCGGGTGGCCGGACTTACAGCGGATCGGGATGCCGCGGCTGTGCGGGACGTCTCGGTTGCCCGCCTCCCGCCTGGCCGCCTGCATGACCTCGTCGGCCAGCCGGTCGGCCAGGTCGGAGGAGTCGTCCGAGGGCCCCGCGCCGCGCAGGGTGCCGATGTAGGCCACGACGAGGGCGGCCGCGGCGATGACCGCCTCGACGTTGGACCAGCCGCCCACCGCCAGCCGTACGACTGCCAGGATGACGAACGCCAGCGGGAGGATGACGAGAACCGCCGTCTGCAGCCTGCGCATCTACGAAGCTCTCTTCGGGGGGATGGCGTGGGTGCCGCCGGCGAGCAACAGCCCCAGCGAGGTGTTTCCCTTTCTCGTGGCGCGTCTGTTCCCGTGGTGTTTGAGCACGTCAGCCAGCAGGACCAGGAGGAGCGTCGCGGTGAACGGCCGGGCGGCGGCTGCCCCGTAGCAGGCGGCCAGCCGGGGCCGCAGCGCCCGCAGCCGGGCGCCCACCTCGGCCAGGCTCACCTCACCCCGGTTGAGCGGGGTGCCGATGCCGTCGCACAGGTCGGCGTCCTGGTCGAGGTAGTCGTCCAGGAGCTGCAGTGCCTCCCCCGCCTCCATCACCGCCTCGCGCTGCACCACACTCATGTCCGGATGCACCAGGCCGAACAGCACGACGCCCGCCAGCCCGCCCTTCCCCCGAGTGATCTTGCCGAGCTGCGCCGGCGGGGTGGCGGGATCGCGCTGCGTACGGGAGAGCATCTGGTAGTCGTGCAGTTCGAGCAGTGCGGTGTGCCAGAGTTCGCCGGGCGCACGGCGGTGGATCTCCGCGTAGAGCGCGGCCAGCAGGCGTCGGTAATGATCACGTGGTACGGCATGCTCGCCGGCCTTGAACAGGGACGTCACCCAGGAGTCGATCTCCGGGTCGCCGTCGTTGTCGATCAGGTCGTCGTAGAGCCGGGCGACCGATCCGGCGAGCATGACCAGCTCGCCGTCGCAGGGCCGCCCCGCCATCCTGGCGTAGGCATGGATACCGACGTTGAAGGACAGCGCGGTGCCGCGCAGGGAGGCGATCATCGCCTCGCGCTCAGGCCCGGAGAACGTGCCGCGGACGATCGGTTCCACGGCCCGCTCGAAGTCACGCACGGCGTCGGGAGCGCAGGCGACCGCGTCTTTGAGCGCGATGGGAAGGGCTATCGCCAGCCGGGCACAACGCAGAACGGTCAATAGGTCGCGAATCACTGCGCTCCCATCGGCAGACGGTGAGCGCATGATGACATGGCGCCGAGCTACGGTAAATACGGGGGCTTTCCGTGTTGACAGCCCGCGCATTCACCTCGATTTCTCCGCGACATCGCGTCGGCTGGGTCTTCTTCGCCCGGATCTCGGGCCAGCGCGGGCACAATGTTCAGGCGGCGCGCATATGCGGCAGTAGGTGCACGTGGATCTCATCAGTGGCCCACGCCGCTTCGTTCCTCAGCCCTGGACATCGTTGATCTTGTCATGTTGATCAAAGAACACCGCCCTCGCCGCCGTGCTGGCTACGTCGTCAACTGCTGCGTCCGCGCCCAGTGGATGGAATGACGACGCCGGCTGGGGCTCGGTCACAGTCATGGCCGACCGTAGACACATCACGGTCTGCGACCTGAGCACCAACGGCCGAGCCGTCCCAGTCGAGTACGCCACTACCTACCTGCAACCGGGGGCGGTGGTCGACACCGACGGCGCCCAATAGGGGTGGGACACCGCAACCAGGCCACCACGGCATTGACGAACGGCGGGGCTCACTGCGAAAGCAGCGCTCATCCAGCAGCGTTCACCGTTAGACCGGTCACCGACTGGGTCGCTCTCAAGGCGTGGGCGATGGACGGTGCTGGGCGCCCTCCAATTTCTGGCGCTCCAAGGTGGCGCTGAACTCGTCGCCTGCGGCATAGTCGCCCCTGATGTTGAACCTGGCCTCTAGCCGACGAGGCAGAGGTAGCTGGCCATAACCCACCCCTCGCGTTTGACATCGCCCTCGACCTGTCCGAAGCGCCAGTATGTCGTCCGCTTGCTGATCACAAACCTCTCGCCGACGCGCAAGTGTCCCAGCAACTGACCACCACGCACCTGACCGGGCTGGCTCAGAATCGACCGGTCCCGGGGTGAGCACTGGCGATACACGGGCTGTCCCTCGACGGGCCAGATCTGACCGGCGTCATCCCCGACGAGAGGCCACAGCCACATCATCGCACCTGTCGCGATTGCCACCAGAAGAGCTACGGCAGCGAGGATCTTCGTCCGCATCGACCAGGACGAGAGCGTGCGTAACCCTCGATGAGAACGCCCTGGTAGAGGCGCTTCCTGCGGCGGAGGGCTTTCGGGAGTTCCGACTGAGAGCCGGTCGGCGTGGGTGTCATGTGCGCCCGTCCATAGTTCGTACCATTCCTGCCTATTGGCGATCTTAAAGTAGTCCAAAATGAGGGCGATTTTGTCCCATTCTGGGACGGTCTTGCGGTCTTTCAGCCATCCTCGTAGGGTGCTGGCCTTTAGGCGAAGTTCTGGCGAGTTTCGTTCGCTATACGTTTGAAGCTTGGGAAGCGTCCCCTTTCCCTTGGAGTCTATGAGGCGCTTTAAATGATCATAGAAGGCGTTGATCGGATCCGGGTCGGACAGCATGGACGGCAGTCTGCCAAAACTGGCGCAACATGGCTACCTGGACAAACGGGATGATTAGCGCGCGAATCGCGCGGACTCGGCGCGATTCGCCGGGCATTTCGGATTTCGCCTTGCACCCGCAGCGGTCGACTGCCAAAGTTTCCACGGTCGCCCGGCAGCGGCGACATTTCCTGATACGCAATCCACACCCCACCAATTTCCTGACAATTCACCATTCGGTGGAGAATGTCGCGTTTGGTGGCGGCTGCGAAGAACAAGGAGGGGATGTTCGTGAAGGTCTCCGCACGACTGCGAACCGCCGTACTCGCCGCCCTATCGGTACTCCTGGCCGCAGGACTGACGGCCAGCGCCGCACCTACAGCGCTCGCCGGGACGGCCTCCGACCCGGCTCCTGAAACGGAGCGGGACAAGCTGCTCATCTTCTACGACACCACGGCACCCTGCACCATCATGACAAACTATGGCCAGCCGGCCGTCGCCTGGCAGACCTCGGCGGGTACCCATCTGGTGTGGCGCTACAACATCGACGCCACCTGGGCGATGATCTCCCAGCCGTCACGCAAGGACTCCGTCGGGTTTCCCTGGTGGGGCGTCACCCAGCGCTCCTGCCTCGGCAACTCCATCAAGCAGAAGGACTACCCCGCCAGCGTCCCCGTCCCGAGCTCGATCCAGACGGGACGCTCCCAGCAGGAGGACGGATGGCGTCCGGTGCAGTGGAACGTCCCGCCCAGCCCCATCGTCCGGCGAGGCGTCAAGGTGACACGGAACGCCACCCTGCGCGACCCCGCCCACTTCGTGCTGGGCAATGTACCGGCCACCTGGCAGGTGGACCTCACGGCGACACCGTCACCCACTAGTTGGTGGATCAAGGTATACGTGCCGGCCCTGAACCGCTGGGGCTACATCGAGCGAGTCGCCCTGTCGTAGCCAACCAAGCAGCCGCCTCGACCGGAACGCGGCCCATCGGCCTTCCAGGCGGGCCGCGTTCTCGTCGGAGAGCTCAGGAGGGCGCTAATGAACGCGGCAGCGCCCAGATGACTCCGCTTATCTCACCCCGATCGGTTCACACCGAAGCGCCGTGCGTCTGTCCTTGGTGATCGGGGGTTCGCGTCGGTGCCCGGTCTACTCGATCGCCACGCGACCTGCGGTCACCGCGTACCGACGGGGTGAATTCTCCGCTACACCCAGCCGTGGAATACGTCCGGCTGATGTACCACCGGACGCGCCCGTCTCTGAACCGCAAAGGAAATGAAAATGAGCTTCATCGACGTCCGCACATGCAGTCGACTCGCGGCAATAACGGGTGCCCTGGCGATATCACTCCTGTCGGCACCCGTAGCGCTGGCGGGGACCGCCTACACGACTAAGGACGGCGCTATACCCAGCCCTAACGAGGGCAAGGATGAGCTAGGCGCCGGCGCTCGGATAACGAACCGCCCATTCGGCTACTACATCGGCCGCATAATGCCCCAGTCCGCTTTTATCCAAGTAGGCCCTAGCCAGCTGAACCACGCCTACGGCCGGCTCCAGGGGTCCGGAGTCAACATGTGCGGATGGATCCACCTGAGTGCTCGTGGCGCTCGTACCGGAGCCCGTCCAAACAGCTGCTCCACTGCCACGGCCAACACCATGTGGCAACGTACGCACATCGGTAGAAAGTTCAGCGCACCAGCAGGCACCAAAAAGCACAGCGGAGTCTCCATCAAGGTAGCAACCGGCCAGGGAAAAGACTGCAGGCTCTACTATAATTACTTCACCGGAACGAACTTCACCCGCGGAGCACTTCGCGACCCAGCGCACCCCAGCGAGCAAATAGGAAAAAGGTCAGGTCAAGTCAA
The DNA here is from genome assembly GCF_040638335.1 of Nonomuraea sp. NPDC026600. Classification (NCBI taxonomy): domain Bacteria; kingdom Bacillati; phylum Actinomycetota; class Actinomycetes; order Streptosporangiales; family Streptosporangiaceae; genus Nonomuraea; species Nonomuraea sp. NPDC026600. The sequence continues at coordinate 131,773 of NZ_JBEZYD010000004.1, forward strand.
TTACCGCTTCCAAACGCTCGACGGAAAAGCCGTCGTCGTCCTGGACGAAGACTATGGCTGGGGATTCATCAGACCAGAGTGTGTGACGATGCTCGACGCCAAGACCAACCAGCCAATCCCGACCTTCAACGACCCTGACCGCAAGAACCAATAACGCCCTCCGATCGCTACGGCTGGCTCGCGGCACACAGCATGGCCTAACCTCTGCCCTCGGCCGACTCGATTGAGTCGGCCGAGGGCAGAGGTCGCGCACGATGCTTACCAGCCTCCCGGCTCGGCTGCGGTCCGTCGACAGAAGCCCTGGGGCGGTGCGGAACTGCTGAGAGGGCGCGACCCCAGTAAAGTGCTGGTCCGCCGAGTGCTGAGAGGTGAGGGTGGACATGGATGAGCGGGAACTGACCGAGCCGTGGGAAGGCGTCCTGATCTCTCCAGGCTCCATCAGTCACACCGGCGTCCTTGTTCTGGCGGGGTCGAGCGGTCGTATCGAACGGGACAGGGCCCGCATCCTCGCTCAGGAGGGGATGACCGCGATGTCGATTCGATGGTTCGGCGGTCCCGGACAATCACCGGGCATCTGCGAGATTCCGCTGGAGACGTTCGTGTCCGCCGTCGATCTGCTCGGATCCACCGGAGTGCGGCGCATTTGCCTGCTGGGGTCGTCCAAGGGGGCGGAGGCCGCCCTGCTCACCTCCGTTCATGACCCGCGTGTTGACGGCGTCGTGGCGTTGTCGCCCACCTCGGTGGTATGGGGCAATGTCGGTGCAGGGCGAGACGGGCGGCAACGCCCTTACCGGTCGTCCTGGACATGGAAGGGACAGCCGCTGCCCTTCGTCCCCTACGACGATGACTGGACGGCTGCCGAACCGGCGAACGGTCCGGTCGCTGTGCGCGGCTGGTACGAGCGCAGCCAACGGACGTTCGCCGACCTACTGCACACCGCCGAGATCCCTGTCGAGGAGGCCGAGGCCGACGTGCTGCTGGTGGCGGGAGGGGACGATGCGATGTGGCCGTCCCTCCCGTTCGCCGAGCGACTTGTCGTCCGTCGTCATACCGCTGGTCGTACAGCTCGTCTGATCAGCCTGGCCGAAGCCGGGCATCGTCCGCGTCTTCCAGGGGAAAGTCCTGCTCCCGCGTCGCCGCACTTCCGTTACGGCGGTGACGCTGTCGCCGACGCCGAGCTCGGGGCTGCCGCCTGGCCGCACATCCTCAACCTGCTGCGCGGCTGACACGATCCGGCCCGATGCCATCACCGGTCCGATCGAAGCCGAAGCTCGACGGCCGGACAGGTCCGTCGGCGCGGAATCCGGGCCTGGTCGGCTCCAGCGGCCGGGCATAACATGAGGCGGCTTCGGCGAAAGCGCGACTCCAGCCCCCCGGCGGCCCTGCACGCACGGGTGCGCGCGACAGACGGTCCGCATCGAAGGGGTCAGGGCATTGAGCATCTACGGCGGTCTTGAGTACACGGAGGACTCCAACCTCACGAATCTGGTGTCCTGCGAGGGCAATGTGAATCCGGGCCACGCGGTCGCCCCGGAGAGAACGCTGTCCATCGGCGGTCAGAACATCGGCGTCTACAGCATCGACCCCACGAACGACGCCTGGCTGGGCAACCCGCGCAGCAGCGACCACCAGGTCTGCAAGAGCGGGCGGGTCAAGCTCACCAACGACACCCTCTCCGCGGAATGGGTCATCGAGGCTCATGAGGTCGACGGCCTGACCGTCGACACGATGATGAAGAACATGAAGGACGACATCGGCACGCTCATCGCCCTGCGGCAGCAGATCAAGCAGACGGTCGACGAGGCGAAGGCCGCGACGAGCGCGACGAATCTCATCGTCCTGGCCCCGGGCGCCGCGACCGACCTGTACCCACCCGGCGCCCAAGGGCTCTTCTATTACCGCAAGGCGGCCCCGGCGGCCACCGGGACCGCTCAGATCACCGTGCAGTACCGCACTCTCGCCACCATCACCCGCATCTGCCTGATCAACGCCGCCAGATGGCTGCCGGGCAAGAAGATCGAGCCCGGCGACGACGTCGAAGTGGTGGCCGGCACCACGGGAGTGATGCACAAGGCGAAATACGAGACCGTCGGCAGCTCCAGCCACGCCGCCGCCCAGACCTTGCTGGAGGAGCTCACCAAGCAGGCCACGGCGATCGCCAGTGTCGGGGGCATCCTGCTGTCCAAGAGCCAGGTCGGCCTGGTCATGCTGATGATCCTCAACGACGCGATGGCGTCGGCGATGAGTCGCCACGCGGACACCATCGGCCAGGCCGCCGACAAGAACATGCAGCGCCTCTTCCCGAAGTCGCGCCGCAACGACTACGTGCTGGCCGTCGCCCAGCGCCCGATCGCGGACACGTACATGACCACCCTGCGCGCGAACGTCACCGCCGCCGCCGACGCCATGGGCGAACTGATCTGGAACAGCTGCGACGCGCTCGCGCTCGAGACCAGCATGACGAAGAACGAGCTGTCCCAGGGATCCGACGGCGTGCAGGGCAAGGCCAAGGCCATCGCGGAGACGGAGCGGCGGGCCATCCAGGGCCAGAAGATCCTTCCCATGGAGCTCGACGGGATCAAGAACGCCGTCCTGGGAGACAAGGGCGCGCTCGTGGCCCGGTGGATCAAGCGAGCAGTCCTCGCCTACACCGACTGCACCACGAACGCCACCGAGCATTACGACACCACCTCCGGGCACAGCCACGTGATCACGTCCCTGGCCCTGACGCCGATAGCGGGAGACACGTACGCCGCCGTCTACGAGCTGCGCCGTAACGAGATCCCCATGACCAAGGAGCGCCAGGACGAGGTGCTGGGCATCATGCGCAAACTTTTCTCCGCCGTCTGACGGGTCACCCGCGGATCGAACTGATTGTCCCGGCGCGACGACTCCTTGTATTCATTGCAGGTGGTCGTCCTGACCTTTTCTGTCAGACCTTCAGGAGAGCGGCACCGGCTCAGTGATCTCGGCCAGTTCCAAGGCGGTCGGTTCCCAGTCGCCGGCCGCCGCGTTGGCCCGGATCTGCTCCGGGCTCGTCGCGCCGGCGATCACCGAACCGCAGCCGGGCAGTGCGGCCAGCGCACCGATGGCCACGTCCAGGAGGGACCGGTCGTGCTCGTCGGCCCAGAATCTCAGTGTCTCCACCCGGTCCAGCTTCTCCGGTGTGACGAGGTGGGGACGCTCCGCGAGCCGGGTCCCGGCCGGCGGTTCCTGCCCGCGTCGTACCTTGCCCGTCAGCAGCCCATGGGCCAGTGGGAAGTACGGCAGCACGCCGACCCCGTAGTGCAGGGCCGCCGGCACCACCTCGCGCTCGGCGCCACGCTCCAGCAACGACCAGTGGTTCTGCGCCGACACGAACGCCGCGCATCCTCTCTCGCGGGACACGTGCGCGGCCTCGGCGATCTGCCAGCCGGCGAAGTTGGAGCTGCCGATGTAACGTACCTTGCCCTCACGCACCAGTTCGGTCAGGGCGTCCAGCGTCTCCTCGATCGGGGTGACGCCGTCGGGGAAGTGGTACTGGTAAAGGTCGATGTAGTCGGTGCGCAGGCGGCGCAGCGACCCCTCCACCGCTCGCCTGATGTACGACCGGCCGCCCAGTGTTCCGCGCGCCTGACCCTGGCCGTAGTCGGGGCGGTTGCCCTGGCTGGCGAACTTGGTGGCCAGGACCACCTCATCCCGTCGGCTGGCCAGCACTTCGCCGAGTATCTCCTCGGAGGCGCCCGGCACCGCGCCGTACGACTCGGCGGTGTCGAAGAGCGTCACACCCTCCTCGATCGCCGCGTCCACCACCGCCCTGGTACGGGTCACGTCGATGCGCGCACCGATGTTGTTGCAGCCCAGCCCGATCACTGACACCCGGAGGCCCGAGTCGCCCAAGGTCCTGTAACGCATGATCCAAAGCTACCTTCCGCTAGAACGGCCCCAGGCGACCGGCAGCCGGTCCACTCCGTACACCGCCATGCGGTCACGGGTCGGCACCTCGGCCGCCGGAACGGCCAGGCGCAGGTCGGGGAAGCGCTCGAAGAGCGCGGTCAGTGCGATACGGAGCTCGGCCCGCGCGAGCTGCTGCCCGAGACACTGGTGGATGCCGTGCCCGAACGCCAGGTGCCCGGTCGCCGAGCGGTCCATGTCCAGCTTGTCCGGGTCGGGGAAGCGTTCCGGATCCCGGTTCGCGACCGGCAGGGCCAGCACCACGGTCTCGCCGGCCGCGATGACCTGGCCATCGATCTCGACGTCGACCAGCGCGGTGCGTCGTACGTCGAACTGGAGGATCGACAGGTACCGCAGCAGCTCCTCGACCGCCGGTCCGGTGAGTTCCGGGTCCGCGGCCAGACGGGCCCGCTGGACCGGGTCGGTCAGCAGCGCGAACGTCCCGAGCGAGAGCATGCTCGACGTGGGCAGATGGCCGGTGGCCAGCAGCACCATCCCGAGGTTGGTGAGTTCGTCGTCGGTCAGGTCACCGGTCGCCACGGCGTGCGCCAGCAGCCCGTCGTCCGGCGGACTGGATTCGGCGCGCAGGCGCGCGAGGATGCCGCGTACCGTCTCGGTGATCGACAGCACGGCACCGAAGGTCTGTTCCGGCGTGGAGTCCAGGTTGTTCATCACCGCGGTCGCCGCCTGGATCAGGTGCCGATCCTGTGCGGGGACACCGAGCAACTCGCAGATGACCAGCGCCGGAACGGGCATGGCGAACGACACCACGAGGTCGGCGGGCGACCCGCTGTCCGCCATTTCGTCGAGCACCTGCGCGGTGTACCGCCGGATCGCGGGCGTCAGCTCGGCGACGCGACGAGACCCGAAGTGGCGACTCAGCAGGCGGCGGTACCTGGTGTGGTCAGGCGGGTCCATGTGCGGAAAGATGCCCGGCGGCGCGGGTGTCGGCCGCTCGTGCGCGCGCTCACCGCCGACCGGCTGGTGCAGCAGCTCACGCCGGGTGCTGAAGCGTGGATCCGCCAGGATGGCGCGGGTGACGGTGTATCCGGTCGCCACCCAGCCGAGGTGCCCGTCGGGATAGGCGAGCCGGCTGAGCAGCGGTCGGTTCCGCAGCTCGACCGGTGGGTCGAAGGGGTTGGGCCGGTCGGTCTCCAACGGCTGGGCCTGCCGGCCATCACTCATCCGCAGTCTCCCACCTGGGCACCGGAGCAGGAACCGACCCCGGCACACCATTGATCATCAGCGTTGAAGATTATGCATGGTTGGTCCGAAAAATGACACCACTAGTCATATATGGACCCTCCGATTAACATCGGCGCTGACCGCCCGGACACATCTGTCAACACTCAGGTTGCGAGACCGCCGTACGCAACGCCGGTCTGTGATGAGCAACCCGACAGCTCTTCCAGCAGGCTCTTTTCTCTCCCCAGCAGAGGTGTGAATGGCGCACGTGGCGACACAGGTCGCGGTTGTCGGCGGGGGTCCGGTGGGGCTCATACTCGCGTGCGAGTTGGCTCTCCACGGCGTCCCGGTGGTGGTGCTCGAACGACTGCCCGAGATCGAATGGCGTCCGAAGGCGGAAGGCATCACTGGACGGGCGATCGACATCATGGACCGTCGCGGTCTCATGATCGGGGTCACCGAGGCGCCTGCCACGCCACCGACGGCCGAGCAGCAGGAACGCATCGCCGCAGGTGAGCAACGGCCGGACAGCCTGCTCCCCAAGGCGTTCCCCGGCGCGCGGCATTTCGCCAGCATGTTCCTGCTCCGCCCGGAGTCCCCCGACCTGCTGGTGCCCCAGCAGCTCCTGGAGGAGGACCTGGCGCGGCGCGCGGTGGAGCTCGGCATCGAGGTACGGCGCGGCCACACCGTAATCGGTTTCACCCAGGACGACGACCGGGTGCTTCTCGAGGTCGACGGTCCTGACGGGCCGTACCGGATGGAGGCGGAATGGCTCGCCGGCTGCGACGGCGGCCGGAGCCTGATCCGGAAGCTGTCCGGCATCGCCTTTCCCGGAACGGACGGCATCACGACCGGCTACCGTGCCTTCGCCGAGATCGACGACCCCGGATTCCACCTCCCCGGCTGGTTCCGCAAGGACGGCGGGCTCCTCGTGTACGAGGAGGGACCGCCCCGGTTCATCACGTTGGAGTTCGACGGCGCACCGGCGAATCGGGACGCGGCCATCACGCTCGAGGAGTTCCAGGAGGCACTGCGCCGGCTCAGCGGCACCAAGGTGACGGTCACCGAGGTCAAGAAGATCACCCGGTTCACCGACAACGCGCGGCAGGCCGAGACGTACCGCAGCGGGCGGTTGGTGCTCGTCGGCGACGCGGCGCACGTCCACTCGCACTGGAGCGGCCCGGGGTTACGGCTCGGGATGGGAGACGCCCTCAACGTCGGCTGGAAGCTCGCCGCGGTCGCGCGCGGTTGGTGCTCCGAAGACCTGCTCGACACCTACACCTCCGAGCGGCACCCGATCGGCGAGCAGACGCTGGAGGTCCAGCGGGCCTCGATCGCGTTGATGCGGCCCGGACAGCACGTCGACGCGTTGCGCCGGCTGCTCACGGAAGTGCTGCTTCGCGACGAGGCGAACCGGCAGCTCACCGCCCTGATCGACGACCTGCACATCAGCTACGACATGGGCGACCCGTCGCTGACCGGTCCGCTGGTCGGGCGCTACAGTCCGGACCTGCGGCTACGGTGCGCCGACGGCACCGTACGGGTCGCGGAGCTGCAACGCAGCGGGCGGCCGCTGCTGCTCGACCTCGCCGCCGATCCTGAGCTGCGCGCACTCGCCGAACCCTGGGCCGACCGGGTCGACGTGGTCACGGCCGAATGCGCCGAGGCCCCGGCGGACGCCCTGCTGATCCGGCCGGACGGCTTCGTCGCCTGGAGCACACCCGCGGACCAGGCGTCACTACTGGCCGCCCTCACCCGATGGTTCGGGCCGCCCGGACCGTCTGACCACCCGAGCGCCTCCGGAGGCCGGAATGAGTGATCGCAAGCTGACCACACTGCCCGCGTCGGCCCCGGTCGACGAGGCCATCGAGGTGGTCGAGCGCGACGGAACAGTGATCATCGAGGACTTCATCGACGCCGCCACGCTCCGCGGCCTGTGGGACGACCTGGGCCCGGCCCTGAAACGCCAGGAGGACGGCGACGGGCGGCTGGTCGGCAAGAAGACCCGGATCCTGCCCGGGCTGGTACGCCGGAGCGAGCACTCGATCACGATCATGCGGCAACCGCACTTCCTGGGCAGCGCGCGGCACTTCCTGCAGCGCCCGGTGCGGGCCTGGCTCGGCGAACAGCGCGTGGAGCTGGTCCCGACGATCCAGCTCGGCATCTCGCGGGTGATCCAGATCCAGCCCGGTGTGCCGATCCAGGGGCTGCACCGGGACGACACGGCCCACCTCCGTAGCCACCCGGGTCCGGAGAGCCGGGTGCAGGTCATGGTCGCCGCGAGCGACTTCACCGCGCACAACGGCGCCACCCGGCTGATTCCGGGGAGCCACCGATGGGACGACGAGCGGGCCCCCAGCGATGACGAGGCGATCCCCGCCGAGATGCGGGCCGGTTCCGCGTTGCTCTGGCTCGGCAGCACCTACCACGGCGCCGGCGTCAACGCCTCCGACGCGCCTCGTACCGGCCTGTCGTACGCCTACGACCTCGGCAACCTCCGCCAGGAGGAGAACCATTACCTGTCCCTTCCGCTGGACACGGTCCGCGGCTACCCCGAGGACATCCAGCGGCTCCTCGGCTACGAGGCCTGCCCTCCCATGTGCGGCCTGTACGAGCTGAGCGATCCGATGCTGCTGCTCCGCGACGGGCCGGAGAACCCCGCGATGTCCGGCACCCAGTGAGACCCGACGACTTTCGTGCCACCACGCCCCGCGCCGCGGCGTGCCGCGCTGATTCAGCAAGGAGGACGGATGCGCACCTCTGACATTTACCTGCGCAGTATCGGCGTCCATCTGCCGCCGGTGGTCAGCATCGAGACGGCCGTCGCCGAGGGCCGCTATCCGGCCGACGAGATGGAGTACTTCCGCCTCGGCGGCGCGGCGGTGGCCGGGGACGTACCGGCTCCGGAGCTCGCGCTCCGCGCTGCCCGGCACGCCTTCGAGCGTTCCGGCGGGATGTCGCCGCGCGATCTGGATCTCATGCTGTACGCCGATGTCTGGCATCAGGGGCCGGAGGGCTGGCAGCCGCAGTACTACCTGCAGCAGCACCTCATCGGCGGCGACGTCCTGTCCGTCGAGGTGCGGCACGGGTGCTGCGGGCTGTTCAGCGCGCTGCAGCTCGCCTGCGGGTATCTGCGGCCGGGCGGCTCCGCGCTGCTGGTCGGCGCCGACAACCACGGCACCCCGCTGGTCGACCGGTGGCGCATGATCGAGGGCAACGTGATGGGCGATGCCGGGTGCGCGCTGCTGGTCACCACCGACACGGGGTTCGCGCAGCTGCGGTCGGTAAACGTTATCGTGCTGCCGGAGGCCGAGTCGGTCAACGACGGCGGCGTGCCGATGTTCCCGCCGGACGCGACCGTGGGCCGGCCGCTCGACTTCGCCGCCCGCAACCGTGACTTCCGCAAGCGACTCTTCGCCGGCGACGGAGCCGACATCATGCTGGCGATCCAGTCGACGCTGATGGACCTGGTCGAGCGCACGCTCAAGGAGGCGGGGATCACGCTCGACGAGGTGGCGCGCGTCGCCTTCCCCCACGGGCGCTGGGACGACCTGGAGAACCGGGGGGTGAACTGGTTCGGGCTGACCTTGGCCGACACCACCTGGGAGTACGGCGCCGGCATCGGACACCTCGGGGTCAGCGACCAGTTCGTCGCCCTCGACCATCTGCTGGCCGACGGGGCGCTCGCCCGCGGCGACTACGTGCTGCTCATCGGGCTGGGCGCCGGCACCACCATGGCCTGCGCCGTCCTGCGGATCCTCGACATCCCCAGGGAGTACGCCTCCGACGGGCCCGGCTGAGCGGGCATGCACATCGACGATCGACTGTGGAGGCGGCATGGAGACGGCGGACATGTACATCAGCGGAGTCGGGTCGTACCTGCCTGCCACGGTGAGCGTGGAGCACGCCGTGGCGGCGGGTTGGTACTCCGCCGAGGAGGTCGAGCTGCACCGGCTCGCCGCGGTCGCGGTGGCCGGTGACGTCCCGCCGCCGGAGATGGCGTTGCGCGCGGCTCGGCGCGCGGTGGCCCGCAGCGGGCGCTCCCCCACTGATCTGGACCTGCTGCTGTACGTCTCGACCTGGCATCAGGGCCCGGAGGGATGGCCTCCGCAGGCGTACGTGCAGCGTCATCTGGTCGGCGACGATGTCCTGTCGACTCAGCTCAAGCAGGGCTGCAACGGCATGTTCACCGCCTTGGAGCTGGCCGCGAGCTACCTGCGCGCGCCCGGCCGCCAGGCGGCGCTGCTGGTCGCCGCCGACAACTACGGAACTCCGCTCGTCGACCGGTGGCGGATGCTGCCCGGGGCCGTCGCCGGTGACGCGGGCAGCGCCCTCGTGCTCGACACCGAGCCGGGGTTCGCCCGGCTGGCGTCGGTGTGCACGATGTCGGTGTCGCAGGCCGAGGAGATGCACCGCTGCGCCGAGCCGTTGTTCCCGCCCGGCGTCACCGAGGGTCGCACGGTGGACTTCGCGGCGCACAACGACGTGTTCCGGCGGCGCGCGATGGTCGAAGGCGACGGGACCAAGGTGCTGGTGACGCTGGACGAGCGGATGGGCGAAGTGATCGACCAGGCCATGTCGGAGGCCGGGATCAAGGCGGATGACGTGACCCGGGTGGCGTGCATGAACACCTCCCAGGAGATCGCCGACCAGATCTGCGAGCACCGGCTGGGCATTCCGGCGTCCCGGTCGGTGTGGGACTTCGGCCGGACGATCGGCCATTGCGGGGCCAGTGACCAGATCCTGGCGCTGGAGCACCTGATCCACGGCGGCGCCCTGGGACCCGGCGATCACCTGCTGATGTTCGGCTTCGGTCCAGGCGTGACCATCTCGGCCGCCGTTGTGGAGATTCTCGAGTCGCCCATGTGGGCGCTGATGCGGGGAGGCGATGTGTGATGGATCGACCGGTCGAGATGATCGCGCTGATCGGGATCGGCTGCCGTCTGCCTGGCGGTGTCGGCTCGGCGGACGACTACTGGAACCTGCTGTGCGAGGGCCGGGACGCCAGCGGACCGGCGCCCGCCGACCGCTGGCGCGACTACGCCGATCGCGGCCCTTCGTACGCGGCGGCGTTACGCCGCACCGTCCCGTACGGCAGCTTCCTGGAGGGGGCGGCCGACTTCGACGCGGAGTTCTTCGGGCTCTCGCCGCGCGAAGCGGAGCTGATGGACCCGCAGCAGCGCCTCGTGATGGAGACCGCGTGGGAGGCGCTGGAGCACGCCGGGGTGTCGCCGGACGCGCTGGCCGGCACGGACGCGGGCGTGTACGTGGGCGTCTGCACCGGCGACTACGGGCATCGCCTGCTGGAAGACCTGCCTGACATCGAGGCGTGGACCGGGATCGGTGCCGCCGCCTGCGCGGTCGCCAACCGGGTGTCGTACGCGCTCGACCTGCGCGGCCCGAGTATGGCGGTGGACACGGCTTGCTCGGCGTCGCTGGTCGCCGTCCACCTGGCCGTACAGGCCCTGCGCTCCGGAGAGACCGACGTGGCGCTGGCCGGCGGGGTCAACCTCATCCTGTCTCCCGGCGAGACGCTGACCCTGGACGCCGCGGGCACGCTGGCACCGGACGGTCGGAGCAAGTCGTTCGACGCCGCCGCCGACGGGTACGGGCGGGGCGAGGGCGCGGCGGTCGTGGTGCTCAAGCGGCTCGCCGACGCCGTACGGGATGGGGACCGCATCCTCGCCACCATCCGCGGCAGCGCGGTCAACCAGGACGGCCGCACCGCGGGCATCATGGCGCCGTGCGGCCAGGCGCAGGAGCACGTCATGCGCCGCGCGCTGCGGCAGGCGGGCATCGAGCCGGGCACGGTCGGTTACGTGGAGGCGCACGGCACCGGCACCGCGGTCGGCGACCCCCTCGAAGCCGGCGCGCTGAGTGCCGTGTACGGGGCGGACCGGCCGGCGGAGCAGCCGTGCCTGATCGGGTCGGCCAAGTCCAACATCGGCCACCTCGAAGGGGCCGCCGGCGTCGCCGGCCTGGTCAAGGCGGTGCTGGCGCTCGAACGCGATGAGCTCCCGCCGAGCCGGCTCGACACGCCCACTCCGGCCATCGACTGGAAGGGCAACGGGCTGCGGGTGGTCGACGCGCCGACGCCGTGGCCCGCCTCCGACTATCCGCGCCGGGCCGCGGTCTCCGCCTTCGGCTACGGCGGCACCGTCGCCCACGTCGTCCTCGAACAGGCCCCACCGGCCGAGGGGACCGCGGACCGGCTGTCTTCGGTGTCCGCCAACGGGACCGCAGGCCAGCCGTCTCCGGTGTCCGCCAACGGGACCGCGCGTCGGCTGTATCCGGTGTCCGCCGCGTCGCGGGCGGCGTTGCGGCAGGCCGCCGGGAACCTCGCCAGCGTCGTCGGCCAGTTGCCCCCGGCCGATGCCGGGCACACGCTCGCGCTGCGCCGAGCCCACCTGCCGCACCGGGCGGTGGTGGCGGCGGAGAACCCGGCCGCGCTGGCCGACCGGTTGCGCGCCCTGTCGAGCGGCGCCCCGCACGACGCGGTGACCACCGGGCGGGTGCTCGTCGATCCCGGTCCCGGCCCGGTGTTCGTGTTCTCCGGACACGGCTCGCAGTGGGCCGGCATGGGCCGGGAGCTGCTGGCGACCGAGCCGGCGTTCGCCGCGGTGATCGACGAGCTGGAGCCGGTGTTCGCCGCCGAGATCGGCTTCTCGCCACGGGAGGTGCTCACCGAGGATGAGCTGACCGAGGTGGACCGGATCCAGACCATGATCTTCGCGATGCAGCTCGGCCTCGTCGAGCTGTGGCGCGCGTACGGGGTTCGTCCGCACGCGGTCATCGGCCATTCGGTCGGCGAGATCGCCGCCGCCGTGACGGCCGGGGCGTTGAGCCGCCTGGACGGGGCCCGGTTGATCTGCCGCAGGTCCCTGCTGCTGCGGCGGGTGGCCGGCCACGGGGCGATGGCCATGGTGCAGTTGCCGTTCGCCGAGGCGGCGCGGCTGCTGGGGGACCGTACCGACGTGGTCGCCGCGATCGCGTCGTCGCCCGGCTCGACGGTCGTCTCCGGTGATCCGGACGCCGTGGCCGACGTGCTGACCGGCTGGATCGAGGAGGGCATCCCGGCCCGCCGGGTCGCCTCGGACGTGGCGTTCCACGGGCCGCAGATGGATCCGCTCCTGGCCGACCTGACCGCCGCCGCGGCCGACCTCAAGGTCGGTGTCCCTGACATCCGCGTCTACTCGACGGCGCTGGACGATCCGCAGGCGAGCCCCGGCTTCGACGGCGCGTACTGGGCGGTCAACCTGCGCCGGCCGGTACGCCTGGCCGATGCGATCGCGTCGGCCGCGGCCGACGGATACCGCGCGTTCGTCGAGCTCTCCCCGCACCCGGTGGTCACCCACTCGGTGCTGGAGACGCTGGGCGCGGGCGGGCACGAGGAGATCTTCGTCGGCGCGTCGTTGCGGCGGAACCGGCCCACGCGGGCCACCCTGCTGACCAGTGTGGCTGCCGCGCACTGCGCCGGCATCGAGGTGGACTGGCATCGGCTGCAGCCGGCCGGCGGGCCGGTCGTGCTCCCCTCCTATCCCTGGCAGCACCGCACGCACTGGCGTACGCCGTCGGCCCCGGACACCGCCGGTCGCGGCCACGATCCCGACACGCACACGCTGCTCGGCGACGGCCTCGATCTCGCGGGCACCGACGTACGGCTCTGGCGGACCGGCGTGGACGACCAGACCCGGCCCTATCCCGGCAGCCATGCCATCGAGGGCGTGGAGATCGTGCCGGCCGCGGTGCTCGCGGCGACCTTCTTCGCCGCCGCCGGAGGTCAGGCGCTCGGCGAGGTGACGATGTCGGCGCCACTGCTGACCGCAGACCGGCGCGAGGTCCAGGTCGTACGGCAGGGAACCGGGCTGCGGCTGGCCGCCCGTGCGGCGGGCGAACCGGACGCCGCCTGGCAGATGATCGCCACCGCCACGGCGCTCGCCGAACCGGGCGAGGCGCCGTCTTCCCCGGCGCTGCCGCTCACGTCGGCGGAGCCGGGCCTGGTCATTGAGCGGCTCGCCGCCGTCGGCGTACCCGAGACCGGGTTCGACTGGATGGTCAAGGAACTGCTGCGCGGCCACGGCGCACTGCGCGCCCGGGTACAGTGCGGGCCGGCCGCCACCTGGGCACCCGTGCTGGACGCGGCGATGTCGGTGGCGCCGAGCGCGTTCCCCGGTGACCCGCTGCTCCGCATGGTGACGCACGTCGACCGGCTGGTCACGGTCGGAGAGCCACCGGCCACGGTGGACATCGAGGTGTGGCTCGACCCCGAACGCGCCGACACGGTGCAGGTACGGGTGACCGACGACGCCGGTGCCGTCGTCGGCTGGCTGTCGGGACTGCGGTACCCGGTGATCGACGTGCCGACCCCCTCGGAGAACGGCACCGAAGGCGTACGGCCCGCCGAATCGATCGCCGGCCTGGGGCCGGTGGAGCTGCGTGCGTTCCTGCTGGAGGAGGTCAGTGCGCAGATCGCCCAGGAGATGCGGCTGGCCCCCGCCGACCTGTCGCCCCACCGGCCGCTGGTCGAGCAGGGGCTGGACTCGGTGCTGACGGTGGTCGTCCGGCGGCGGCTGGAGAAGCGGTTCCGCTGCTCGCTGCCGACGACCCTGCTGTGGCGGCAACCGACCGTCGCTGCGGTCTCCGACTACATCGCCGGTCTGGTGTCCGCCTCGAACGGTAACGGGAACGGTGACGCTGGGTGAGTCCCGCACGGTCAGTGGCGTGGTGCATGAAGTCGGCGGGCGCGGCCAGGGGCGCTCGCCACCGCGCCCCTGGCCTGCTCGGTCACTCGGCCTCCTCGATGGCGGCCGGACGTAGTTGGGCCGCGCGGATCCGCGAGACGTCCAGCTTGTTCGTACGGTCGAAGCGATAGATGCCGTTCTGTTCCTGGAAGACGTCGGTGAGCTGTGTGTAGCAGTAGCCGAACATCCGAGGGTCGTTCAGCAGGACTCCGACCAGCCCGGCGAACCGCTGCTGGAGTTCCTCCTCGCTCGCCGGGCGTTCGCCGTATCCCCAGGAGCGCTCCTCGGGGCGTATGTCCGGGTTCCACCAGATGCCCCCGAACTCGCTGCAGAAGTACGGCTGGCCCTGGTACGGCACCGACCATGCCGTGCCGTCGGGATCGGCGTTGACGTACGGCGTCCCGTCGGCCAGGCCCGCCATCAGCTTGCCGAACGCCTCGGGATCCTGCTCGTAGCAGTGTGAGTCGTAGACGTCGGCGCCCGGAACACGATGCGCGTAGCCGGACGCGTCGAGCACCGGGCGGGTGCGGTCGGCCGCCTTCGTGGCCAGGTACATGCCCCAGGTGACGTCGTCGAGCACGGTGATCTGGTCGGTCCGCCGCTGCCAGGTCTCGTTGAGCGGGCACCAGCCGACGATGGACGGGTGGGAGTGGTCGCGCTCGACCGCCTCCAGCCACTGGGTCACGAACGACGCGGTCGGCTGCTGGTTGTCGCCGGGAGGCCCGTAGGTGTTGGCTCCCCAGTCCCCGAACTCGCCCCAGACCAGGAACCCAGCCCGATCGGCGTGGTACAGATACCGCTCCTCGAACACCTTCTGGTGCAACCGGGCGCCGTTGAACCCCGCGGCCACGGCCAGCTCGATGTCACGGCGCAGCGCCTCGTCCGTGGGCGCGGTCATCAGGCCGTCGGGGTAGTAGCCCTGGTCGAGCACGAGCCGCTGGAAGCGGACCTCGCCGTTGAGCAGGACGGCCCGCCCGTCGATGGTGACAGAGCGGAGCCCGGCGTAGCTCGTGGCGGTGTCGACCACGGCGTCGTCGCCGTCGAGCAGGTCGATGCGCAGGTCGTACAGGTGCGGGTCCTCGGGGGACCACAGCCGTACCCGGTCGTCCGGCAGCGGCAGCCACACTTCGGGGGCGAGGTCGAGGTCGGCGCGCGCCTGCGCCCGCACGACCTCACCGGTCTGGTCCGACACCGTCACCCGGACTCGGTGCCCCGGGCGGTTGGCCGACACCGGCACGGTGACCCGGAACGCGGACGCGGCGACGTTCGGCGTGATCTTCGGCCGGCCGAGGTGCGCGTCGGGCACGGGCTCGCACCACACCGTCTGCCAGATGCCGGTGGTGCGTCCGTAGAGCGCGCCGTGGCCCTGGTAGGTGGTCGCCTGCTTGCCGCGCGCCTGTGGCCCGGTGCGCGGATCCCTGGCGCGCACGACCACGGTGTACGCACGCGCCGGGTCGGCCGCGGCGGCCAGGTCACAGCTGAACGAGGTGAACCCGCCCCGGTGCCTGCCGGCTTCGGCACCGTCCACCCACACCGTGGTGTCGTGGTCCACCGCCTGGAAGTGCAGCAGCACCCGCCGCCCGGCCCAGTCTTCCGGCACCCGGACGGTACGGCGGTACCAGACGGCCGGATGGAAGTCCGGGTCCCCGATGCCGGACAGTTCGGACTCCGGGCAGAACGGCACGACGATCTCGCCGATCAGGTCCCGGTCGACCAGGCCACGCTCAAGCCCGGAGTCGCCGGGATCCCGCTCGAACTGCCAGGCTCCGTTCAGGCACTGCCATGCGGTGCGGACGAACTGCGGACGCGGGTACTCCGGGCGGGGAATGACGGTCTGCACAAACACTCGCTTTCTCCGGAAATTTCAGGATTTGACGGCACCGGCGATGCCCTCGACGAAGTACCGCTGCAGGGCGATGAACAGCGCGACGACCGGCAGCAGCGAGATCGTCGCCGCGGCGGCCATGCCCGACCAGTCGGTGGTGTTCTCGCCGATGAACGCGAGCATGCCGACGCTGACAGTGCGCAGGTCGGGCCGGGAGAAGGTGAAGACCAGCGGCAGGAAGAACGCGTTCCAGGTGGACAGGAAGGTCAGCACGGTGACCGTGGCCGTCACCGGCTTGGCCAGCGGCAGCATGATGCGGAAGAAGACGGTCGCGAACCCGGCGCCGTCGAGGAGCGCGCTTTCGGTCAGCTCCTTGGGTATGCCGCGGAAGTACCCGACGTACAGCAGGATCGCCGCCACGTGCGCGGCGCCCGACATCGCGAGGATCATGCCGGTCAGCGAGTTCAGCATGCCGAGCCGCTGGGCGACGTCGACCAGCGGGATGATGGTGTATCCGGCCGGGACGAACAGCGTGGCGACCAGGACGCCCATGACGATCCGGCGGCCGCGGAACTCGTGGCGGGCGATGACGTAGCCGGCCATGGCGCACCGGACGACCACGACCAGCACCGTGAACACCGTGACGATCACGGTGTTGAGCAGGTACTTCCCGAACCGCGCGTCCTCCCACGCGCGTTCGTAGTTCTCCCACTGCGGGTTGCCCGGCAGCAGGTCGAGCCCCTTGGTGAACACCTCGGCCGACGTCTTCAGCGACGCGGCGACCATCCACAGGAACGGGTAGATCCAGATCAGGCAGCCGATGGCGAGCGCGGCGGCGGCGAGCCACCAGGGCAGCCGGCGCAACAGTCCGCTCCTCATGCCGCCCTCCTGGCCCGGCGGGTGGCGCGTATCGCGAGCAGTTGCAGCAGCCCGACAAGGCAGACGAACAGGCCGAACAGGACGGCGGCCGCGGACGCGTACCCGAGCCGGGGGATCGTCGCGGCGAAGGCCCAGCGGTAGATGTACACCTCGATCACCTCGGTCGAGTAGAACGGACCGCCCCCGGTCATGGTCAGGACCAGGTCGAAGACCTGTAACGACGCCTCGATCGACAACAGGGTGATGATGACCAGGAAGGGCTTGAGCAGGGGCATCGTGATGTACCGCAGGGTGCCCAGCGCGCCGGCTCCGTCGAGGCGCGCCGCCTCGTACACCTCGTTCGGCACGGTCTGCAGCGCGGCCAGCCAGTAGATCAGGGTGATCCCGAACCACTTCCACACGTACACGCCGATCGTCGTGCCCAGCGCCGTCGCGGACTGCCCGAGGAAGTCGATGCCGTCCGGCGCCAGACCGGCCTCGCGCAACGCGAGGTTCACCGGGCCGCTGGCCGGGTCGAAGACGAACTGCATGACCACGCCGACGATCGCCGTGGTGGTGACCACCGGCAGGAACAGGGCCGTACGGAACAGCTTGCGCAGCGGCATGCGGGGCGAGTTGAGGACGATCGCCAGCAGCAGAGTGGCCAGCACCTGGACGGGCACCGCTAAGAGCATGAACGTCAGCGTCAGCCGGAACGAGCTCCAGAACATCGGGTCGGCGAGGACCTCGCGGTAGTTGGCCACGCCGATGAACGACGGGCTCGCGTCGAACCCGTTCCAGTCGGTGAGCGAGTACACGTAGCTGCCGACGATCGGGTAGACGGTGAACGCGCCGGACAGCAGCACGGTCGGGGTCAGGAACAGCCAGATGTACAGGGTGGTGCGGGAACGGGCGGCGGGGATCGCGACCGTCATCCGCCCGCTCCGGCGACGCCCGTGGTGCTCTCGTCGACCATCAGCCGCCACGGCGCCTCAAGCTGGACGGCCGGGCTCTTGTCACCCTCGACGCGCTCCAGCAGGCGGGTCACGGCGAGCTCGGCGATCCGCTCCTTGTCGGGCGCGATGGTGGTCAGCGGCGGGGTGGCGAACCGGCCCTCCTCGATGCCGTCGAACCCGACCACGGCGACGTCCTGCGGCACCCGTAGCCCGCGGGCCAGCACCGCCCGCATCGCCCCGAGCGCGAGCAGGTCGTTGTAGCAGAACACCGCATCCGGCGGCTCGGCCAGATCGAGCAGGCGGTCCATCGCGAGCCGGCCGTCCTGGCGCTGGTAGCGCTGTACCCGTACGGCGAGTTCGGGCCGGATGGGCAGGCCCGCCTCGGTCAGCGCCTCCTCGTATCCGGCCGATCGATGCGCCGCGGTCTCCCTCGCGGGCGGGCTGGACGATTTCTTCGGAACGTGCGGCACGCCGATGGCGGCGACACGGGTCCGGCCCAGCGAGATCAGATGCCCCGTGGCGGCCTTGGCGGCCGCGGTGTCGTTGATGGCGACGTGGTCCACGCCGTCCACCCGCACCTCGCCCAGCATCACCGTCGGGCACTTGCCCGCCCAGCGGCGCAGCTCGTCCTCGGTCAGACCGAGCGGGCTGAAGATGAACCCGTCGAAGAGAGCCGACCGGTCCCGCCGCATGACGATCTGCCGCTCGCGTTCCGCCGCGCCTTCGGTGCGGTCGATGAGCACCGTGTATCCGCGCTCCTCGGCCCGGTCCACCACGTGGGCGGCCAGTTCGGTGAAGTACGGCACGTCCAGCGGCAGGACGAGGGCCAGCAGGTTGGACCGCCCCCGGTTCAGGCTGCGCGCCGCGATGTTGGGCCGGTAGTCGAGCTCGTCCAGGGCCTGTTGCACCTGGGCGCGGGTCTCCTCGGCCACGTAGGCGAAGTTGTTCACGACGTTGGAGACGGTCCGCACTGAGACTCCCGCCCGCCGCGCCACGTCACGTTGTGTCACCACGGTCGCTCACCTTCCTTAGTTGCTATGAAGAGTCTTGCCGCGCGGCATGCCGCGTGGCAAGAATGAGTTTGCCACGCGGCAACATTGCTTAACGAGACCTTCACACGGCCGCGGGGTGGAAGGCAGGACCGATGGACGCGATGACTCGGCGGGGATTCCTCGCCGCAGCGGGCACTCTGGCCGCCGCGACGGCTTGCGGTGGCGGCGGTGGTGCCGGTGCCGGCGGCAACTCGCTGACCTGGTGGGACCACCAGAACCAGCTCCAGAAGGCGAAGGCGGAGATCTTCGCCGAGTTCGCCAAGAGCCCCGGCGGCGTTCCCGTGCAGTACACCTACTACAACCCGGCGAAGATGGGCCAGGCGCTGCAACTGGCCAAGCAGAGCGGCCAACTGCCGGACATCCGCACCAACGCCGGGCTCAACCTTCCTGCCGCGACGCTCGTCGCCGCCGGGTGGGCGCAGCCGCTGAACCTCAGCGATGAGGCGAAGGCCCGGGTCCAGGACTCGCTCATCGAGGGCCTGCACGTCTTCGACGGCAAGATCTACGCGTTCCCCATCTTCAGCCATCAGACCTACTCCACGGTGACGTGGTTCAACACGGAGCTGGTCGCGCGCGCCGGGCTGGACCCGCAGGCGCCGCCGAAGACCTACGACGAGTTCCGGGCCGCGGCCGGCGCGGTGCAGCGCTCGGCCGGCGGCGGAACGTACGGCTGGGTGTGGAACATCGGCATGCCGATCCGGCTGGGCGACCAGGTCCACGACCTGGCGCAGGCGGCCGGGTTCCCCGGGGGCGCCGGAGTGAGGTACCAGACCGGCGAGTACGCCTACCACGCCGACGAATACCTCGACGTGATCGAGTTCCTGGTCTCGCTGCGCCAGGACAAGGTGCTCGTGCCAGGGGCGAACTCCTGGCTCGACGACGTGGCACGGGCCCGATGGACCGCCGGACTCGCGGCGTACTACTTCGACGGTCCCTGGTGCCCCGGCGTGGCGCTGAAGGACACGCCCGGCTTCGGGGACAAGCTCGGCGTGGGGCCGATTCTGGTGCCTGACGCGGGCACCGCCGTGGCCACCTACCATGTGCCGCAGCCAGGAGAGTACTGGCTGTCGCCGACGAGCAAGAAGGCCGCGGCGGCGAACAAGCTGCTGAGCGACCACTTCACCACCGAGGAGTACTCGCGCACGATCGCCGGGACCATGTCGCAGCCCCCGCGCGACATCTCCGTCGTCGAGCGATCCCAGGCGCACCCCGCGTACAAGAAACTGATCGGCTGGTTCAAGGAGAGCGTCTTCCTCGCCCCCGAACCGATCGCCGGCAACAAGGACATCAAGCGGGTGCAAGCCGAGCTCAAGCCGGTGACCCCCACCCTCGGGGACATCGTCCAGGGTGCGCTGACCGGCGACGTCACCGACGTCCGCGCGGCGTTGACCAAGCTGTCCAGCGACAGCGCCAAGCAGCGGGACCTGGCGATCGCGGCGGCCAAGAGCAAGGGCGCGCAGGTCGGCCTGGACGACTTCGCCTTCCCCAACTGGAAGCCGCGGGCGGACTACCTCAAGCCGATGTACGCGAAGCGCTAGCGGAGGCCCGACCCGTGAACCGACCGAACATCGTGCTGATCATGACCGACCAGCAGCGGGCCGGCTGGACGGCCGCGAGCGGCTTCCCCCTGGACACCATGCCCTTCCTCGACGGGCTGATGAGCACCGGCGCCCGGTTCGAGCGGGCGTACACCACATCGCCGTTGTGCGTGCCCGCCCGGGTCAGCCTGCTCACCGCACGATATCCGTCCGCGCACCGAGTCCGGCAGAACAGCGCCGCGGAGCACGTGCTGCGCGGAGCCGACCTGGTGGACGTGTTGCGTGCCGCCGGCTACGCGCTGCACCTGGCGGGCAAGACGCATTTCTACCGGCAGCCCGCCGACTTCGACACGTTCGCCGCGCCGTACTGGCACGATCGCGGCCCGATGGCCACGCCTGACCAGACGCTGTTCGAGCAGTGGCTCGGCTCGCTCGACCACTCGGTCAGCCGTGAGCCGACGCCGTTTCCGCTGGAGTGCCAGTTCCCGTACCGGATCGTCGACGGTGCGATCAACGCGATCGACCGGACGCCTGCCGACCGGCCGTTCTTCACCTGGCTGTCGTTCCCCGAACCGCACAACCCCTACCAGGTCCCGGAGCCGTACTTCAGCCTCTTCGCGCCGGACCAGGTGCCCGAGCGGCTGGTCGGGCCCGAGGGCGCCGAGCGCAAGGGCGGCACCTACACCTGGCTGCGTCGGCTGATCGAGGAGAAACGGCCCGGCTACGACGCCGAGTGGCGGCGATATCGCGCCAACTACTGCGGGATGCTCCGGCTCATCGACGACCAACTGCGCCGGTTCTTCGCACACTTGGGTCAGCGGGACACCCTGGTGTTCTTCGTCGCCGACCACGGCGACTACGCCGGCGACTACGGCCTGCAACGCAAGGGCGCGGGCATGTCCGAGAGCCTGATGCGCATCCCGTTCGCCGTGGCCGGACCGGACGTGCGGCCGATGGTCAACCGCACCGACTTCGTCTCGCTCGCCGACCTGTTCCCGACGATCTGCGACGCGCTCGACGTCGAGATCCCGGTCGGCGTCCAGGGCCGCAGCCTGTGGCCCATGCTCACCGGAGCTCCGTATCCGGCCGGGGAGTTCGCCAGCGGGTACGGCGAACGCGGGTTCGGCGGGCTCTCCTACGACGTCGACGAGCGCCCCTCGTTGCATTTTCCGTACGAAGGCCGCACCTTCGACGAGCTCAACACCGTCACCCAGGCCGGCACGACGGTGATGCTCCGGCGCGGACAGTGGAAGCTGCTCCTGGACGAGCGCGGCACCGGCGAACTCTACGACCTGGACGCCGACCCCGCGGAGCTGGACAACCGGTACGACGATCCCGCGCTCGCCACAATCCGTGCCGACCTCACCACCGATCTCGCCCGCTGGATGATCCGCGTCCGGGACGACCTGCCGGAGGCGGCCTACACCCTCAAACGCGCACCACACAACTGGCACTAGTGCTCTCGTCATCGGGGGCTCCCGGCGAGCCGACGACGCGATGGGTCAGTGGTGGAGCAGTGTCAGGCTTGGCCGGGTGTCGGTGATGGCGAGCCGGCCTTGGCCGCCGATCGGGAAGGTGGCCAACGGGTGGGTGTGGCCGACGTCGATGTTGGCCAGGACGGGGACGCCGGTCAGTGCCGGTTGGGCGTCGATGATCTGTTCCAGCAGTGGGCGGGTCATGCGGCTGGCGTGCTGGAACCGGCCGATCGCCAGTCCGCGGACTCCCGGAGCGTCGGGAAGCTGCAGCAGTGAGGTCAGGTCGCGGGCGAAGGTCGCCGGGTGCGACTCGAGGTCGTCCTCGAGGATCAGGAGCGCACCGTCGAGGGAGGGCATGAAGGGGGTGCCCTGCAGCAGGTTCAGTGTGCAGAGGTTGCCGCCGACGATGTGTCCCTCGGCGGTGCCGGGCCGGATCGGCCACCATCCGTCGTTGGGGGTCAGGTCGCGTTCGTCCTGGTCGAGGAACCAGAGATCGTCGCTCCAGTGCGCCACCGGGGCCAGGATGATCGGGGCGGTGTCGAACATGACCGAGGTGAACCAGCGCAGGGTCTGCTCGAAGTGGTCTCGCATGCCGAACGTCGACCAGTGGGGACCGGAGTAGGTGACCAGCCCGGTTCGGGCGAGGATGGCGTTCTGCAGGGCGGTGATGTCGGAGTATCCGCACAAGATCTTCGGGTTGGCCCGGATCAGCTCCCAGTCCAGGAACGGCAGGAGCTCGTTGCAGTTGTAGCCGCCGATGACCGTCAGGATCGCGGCCACCGACGGATCGGCGAAGGCCTCGTGCAGATCGGTGACCCGTGAGGCGATGCTGGAGGAGTCGAACGCGTCCCGCTCATCGACATGGCCGCCGTACGAGAGCGTCAGGCCCAGCTCGGCGAACCGAGACCTGATGACGTCGGTGTGGTCGTGCTCCATCACCATCGCGCGGGACCTGGACGGCGCCACCACTCGTATGACGTCGCCCGCGGTCAGCTTGCGGGGGAAGATCGCATCCATCACCGCCGAAGCCTAACCGCGACTTGCGCGGCAAGGGGATGATCGGTCACCATCGTCGGCATGACTAGTGGAAAGGGCGTTCTCCGCCCAGGCCGTTGAGGCCCATGGAGCCGGCCGAGGAGCCGGCCTCCGACATCTCCGCCGCCGCGTTGCTGGCGCGTCTCGAACCTCTGCCGTACCCACGGCGTATGCGGGCGCTGGCACTCCACGCCCGCCGCCTAGCAGGCACCTCCCACCTGCGGGTCCTCCTGGTCGAGCTGTCCGCGCAGGACCAGCGCACGGCACTGCACGTGGCCATGGCGGCACGTGACCTCGATTTCATTCAGGAGGTCCTGGCCGGACCCGACATGGGGCTGCGACGCGCGGCCCTGCGCGCGGTGCGTACCCTTCCCGTGCCGGATCCGGCGGTCGCCGCCGCGCTTCAGGACGCGCCCACCGAGCTGCGGCTCGCGCTGTACCGAACGCTGGCGCAGGGCCGCCGGCCGGCGCTGGCCGAGTCCCTGCTGCCGGAGGTCCATGCTCGGTGGGGGGACCGGGAGGCCGCCGCGCTGCTGCCGGCCTGCGGCGTCAGGATCGTCGCGCGATGGCTGCCCGAGCTCGCCCACGCGGTGACGTCCTGGACGGCACTGGCCAAACGGCATGCGGGGGCGATCATGGCGGTGGCCGAGGAGGAGCTGTCCACGGGCGTTCACGCGTGGACGTGGTGGCGCCGCCGCGGCGCGGGCGTGGAGCTCGCATCGCTCGCCGAGCCGGCTCGCCTGCTGGCCCTGCTGGAACGGCACGACCTGCGCCACAACCTCCTCAGGTTTCCCGGCACGGTCTTGAACGCGCTGTTCAGGGCGGACTCCGCACGTGCCATGAGGTTGCTCGTCGACGCCTCGTCGGACAGCTGGGCGGGGCCGCCGAAAGCGCTGCTTCGCCACCTGCGGTCGGGCTCGGACGCGGAGATCCTGCGCCTCGCCTCGGCCGATCATCGGCTCGGCCTGGTGCTGCGGTGGCTGCCGCCCTCTCGCCGGGCCGCGATCTTCGAGGCGGGCGCCGAGCAGAGAGGCGGTTCCACCGGGCTGTGGGCGATGCCGCTGCTCAGGTGGCTGCCGGCCGAGTCGGCGGCGGCCGAGGCCAGGCGCATGCTCGCCTGGCACGACTCGGTGTGGCACTCGTCCCGCTCCCGCCTGGACAATCCGGAAATTCCGCTGGAGCTCACCTCCTACCTGCCGTACGAGGAGGCCGTCGGCCCGCTGCGTGCGGCCGCTGTGGGCGGGGACCCGCGGCGGCGCGGGCCGGCCAGGACGCTGCTGGTGCAATGCACGGCCCGCACCCGGGACCGGGCGGCGCTCCATGCGCTTCTGGCCGACCTGGCCCAGCGCACCGTCAACGAACAGGACCTGCTCCGCCGGGACCTGCTGATCGCTCTGGGGGACGTCTCGCCGGTGCTGTTCGACGACTCCTGCGCCGGGACGCTGGACCGCATCGCCACTGATGCGGTCGAAGCCCCGGACTCCTCTCCTGCCACGCAGGAGGCGCTCCGGAGCTTGGCCGGACGGATTCTGCGGCACCACGACCCGGCCATCGCGCCCGCGCTGACCGCGTGGGCACTGGGCGCTTACGGAAAGCTGGTGGCCCGGCATGGCGCGGGCGGGCTGCCGCCCGAGCCTTCCCCTGCCCGCCGCCATCGTTATGCTCCCGCGGGGTCGCACCGTCTGGATCGGGTGCTGCGCGCCGGTCAGGAGCACGACCTGCTCGCGGTGCTGCGCCCGCACCTTCGCGCCGCACGTGAGCGGGCGGATTTCGCCCTGGCCGTGGCCCTCGCGCACGCGCTCGGCCGCCGCTCGTGGGCGTTGGCCGAACTCCAGGACGACCTGCGCGCCGCCATCCGCACGGCGCCGGAGCCCCTCGCCCGCGAGGCCGCCGACCTCTGGCTGACCCGCCCGCACGGCCGCCGCCCAGCGAATGCGGCAGCTCAGCGGGCGGAGCGGGTGGTCGATCGGACGGCGCAGGTGGTCGAGCGTGCGGAGCGGGTAGCCGATCGGACGGCGCAGGTAGTCGATCGGACGGAGCGGGTAGTCGATCGGACGGAGCGGGTAGTCGAGCTTGTGCGCGAGGATCCGTCTGCCATCACGCTGCCCGCCGTCTGGCGGACGGTGGCCCGCCACCGCACCGACCTCCTGCTGCCCCTGCTGGACGGGAACCACGGCGGCCGGTTCGCCGACCTCGCGTGGGTGCCGCCGATCGGCGTCGGCGACGCGAGCCGATGGACCCCCGACCAGCGCGACCGGATACGCGCCAGGCTCGCCGCCACCGTCCAGGACGAGCAGCTGACCATCGCCACCCGAGTGGCCGCCGTCCAGGCGACCGGCCGAATCAGCCACGATCTGGACCTCCTCACCGCGTGGGCGAACCGGGAGGAGACGGTGCTGGCCGAAGCCGCCATCACCGCCATGGCGAAGGCCGGCGGTCCTGCCCGGGCGGTGACCGGCGCGCCTGCCCAGGCGGTGGCCGCGCTCCTGGACCAGGCCGGCGGCCAGGCCTCCCGTGTCGCGGTGGCCGCGCTGAATCGATGCTGCCAGGCGGTCCCCCCGTCCCAGCTCGGCCCGCTCTTGGAGCGAGCGCTGACCGCCCCCGGCAGCAAGGTGACCCTGCGCAAGCTGGCCGCCCGCCAGTTGGGCCACAACCGCCCGCCGGGCGCGGTGGACGTGCTGCTCCGGGCATGGGCGGACCCCGGGCTGCACCAGGACGTACGGGTGGCCGTGGCCTCGGTGTTGCGTGGAATGCCCGAGGACCCACGGACCCTGGACGCGCTCGGGGAGGCCGTCGGCCGGCACGCCGACGAGCTGATGCTGCGCACGCTGTTCCAGGCCCACCCGATGGAGTACGCCCCCGGCGTCCGTCCCCGCTACGCGGACCTGGTACGTCGGCTGCTCATGGCCGCCGACCTGCCCGGGGTGCGCTTCCGAGGGTCGAAGGCGTTCGGCTTGTGGGCGCACTGGTACCGCGGCGGCTTCGAAGAGATCATCGAGGCCGCGGCTGATCCGGGGGCGAACGAGCAGGTCATGGAGGTGTTCCTGGCGCTGTTGCGGGCCGGGGCGATCCGGTTCCAGACGCTCGACGTCCTCGCCCGGCTGGCCGCCGCCGTACCCGGTGAGGGCTTTCGGACGCCGGCGCGGGGACGTGTGGCCGCCATCACCGCGAGCCTGGCAGCGATGCAGGACAAGGCGGAGCCATGGCAGCGGCGGCTCGCCCGTGACGCGATGGGCGTGCTCGCCGTTCAGCCGCTCCTGCTGCCTCATGTGGTCCGGCTCGCCGTGGCCCTGCTCCCCACGGACATGGACGGAGACGGCGAGCCTGCGGGGTTCGGTGACGCCTTGTGCGCGCTGGCCGACCTGCTCCGGGACCGGCCGGTTCTCGCGGCTCGGACGGCGGACCAGGAGATCTCGGAGCTGTTCAGCGACTACGGCCGACGGCGGGCCATGCCGATCGCGGTCGCAATGCCCTCGGCTCGGCAATTGACAGCCCGGGGTGACCTGGCCGGGGCCTTGTTCGCACTCACGCTCACCCAGGTCGGCGGGAGGCGTACCGACTGGGCGGCCCCGTGGCGGGAGATTCTCCGTGACCTACGCGACTCGCCGCACCTGGAGGTGCGCCAGGAAGCCTGGGACACCTCCGTCGTCGACTGACCGCTCGTGGGAACGCCGCGTCGTGCGGACCGGGCAGGTTAATAGGGCGGTCGGCCTGCCCGGCGTGACCTGCGATCGCGTTCTAGCCGGCGGCGCGGAGGACTGCGACGCCGAAGGGGGGCAGTGTGGCGGTGCCGACGGTCTCGCCCGATGGGTCGAGGGCGTCGGCCCACTCGCCAGTGAGGGTGATGTCGTGTTTGTCGCCAGTGTGGTTCAGCAGGATCAAGAAGCGGCGGCCAGGTCCGGTGCGGACGCTCGCCTGAGTCCCGGAGGGCAGGTTCTCGACGACGGGGGTCACTCCCGCTTCGGCGAGGGCGAGGCCGAGGATCGCCCGCATGCTGGGCGGGTCGAGGCGGGTCGAGAGGTAGCGGGCCGTCCCCTCGCCGAACTCGTGCCTGGTCACGGCCGGGCGGCCGGCCCAGTCGTGGGTGTCGAAGGCGACCTCGGCCTCGGCGCCGACGAGCCGCAGGTCCTCTCGCCACAGGTCGGCGACTCCCTCGAGGTGCGAAAGCGCCCCGCGGCCGCGGACGGGGAACGACTCCTGCTCCGACACCGGGCAGAACTCCTCCACCCGCACCCCGAGGACCTCGCGGAGCGGCGCGGGATAGCCGCCCAGGTGGACCCGGTCGTACTCGTCCACGATCCCGCTGAAGAAGGAGACGACCAGCGCGCCGCCGCCGGAGACGTACGTCGAGACGCGCCCCGCGTCCTCGTTCGACAGGAGGTACAGGTTCGGTACGACGACGAGGGCGTAGCCGGTCAGGTCGGCTGAGGGCGGCACCACGTCCACGCCTACGCCGAGGTCGAACAGCGGGCCGTAGTGGTCCAGCAGGCGGTCTTGCTGGCGTACGCCGTCCGAGGGATGGGAGTCGAGCTCGAGCGCCCACCAGCTGTTCCAGTCGAGCAGGATCGCCACCTGGTTGCGGACCCGGGTGCCGGCCAGGTCGGGCACCGAGGCGAGTTCCCTGCCGAGCGCCACGACCTCGCGGTAGACCCGGCTGTCGGCCCCCGCGTGCGGCACCATGCCCGAGTGGAACTTCTCGGCGCCGCCGCGTGACTGCCGCCACTGGAAGTACAGGATCGCGTCGGCGCCGTGCGCGACCGCCTGCCAGCTCCACAGGCGCATCTGGCCGGGCTGCTTGATCGGGTTCCTGGTCCGCCAGTTGACCGCGCTCGGCGCCTGCTCCATCAGGATCCAGGGATCCCCGCCCCTGGAGCCGCGCATCGTGTCGTACACCAGGCCGGGGGCGAGATGCGGCTGCTCGTCCTGGGGGTCGGGGTAGGAGTCGACCGCCGCGATGTCCAGCCTCGGCGCCCAGTCGAAGACGTCCACGGCTTTCAGGCCGCCCAGGAAGTTCGTGGTGATGGGCACCTCGGGAGTGACCCGCCGCAGGATGCCGGCCTCCAGGTCGAAGCAGTCGCGCAACGCCTCGTTGCTGAAGCGCAGGTAGTCGAGCTGCTGGGCCGGGTTGGGGTACGTAGGAGCCGTGCGGGGCGGCCGGATGTGGTCGAAGGACGCGTAGCGCTGCGACCAGAAGTCCGTCGACCAGGCGTCGTTCAACGCCTCGACGTCGTCGCCGTACCGCTCCCGCAGCCAGCGGCGGAAATCGTCCGCCGACACCTCGCAGTAGCAGGCCGCGATGTGGCAGCCGTACTCGTTGCCGACGTGCCACAGCCCGAGGGCCGGGTGGTCGCGGTAGTGCGCGGCCAGCCGCTCCACCAGCAGCGCGGCCCGTTCCCGGTAGACCGGGCTGGACGGGCAGAAGTGCTGGCGCCCGCCGGGTCCCAGTACGGTCCCGTCCGCGGTGACCGGCAGGATCTCCGGGTGCTCGTGGACCAGCCACGGCGGCGGTGACGCCGTCATGGTGGCGAGGTCGGCGGTGATGCCGTGCGCGTGCAGGTCATCAAGGACCTGGTCGAAGAACGAGAAATCGTAGGCTCCGCGCGCGGGCTCCACGCGGGCCCAGGCGAACACCCCGACGGTCATGAGGTTCACCCGGGCTTCGGCCATGAGCTGCAGGTCCTCCGCCCTGGTCTCGGCCGGCCACTGCTCCGGGTTGTAGTCACCGCCGAAGGCCACGCCGCCGAGCCGGCGCCAGAACCGGTCGCCCGGGGACGGGGCGCCGGCGGTCCCGGAGACCGGCATGACATCGCGAGGTACGGCGTTCATTGTGGGCGCGGCGGTCTCGGCAGGCGAGGGCGCCGCTCCTCCCTTCTCATGGTGTTGGTGGCTTCGGCGGCGGTGCGCCGGTGCTCTCTCTGACGATCAGCTCGGGGGTGATGAAAGCGGTGGCGGAGGGGGCGGTGCCGGTCTCGATCTGGCCGATCATGAGCGAGACGATCCGCTCCGCCACCACGTCGAAGTCCTGGCGGACGGTGGTGAGCGGCGGGGAGAGGTACGCCGACTCGTCGATGTCGTCGAAACCGGCGATGCTGACGTCCTCGGGGATGCGCCATCCCGCCTTGATCATCGCGCGCATCACGCCGAGTGCCATCTGGTCGTTGGCCGCGAAGACGGCCGTCACGCCGGGCCGCTCGGCCAGGACGCGGCCCGCCTCATAGCCGCTGGCCGCGCTCCAGTCGCCGAACACGACCTGGGGGACCACGGCTTTCGCCTCCTTGAGCGTCGCGTGCCAGGCCTCGGCCCTGCGCCGCGCGGCATAGGAGTCCTCGGGCCCGGCGACGTGCCAGACCGTCTCGTGGCCGAGGTCGAGCAGGTGACGGGTGACGAGCCTGGCGCCGAGAGCCTGGTCGGTGTCGACCATGGGGTGGCGGTGGCTGGCGTCGCCGTCGGCCATCACGACCGGCACGCCCGGTGGCAGCCGGAGTGCCGGTGTGTCGAGGATCTGCGCCTCGATGAGCACGATGCCGTCGACTGCCTGCATCGTGAGCTGGTCGAACGCCTCGTGCACGGCCCGCTCGGTCTGCGACTCGATGGCGATCATGTTCACGGTGTAGCCGGCCCGCTGCGCCACCCTCGTGATGGCGTCGACGGTGCGGGCGTTGCCGAAGTTGCCGAGCCCGAAGCTGATCAGACCCAAGGTGCGGAACTGCCCGGTGACCAGGGCACGCGCGGCCGTGTTGGGCCGGTATCCGAGGACGCGCATGGCCGACAGGACACGCTGGCGGGTCTCTTCCTCGACGTTGCTGCGGTTGTTGACCACTCGGGAGACCGTCTGGCTGGAGACCCCGGCCATCGAGGCGACATCAGCCATGGACGGCCGCCTGCGCGGGCGCCGCCCTGACGCCGTTTCCTGGGTCGCCCCGTCCACTGTCACCTCTGGTCGTCGGATCGGCCTGCTGTCCGTGCAAACTCTCGCATGATGTTTACGTAAACACGACCCATCCGTCAATGGCACCCGCCCTTGGCGATCGCAGCGCCCAAATATGTATAAATCAGGCATCGCTGTTAACTTTGGGTTACCTATTGACACGTCTCGCGACCCGTTCCAGACTACGGAACGTCCCCAACATGTTTACGCAAACACGCAATCACCCCGCCTCCTGGCCCTGAGCGGAACACGGCAGCGCAGGTCGGAGTGTGGCTTCAAGGAGGGTTCAGTGTTCGTCTTCGTGGCAGCGCGAACATCGCGCGGCAGGAGCACGAGATGACCGCGCCTGCCGTACGCGCGGGTCTCCCCCGGCCCTTCCTGCGCCTGCGTGTCGCCGGCTACGCCTTCTTCCTGCCGTTCTTCGTGGTCTTCCTGGTCACGGTGGTCGCGCCGCTGGCGTACGCGATCTACCTCAGCTTCTTCCAGGACCGCATGATCGGTGGCACGGTCTTCTCCGGCCTGGCCAACTACACCCGCGCCATCGGCGACGCGCTGTTCGGAGCCGGGCTGCTGCGCGTCGCGCTCTTCCTGGTGGTGCAGGTGCCCGTCATGCTGCTCATCGCCCTGGGCTGCGCGCTGGCGATCGACAGCGGCAGGCTGCGCTGGCCGTCGCTGTTCCGCATCACGATCTTCATGCCCTACGCGGTGCCGGCCGTGGTGTCGGCCCTCATGTGGGGTTACATCTACGGCGACCAGTTCGGCCTGGTGGGGCAGATCGGCGACGCCCTGGACGTCGCCGTCCCCGACCTGATGTCGCGCTCCTGGATGCTCGGGTCCATCGGCAACATGGTGACCTGGGAGTTCGTCGGCTACAACATGATCATCCTGTACGCCGCGCTGCGCGCCATACCGGAAGAGCTCTACGAGGCCGCCGAGATGGACGGAGCGGGAGCCATCCGCATCGCCTGGAGCGTCAAGCTGCCCGCGCTGCGCCCCGCGCTGCTCGTGGCGACGATCTTCTCGATCATCGGCAGCTTCCAGCTCTTCAACGAGCCGAACATCCTCCAGAAGCTCGCACCCGCGGTGGTCACGACGAGCTACACGCCCAACATGTACGCCTACAGCCTCGCGTTCAACGGCCAGCAGATCAACTACTCGGCGACCGTCGCCGTGGTGCTCGGCCTGGTCACCGTCATCGTGGCGTACGCGGTGCAGATCCTCACGGCGAGAAGGGAGAAGACCCTGTGACGGCCGTTGCCGCACGCCCGCGGGTCGCGCACCCATCCTCCAAGCACTCCAAGGCGAGGCAACGGGGGAAGAGCCCCGTCCTCACCGTGATCATGCTGGTGATGTTCGGGTACGCGGTCCTGCCGCTGTTCTGGCTGCTGGCCAATGCCAGCAAGAGCGGCGGGGACCTGTTCTCGACCTTCGGACTCTGGTTCGGCGGGGACTTCCACCTGTTCGCCAACATCGGCGACACCCTGAGCTACAACGACGGCATCTTCGTGCGCTGGTTCGGCAACACCGTGCTCTACTCCGTGGTGGGCGCGGGCGGGGCCGCCCTGCTGGCCACCATCGGCGGGTACGCCCTGGCGAAGTACGACTTCCCGGGCCGCAAGCTGCTGTTCGCGGTGGTGCTCGGCGGGATCTCCATCCCGGGGACGGCCCTCGCGGTGCCGACGTACTTGCTGTTCAGCCAGATCGGCATCGTCGACACCCCCTGGGCGGTGCTCATCCCGTCGCTGTGCAGCCCGTTCGGTCTCTATCTGATGCGGGTCTACGCGGCCGACGCGGTGCCCGACTCGATCCTGGAGTCGGCCCGCATCGACGGAGCGAGCGAGTTCAAGATCTTCCGCACCATCGCCCTGCGGCTGCTCGCCCCGGGATTCGTCACGGTCCTGCTCTTCGCGCTGGTCGCGACGTGGAACAACTACTTCCTGCCGCTGATCGTGCTGAACTCGCCGGACTGGTTCCCGCTCACCGTCGGGCTCAACCAGTGGAACGCCCAGGCCAACAGCGGCACCTCCGGCGCCGGTGACGCCACCTACTCGCTCATCCTGACCGGCAGCCTGCTGTCGATCGTGCCGTTGATCATCGCCTTCCTGGCGCTCCAGCGGTTCTGGCAGTCGGGCCTCGCCACCGGAAGCGTCAAGCAGTAACCCTCCGTGAATCCCAGTGAATCCCTGTGAATGAGGAAACGTCATGAGAACACTTCCATCGCGGCGCGGTGTCGTGACCGCCGGGGTCGCAGCGGCCCTTTCAGTGGCCCTGGCCGCGTGCGGCGGCGGCACCGGTGGGGGCGCCACCACCGCCCCGGCCGCCGCCGCCCCGAGCGCGTCGGCGGCGGTCCAGGACGCGCTGTCCAAGCCGGCCGAGCTGACGTTCTGGACGTGGGTCACGGGGGTCGACAAGACCGTCGCTCGCTTCGAGGCGAAATATCCGAACATCAAGGTCAACGTGGTGAACGCGGGTCAGTCCGCCGACCAGTACACCAAGCTGCAGACCGCGATCAAGGCCGGCTCCGGCGCGCCCGACGTGGCCCAGATCGAATACTTCGCGCTGCCCCAGTTCGCGCTCGCCAAGCAGGTGGTCAACCTCGCCGACCATGGCGCCGCCGCGCTGAAGGACAAGTTCGCCCCCGCGGCATGGGGCCAGGTGGCGATCAACGGTGGTGTCTACGGCATCCCGCAGGACACCGGCCCCATGGCGATGTTCTACCGGAAGGACATCTTCGACAAGCTGAAGATCAAGCCGCCGACGACGTGGGCGGAGTTCACCGAGGCAGCAAAGAAGATCAAGGCTGACAACCCGGACAACTTCCTCACCTCCATCGACCCCGGAGACGCCGGCGGTGTGGACAGCCTGATCTGGCAGGCGGGCGGCGCGCCGTTCAAGACCTCGGGCGAGAGCTCGGTCAGCGTCACGCTCGCCTCCGACCCAGGCGTCAAGCAGTGGGTCGGCACCTGGAACACCCTGCTCAGCGAGAAGCTGGTGGACCCGCAGCCCGGCTGGACGGACGAGTGGTGGAAGGGCATGGGCTCCGGCAAGTACGCGGCCTGGCTGACCGGCGCCTGGGCCCCGAACGGCATCATCAACTCCATTCCCAAGACGAAGGGCAAGTGGGCGGTCGCCCCGATGCCCCAGTACGACGCGGCCAAGCCGATGAACGCCGAGAACGGCGGCTCCTCGGTGGCGGTCATCCCGCAGAGCAAGAACATCCCGGCCGCCGTCGCCTTCGCGGAGTGGCTCAACTCCGACCCGGAAGCCGTCAAGTCGCTGAACACCGAGGCCGGGCTGTTCCCCGCCACGAAGGCGCTGCTCGACGACCCGGCGTTCCGTGACACCCCGCAGGAATTCTTCGGCGGACAGAAGATCAACCAGGTCCTGGGCGACGCCTCGGCCGCCGTCCGCGCCGACTGGCAGTACCTCCCCTTCCAGGTGTACGCCAACAGCATCTTCAAGGACACCGTGGGACAGGCCGTCGACGGTGGCGGCGACCTGTCCGCGGCCCTGAAAACCTGGCAGGACCGGATCACCGCCTTCGGCACCGAGCAAGGATTCACGCTGAGCGGCAGCTGACCCCATGACGACCGGCGGCCCGGCGGGAGACACTCTCCCGCCGGGCCGCTTCACGCATTTTTGTGAACGAATAATAACTCGCACTCTCCTTTTGATAAATGAAAAATGATTGACCGGTGAACGCGACTGCGGCTTTGAATGGGCGGTTGACTTCGGGTTATCTGCCCGGCCGAAATCCCTATAAGGTTGGGCGCGCGGCGCGCGGGCAGACACGGCGGCTTCGCCGCGATATCTGGGTCGAGGAGATACTGGTGAGTGGCGAAACCCACCGCGAAGACCAGGCGATACGCCGGGCGACCGATCGCCTGGTCCAGGTCTTCGCCGGCACCCACTCCGCCGAGCACGTCAAGGACGTGATGGAAGCGGTCCATCGCCGCTTCGACGGCTATCCCGTCAGGGACTTCATCCCTGTCCTGGTCGAACGCATCGTCCGCGGGGAGCTGGTGGCAGAGGCGGCGGCGGCCGCCCAAGCGCCGTCAGAGGCGTCCGTGGACGTCCCGCCGGAGGCCGCCGCGGACACCCACCTCACGACGGCGCCGGACACTCCTGATTCACCCACTCCAGAAAACGATCGACAATCGCGAATCCGCGGCAAGGGATTTCTCTTGCTAATCCTGGGTGTCGCGCTTGCTGTGATCGCCGCCGTGGTGATCGTGAATCTCAGGCAGGCGGAGACACCGCGTCCGCTCACGACCGTGCGCGGTGTGATCGGCTCCGAGAAGAAGGCTTTCTTCGAGGATCCACAAGTACTGAAGGCCTTCGCCGACAAGGGGGTGAAGGTCGAAGTCGAACCGGCGGGCTCACGCCAGATCGCCACCTCGATCGACCTCGGACGGTACGACTTCGCCTTTCCGTCGAGCGCACCGGCGGGCGAGTTGATCCAGCGCCAACGTCATGTCAGCGCGAAATACACGCCGTTCTCCTCGCCGATGGCGATCGCGACGTTCAAGCCGATCGCGGACCTGCTGACCAAGGCGGGCGTCGTGAAACAGGGCGCCGTCCTGACCTTCAACGTCGACCGCTACCTCGAACTGCTCACCACAGACGTCAAGTGGGCCCAGCTCACGGGCAACACCGTCTATCCCGTCGACAAGAACATTCTGATCTCCACGACGGACCCTCGCACGTCGAATTCCGCGGCCATGTACCTGGCGATCGCCAGTTATGTCGCGAACGGCGGCAAGATCGTGCACGGCGCCACCGACGAGAAGAACGTGCTGCCTCTGGTGACTCGGCTCTTCACCAGCCAGGGCTACACCGACAACACCTCCGAGGGCCCGTTCGACCAATACCTCACGGTGGGCATGGGCCCGACACCGATGGTCTGGATCTACGAGGCGCAGTTCGTGGACGCCGCCGCGCGCGGGCGCATCAAGCCGGAGATGGTGCTGATGTACCCGTCGCCGACCGTGCTGTCCAGGCACACACTGGTGCCGCTCACCACGGCCGGCGACCGCGTCGGACGCCTGCTGAGCACCGATCCGGAGTTGCAGAGGCTCGCCGCCGAGCACGGGTTCCGCTCGGGTGACGCCACCCAGTTCGCCAAGGTCGCCGCGGATCACCACGTGCCCGTCGCGAAAGATCTCATCGACGTGGTCGACATCCCGTCCTATGACACGCTTGAGCACCTGCTCAGCGGTGTCGCCAAATCGTACGGTTAGCGAACCGCCCAGGGTCAGGCGGCGATGTCCGTCAGGGAGCGGTCGCGGGTTCGGACGCCGAGGCGGATGATGGCGGCGGCGAT
Organism: Nonomuraea sp. NPDC026600; assembly: GCF_040638335.1. Taxonomy (NCBI): domain Bacteria; kingdom Bacillati; phylum Actinomycetota; class Actinomycetes; order Streptosporangiales; family Streptosporangiaceae; genus Nonomuraea; species Nonomuraea sp. NPDC026600. Next base: position 166,622 of record NZ_JBEZYD010000004.1, read on the forward strand.
CACGAGGAGGGCGACCATCACGAAGGACGCCGGTCGCGCGCCGAGGCTCGTGAGGATGGGGAGCACCACGAAAGGTGTGACGGCGCCGCCCAGGTGCCCGACACCGTCGGCGATGGCCGAGGCGGTGCCGCGGGCGCGGGTGGGGAAGACCTCGGCGGTGTAGGTGTAGGCCGGGGTGGCCATGAAGGCGATGCCGAACGAGCTGAACAGGGCACCGGCGGTGGCGACCGCCTCGCCGAGGTCCAAGGTGATGAGCAGCAGGGACGCGGCGAACACCAGGGTGCCGATGACGATCATGGTGCGGCGTTCCATCCGCTCCACCAGCAGCACGGCCGCGAGGACAGAGATCAGCGGCATGACCCGGCCCAGCACGGTGACCAGGATCGCCTTGGAGGTCGAGATGCCGATGCCTTCGAGGATGAGCGGCAGGTAGCTGGCGTAGCCGTACATGGCCACGTAGAAGATGAACCAGAAGCCCAGCACGATGAGCATGCGGCCCAGGTACGGGGCCTTGAACAGGGCCCGGGCGGACACCTCCTCCTCGGCGGGGACACTCTCCTGGCCGATGAGGTCGTCGGGCGGCACGGTGCCCCCAGGCGGCAGGCCGACGCGGGACTCCATCTGGCGGACGATGTGGTCGGCCTCCTCCGCACGGCCCATCGCGACCAGCCAGCGCGGCGACTCCACCAGGGCGTTCTTGTTGACCAGCGGCAGCACCAGCAGCACCAGGCCGCCGAAGCCCAGCAGGAAGCGCCAGCCGGTGGAGGAGGCCGCCAGCACCGGCAGCGAGGCGAACCCGATGACCAGGAGCAGCACGGTGCCGACCATGTACAGGCGCGACAGGTAGCCGCCACGCTGGTTCTTCGGGGCCAGTTCCCCGATGTAGGCCGAGCACAGCGCGAGCACGGCGCCCATCCCGCAGCCGGTCAGGAACCGGAAGAAGGTCAGCGACCACACGTCCCACGAGAACGCCGTCAGGAACCCGCCGACGCCGAGCGCGGCGATGGTCAGCGTCAGGCCCTTCTGCCGGCCGTACCGGTCGGCGACGCGGCCGAACAGGTAGGCGCCGATGCAGTAGCCGACGAGATTCCAGGTGATCGGGTACCCCAGCGCGGCCCCGGTCAGCCCGAACTCGTCGCGCATGGCCGGCAGGGTGATGGCGAGGACGGAGATGTCGTAGTTGGCGAAGAAGAAGCAGAGCATGAGGGCGAGCCAGGCCGCCCGGTTGAGCCCGACCCTGGGCATCGCGTCGATGCGGGCGTCCACGCCGCGGGCCGACACCGGCGCAGGCGAATCGAGGGGCATGTGAGACATCGCGGCCTCCTGAAATGGGACGAATGGAGCGTGGGCTGGAGGCGCTCTCTAGCGGCGGGGCTTGTGGCGGGGCTCACATAGAGGCGGTGCGACGAACGGTAGGCAGGTCGTGGCGGCGGTGACCATCGCGGTTTGGCACACGTGCACATGCGCCAAACCGCAACGTGCGGGCTACAGGGTCAGGGCCTGTCCGGCCCACTCTTCGCGCATGGCCGCGACGAGGTCGCTCACCAAGGGGTCCTGCTCCACCCGGGAGCGCCGCCACGCCACGCCGAGCAGGAACTCCAGGTCCTCGCGGAGCGGGATCACCGCGAAGGCCGGGTCGTCGAAGACACTGGCGCTGCCGCCGTTGCGCGGATCGATCGTCAGGGTGAGGCCGTGGCCGCGTCGGACGTGGCTGGCCAGCATGACCGAGTCGTTGTCCGGCATCTGGTGGAACGAGGTGATGCCGGCGTCCCGCAGCCGCTGGTGCAGCCGGTCCACCGCCAGCGGCTGAGGCGTGAGCGGCCCGACGGTCATCGTCCGGTGCGCGACGTCCTTCAACGTCAGCTCCGGAGCACCGGCCAGCGGGTCATCGGCCCGTATCGCCACCGAGAACATGTACCGGGCGACCACCAGGCTGTCGAGCTCGACCCGGTCCAGCGGGAGGTGCACCAGGACCGCCTCCAGCTCGCCCCGCTCCAGGGCGGGTAGCAGCTCGGCGGACCGCGCCATCGTCACGTCCACGGGGTGCGCGGGGAACCGCTGCTCGGCCACCGCCACGAACCGGTCCATCACCGCGGGCGGGCACAGGTGCGTGCCGCCCACGCGCACCACGCGGCTCTCCGTGGCCGACGCCTGGTGGACGGCCTCCTTCAGGCCGTCCACCTGCTCCAGGATGCCGCGTACCCGCTCGACCAGGACGGTGCCGCCGGAGGTCAGCTCGACCTGGTGGTAGCGGCGGACGAACAGCTCGACGCCCAGCTCCCGCTCCAGGTCCTTCACCGCGCGGCTGACCGGCGACGGAGTGAGGTGCAGCCGCTCCGCGGCACGACCGAAATGCAGTTCCTCGGCGACGGCGAGAAAGCACCGCAGCTGCTGTACGTCCATGAGGCGGGAGTCTGTGACGGACCGTCGCCGCACGTCAACCCGCGCGTCGCGGTTGGGGCCCGGTGATCCGGCCGAAACGCACGCCGTTCACACGTTGCCGATCGGGACGCGTGCCACGTTGCCGTTTCGGACGTTTTCCGGCAGGAATCCCTGTGGCATTCTCCGTCATACGACACCTGTCGGTAACAAATCCGGCGCGCAGGCCTGAGCCGCCGGCCGCCGGTCCGGATCGCCTCCGAGGTCCGTGACAGGTCACGTCTGGCGTCATTCGCGCATGTCCTTCAAACAGCGCAGTCCTTCACACACTGGGGTGATTCACCATGCCCGCGATCAGGGGCCTTCCCCTCGACGGCCTCCGGGTCATCGACCTGGCGGACGGCAAGGCCGAGATGTGCGGCCGGTACCTCGCCGACCTCGGAGCCGACGTCATCCGCGTCGAACCTCCCGGCGGCGCGCCCACCCGCCGGCGGGAACCGCTCCACGACGGCGTCAGCCTCTACTTCGCCACGCACAACGCCAACAAGCGCGGCGTCACCCTGGACCTGAGCGACCCCGCCGGCCGTGACGGGCTGCTCGACCTGGCGGCGGGGGCGGACTTCCTCATCGAGACCGAACGGCCCGGCGCCCTCGACCGGCTCGGCCTGGGCGCGGACACGCTGCTCGCGCGCAATCCGGCGCTGGTCGTCGTCTCGATCACCGACTTCGGGCAGACGGGCCCGTACCGGGACTGGACCGGCACCGACTGGACGCACCTGGCGCTCGGCGGGGTGCTGTCGCGGTCGGGCGTTCCGGGCCGGCGGCCGGTCATGCCGCCGGGGCCGCTGGCCTATGAGTCGGCGGCGATCCAGGCCGCGTGGGCGGCCCTGCTGGCGTACCTGAACCGGCTGGAGACCGGGCGCGGCGATCACGTCGACTGCTCGGTGTACGAGATGACCGCCCAGGCGCTGGACCCCGGCTTCGGCATCGGCGGCTCGGCCACCGGCGGCGTCCCGGCCACCAAGCTGCCCCGCGGCCGCCCGGACGCGGGCAACCTCTACCCGATCTTCCCCTGCGCGGATGGGTATGTGCGGATCTGCGTGCTGGCCAGGCGGCAGTGGCGCGGGATGTTCGGCTGGCTCGGCGAGCCCGAGGAGTTCGCCGACCCCAAGTACGACTCGATCGGCGCCCGGTTCGGTGCCACCGAGCGGCTGCACGCCCTGATCGGCGCGCTGTTCAGGGACAAGACCAAGGACGAGCTGGTGGCGCGGGGCCAGGAGCTGGGCGTGCCGATCGCGGCGCTGCTCGATCCGGGCGAGGTGCTGGCCGGCCCGCACTTCCTGGCCCGTGGCGGGCTGCTCGACGCCGAGGTCGCGCCCGGACTGACCGGGCGGGTGCCCTCCGGATACGTCGAGGTGAACGGTGTACGCGCGGGATTCCGGCACCGGGCTCCCGAGGTGGGCGAGCACGACGACGAGGTGTCCGCCGAGCCACCCCGCACGACGATCACCAAGCCCACCGAGCCCACGGGCCCGCGGCGGCCGCTTGACGGGATCCGCGTGCTCGACCTCGGTGTCATCGTGGTCGGGGCCGAGCTGGGGCGGCTGCTCGCGGACCAGGGCGCCGAGGTCATCAAGATCGAGAGCCGGGCGTACCCCGACGGCAGCCGCCAGTCGCTGACCGGCGAGGCCATGAGCGTCGGCTTCGCCTGGGGGCACCGCAACAAGCTCAGCGCCGGCGTCAACCTCCGCTCTCCGGAGGGCCTGGAGCTCTTCAAGCGGTTCGCCAAGGAGTCCGACGTCATCCTGTCCAACTTCAAGCCCGGCACGCTGGAGTCCCTGGGCCTCGGCTACGACGTCATCAGCGAGCTGAACCCGCGCATCATCATGGCCGACAGCAGTGCCCTGGGCTCGACCGGGCCGTGGAGCAGGCGCATGGGCTACGGCCCGCTCGTTCGCGCCGCCACCGGGGTCACCGGGCTCTGGCGCGACGTCGGCGTGGAGGCCGGGTTCTGTGACGCCATCACGATCTACCCCGACCACATCGCCGCCCGCGTGGGCGCGGTCGCCGTGGCCGCCGCGCTGATCGAACGCCGGCGTACCGGGAAGGGCGGCACGGTCAGCGTCTCCCAGGCCGAGACCATCCTCACCCAGTTGTCCACGAGCTTCCTGCGCGAGTCGCTGGAGCCCGGCTCGTTCACCGCCCACGGCAACAGCGGCGAATGGGACGCGCCCCAGGGCGTCTACCCGTGCGCCGGCGACGACGAGTGGTGCGTGGTGAACGTCGAGGACGACGAGCAGTGGCGCGGCCTGTGCGCCGTCATCGGCCGCGCCGACCTGCTCACCGACGCCCGGCTGGCCGGCGCGGCGGGCCGCCGCGCGCACCGCGACCTCGTGGACGCGGCCGTGACCGCGTGGACGGCAGGCACCCCGCCGCGCGAGGCCATGGAACGGCTGCAGGCGGCCGGCGTGCCCGCCGGGATGATGCGGCGCGTCACCGAGTACCCCGGCGATCCCCAGCTCACGGCCCGTGGATTCCTGCGCGAGATGCGCCAGCCGTACATCGGCCACGCGTTGCGTACCGAGAACGCCCCGGCCACGTTCCGGGAGGTCGCCGACCCCGAACTGCGGCCGGCGCCGCTGGCCGGGGAGCACACCCGGCTGGTGGCCGCCAAGCTGCTCGGCCTGGCCGAGTCCGAGATACAGGCGCTCATCGAAGCGGGCGTGCTGGAGGAGACAACCATGCAGAACGAGAGGAACTGACCGTGGGTGAGCCCGCCGCGCTCGTCGAGCGCCGCGACCACATCGTGCTGATCACCTTGAACCGTCCCGAGGTGCGCAACGCCGTCAACGCCGACCTGACCCGCGCCGTAGGCGAGGCCCTGGACGAGGCCGACGCCGATGCCTCGGTTCGGGCCGTGGTGCTGACCGGAGCCGGGGACAAGGCGTTCTGCGCCGGCGCCGACCTGAAGGAGGTGGCCCGCGGCGAGTTCTCCACCGAGGGGATCAAGCCGCACTGGGGCTTCGCCGGATGCGTCACGCACCCGATCGCCAAGCCGGTCATCGCCGCCGTCAACGGGTTCGCGCTCGGCGGCGGCACCGAGATCGCTCTGTGGGCCGACCTGGTGGTGGCCGCCGAGACGGCCGCGTTCGGGCTGCCCGAGGTCAAGCGCGGCATCATCGCGGGCGCGGGCGGCGCGTTCCGGCTGGCCGCGCAGCTGCCCGCGAAGGCCGCCATGGAGATCCTGCTGACCGGCGAGCCCGTGAGCGCCGCCGACGCCCTGCGGCTCGGCCTGATCAACCGGGTGGTGCCGCCGGACCAGGTCGTACCGGCCGCGCTGGCCCTGGCCGAGACGATCTGCGCGAACGCGCCGCTGTCCGTGCAGGCCAGCAAGCGGATCGCGCGCGGCATCTCCGACGGCTCGATCCCGTCGGAGCGGGCCGGCTGGGAGCGGACCGCCGCTGAGGGCGCCGCGATCATGCGGTCGGCGGACGCGAAGGAGGGGCCGCGCGCCTTCGCCGAGAAGCGCGCCCCTGTCTGGGAGGGACGATGAACCGCGCACCCGTCATCGCCGGTCTCGGCATCACCGAGATGGGCAAGGTCTACGGCCGCAGCGCGCCCGAGTTCGCCGCCGACGCCGTACGGCTCGCCGCCGCCGACGCCGGGCTGGACCCGCACGAGGTGGACGGGCTGCTGACCAACACCGGCATCACCGGCGACGTCGGCCTGCCCCTCCAGCGCGACCTCGGGCTGCGCCACCTGCGCCTGCTGTCGGAGGTGCAGGCGTACGGGTCGTCGGCCGGGGCCATGGTGCAGTACGCCGCCATGGCCGTCTCCTCCGGCATGGCCGACGTCGTGGCCTGCGTGTTCGCCGACGCTCCGCTGAAGGACAGGTCGATGGGAGGCGCCGCCGCCTACGCCGGCGCGGGCAGGGCCCTGACAGGCTGGCAGGGCATGGCCGCGGCCTCCGGCATCTACAGCGCCAACACCATGTACGCGCTGGCCGCCCGCCGGCACATGCAGACGTACGGCACCACCAGCGAGCAACTGGGGCACATCGCCGTCGCGCAACGTGCCTGGGCGGCCCGGAACCCGCTGGCCCAAATGCGCACCCCGATCACCCTCGAGGACCATCAGAGCTCCCGGTGGATCGCCGAGCCCTTCCACCTCCTCGACTGCTGCCTGGTCAGCAACGGCGGCGTCGCGGTGATCGTCACCTCCGCCGACCGGGCCGCCGACCTCGCCCAGCCCGCCGTGCACATCCGCGGCTGGGGGCAGGCGCACCCCGGGTACGTCATGGGCAAGGACAGCGAGTTCGGGCTGGTCAGCGGTGCCGCTGTGTCGGGGCCCACGGCGCTGAAGATGGCCGGGATCACGATCGCCGACATCGACGTCGCCGAGCTGTACGACTGCTACACCTACACCGCGCTCATCTCCCTGGAGGATTACGGCTTCTGCGCCAAGGGCGAGGGCGGCCCCTTCGTCGCCAGCGGGGTGCTCGGGCCGGAGGGCAGCCTCGCGGTCAACACCGGTGGCGGACAGCTGTCCTCGTACTACATGTGGGGGATGACCCCGCTGTCGGAGGCCGTCATCCAGGCCCGCGGCCAGGGCGGCGACCGGCAGGCTCCGCGCAACGACATGGTGCTGGTCAGCGGCAACGGCGGCGTCCTCGACCATCACTCGACCCTCATCCTCAGCCCGCACGCGCGATAGGAGCATGCCGATGCCCGTGGGAACCGTCCTCCGCGACGCGGCCACCGCCGAGTTCTTCGACGGCACCGCGCGCGGCGAACTGCTGATCAGGCGCTGCGAGGAGTGCCGCGGCCCCGCCGCGCCGCAGGCCCGCACCTGCCCGCACTGCGGCTCACCCGTCCTGTCCTGGACTCCCGCCGCCGGGACCGGCCAGGTCGTGAGCTGGTCCGTGGTGCATGCCAAGAGCGCCCCGCCCACCGTGGTCGCGATCGTCGAGCTGGACGAGGAGCCGTGGATCCAGGTCCAGATCACCGGCGCCGCGCCCGAGGAGATACACGGTGGGATGCGGGTGCGCGTCGCCTTCGAGCGCCCGGAGGGGGGTGAGGCGATCCCCGTGTTCCGGCCCGCGAACTGATCGCCGGGGGCCGCCGCTACCCTGAGCTCGATGGACATCCAGCAGCTCCGCTATTTCGTGGCCGTGGCCGAGGAGCTCCACTTCGGGCACGCCGCCGAACGGCTGCACGTGACGTCCTCCCCGCTCAGCCGCCGCATCCGGGAGTTGGAGAAGGAGCTCGGCAAGGACCTGTTCGACCGCGGCTACCACCAGGTCGAGCTGACCGCCTTCGGGCGGGCGTTCCTGGAGCCCGCTCGCGACGTGCTGGCCCGCTTCGACGCGCTGGCGGACCTCGCGGCCGGACCCGCCGCCACCGCCGTCGCCAAAGCTGTGCGGGTGGGGGCCACGCCGCTCGCCCCCACCCAGGTCCTGGACCTGGTGCTGGAGACGTTCGAGCAGGTGAGCCCCGGGATCGAGCTGCCGCTGAGCCTGGAGCCGTCGGCCGGGCTGCTCGCCCTGCTGGCGACGCACAAGCTGGACATCGCCGTCGTCCACCTGCCCGTGGACACCCCGGGCCTCGACAGCCTCGCCCTCGCCGAATACCGCTTCGCCATCGCCATGCGCGCCGACGATCCGCTCGCCGGCCATGCCCGGCTGACGCTCGGCGACCTGGCCGACCGGCAGATGCTGCTCACCTCGTTCAAGGTGCACCCGCTGGTGATGAAGGGGCTGCGCGATCACCTGCGCGAGGGCGGGGTCACCCGGATCCGGGAGATGCCGCACAGCGACGTCGTACAGATCGCCGCGCACGTCACCCACTCGCGCGCCCTGTCGCTGACCACGCTCAGCACGATCGCGGGCCGCATCCTCGCCGAGACCGGGCTCGTCCTCGTGCCGCTGGACGACCCGGACCTGCACTTCCGGCTCGGCGTCGTCTGGCCGGCGAGCGCGGCGGCTCGCGGCGGCCCGCTCGCGAGCGTCATCGCCGCCCTGCGCGAACGCGCCGGCGACTCGCTCACCATCCTCTGATCACCGCGTTCACCGGTAGGCGCCTGGGCGGACGATCATCAGGACGACGACGGCCGCCCACAGCAGGTTGTAGATCCCGGCGAGCATGGAGAGCGTGCGCAGTCCTTTGCCGTCGCCGGGTTCGGCGAGCGCGTCGCGCTGACGTGGATAGATCTGTACGGCCAGCAGGCCGCCCGCGGCGGCGGTGAGGACCATGGAGATGTTGATCCAGATCTCCCCCATCCGGCCCTGGACGACGGCCAAGGCGATCCCGACGACGGGCACGACGAGGCCGAAGACGCTGTAGCCCCGGGTGATGCGGTGCAACGCGACGGCCACGGCCCGGTTCCGCTCTTCGGAAGCCGGCGGCGGCGCGTCACCAGGGGCGCCTCCGGCGGGAACGCCGATGCTGACCGGCGCGTACCGGGGAAACAGGCTCGCCGCGACGGCCGAGCCGCCCACGAACACGATGCCCGCGAGCACGTGCAACGACAGCAGCAACTTTTCCACAGACCCTCCCAAGGCAACCTTCAGGCAGACTGAAGCCTAACACGGAGCTTCAGGCAGCCTGAAGGTTGCTTCCGCGGCCGTGGCGCCACCCCCGAAGGCGGCAGGTCAGTCCGTGGTACCGCCTCCGAACACGACGGGTCAGTCCGTGGCGCCGCCGCCGAACGCGGTGCGTACGGCATCCGCGACCTGCCGTTGGATCGGGTCCGCGGCCGGGCCGAACAGCCGCTCGTCCACCCCCGCCACCACCTGTTTCGCCGCCTCCAGCAGGCGCGCGCCGTCAGGCGTGACCTCGATCGTCGAAGCGGAGCCCGCGCGAGCGGTGTTGTCGCGTACCAGCCCGGCCCCGGCGAGCACCTTGACCGCCGTGTGAACGCTCTGGACCGTGGTCCCCGACATCCGCGCCAGATCACTGAACGACACTCCGGGCACACCGGCGATGTGACCGAGCAGGCCGAGCCTGCCGACCGTGAGATCGAGCGGCGCGAGAGCGGCACCGAGCTCGGCCTCGATCCGGCGCGCCAGCGTGAGCAGGACGATGGAGGGGCTGGTCACGGGCGAGCTGGGGCGGCCGTTCTCGATGGTCACCTCCCCAGTCTCCCCCACCGATCGGTAGCGCTGGCTGTACCTCCGGACTCCAGCGAGTGGTATCGATCATGGAGGGGTCCCGCCGACATGCTTGGTGACATCGCAAACGAGCCACCGAGCAGGGAGCCCCCGATGTCGTACTCCACCGTCAAGTCCCCCTCCACCAAGCGTCGCGGCCGGCTGGCCCTGGCGGCGGTGGCCCTCGCCGCGCTCAGCGGCCTCAGCCTGAACGCCGCGCCGGCCAGCGCCGACTCCGCCGACAAGGTGCAGCAGGCTTTGGACGGTCTGGTCGGCAAGGGCGGGTTCCCCGGCACGCTGGCCGCCGTGCGGGACGCCGACGGCCGTACCCGCGACTACACCGCCGGGGTGGGCGACCTGAAGACGCGGGACGAGGTGCCGGTCGACGGCCGGGTGCGGATCGCCAGCAACACCAAGATGTTCACCGCCGTGGTCGTGCTGCAACTGGTCGGCGAGGGCAAGATCGAGCTGGACGCCCCCATGGAGAAGTACCTGCCCAAGCTGGTCCGCGGCAAGGGCGTGGACGGGCGCGAGATCACGGTACGCGAGCTGCTGCAGCACACCAGCGGCCTGGCCGACTACGACGACGTCCTGGCGAAGGACTACCTGTCGGTCCAGCACACCTACTACGAGCCGCGCGACCTGCTCGACGCGGCGCTGACGAACACGAACTCCCCCGCGCACGGCTGGAGCTACAGCAACACCAACTACGTGGTGGCCGGGCTCATCGTGCAGAAGGTCACCGGGCGGCCGATCAGCGAGGAGATCACCAAGCGGATCATCGAGCCGCTCGGGCTGCGCAAGACGTACTGGCCGGCTCTCGGTGACCAGTCCATCCGCGGGCCGCACCCCAAGGGTTACTTCGCGGCCAAGCCCGGCGACCCGTACACGGACGTCACCACGATGGACCCGTCCATGGCCTGGGCGGCCGGACAGCTGATCTCCAGCCCGAGCGACCTCAACCGCTTCATGGGCGCGCTCCTGGACGGCCGGCTGCTCAAACCCGAGCAGCTCAAGCAGATGAAGACCACCGTCGACGCCCCCGAGTTCACCCCCGAGGGCGGGGCCCGGTACGGGCTCGGCATCGCCCGCGTCAAGCTCAGCTGCGGCGGCTACGCCTGGTCCCACGGCGGCTCCGCCCCCGGCTACGCCACCACCAACGCCGTCACCGAGGACGGGAGGGCTGCCACCATCGCCGTCACCGCGCTGCCCACCTCGCTGGCCGCGTACAAGCGCTTCGAGTCCGTCCTCGACACCGCGCTCTGTGGCTGATCCCCGCCTCCCTTGGATGGTCCCTGACGCCGTCTGCGTGGCGAGTAACCCTCGCCACGCAGACGGCGTCGCGGACGTCGGCCGGCTCCATGCCGCGAGACTTTCGACACGCCCACAAGCTGCAAGTTCGCGCGGCTAAGGTTTTCTCAGTGAGTTCCACCTGCGAAAGATGCGGATGATGCGAGGCCGCCGCGTCGCGTGAGGGTGGTGCGGCCGGCGAAGGAGGCGTGTGGACGAGAGTGTGTCGTTGATCCAGCTTGCCCATCGGCTGGAAGAGGTGGTGGGCGAGCTACGCGGCATCCCCGTTGACGTCGAGCGGCTGGAGGACAGCGGACTCGTCCGGCGGCAGATCGCGCGGGCCTCCCGCTCGGCCGGCGAGCTGCGCGCCATGCACCCGGTGGGCTCGTCGGAGACGGGCCGCGCGGAGCAGAGGAGCAGGCGCGACGTGCTCGACGCCCTGCGGGACGGCATGACGATGCGGACGATCATCCACGCGAGCGTGTTGGACGACCCGCGCAAGGCCGCCCGGATCAGGGAACTGCACACCGCCGGTGACCTCCACCGGGTCGTCGACGAGCCGATCCAGCAGTTGCTCATCTTCGACCGCACGGTGGCGTTCGTCCGCATCACCCCCGTCGCCTACGCGCCGGGCGCCCTGGTCATCAGGCAGCAGAGCCTGATCACCACCCTCATCGACCTGTTCGAGCAGACCTGGACCAGGGCCAGGGAGGTCACTGAGCCGGCGCTCCGGCTGAGCCCGCGCGAGCGTGAGGTGCTCGCTCTGATCGCCGCAGGGCGTACCAACAGCGCCGTCGCCCGCGCCCTGTCGATCTCCGAGGCGGCCATCAACAAGCACGTGGCCAGCGTGTTCACCAAGCTCGAGCTACCCGCGACGGAGGACGACAACCGGCGGGTGCTGGCGGTGCTGGCATATCTGCGCGGCGCGGCGAAGTAGGGCCAGGTCTACCTCGTCCTCGCCCCAGCCCCCATGCGGACGGACGCCGGTACGGATTTCAATGGTGTCATGCAGCGAATGACTGGATTGCTGGTTGGCGCGGTCTTCGGCGCGGTCTTCGTCGTCGTCAACGCGCAGAGCCCGCTGAACACCTTGACCGCGAACCTCTTGCGGGTGATCGCCTGCCTGGCGGCCGCGAGTGTTGTCGCCATGTGGTTCATCACCGCCAGGAAGGAGCGGTCCGACGCGGGCCCTCGACGGAACATGTTCGGCCGCGGTTACCTGGTCGTCGTGGCCGCCGAGGCGCTTCTGCTCTTCGGCGGGATCCGGGTGCTGGCCGCCTGGGAACGTCCTGAACAGACCAACGTGGCCTGGGTGGCGTTCGTGGTCGGTGTTCACTTCATCGCGTTGGCGCCGATCTGGAAGGACTGGGGGATCGCCGTACCCGGGGTGGTTCTGACCCTGCTGGGCACCACTGGTCTTGTTCTGGCGTCGACGGCCGCTGTGGCCTGGGTGCCACTCATCAGCGGTGTGCTGTCCGGCGTGGTGCTCCTGACCGGCGCCCTCACCTTCGGCTGGCGCACGGTGGCCAGGCCGGCGTAGGCCAAGCCCCCTGACGACCTCTGACCTGCGGCGCCTCATGAGCACCCGACTACCCTCACAGTAGAATCATCGGCCGCCCGAACGGATCCCACTTCACCACGACGAGCCCGCCGTATCGCTTGGCCAGCCTGTGGCGCAGATCCTGGTCGAAGGTGTTCGTCTCGAGGACGACCCGGTTGGCCTCCTCGTCGATCCCCGCCCCAAGAGAGCCGGGCTCGTCAAGCAGCTCGGCCCCGCCATCGAACACCCAGCTCAGTGCCGCCTGACTGTTCGCGACCCGCCGTACCTCCGGCACGATGTCGAACCTGACCTGTTTCCCCTCGGACCAGTACTCCCCCGTGAGCACCGGAGTGGCCAGCGCGCGGCCGCGCGCCGTGACATAGGGGGCGATGAGCCGGTACGGCCCGCCATGGGCGATGTAAGGGGGAGCGAGGTCGTCCGGGTACGCCTCGGCCCGCTGCTCCGCGATGATCTGCGCCCGGTTGAAGGACTCAATCCCCTCGTACGACCTGAGCATCACGGGCGAGACGGGCTCGTAGTACACCTCAACCGCGTCGTTCGTGGCCGGCTGGACGACCACCCGCAACTCGCCGGGCAGGAACAAGGGCGCCGCCGTGACGGCGTAGACCACGAGCAGCATAAAGATCATCTTTAAGCGCATGCGCGCAGAGTGTACCGAGAAGCCGTACCGCTGTCCCAGGTCGAACGAGACCGAACACGAGAGGTGAAAGTTTCAGCGACCCAACGGCTCCACCGTGCAGGAACGGCCGCGTCTCGAAAGTTTCGCTTGAAGGGCTGAAATCTTTCTGAGACGCTCAGCCATCGTCGGCCCCGCCCCCACGGAGGACGCAGTGCACCTCAACCGCACCCGGTTCTGGGCCATCGCGGCGGCCTTGGCCGCGATCGCCGCCGCACTCATCACCCCCACCGCCCAGGCCGCCCCCGGCTGCCGCATCACCTATACGGTGACCAGCCAATGGCAGAGCGGTTATGGCGCCGGCGTCAGCGTTACCAACCTGGGCGATCCGCTCACGAGCTGGAAGCTGACCTGGTCGTTCACCGCCGGCCAGGCCATCACCCAGCTCTGGAACGGGACCTACACCCAGTCCGGCGCCCAGGTCACCGTCATCAACGCCACCTACAACGGCTCTCTGGCCACCGGCGCCAGTACGTCGTTCGGCTTCAACGCCTCCTGGAACAACTCCGCCAACCCGGCGCCGACCGACTTCGCACTCAACGGCACCACCTGCACCGGCAGCACTCCGCCCCCGAGCCCGACACCCACCCCGACGGTCACCCCCACCGGTGGCACCGGCACGTTGCCCAGCAGCTTCCGGTGGCGCTCCGGCTCCGCGCTGATCGCCCCCAAACCGGATGCGAGCCACAACATCGCCGCCGTCAAGGACCCGTCGGTCGTCTACTACAACGGCCGCTGGCACGTCTTCGCCAGCACCGCGAACGCGAGCGGCTACAACATGGTCTATCTGAACTTCACCGACTGGGCGCAGGCGGGCGCCGCCACGCACACGTATCTCGACCAGAGCGCGATCGGCACCGGCTACCGGGCGGCACCCCAGGTGTTCTACTTCGCGCCGCAGAACAAGTGGTACCTCGTCTACCAGACCGGCAACGCCTCGTACTCGACCACCACCGACATCAGCAATCCGAGGTCGTGGAGCGCGCCGCAGAACTTCTACTCCAGCATGCCGGACATCATCCGCCAGAACATCGGCAACGGCTACTGGGTCGACATGTGGGTCATCTGCGACACGGTCAACTGCTACCTGTTCTCCTCCGACGACAACGGCCACCTCTACCGCTCCCAGACCACCGTGGCGAACTTCCCCAACGGCTTCACCAACACCGTCATCGCCATGCAGGACGCCAACAGGAACAACCTCTTCGAGGCCTCCAACGTCTACAAGATCACGGGCACGAACCAGTACCTGCTGCTGGTGGAGGCCATCGGCAGCGACGGCCGGCGCTACTTCCGCTCCTGGACCTCGACCGCCATCACCGGCCCGTGGAGCCAACTCGCCGCCTCCGAGAGCAACCCGTTCGCCCGCAGTACGAACGTCACCTTCGACTCCACCGCCTGGACCAGGGACATCAGCCACGGCGAGATGATCCGCGACGGCTACGACCAGACCCTGACCATCAGCCCGTGCCAACTCCGCTACCTGTACCAGGGCCTGGACCCGACCGCCGGCGGAGACTACAACTCGCTGCCCTGGAGACTGGCCCTGCTCACCCAGACCAACTCGACCTGCTGACATCGTGTGGGGATGGAACCTACCCCGCTGAACAAAGGTCCGGGACGCGTCATCATCCTCAACGGAGCATCGAGCTCCGGAAAATCGACCCTGGCCAGGGCACTGCAGCACGCGCTTGACGAGCCGTTCCTGTACGTCTCCTCCGACGAGTTCGTGGCAAGCGGAATGCTCCCCGAGCGGCGCGACGACGAGGGTCCCTTCTCTTGGTGGAACGAGATGCGGCCACGCTTCTTCAAGGGCTTTCACCGATGCCTGCCCGCCCTGGCCGGTGCGGGTAACGATCTGCTCGTGGAGCACGTCATAGAATTCCCGACCTGGCGCGAATCTCTTTCTCGCTTGCTGGCGGACTTCGACGTGTTCCTTGTCGGGGTGCATTGCGACCTCGCGGAGATCGACCGAAGAGAACGCGAGCGAGGGGACCGCAGCATCGGAGAGGGCCGTGGTCACGTAGAGATCGACGGCATACACACGTTCGGTCCATACGACTTCGAGGTGGATACCAGTGACGGAGTTTCCACCGCACATGTCCGGTCCGTAGTGACCGCCTGGCGTTCAAGAAACACGCGGCTCGGCATGCTACGGTCCAAGGCGTGACGGAGTCCATCCCATCAAATTCGGCTGCTGCTCGTAATCGACGCCGGATTCTGTGGGCGGATATGTTGACTGCGATCCTGCTCATGGGAACTGGCGCTTTATTTCTGGCGAGTCGCCAGGCGGCAGCAGGAGGCCTCCTGTCAGCTGCGACGAGCCTGATCGCGCGAGCTTGCGCTGTAGGCGCCGCGGTCCTGCTGTTCGCGGGACTCTTGCGACGCCCAGGCACAGGGCCGTCTTTGCTCAGCCCGATCCTTGACGAACGTGAATCCCCTGAACGATTGATGGCCCAGCGTGTGATGCAAGCACTGGACTGGAAGCGGTGCTCCGTACCGCCACTGGCATCATTGTTCTACAGGCAACTCTAACGGGAATATCAGCAGTTCTCCCCTGGTAGTCGATCTGGTCCAAGAGAAGCGCGGCCCAAAATACGGGTTGACGCGGACGGCAGGCGGACGGTCGTATTGACCCTCAAACACCGCCAAGCCCCGCGAAAGGCGCCCATGACCAGCCCTGGGCGCCGATGACGCGATGTGGGTACGCGGCCGCGGCTGGGCCCTGTCCATGGCGCTGATCCAGCTCCCGTACTATCACTATCACCGCACCAACCCCGGCATCGCCGCCAACGCCCGCCACGTCATCCACGAAGTCCTCACCGAGGCCCAGTAGGACGCGTCGGAAAGCGTCTGAGTGCATCATCACCGACTGTAATGAAAGCGTCACTGTTCCGGATTGAGTAGTGACCTACTCATGTCCTGGCCGGACAGCGTGCCTAGCGTCGAGGCTGATGTCAGGGAGGTGGCGATGCGGCGGTACGGGCTGGTGGCCTACGCGGTTGCCGCGAGCGTGATGGTGCTGATGGCCGCGATCCTGATCGGGCCGGCAAACCCGGCGATGGCCGCGCGCCAGATCGGGCCGGCGAGCCCGGCGATGGCCGCGAGTCAGATCGGGCTGGTAAGCCCGGCGATGGCCGCGGCTGCGGCGCCGACAAGCGAGCCGGTGACAGGCGGGTCGGAGACACCGACGGCCGCGCAGTCCTGCCCGACGCTCGCCGAATGGAAAAGCGAGACGCACGACGGCACCCACCCGGCGCCCGTGCCGAACGTCATGGGAATGACGCGGGAGAACGCGAAAGCCGCCCTGGCGCAGGCCGGGTTCGACACGGAGGCGACGCCTTCCGACGCGGCGGCCGACTGGACGGTGACCGACCAGACCCCCACCAGCGAGGAGCTCGCGAACTGCGGCTCCACCGTGTCCATCGACCTGGAAGCGCCGACCGTGGAGGTCCCGGACGTCGTCGGCGACCCGCTCGATCAGGCGGAACAGGAGGTACGGGACCAAGGGCTCGTCTCGTCCGTGGCCTCGGGAGAGGCCGCCGAACCGCGCGTGGTGGACTCCCAGGATCCCGCCGCCGGGACACGGGTGCCGAAAGGCAGCACCGTAACCCTGCGCCTGCGTCCCTCCACACCGGTGTCCCCGACTCCGGTACGAGTCGCGGTCCCCGACCTGAGCGGGCTCAGCGCGAGCGCGGCGCGGCGGCGGGTCCAGGAACGGGGTCTCACGCTGGTCATCGGCAGCGGAGATTCCGGCAATGTGAGCGAGCAGGACCCGGCCGCCGGCAGCCTCGTCGAACGCGGTAGCTCCGTCACCGTCACCCTGACACCGGTCACCGGGCCGACCGATCCCGCGAGCCCCGACGTCACCCCGACCGACACCGACGAGTCGCCGGAGGCCGGCGCCATCGACCCCGAAGAGACGGGCTCATCGAGCACGCCACTGCCCATCTTGCTGGTCGCCGTGCTCGTGGCGGCGACCGTCCTGGTCTGGGCGCTACGCCGCAGGCGCGGGACGCCCGTGATGCCCGCAGCATCCGCGATGCCCGATATGACCGCGACCACCGTCATGCCGGCAGCGTCCGCGACGCCGCCGGCGCCCTCAGTCGTCTGCGTGCCGTACGCCGACCTCTCGCCCCACCTGGAGCTCCGCGAGCTGGTGGCCCCCTCGCTCAGCCTCGACTTCGTCTGCCATCACGACCAGGGCCACCAGGAGATCAGGGAGATCGTACGGTGACCGTTACCTTCACCACCCACCCCAGCACCGCCGACCTGCTGCTCTACGCCGATCCAAGACAGGAACTGTCGCAGGCCGTGGACGCCCACCGCGTACTCGACGAGCTCACCCGGCAGGTGCAGGCGCCGCCCGGCGAGCTGCTGCACAAGGCCGCGCAGGCGGGCGCCACACTGCTGGGTGGCATCGACGTGGGCTCGGTACTGCTGGGCGGCTGGGCGAAATACCGCAACCTGCGCGCCGCGGCCCGTAAGACCTTGGACAACCCGGGCATGGGGCTGATGGTGCCGCTGGCCGAGCACGAGGTCGTCTCGCACCACGAGCCCTATATCGAGGTGCAGGTCAACGGCCAGCCTGTGGGCCGGGTGACGTTCGGGATAGACCTGGTCCTGCATCTGACGATGGTGACCGCGAGTGTCCGGGCCGGTCGGCTGATGCGCCTGACCGGGGGCACCTGCACGGCCGCCATCGTCTGCAAGATCCATGGCGTCGAGGTGGGCAGAAAGGACTTCGAGCTGGTCACACTGCCGATCAACCGCGATCTCGGAGAGGGCTTTCCGCTGCTCCCCGAGGCGCGGATGGCGAGCTGACCGGTCAGTCGAAGGTCTCGTGGGTGGTGTCCGGGATGTCGTCGTCCAGTTCGACGCGGACCCGATCGATCGTCCCGGTGAAGGGGAAACCACGTGGGTAGTTCCAGCTCACCGGCGACAGGGCGTCACGGCCCAGCACCAGGCCCTGCCAGCCGATCAGGTACCGCGCGGTCGTGAGCGGCTCCTTGCCGCCGGCGGGACGGCCGTCGACGGCCAGCTCGGCGACGCCCTGGCGGGGACCGGTCTTCGTGAAGATCATTGACAGGACACGGTCGCCAGGCGGCAGGTCGCGGTCGCCGCGCACGCGGTAGCGGGTGCCCTGGTGGTTGTACTCGTAGTGGAGCCGGCCGCCGGCGACGTACAGGACGTGACCACCGTTGACGTCGCCCTGCGAGATGAGCACGCCTTCGTCGCCCTCTCGCAGTCTGACGTGGGCGTCGATGCGGTACGAGCGGTCGTAGATCAGCGGAGTGACCCCGCCGGGGATGCGGCTCATCTCCGGATAGAGCACGAAGCTCCGCCGCCGCCTGGGCGAGGCCGCGCTGTGGTACATCGCGGCCCGCTCGGCGAAGTTGCGATCGTCCAGCGGGAAGACGTCGTACCGGTCGGCCTCGGACCACCAGCGGCCGATCAGCTCATGCAGCACGTCCGGGCGCTCGGCCGCCAGATCGTGGCATTCGGAGAAGTCGTCGTCCAGGTGGTACAGCTCCCACCGGTCCTCGTCGTAGGCGGTGCCGCGCTCGTGGTAGGCGACGGCCTTCCATCCCTCGTGCCAGATCGCGCGGTGCCCGTACATCTCGAAATACTGGGTGGTGCGGCGGGTCGGCGTCGCGCCGTCGGTGAACGTGTAGCGCATGGACATGCCGTGCACCGGCAACTGCGCGAGCCCTCGGTAGGTCTGCGGCATCTCGGCGCCGACGATGTCCAGGATCGTCGGCGTCACGTCGATGACGTCGTGGAACTGCGCCCGCACGCCACCACCGGCGACCCGCCCCGGCCAGGAGACGATGAGCGGGGCCCGGACACCCCCGGCGTGCGTGTTCTGCTTGTACCGCTTGAGCGGAGTGTTGCCCGCCTGCGCCCAGCCCCAGGGGTAGTTGCCGTGGCAGCGTGGGCCGCCGATCTCGTCGAGCCGGGCGTAGTTGTCGGCGTGGGAGACCTCGTCTCCGTTCTCGTAGGCGATGGAGTTGGTGTTGCCGAGCCTGCCGCCCTCCTGGCTGGCGCCGTTGTCCGACAGGAGCACGATCAGCGTGTCCTGCCGGGTGCCGATGCGTTCGAGGTGCGCGAGGAGCCGGTTCAGGTGGGCGTCGGTGTGCTCCAGCATCGCGGCGAACGCCTCCTGCAGCCGCGCGGCGACCGCGCGCTCCTCCTCGGGCAGCTCGGCCCAGGGGTGTACGCCGTCGTTGCGCGGCGCCAGCGCGGTGCCGGGCGGGATGATCCCGAGCTCGAGCTGCCTGGCGTGACGGCGCTCCCTGATCACGTCCCAGCCCTCGTCGTAGCGGCCTCGGTAGCGCCGCAGGTACTCCTCGGGCGCCTGATGCGGCGCGTGGCCCGCCCCCATGGCCAGGTAGAGGAAGTACGGCTTGTCGGGCCCCACCGACTTGTGGTCCGAGACGCAGGCGATGGCCCGGTCGACGAGGTCCTCGGTCAGGTGGTAGCCCTCCTCCGGCGTCTTCGGCGGCTCCACCCGGTGGTTGTCCTGGACCAGCTCGGGATGGTACTGGTCGCTGATGCCCTCCAGGAAGCCGTAGTAGCGGTCGAAGCCCCGGCCCAGCGGCCACTGGTCGTAGGGGCCGATCGCACTGGTCTGGTCCATCGGGGCCAGATGCCACTTGCCGAGCGCGTAGGTGTTGTAACCGGTCTCGCGCAGCACCTCGGCGATCGTGGCCGCGCGGTGGGTCACCGTGCCGCGTTTGCCGGGAAAGCCGCTGTCGGCGTTGGACAGCAGGGACATGCCGACGGCGTGGTGGTTGCGGCCGGTGAGGAGCGAGGCGCGGGTGGGCGAGCACAGTGACGTGACGTGGAAGTTGGTGTAGCGCAGCCCGTCGCCGGCCAGCCCGTCCATCGCGGGCGTGGCGATCTCCGATCCGTAGCAGCCGAGGCTGCCGAACCCGACGTCGTCGAGGACGACGACGATCACGTCCGGCGCGCCCTCGCGCGGCGTGGGCGGCTCCGGCCACCATGGCGTGGAGTCCTGGTAGGTGCGCCCCACGTGTCCGGCCGTCATGCGTACACCCTCTCCTCGAGCTGGCGAAGCGTCAGGCCGCGGGTCTCCGGAGCCAGCCGGTAGGTCACCACCACGTTCAGCACCGCCAGGCCCGCGATCACCAGGAAGGACACCGCGCCGAGCGCTTCGAACATGCTCGGCAGCGCGAGCGTGCCGACCACGCTGCCCGTCTTGCCGACCATGTTGACGATGCCGATGGCGCGTCCCCGCACCGAGGCGGGGAACAGTTCGGGCGCCCAGGAGTAGAAGGCCAGCGAGGTGCCGCCGTTGATCACCGCGATGGTGATCGCGAAGGCCACCAGGACCAGCCACGAGGTGCCGAACCCGGCCCAGATGAGGAACGTGCACACGGCGGCGATCGCCGTGCCGGTGAGCGCGATGAAGCGGCGGCCGATCGACTCGATCACCCACAGGCAGACGACGAGGCCGAGGATCACCGCGAGCGACGTCGTGGCCGCGGTGAACAGCAGCGCGGTGAACGTGCTCGGCGTGACGATGCGGCTGATCAGGGTGGGTTGGTAGAGCAGGATGGCTGAGCCGTACAGATTGTTGCATCCCCAGTACACGCACAGCATGACCATCATGATGGCCAGCGGCTTGCGGAAGAGCAGGCGCAGCGGGGCCGGCTGCCTGGGGCCGGCGGCGGCCGGAGCGGCTTCGGGCGGAATCTCGCCGGAGGTGGCGTAGCGCCAGGCGGCCAGCGCCTCCTCGTGGCGGCCGTGGGCGCGCAGCCAGTACGGCGACTCGGGCGTGCGGCGCCGCAGGAACAACAGCAGCACCGCCGCGATGGCCCCGGTGGCCATCACCCATCTCCAGTGCTGCGGGCCCGCGAGGGTGAAGATCAGCAGCGTTACCGCGATGGCGGTCAGCGCGCCCAGCATCCAGGCCACGCCACCCAGACCGGTGAACGTCCCACGCCTCCTGGACGGGATGAACTCCGCGATCAGGGCGGCCAAGGCCGGCATGTCCGCGCCGATCGCGAAGCCGACGAAGAATCGCAGCGCGATGAGCTGCCACACGTCATTGACGAGCAGGAACCCCAGCGAGGCCAGGACGAAAACGGCCATCGACGCGAAGAAAACGGGACGGCAGCCGAGCCGGTCGGTCAGCGGGCCGGTCAGCACGGAGCCGAGGGCCATGCCGACGAACGCGGAGGCGCCCACGAGGCCGAGGAGTCCGGGAGCCGGGGAGAGTTCGGGTTTGATGCCCAGCAGGGCGCCGGACAGGACCAGCAGGTCGTAGCCGTCCACGTAGTAACCGCCGATGGCGGTCAGTGCGATCCTGCGCTGCCCTCTGGTCATGCGTCCCGTGTCGAATTCGACAGTTTCGCTCGTCATGCGGGCGAATCTATGCGGGACATATCCATTCGTCTATTGCCATAGTGCGACTGAAAACCATACGTTTTCCGAATGAGCGAGCGTCTGGACCTGCGGCTCAGCTGGCTGGCCACCTTCGTCGCGGTCGTGGACCACGGCAGCTTCACCGCCGCCGGGCGCGCCCTGGGCCGGTCGCAGCCGCGGGTGAGCGCGCACGTCGCGGGACTGGAGCAGGCGCTCGGCGGCACGCTGCTCATCCGTACCAGCAAGGAGCTCACGCTCACGGCCGCCGGCGCCCGGTTCCTGCCCAAGGCGCGAGCGGCGCTGGCGGAGATCCAGTCCGGCGTGGACGAGGTGCGCACCCTGGGGACCAAGCTCAGGGGCCGGGTCACGGTGGGCGGCTACCCGGGGCTGAGCGCCGTACTGCTGGCGCCGCTGATGCAGCAGTTCCGCCGGCTGCATCCCGGGGTCACGGTGGTGCTGCGCGAGGGCGACCCGCTGCAGTTGGAGGAGGCCATCGCCCATGGCGAGGTCGACATCGCGCTGCGCACCTCTGACGTGCCGCAGGTGCACCACAACGTCCCCTCGACGCATCTGTTCCACGAGAAGATCGTCCTGGTGGTGCCGGCCCGCCATCCCCTGGCCACCGCCTCCCCGATGGACCTCGGGCTGCTGGCCGACGAGACCGTCATGGTCACCGGGGACCCCTATGGGGGCTGGGCCGACTACCGCGACAGGCTCGACCGGATCGGCGCCGACCCCGTCGAGATCATGGTCATCTCGCAGCCCACCACCATCTCCGCCCTGGTGGCCGCCGGTTTGGGGGTGGCGATCCTGGGGGCGTTCGCCGCGCAGGTGGCGGTGTTCGGGGACGACGTGGTGATCCGGGCGCTACCGGGGCCGTTGTGGCAACGCGAGATCCGCCTGTATCGCCGGGCGGGACGCGTTTCCACTCCGACGGTGGACGCCTTTCTCGACCTCCTCCACCAGGCGGCCCCGGCGCTGACCGCACGTACCGCCATCTGGTAGCCGCTCCTTCACACAACCGGAGGTACCCATGGCAAGACTGAGCCTCATCAACCCTGACGACGCGACCGGCAACGCGGCCAAGACGCTCGCGGCCCTGCCGGTCAAGCTCAACATCTTCCGCATGCTGGCGCACGCGGAGTCGTGTGTGGTCCCGCAGGTTCGGCTGGGCACGGCCATCCTCAGCAGTCTTGAACTCGGGCATCGACTGCGCGAACTGCTGATCCTGCTCGTGGCCCAGGTCGAGGGCGGCGCCTACGAATGGCTGCAGCACGTGCCGATCGCCCTGGGGGTCGGCGTGCCGCAGGCGCAGATCGACGCGATCGAACAGCTCGATCTCGGCAGCGACGCCTTCGACGACGCGGAGCGTGCGCTGCTCGCGTTCGGCAGGCAGGTGATCGAGACCGTCCGGGTTGAGGAGAGCGTGTTCACGGCGGTTCGGGGACACTTCTCCGAACGGCAGATCGTCGAGGCGATCCTGGCGATCGGCTTCTACATGACCATGGCCCGCCTGACCGAGGCAACGGAGACCGACCTCGACCCGGCCTCGGGAATGACCGTGTTCGACTCCGTCCAGCCCCGGGACACGTCCGCGTGAACCGCGTGGCGTCGGCCGGCCGGCCAGCCGGTTGACGGCCGGCCCACGGGGTGGTCCCGCCCGGGAATTATCGGCGGGCGCGACCGGCTACATCGGTGAGCTTGTGGACATCTCCGGCACGGCACCACCACCTCTCCCTTTGGAGCCGAACATGACCGATCGCGCCGACCAGACCATCGACGCTCTGCGCAGCGGACACGATCACCTGGCCGCTCTCGTACGCGGCCTCGCACCCGACGACCTCACCCGGCCGTCCGGAGCTGCGGAATGGGACGTGTCGCAGGTGCTCAGCCACCTGGGCAGCGGCTCGGAGATCAACCTGGCCAACCTGGAGGCCTCGCTGAGCGGCGCCGCCTCCCCGGGCGGGGACTTCAACAAGACGGTCTGGGCCCGCTGGGACGCGATGTCCCCGGCCGAGCGGGCCGAGGGCTTTCTGGCCGCCAGCGAGGCGCTGGTCAGCCGCTACGAGAGCCTCGACGCGCAGACGAGAGAGGATCTGCGGATCGATCTCGGCTTCCTGCCCGTCCCCGTGGACGTCGCGACCGCGGCGGGGCTGCGGCTCAGCGAGTTCGCCCACCACTCGTGGGACGTCGAAGTCGCCTTCGACCCGGCGGCGGCCCTGGCCCCGGCCGCGACCGAACTGCTCCTCGACCAGGTGAGCATGCTCATCCACTTCATCGGCAAGGCCGACGCCCTCGGCGGCCGCCGGAGCAGCCTGACCATCCGGACCACCTCTCCCGAGCGCTCCTTCGGGCTCGACGTGGCTGACAAGGTCACCCTCATCGACGAGCCCGCCCAGCCCGACGCCGTCCTCAGCGCGCCGGCCGAGTGGTGGCTGCGGCTCACCAGCGGCCGGCACGCTCCCGCGCACACGCCGGGCGTCGTGACTCTCACGAGCCAGACCCTCACCCTGGACGACCTGCGCCGGGTCTTCCCCGGCTTCTGAGCCCGGGACCTCGAGCCCGGCCCGAGGCGCGGGCCGGGCTCGGTGGCGTGATCCCTAGAACCGCACCTTCCGCAGGTAGCGGTATCCGACCTCCGAGGTACGCCGGGGAGTCACGTCCGGGGTGTCGTTCTCCACGATGTACTCCTTCACGCGGTGCGCGTCGAAGATCCGCCGGAAGTCGATGGTCCCGGTGCCGAGGTCGGCCATGTCACCGTCGAGGTGCCGGTCCTTGACGTGGAACTGCAGCACGCGCTGCGGCGCCCGGCGGATGACGTCGAGCGTGAATCGCACCGGGTCGGCGACGCCGCGCCCGATGCCGCCGGTGACCGCCCAGTAGATGTCGATCTCCAGATGGACCAGGCGCGGATCGAGCTCCGACGTGAGGACGTCCCACGGCGTCCGCCCGCCGCCGAGGTCGGTCGTGAACTCGTGGGCGTGGTTGTGGTAGCCGTAGCGCAGCCCGGCCGAGCGGGCGGCCGCCGCCTCGACGTTCATGCGCTCGGCCCACGCCTTCCACTCGTCCTGGCTGGTGGAGTTCAGGTAGGGCACGACCATGAAGGACTGGCCGAGGGTCAGCGCGTTGTTGATCTTCGTGTCCAGCGCGGCGGCGTCGGTGGTGAGGCCGTCGTGGCTGGAGCTGGCCCGGATGCCGATCCCGTCGAGGAACGCCCGGAGCTGCTGGGCCGTACGACCGAAGTAGCCGAGCGCGAGCTCGACCTTCGGATAGCCGATCTCGGCCAGGTAGGCGAGGGTGGTGTCGTAGTTCTGGGAGAGGTCGTCGCGTACCGTCCAGAGCTGGATGCTGATCTGGTCGGGAGGGACGCGGTGACCGCCGTTGCCGTGCGGGGTCGCCGCGGCGGCGGGTGAAGCGGCGGCGGCCAGGGCGCCCGCCCCGAGTCCGAGGCCCGCGGCGAGCAATGACCGCCTGCTGGGGCCGTACCCGTAACACATGGGGATCTCCTAACGTGTGGGCTGGAGTACGACCTGGTCGCTGCCGGTCAGCGGGGGCAGATCGGCGCCACCGGGGTCGGTGTAGCCGGCGACGAAGACGCCGGTGAGGTGGTCGGTCTCGGGGTCGTGCCCGCTCGGCTCGGTGGTCTGGATGGAGCCCGTGCAGCCGCGGGCCGTGGTCTGCGGATGGCCGTGGTCGTCGTGGCCGAGGATGTAGTCCACGGTCACGTTGGCGCAGTCCACCGGCTGGTCGTCGGTGATCCGCACCTCGAACTCGACGACGTCGCCGAAGTGGAACGCCTGCCCCTCGGCGGGCCGGATCAGCTCCACGACCGGCGCGGCGTTGCCGACCACGATCCGCACGGACGTCGCCGCGGACCTGCCGACGTTGTCGGTGACCTTGAGCGTGGCGTTGTAGAGGCCGTTCGCCTGATACGTGTACGACGCCTCGGGGCTGCGGGAGTCGACCGTGCCGTCGGCGTCGAAGTCCCACGCGTAGCGGAGTCTGTCACCGTCGGGGTCGGTCGTACCGGCGCTGGTGGAGCGGACGGTGAGCGGCGCGTGGCCGCTGGTCACCGACGCCGCGGCGGCCGGGACGGGGGTGTGGTTGCCGGTGTGGCCGATGTAGTCGTAGCGCGCGAGCTGGGCGTCCGGGTTCTCCTGGAAGTAGCCGTCGCCGTACTCCAGCACGTAGAGCGCACCGTCCGGGCCGAACTCCATGTCCATCGGGTTGTCGAAGACGAACGACGGCAGCACGCCCTCGATCCGCCCGTCACGGTGGAACGCCTTGACGTAGTCACGGGTCCACTCGTAGAAGAGCGGAACGCCGTCGAAGTACTTCGGCCACGCCACCGGAGTGCGCCCGCGCGTGGTGCGCGGGTCGAAGTGGTACGCCGGGCCGGCCATCGGGCCGATGCCGCCGGTGCCCAGCGCCGGGAACTCCACCGAAGACCCGTAGGAGTACCACACGTCCGGCTGCGCCACCGGAGGCAGCTTGCGCAGGCCGGTGTTGTGCGGCGACTCGTTGACGGGCGCGGCGCAGTCGAACTTCGCACCTGATGTGCCGGTCGCGAAGTCGTAGTCCACGTACGGGAGCCGCGCCGTCGCGCAGTAGGGCCAGCCGTAGTTGCCGGCCTTGCGGATCAGCGCCCATTTGCCGGTCCCCGCCGGGCCGCGCAAGGGATCGGCCTCGCGCGCGTCGGGCGAGTAGTCGCCGACGTAGAGATCCCCGGTGGACCGGTTGACCTCGATGCGGAAGGGATTGCGCAGGCCCATCGCGTAGATCTCCGGCCGGGTGCGCGCTGTGCCGGACGGGAAGAGGTTGCCGCGGGGGATCGTGTAGGAGCCGTCCGCGCGTACCTTGACGCGGAGGACCTTGCCGCGCAGGTCGTTGGTGTTGCCGGCGCTGCGCTGGGCGTCGAAGGCGGGGTTGTGGTCGGCGCGTTCGTCGATCGGGGCGTAGCCGTCGGAGGAGAACGGGTTCGTGTCGTCGCCGGTCGACAGGTAGAGGTTGCCGCCGGCGTCGAAGACGATGTCCCCGCCGACGTGGCAGCAGATGCCGCGATCCACCGGCACGTCGAGAACGCGCTGCTCGGTGCCGAGGTCGATGGTGGCGCCGGTGAAGCGGAACCGGGACAGCCGGATCAGCCCTTTGAAGGGCGCGAAGTCCGCCGGCGCGCCGGTGATCGGGGCGTCGCCCTCGTTGACGTCCGGCGTCGCCGGGTCGTCGATCGGGGTGTCGAGCGGCGGGGAGTAGTAGAGGTAGACCCAGTCGTCCGCCTTGGAGCCCTTGCCGAAGCCGGGGCTGAGGGCGATGCTCTGCAGTCCCTCCTCGTCGTGCCGGTAGACGTCGAGCTGTGCGGCCTGCGTGTTGAGGCCGGTCTTCGGATCATGCAACCAGACGGCACCGGTCCGGGTGGTGTGCAGGACCCTCGAATCCGGTAACACCGCCAGGTCCATCGGCTCGCCCGGATTGTCATTCAGTGTCACCTTCTGGAACTGGTCGTCGGGCGGCGGAGCCACGGCGGCGGCGCTTCCAGTGACGCTCCCGGTGGCGTTCGCGGCGGCGGCCGGCATGAGGATCGCCGCAGCAGTCAGGGCAGCGATTGCGGTTCTCGTTCTCATGCCTCTCCCTTCGGTCGACTCGGGGGGACAAGAGAGGGCAAATTAACGTGAATGTAACCCGACTTACGCCGATTGAGGAGGACCTAATTACGGACGATCACTCAACTTTCGCCTCTTATCGGACTAAGCATCGTTTCTCACCTGATCTTCATGATTCATCGAGATCCATCTGAGACGGCTCGGACAGCGTTGAGGCAACTGAGCACCTCCCGACCGGATGGCCCGCATGAAACCAAGCAAGATCAGGATCGCCCTGGCGGTCATCGCCACGGCGGTCTCCCTCACCGCCTGCACCTCGACGACGGACCAGACCACCTCCGCCGGCGTGAGCACGTCCGCCGCGAGCGCGTCCGCCCCTGCGGGGAAGGTTTCGGCGAACACCGCCGACGAGACCCAGATCACCGCCGCGCTCAAGGCCGCCGGAGTGACCAACCCCGAGAGGTGGGCCGGAGAGGTCATGGAGTACCGGCCCTACGCCGCCGACGACAACGACCTCACGTCGCTGCGGCAGAACCTGGCCAAGTACAACCCCGGCCAGGACACGGTTGACAAGATCGTCTCGGCGCTGACGCCATGATCGTGCGCAGAGGGCTCCTGGCCCTGGTTCTCATCAGCATCATGGGCGCCGCCTTAGAGCTCGCCGCCGAACGCCACTGGCAGACCTTGGAGCAGCTGATCCCCTGGGGAGCGCTGGCCCTGCTCACGCTCGCGCTGGCGATGCTCGCCATCGGCCGGCCCCAGGGAGCGATGACCACGGTACGAGTGCTCGCGCTGGCCGTGCTGCTGGTGGCGGCGTTCGGCGTGTACGCCCACGTGTCCGCCAACTACGACGCGGGCCTGCTCGACCAGCGCTACGCCGACACGTGGGACGCCCTGTCCCCGCTGACCCGCTGGTGGTACGCCGTCAGCAAGTCGGTCGGCGCCGCGCCACCCCTGGCGCCCGGCATGCTCGCCCAGAGCGCGCTCCTCCTCCTGCTGGCCACCCTGACCCGCACCCGCACGAACGCCAATACGCCGGATCCGGCGGTACAGAACCGGTAGCCAGAACAAGACGCGCACACGCTCCGTTAGCATGATCTGACACAAGGTGCCGGACGGAGCAGATGCGCAACCCCCCACGCGAACTCGCCCTGGTGATCGGCGCGGTGGCCGTGCTCAGCGCGGTCTTCACCGTGCTGGCCGGGATCTACGTCAACTTCGCCACCGACGGGCAGCCCGAGCTCAACCCGGCGCACATCCTGCCCGCGATCCTGTTCGCCTGCCTGGCCGCCGTGCTCCCGCCGCTGGGCGGCTTCCTGCAGTCACGCTGGGCCAACCGGACGGCGACCGCGACCGATCCGTTCACCGCGCACGACCTGCCCACGTTCAAGCGGCTGCTCAAGGACCTGCGCAGGGAGGCGAGCACACCCAAGTTCGCCGAGCTCCAGGCGCGCGCCGCCCGGCGGGGGCTCGCCTTCGACCGGGCCGACCTGGAGAAGGTCACCAAGCCGAGCGCCGGCTGGCTGAGCGACGCCGAGCGCGCCGAGCCGGTCATCCGCGCCTTCCTCCTGGTGCACGACGTGCCGGACGCCGCAGCAGACAAGTGGCTCCAGTCCTACCGCAGGCTGGCCGATCCCCGGCCAGCCCGGCCCGCCCGCCGCACCAAGCTGATCGTCGGCATCGTGGTGTCGGTCGCGTTCGCGACCGCGGCCTTCCTGGTGTACGTCGACACCCACGTCCCCGACTCGCTCAAGCGCTCGAACGTGTCGATCCTCTCCCTGTACGCGCCCGGCAAGCCCCTGGTCGTCAACACCTCGACCACCGCTCCCCCGCACGCCAGGCTGGGCGGCTCGGCCGTCAACACGCTCCCCGGCGAGGCCCAGCGGTGGGACCTCGAACCGGTCAAGCGCGATGACGCCTTCCTCTACCGGATCCGCAACCGCCTGAGCGAGCGCTGCCTGACCCCGGAGGCCCGCCGCATCACCGAGGGGATCTTCCTCACCGAGGCGGCCTGCGACGACTCCGACGACCAGCTCTGGCGGCTCACCGGCGACCACGCGATCACCATCGCCTTCCCCCAGGGAAACCTGTGCGCCGAGCCCAACCAGGGCTCCACCGACCTGGGCACCCCGCTGATCCTGCTGGCCTGCGCCGCCGACCGGCCCGGCCAGCGCTGGCTGGTCACCGCCCGTCCGCCCGACCTCGGCAGCTCGCTGGCCAGCGCGGAGAACGGCCGGTGCCTGGACGCCACGGGCACCGCGGACCTGACCATCTGGGGCTGCCATGGCGGCGTCAACCAGGCGTTCGGCTACCGACGGAATGCCCAGGGCGAGTACGCGATCACGAGCATGGGCGGCTGCCTGACCGCCGCCGGCCCACCGGATCAGCGACGCCCGGCCCGCGAGCCCTGCTCCGGCTCCGTCGGCCAGCTCTGGCGCTTCAATTACCGCTCGGCGTACAACCGATGGCACTACTGGGAGGTCCAGCACGTCACCAGCGGCCTGTGCCTGCAGTTGGAGCCTGCCGAGCAGTCGGTGTCACTGCGCCCGTGCACCCGCGCGAACGTCCAGCAGTGGCGCACCCCCGACTGGCTGAAGCCCCCGAACACGCCCGCCCATCCTCAGTAACCCCGAGCGCGCCTCCCCCAGCAGGCCACGCGTGCGGCCGAGCATAGGAGGATGTCGGCCAGCAACCGCCTGCCCGTCCTGAGCCTGGCGCTGGCCTCGGGCGCCATGGACGCCTTCACCTTTCTCGCCCTGGGCCGGGTCTTCACCTCGAACATGACCGGCAACCTGGTCCTGCTCGGCGTGTCAGCCGGTCACGGCCGGTTCTCCGAGGCCCTGGGCTCGGTGGTGGCACTGACCGCGTTCATCTGCGGCCTGGTCGCCACGTTCCGGTTCACCGTCTCGACCACCGGCTGGACCGCCCGTACCAGGCTGGCCCTGGGCGCCGAGCTGGGCCTGCTGATCGCGCTGGCTCTCGCCTGGGCCCTGTCCGGCCCGCGCCTGCCGGTGATCGCGACCGCCGCCCTCGCCATGGGCATCCAGAGCGCGGTGACCCACCGCCTGCACACCTTCATCGGCTCGACGACGTTCATCACCGGCGCGCTGACCAGCTCGATCTCCCGGCACCTCACTCCCGGCACCGGGCCGCCGCACATTCCCGAGCTGGTGACCGTACTCCTCGCCCTGGCGCTCGGCGCGGGCGCCGCCACGGTGACCCTGCACCTGCTCCCCGCGGCGGCTCCCGTGATCGCGCTGCTGGGCGCGGCGCTCGCCCTGATCTCCAGTACGCGCTGACGCGTCCCGGCACGGCCGGGCTCGTCGGGTCTTCTCACTGAGGCTTAATGGTCGCCTCACCGCGGTTCAAGGGGCGCCGTCGATGGTAGGCGTCATGAGCACGATGACCGCACAGTTGCTGGAGCGCCCGACCAGTGGCGCCCCGGCCGACCACCGGGGCGACCCGCGGTGGGCACGTCCCGCGATGTGGGGTGTGCTCGCCCTGGCCGCCGTCCTCTACACCTGGGCGCTCGGCCAGAACGGCTACGCCAACGACTACTACTCCGCCGCGATCTACTCCGGCACCCAGAGCTGGAAGGCCTTCTTCTTCGGGGCCCTCGACGCCGGTTCGTACATCACCGTCGACAAGCCGCCACTCGCACTGTGGGTGATGGGGCTGTCGGCCCGCCTCTTCGGGTTCGGAACGTGGAGCATGCTGCTCCCCCAGGCCATCGCGGGCGTCGCCGCCGTGGGCCTGGTCCATTCGGCGGTACGACGTACGCTCACCGCCAGGCCGATCGGCGACGGGGCGGGGCATCTGGCCCACGTCGCGGCGCTGATCGCGGCCCTGGTGATGACGCTCACGCCGATCACGGTGGCCATCAACCGGGACAACAACCCCGACACGATCCTGGTGCTGCTGCTGGTCGCGGCGGCCTGGTTCTGCCTGGAGGCGATCCGTACCGGCCGGACGCGTACGTTGCTGGTCACGGCGCTGCTGGTCGGCCTGGCGTTCAATACCAAGATGCTCCAGGCGTACCTGGTGCTGCCCGCCTTCGCGGCCGTCTACCTGATGGCCGCCCCGGGCCGGCCGCTGCGGCGGATCGGGCGGCTGCTCGCGGCCGGAGCGGTTCTCGTCGTCTCCAGCGGCTGGTGGATGGCGATCGTCGATCTGTGGCCGTCGGGCAGCCGGCCGTACATCGGCGGCAGCTCGGACAACACCGTCTGGGACCTGGTCGTCGGCTACAACGGCCTCGGCCGGATCTTCGGTGCGAGTGGCAGTGGCAGCGGCGGCGGCGCCAACTTCGGCGGCGAGGCCGGGGCCACCCGGCTGTTCAACGACACGATGGCCGGGCAGATCTCCTGGCTGATCCCGTTCGCGGCCCTCGCCTTGGCCGTGGGGGTCGCCTTGGTCGGCCGTCGGCCGCGGACCGATCCGCTCCGGGCCGCGCTGCTGCTGTGGGGTGGCTGGCTGGCGATTCACTTCGTGGTGTTCAGCTTCTCGGAAGGCGGCTTCCACCCCTACTACGCCACCGCCATGGCTCCCGCGATCGCCGCTCTCACCGGGCTCGGCGCGGTGCTGATGTGGCACGCCTTCCGGCGGTCCGCCGCCTGGAGGTGGGCGCTGCCGCTCGGCATCGCCGTCACCGGTGGCTGGTCCTTCGTGGTGCTCCGCCGTACCACCGACTTCGTGTCGTGGCTGCCCTGGCTGGTCGCCGGCGCGACGGCGGTGGCGGTGCTCGGGCTCCTGGCGGTCGCGTTCGGCGCCAAGCGGCTGGCCGCCGTGGCCCTGGTCGCGGGGTTGTTCGGCGGTCTCGCCGGACCGGCGGCGTACGCGGTGACCCCCCTGACCTCGGCCGTCCAGGGCACCAACCCGACCGCGGGCCCGGCCGGCAGCGGCGGGATGGGCGGGATGGGCGGCCGGCCCGGCGGCACCCAGCAACGTACGGCCGACCAAGGTACGGCCGAGAAGCCCCGAACCGGCCGGCCCGGTGGTGGACAGGTGACCACTCAGCTGATCAAGTACCTGGAAGCCAACCAGGGCGACGCCACCTGGCTGGTGGCCGTCGACAGCGCGCAGAGCGCGTCCTCGATCATCCTGTCCAGCGGCAAGGCCGTCATCGCCATGGGCGGCTTCACCGGCAGCGACCCGGCCATGACCGTCGCCAAGCTCAAGGGGTACGTCGCCGCCGGCACACTCAAGTACATCCTGATCACCGACGGCAGAAGCTCGTCGGTGACCGAGTGGGTCAAGGCCAACGGCACCCTGGTGGACGCGTCCGCCTACGGAGGCACCGACAGCAGCGGCCAGGCTCTCTACGAACTCGGCTGACGACCACCGGCGCGGCCCGGGCGACGCTGATCGCCCGGGCCGTTCGGCACGCTCATGGGCGCCGGTGCCGGTAGTGGTCGACGACCAGGGCGGCGGCGCACGCGAGGGTGGCCAGCCCGAATCCGATGCCGATGAAGATGTTGATGCCGATGTTCGAGGTCACGATGTTGAGCACCGCGCTGATCACGAGCAGGAGCCACAGCACGGGACGCGGCATCCCGCGCTGAGCGCCGGCGGGCTGGACCGAACTGGACGACTCGGACATGGTGTGCTCCTCACTCGATGGGCTGTCGTTAATCGAAGCTACGAGCGATCACCGCCGGTGACGATCCCACCAGCGAGACAGGCGAGGTATAGCAGGCTGTACTCCTTGGCCGACGATCTGTCGACCGCCCGGGTAATGCCTTATTGTCCTGGGCTCAGGAGGTGCCGCATGTCGACCAACGACTCTACGGCCGGCCGGCGGGCGGCCCGTGGATGGGACGCGTTCGCCTTGGCCCGCGCCCGAGCCATGCTCGACGCGCTGGAACACCTCGTCGGCGGGCTCGGCACCGCGGTCCTGGCGGTCGTCGCACTCGTATTGGTGATCGCCACCGCGCTGACCTGCCTCATCGGTGTGGGCCTGCTGCTGGCGCCCGTCACGCTGCGCGTGGTGCGTGCCGTCGCCGACCGGGAACGCGGGCGGCTGTCCCGCTGGGGTCCGGAGGTCGTCGGCCCGGCGCCGATACCGCACGGGCTGCGCGCCGCCCTCGCCGACTCGGCCGTACGCCGGGAAGTGGGCTGGGTGACCGCCTATCCCCTTCTCGGAGTGGTCCTCGGCGGGTTGGCCATCTCGCTGCCCATCTACGTGGTGGAGTGCACCCTTTTCCCGGTGTACTGGCAGTTTTTGCCACCGGAAGAGGTGTCGGCGCAGACCTGGGGGCTCTGGACCGTGCATGACTGGCCCACCGCCCTCGGCGTCGCCCTGCTGGGCCTGGGCTGGATCGTCGTCACCGGAACGGTCACCCCGGGCATGGCGTGGCTGCAGGCCTGGCCCGGCCGGCGACTCCTGGCGCCGGTCTCCGGCACCGACCTCGCGCTGCGGGTCGTCCAACTCACCGCGACCCGCGCCGCCGCGCTCGACGCCCACTCCGCCGAGCTGCGGCGCATCGAACGGTCGCTGCACGACGGGACGCAGAACCGGATCGTCGCCGTCAACGTCCTGCTCGGCGCGGCGCGCCGGGCGCTGACCCGCGATCCGTCCACCGCCGAGGCCATCCTCGAACGCGCGCAGGACGCCGCCGAGCAGGCGCTCGCCGAGCTCCGCGGGGTCGTCCGCAGCATCCTGCCGCCGGTACTGACCGACCGCAGCCTCGCCGACGCCCTCACCGGACTGGCCACGGCCTGCCCGGTGCCCTGCCGGATCGACGCCGACCTCCCCGTCCGGTGCGCCTCTTCCGTCGAGGCGACGGCCTACTTCGTGGTGGCCGAGACGCTTACGAACATCGCCAAGCACAGCCGGGCCGGGCACGCCACCGTCGCGGCCCGCCTCCATGACGACCGGCTCCACCTGCGGATCAGCGACGACGGCCAGGGCGGGGCGGACGAAGGCAACGGATCCGGGTTCGTCGGCATCCGCCGCCGTACCGAAGCGCACGATGGGACATTCATGCTGAACAGCCCTCCTGGGGGACCCACCACCGTGACTGTGAGCCTGCCATGCGGATCGTGATCGCGGAGGACGACGCGCTGCTGCGCGAAGGGCTCGCGCTGCTGCTGCGCGCGGAGTCGCTCGACGTCGTGGCCACCGCCGGCGACCCCAACGGCTTCCTGGAGGCCATCGGCGTCCACAAACCGGATGTCGCGATCGTCGACGTACGGATGCCGCCGACCCACACCGACGAGGGGATCGTCGCCGCCGTCGAGGCCAGGCGACGCCAGCCGGACCTGGCCGTGCTCGTGCTGTCCGCCTACGTCGAGCAGGCGTTCGCCACCGAGCTGCTCTCCCACGGCAGCTCCCGCCTCGGGTACCTGCTGAAGGAGCGGGTCGGGCGGGTCGATGAGTTCCTGAGCGCGCTGCACCGGGTGGCGGACGGCGGTACGGCCATTGATCCGGATGTCGTGGCGCAGTTACTCGTGCGCACCCGGCCCGACACCCGGCTGGACCGCCTGAGCCCTCGCGAGCGCGACGTGCTGGCCCTGATGGCCGAAGGTCTGGGCAACGCGGCCATCGCCGAACGGCTCTTCGTCACCGATGGCGCCGTACACAAGCACATCCGCAGCATCTTCGCCAAGCTCGACCTGGCGCCCACCGACCGGGCGGACCGGCGCGTCACCGCCGTCCTGCACTTCCTCGAGGATGCCAACCGCCGGGTCTGACCGGTGAACCGGTCTCAGAGCGTCGGCGGTCGCTGACCGGAATGCGCTGCCGGAACCCCCGCCACAGGTCGCAGCCACCCGAGCCGCTCGGCGAGTCGCCGGGCGCTGTCGATGACGGCGGCCAGGTGGCGAGAGGGGTTCGCCTCGCGCCACAGGAGTGACCAGGGGTAGTGCGTGACGGGTTCGGCCAGCGGCCGCCAGGTGGTGCCCGGCCGGCTGGACGTAAGGGAGGAGGAGGGGATGCAGTGCACACAGCGGTGCTGGAGGACGAGGTCGGCGGCGGCCCGGGTGCTCTCGACCGTCCCCTCGTAGACCGTGGGCGCGAATCCGGCCGACCGGCACAGCTCGATGACGAACTGGTTGAGCTCCGGCGTCTGGCTCTCCTCGCCGAGCAGCAGGAGCTCATCGGCGAGGGCCGTGACGGGTACGGCGTCGCGGCCGGCGAAGCGGTGGTCGTCGGGCACCAGCACGCCGAGCGGATCGAGCCGGATCAGTTCGGTGGCCACGCCGGGCGGGGTCCGGGAGGCACGTCCGATGCCGATGTCCAGGCGCCCGTCGGCCAGTTGCCGATACTGCTCGGGGGTGCCCGCTTCGACCTGGTGGATCGTGAGATCCGGATGGCCGCGCTGGACCTCGCGCAGGATCTGGGGCATGGAGTCGTAGGCGGCGTCGATGATGCCCACGCGAAGCGTCGGCGACGGCGCGGCGGCGTTGCGGGCGGCCTGCTTGGCCCTGTTCACGTGGTCGAGGATCTGGCGCGCCTCGACGAGGAACGCGGCGCCCGCGGCGGTCAGGTCGACGTGGTGGGTGCTGCGGTCCAGCAGCCGCACTCCTAACTCACGCTCCAGCCGCTGCACCTGCTGGCTCAGCGCGGACTGCACGATGTGCTCCCGGGCCGCCGCCCGGCCGAAATGCAGTTCCTCGGCAAGCGTCACGAAATAGCGCAGTTGGCGCAGCTCCATGGCCGCCACCTCTTCCCAAGCCGGGCGGCGCCGATACCGACCAGCGTCCTATCACTGTAGAACGTCTGGGGAATCGTCAGCAGGCGTCACTTGCTGGGCTGGGGGGTCTGACAAGCGATCTTCGGGTTCATGCCGAGATAGTTGAGGGGACCCGCCAGAATCGTCACGGCGATCGTGGCCACCCGGTTGCAGTCATCGATCGGTTTTGTGTAGTAGTCGCGCTGGGCCGCCGCGAAGGCGCCGACCACCAGCCAAAGGATCACCACTATCGATCCTAAGCGCATGGGTTCTCCTTCCCTCTTCCTGACCGTGGACTCCCCTCTCCCCTCAAATGGGGCAAGGAAACGAGGCATGCTCACTGTGTGAAGACGGAAAAAGTTGGATACGAACTAGAGTTCGAAAATTCCTTCGAGGCGGGGGCCTGGATTCCCCACCACCTGCCGCACTGGAGTAGTCGCGCGGCCTCCGCCGCCAGGTACGAGACCGGCGGCGGTCTCCTGCGGTTGCAGATCACCGAAGACCAGCCGCCCTGGTGCCCGGAGTTCGATGGCCAGACTCGGGTCTCATCGATGCAGACCGGCGTGTTCGCCGGCCCTGTCGGCAGCCCGGTCGGCCAGCACCGGTTCAACCCGCAAGCGGTCGTCCGAGAGGAGCAGCACAACACGAGGGGATACACGCCCCAGTATGGGCTGTTCGAGCTGCGGGCCAAGGTGAGCGACGACCCGAACACCATGGCCGCGCTGTGGATGATCGGATACGAGGACCAGCCGGACCGCTCGGCCGAGATCTGCGTCTGCGAGATCTTCGGACGGGACGTGGGGCCGGACAGTGTCAAGATCGGGATGGGGGTGCACCCGTTCAGCGATCCGCGCATCGCCGAAGAGTTCTCGGCCGAGACTCTTCCGCTGGACGCCGGGCAATTCCATGTCTACGCCGCCGAGTGGACTCCCGAGCAGGTGACGTTCTTCGTCGACGGCCGGCCGGTCAAGACGGTCCGGCAGTCACCGAACTATCCGATGCAGTTCATGCTCGGCATCTACGAGTTCCGCGACGAGACGGGGGCACCGTCGGGCCGCTATCCCAAAGAGTTCACGATCGACTACTTCCGGGCGTACCGGGCCCGAGGCAGCCGGCAGTAGCGCAGGTGCATCGATCTGCTAAGAGGCCAGGTCCTTGACCCGTCCTGTGGTGCTGGTGGCCGCCAGAGCGACGGCGAACAGGATGAGCTGATTGAGAATCTTGAGAAACACCAGCATCCCCACGGCGCCGGCGACGACCTGGTAGGCGGGGTTGGCCGCCGTCAGGTTGAGGTAGACCTGCCCGAGGGTCTTGAGCACCTCCAGGCCGATGGTGATGACGAGCGCGGGGCCGATCACCCTGCGCAGCGGCAGGTGCAGCCGTGCCGGGGCGGTCAGCAACGCCATGGCCAGCAGGGTGTTGACCCCGAGACCGATGACGAACGCGGCCGCGGACAGCACCCACTGCGCCGAGACGGCGTCCGTGCCCACGGTGTGCACGGCCAGCCAGCTCAGCAGCCACTCGGCGGCGAAGGCGAGGCCGACCGACAGCAGGAGCAGCAGCCCGAGCCCGGCCACCACGCACAGGTCGATGAACTGGCGCAGGAGGAAGTGTCCCGGATACTGCTCCAGCCGCCAGATCGCCCTGCTGGCCGAGCGCAGGGTGTCCATCCAGAACAGGCCCGTCAGCGGCAGCGCGACGAACGCCACCAACCCGGCCGTCCCGCGCGCGTCGATCAACGCCTGGACGTCCAGCCGCGGAAAGTTCTCGCTCAGGTAGTGCTGCACCGCGAGCAGTACCGGCGCGTAGTCCAGAAAACGACCGAGAATCGCGAACCCCAGCAGCGCCAGCGCGAAGGTGGCGAAGAAGGCGTAGTACGTGAGCGCGGCCGACAACCGGCCGGCGTCCGTCTCGTCGTAGCGGACCACGGCCCGGACCAGGTGATCCAGCCAGCCATGACGGCTTCTCGCCCGCTTCCAGGCCGCCGCCCGCCGCTGTCGTGTCACTTGAGGTTGCTCACCGTACCGTTTCGTGCTGGTCGCAGGCGGAATCGCCGGAAAACGCGCGATCTTCAGTCTGCCCTCCGCGAACGCGAAGGGGAAAGGCCGGGTCAACGCACATCCCGTTGTCTCGGCCGCACCTTACTGGGCGGACGTGAACCGTGCCTATCAGGACCAGAGATGAGAGTCTGAAGGTGTGAAGCCGGATCAAGAACCCCTCTGGGGGCTGGTGCCGCCCACGCTGGCCAAGATGGCCGCGTGGAGCGCCTGCTTGATCTTCATCGGTGTCGTGGCCAACTACGTGTTCGGCATCGTGGCGACGATGCGCATCGTCGCCCTGCCGGTCGCGGTCTCGCTGCTGCTGACCGCGCTGCTGTTCCCCCTCACC
Source organism: Nonomuraea sp. NPDC026600 (assembly GCF_040638335.1). Lineage (NCBI taxonomy): Bacteria > Bacillati > Actinomycetota > Actinomycetes > Streptosporangiales > Streptosporangiaceae > Nonomuraea > Nonomuraea sp. NPDC026600. The sequence continues at coordinate 204,723 of NZ_JBEZYD010000004.1, forward strand.
AGGCGGCTGCGCGCGGCCGGGCTGCGCGCGATCTATGCCACGTGGGTCACCATGCTCGTCGCGTTCGCCGTACTGAGCGGGACCGGCTGGATCATCGGGGTACGCGCCAACGAGGAGTTCCCCGGCCTGGTGAAGCAGGTGCAGCAGACCGCCAAGACGGTGGAGGGCTGGCTCTACACCGGCCCGCTGCATCTGCAGCCGTACCAGCTCAGCAAATGGGTCGACGACATCGCCGACCTGGTCACCGCGCAGCAGCGGCAGATCACCACGACGGTGCTCGCGGGCACCGTCGTGCTGCTCGAGGTGCTGGCCTCGATCGTCCTGCTGCTCTTCGTGACGTTCTTCCTGCTCAAGGATGGCGAAGGGATCTGGGCCTGGTTCCTCAAGGCGTTCGGCACGGTCGCGCCCCGAGTCGATCGAGCCGGGCGGACCGCCTGGGTCACGCTGTCGCACTACGTCCAGGGCACCGTGGCCGTGGCGGCGGTGCACGGCGTCCTCATGGGCATCGTGCTGGCGGTCATGGGCGTCCCGCTCTGGGCGGCGCTCGCCGTGCTGATCTTCCTGGCCAGTTTCATCCCGATCGTCGGCATCCTCTTCGCCGGAGCCGTCGCGACACTGGTGACGCTCGGCGCCAAGGGCCCGATCTACGCGCTGATCTTCCTCGGCATCCTGGTCTTGGAGCAGCAGTTGGAGAACCACGTGCTCCAGCCGCTGATCGTCGGCCGGGCGCTGCACTTCCACCCGCTGGCGATCATCATCGTGCTGGCCGTCGGCGGCATCCTGGCCGGGATCGCGGGCGCGGTCGTGGCCGTGCCGACCGCCGCGATCCTGTATCGGGCGGTGCCCGAGCTCTTCCGGGACTCTCCGCCTGAGCTCCCCCGTGGACCGGATGCGGCACCACCGGCGCACCCGGACAAACCCGCACGGGCGGGCAGTGACTCACCCGCTTCCCCGGCTCCCACCAGCGGGAAGTCCGTCCGTCCCGGGCAGGCGTAGTCTGGGATTACCTAGGACATTTCGCATGTCGGCTACCGCGTCGGCGTCGCCCCGGGCACAACCGGCTCTCCGGGGGCCGGAGACAGGCGGCACGTCCGATGTCACACCACAACAGATCATCCGCATCCATCGATCTTCGGCCGCCGTCGAGCGCCCGGATCCGCCTGGAGCCGACGCTGACCCGCGACGGCGCGCTGGACGGCGCGTGGTGGCCGCGGTCGCACGACCTCCGGCGCGAGCTGCCCGGCCTCGTCCAGGCGCTCGATGCCGGCCTCGGCCCGATCCTGCGGATCCGGCTGGATCTGACCGCCTGGGAGCACGTGCCCAGCCATCTGTTCGTCATGGGCAGGTTCCTCCGGATCAGCGGCCTGCCGGGAGCGGTCGACACGGTCAGGGTGGTTCGCGGCAGCCAGGATGACTTCCTGCTGCTGGTGATCCCGCCGGAATCCAGCACGTGGGCGGCCACCTCGGCGATGCGGACGGCCGCGCGTACCGGCAACAGCCTGTCCGCGGCGGAGATCCTCGCCCGCGGCCGGACTCCCGTCGAGACCGCGGCGGCCACCACGGTGCGCCCCTATGAGAGCGCCGACCAGGCGGCGGTGCTGGCGCTGATCGACGCCGACTGCCTCCCGGGCCGGCCGGCCTGCTCTCTCCGGATACTCGGCGACGCCGTCGCCGGCACCTCCGGCCGCGACCCGCTGCCCTGGACCGATCTCGAACCGCCATGCACGCAGGTGATGGTGGACGCGAGCGGCGACGTGATGGGCGCGGTGTCCTACGCGGTCCGCCGTACGGACGGCGCCGGGGTGATCCTCTGGTTGCACGGACGCGAGAGCCGGCCCGTCATCGAGACGCTCCTCGGCCACGCGCTACGCGGTCTGGAGGGCAGCCCGGCCGTACACGCCTTCGTGTCCGCCTTGGGCCTTGGCCTGGCGGCTCTTCCGTCGAGTCGTCGCGCGGTGACGCGCAGGGTCATGGAGCAGGCCGGGTTCTCCTCCCGGGATTCGTGGCAGTACCTGCGTCGTGTGCTGCCCGCCTCCTGCCCGCCGCCCGCGGGCTCGCCGGTCGCCGTGATCGGCAGTGCTTCCCCGCCCGGCTGGTTGCTCAAGATCCTGGGCCACGAGCTGGCCGCCGAGGTCGTCGTCGAGACGCCGCGGGATGGGACCGGCGTCGTGTGGTGGTTCGGAACGGACACCACCCACACCGACGACGTCCTCGAGCGGGCACTTCTGGCGGAGGCTCTCGCGCTGCTCCACGAGCACGGCGCGAAGGAGGCGGTCCTGTACGCCGACGACGGATCGTCCGACGAGCATCCGGCCTGGAGCGTCTTCGACGCCGCCGGTTTTGAGGAGATCGACCGCCTCGTCTCCTACGCCCTGATCAGGCGGGACTAGACGTCCGTGGCCAGGAGGATCTTCAGCAGTTCGTCGGGCGCGTCCCGCATCACGTTGTGCTTGGACACCAGGGCGTGCACCTGCCACGAGGGATCGTCGAGCACCTGCTCATAGGTGGCCTTGAACGGCGATTCCCCTTCCGACAGGGTCGCGTACACGTACTCCTTGCGCCGGAACCGGCCGAGGCCGCCGCGCAGGCGGATCGATTGGAGGAGGGACGCCAGCGGGTGCGGTGTGGCTCGCGGATCGAAGAACGGCAGCGGCGGCGTCGTGTAGCCGTTCGTGCCGACGTCGCTGAGAAGCCACTCTCGCGTGCCGGCCGAGGCCAGGGTCCAGCAGGAGTCCCCGTCCCCGGGGACGAAGGCATCGATGTAGACCAAGCCCTCGACGCGTTCGGGGACGCGATCGGCGGCCCCGGTGATCACCATTCCGGCGTAGCTGTGCCCGACCAGCACGGCGTCGGTGATCTGCTCGTCCTCCAGGAGATTCACCACGTCCTCGACATGCGTGTCGAGGTTGACCGACGCGTTGAGCAGGTGCTTCCTGGCCCCCACGCCGGTCAGCGTGATCGGGTACGCCTCATGGCCGTGCTGCCGGAGTCGGCGCGCCAGCGGTTCGAAACACCAGGCGCCGTGACAGGAGCCGGGAACAAGCACGAAAGTCGTCATGCCCCCACCCTGCGGCAGAACGAACCAGAAGTCCAAGAGATGATACGTCTGCTTACCAGCACGATTGGTTATGAAGGTCGAGGCCGCCGTCGCCCCGCAGCGAGCGACGGCGGCCTCGGCCTGCCCCCGGTCACGGTCAGGTGAGCGGCCAGGCGAGCTGGGCGTGCAGGGCCGCGGGTGCGCCGGTGGCCAGGGCCCAGTAGCGATCGCCGTACGACCAGTGCCACCATTCCGTTGGATAGTTCACGAAACCGGCCTCGGACAGGGCGTCACCGAGGATGTCCCGGTTGGTGGTGGCCTGGTGGGAGATGTTGGTCGCCGCCGTGTAGCAGGCGTCGTCGCTCTCCTCCGGGCCGGCGTTCACCTCCGTACCCATGTCCAGCTCTGTGCCGTCCGTGGTGCACAGAGTGAGGTCCACCGCCGCGCCGCAGACGTGCGGGCCGATGTGCGGCGGGGCCAGGGAGCGGCTGGCCTGCACGTAGACGTGCTCCGGCGGCCAGTCCGGGTTGGCCTCGCTCAGCGTGGCCGCGTAGCGCCGGAAATACCGCTCCTGCAGCTCGGGCGGCCGGTACGCCTCCACGATGAGCAGGCGCAGCCCCGGGGGGAGCCGGCTCTGGGCGTGCAGGAGGCGTGGGACGTGGCCCTGGCGGATGTGCGCGTACGCGCCTTCCTGATCGGCCATGCGCCCGTCCAGCCGCAGGTCGGGCACGGTGCGAAGGTCCACCAGCGGCTCTCCTCGATCCTCGACGGGCATCTCGCCGACCCGTGGGTCGGACATGAGGATGATGTCCAGCACGGTGTTCTCCTCATGTTGGCCGGGCAGGCAAGGAGAACGTTCGCCGAGAGCTCTACAGATCCACTACAAAAACGCACTAGTTCCGAGAACATCCCAGCTCGCCATACTCGCGGGTGCCGAACTTGGCGAAGACGGCGGCGGCCTCGGCCCGCAGGGAAGCCGCGGACGGCCCGTCCCCGGTCGCCGCGCGCACGGCGGCCAGGTCGCGCAGGGTGCGCGCGCGGAACAGCGGCAGGTCGAGCCGGTCCCACGCCTCGGCCGCCCGGCACAGATGCTCCTCGGCCAGGGCGTACCGGCCACGGGCCAGGTGCAGCTCGCCGACGGTCCGCTCGACGAGCGCAACACCGAACCGGTCGCCGTGCCGCTCGCACACCCGCAGCGCGTCGAGGAGCTCGGGCAGGATCCCGGTGTCGCCGCCGAGCCGGATCCGGGTTTTGGCCAGGGCCTGCACGGCGTACGCGGCCATGAGCGGGTCGCCGGCCTCGCGCAGCAGGACGACGGCCCGCGCGGACAGCGCCTCCGCCTGGTCGAGCTCGCCGACGGCCCGATGGACCAGCCCGATGGACCGCAGCGTGAGGCCCTCACCGCGCCCGCTGCCCAGTCGGCGGAAGGCGGCCAGCGCGTCGTCGAGCAGCGCGTGCGCGGTGGCGAACTCGCCCTGTTCGAGCAGCACCGATCCGGCCAGCCGGTTGACGTGCCCGATCCCGGCGTCGTCGCCGAGCTCGCGGAAGGTGTCGCCCGCCTGGCGCAGGTGTACCAAGGACTCGGCCAGGTCGCCCTGTTCGCGGCAGGTGGTGCCGATGCCGGTGATGGCCACCGCCTGCCCGTGGCTGTCGCCGCCCGCGCGCAGCAGCGGAAGCGCCTGCCGAAAGAACCCGTGCGCCTCCGGGTAGCGGTCCTGCCGGTAGCGGAGCTGGCCGAGCCCCACCAGCAGGGTGGCCTCCGCCAGCGGGTCGCCCGCGCGCCGGGCCGCCTCCAGCGCCGCCTCGTGGGTACGCCGCCACTCCTCGAAGCGGGCGTCCAACCAGAACGACGAGGAGCACAGGGCGGCGGCCACCTCGCAGGCCACCTCGTGCAGGTTCATGGCGGCGGCCCGTTCGACGGCGACGACGAGGGCCGGGCTCTCCGCGTTGAACCAGTCGCCGGCCGCTTCATCGGGGATGTCCGCGTCGACGGGCCTGGCCGTGGTGTACTCGGGCCGCAGAGCCAGCGCGCCCGAGGGCCGGGCGGCGGCGGCACGCGTGATCAGCCACAGCCATCCGCCCAGGACGCGGGTCACCGCCGCCGCGCGCTCCTCGGGCGGGTCCTCCATCTCGGCCCGCTCGGCCGCGTACACGCGCAGGAGGTCATGCAGTCGGTAGCGGGTCTGGCCCACCGCGTCCACGGCGACGTGGTCGAGGAGCTGGGCGTCCAGCAGGCGGTCGACGACCCCCTCGGCCACCGCCTCGGGCACGTCCAGCAGGGCCGCCATCACCCAGGACGCGAAATCGGGCACGCCCAACAGCCCGAGCAGGCGGAACGCCCGCTTCGCCGCGTCGTCGAGCCCCCGGTAGCTCAGCCCGACGCTGGCCCGTACCTCCAGATCGCCGGCGGTGAGCTCGTCCAGGCGGCGGCGCTCGTCGGCCAGGCGCAGGGCGAGCGTGGCGAGCGGCCAGTGCGGGCGGGCGGCCAGCCGCGCGCCCGCCGTGCGTAGCGCGAGCGGCAGGTGGCCGCAGAGCCGGACGATGCGCTCGGCCGCCTCGTGCTCGTCGTGGACACGCGCGGAACCGGCGATGCGGGCCAGCAGGTCCACGCCCGCCTCGGTGTCGAAGACGTCGAGGTCGTTCACCCGCACCCCGTCCAGGCCCGCGAGCCTGCGCCTGGCCGTGATCAGTACGGCGCAGGTGGGGCTGCCCGGCAGCAGGGGGCGTACCTGCTGCTCGGTGCCGGCGTCGTCGAGCACCACGAGCAGTCGCTTGCCGGACACGGCGCTGCGGTAGGCGTCGACGCACTCGGGCACGGTCTCCGGGATGGCGGCGGGCGGCAGGCCGAGCGCCCGCAGGAAACGTCCGAGCACCTCCAGGGCGGGCGCGGGCGAGCCGGTGCCGCCGCGCAGATCGGCGTAGAGCTGGCCGTCGGGGTAGGCCGGGGTCACCTGGTGGGCGACCTTCACCGCGAGCGTCGACTTGCCCACCCCGCCCTTGCCGGAGATGACGCACACCGTCAGCGTGTCGCTGGCGGCGCCGAGCAGGGCGGCCAGCTCGGCGAGCGGCTTCTCCCGGCCGGTGAAGTCGGCGACGCCGCGCGGCAGATGCGCGGGGACCGCCCCGGGTCCGGACCGCCTCGGCGGCGACGCGGGCGGCGCGGAGTCCAGGGCGGGATCCGCGCGCAGCACGGCCTCGTACCGGTCCTGGAGCTCCGTGCCGGGGTTCACGCCCAGCTCGTCGGCGAGCGCCTGCCGCCCCTCGTGGTAGACGGTCAACGCGTCGGCCTGGCGGCCCAGCCGGTACAGGGCCTTCATGAGCTGGGCGCGCGGGCGTTCGCGGGCGGGATGGGCCCGGACCAGCTCGGTGAGCTCGCCGACCGCCTCGGCCTGCCTGCCCAGCGCCAGCTCGGCGTCGAGGCGCTCTTCCAGGACGAGCAACCGCGTCTCGTCCAGCCGCGCGGCCTCGCCGCGCAGCACGTGCCCGATCCCGCCGAGCGCCGATCCCCGCCACAGCGACAGCGCCGCGCGCAGGCTCTCCGCCGCGCGCTCGTGGTCGCCGTCCGCCGCGTGCAGGCGGCCGTCGGCGACCAGTTGCTCGAACGACTCCACGTCGAGCCGCCCCGGCTGGAACAGCGCGGCGTAGCCGGACAGCCGGGTCTCGATCACCTCCGAACCGCCGCCTTCGGCGAGCGTCCGCCGCAGGCCGTAGACGTACGTCTGGACGAGCGCGTGGGCGCTCTTCGGCGGATCGTCGCCCCACAGCACGTCGACCAGGCGTTCGCTGGAGACCACCTTCCCGGCGGCCAGCAGCAGGGCGGCCAGGAGGGCACGGGGTTTCGGACCGCCCAGCGGCAGGCAGCGTCCACCGTCCCAGGCTTCGACGGGACCGAGCAGTCGAAACTCCACTGATCCCCCTCGGGGACATGACCTTGTACCGCAGTGATAGCACCGCGGCCCGGTCAGCGGAACCCGTGTCACAATTTGCGGCAAATGACGGAAGCGGCGGGCGGCTACGACCGCGCACCATCACGCGGTGAGCCGGGCGATCTCCCGCAGCTCACCGCGGGTCGTCTCGCAGTCGAGCAGCCGCAGTTGTTGCACCACCCGGCCGGCCCCCGGGCTGTACTTGAGCTCCTCGGGACAGGTCTCCACCACTTTCCTGAGCATGGCGGTGGCGGCTTCCGGATCGCGGTCCATGGTGTGCGCGGTGGCCAGTGACAGGAAATAGCGGGCCTGCCGGTCTTTCGCGAACAGGCGGGCGGCGTCGATGTCCGCCGCCAGCCGGATGGCCTGCCGGTACCGTCCCATCCGTACCGCCACCACCACCGTGTGCAGGTCCACCTCGGTCAGGAAGTCCGCGCGCCCAGCGCCGAGCCGGTCACCGATCTTCCGTGCGCGGTTCAGCAGTTCCTCGGTCTGGAGGAGGTCGTTCTCCTCGGCGGTGGCCAGCGCCGCCGTCAGGTAGCAGGTGCCGGTGGTCGAGGGGTCGGCCGTCAGCTCGGTCGCGGCCAGGCACAACCGGCGGGCGTCGGCGTACCGGCCCAGGTGGATGAGGACTTCGGCCAGTTCGGCCCGCGTGACCGCGGGCAGGAGGAGATCGGCGGTCGCGGCGGCCACGGCGCGGTCGGCGGCCAGCAGGGCGAGGGGGTGCCGGCCGGAGCTGCGCAGCAGCGTCGCGAACAGCCGGTAGACCTGGGCGAGGTTGGCGGCGCCCGCCTCCTGGTCCGCGGCCTTCGCGAGCCGCGCCGACGTCTCGGCCATCAGCAGCAGGGCCGGCAGGCGGCGATGCAGCTCGGTGTAGCGCCTGGGCGAGCGCTGCCAGATCTCCCACGCCGACGACACGTGGCGGTGGACCCGGTGCACGCTCTCGGCCACCTCGTCGGCGCACAGCCGGGGGAACAGCAGCGCCTGACTGATCTCATCGTATTCACCGTGGTCGCCCGTGGCGGGCAGCGTTATGGGGCCGCCGACCAGTTCGGAAAGGTCATTGACGCGGAGCACGTCGGCGATTCGCATGACGGTGGATAATCGGTCCAATGGCCGGGCGCCTTTTTCGACGAGCCGGAGCCATTCCTCGCTGCAGCCCACGAGATTCGCCAGAATCCGCCGGGAAAGGCCGCGCGAGCGGCGCATGGCCATGATTCGCCCGCCGTCGACCAAGAAATCGCTGGCCATGCCGCCAGGTTAGGCGAGGAATTCGACGACCGCCGACGGCCAGAAATGGCGGCCACTTTCTGCCGGTGGGCGCCGGGGAGAACACGGCTATCTTATGAGGAACATCGTGGGCCGTCGTCGCGCAACTCCAGTTGGATCCGGGCGGCCCGGCCGGGGTGACACTGCCGCGACACCGTTCGGCAGGAGGAGACCACGATGGCGATCGACGTCGAGTCGATGCGGAAGGCATTCCCGTTCTTCGAGACAGCCGCTGACGGCTCCCGTCCACCCGTCTACCTCGACAGCGCCGCCACCACGCAGAAACCGGCCGTGGTGCTCGACGCCCTCAACCACTACTACACGCGCGCCAACGCCAACGTGCACCGTGGCGTCTACCGCCTGGCCGTGGAGGCGACCGAGCTGTACGAGGGCGCCCGGCGCAAGGTGGCGGCCTTCGTCAACGCCCCGCGCGCCGAGGAGATCGTCTTCACCAAGAACGCCACCGAGGCCGTCAACCTCCTCGCCAACACGCTGATGTGGGGCGACGGCCGGCTCCGGGTGGGCCCCGGCGACGAGATCGTGCTGACCGAGATGGAGCACCACTCCAACCTCATCCCCTGGCGGCTGCTCGCCGAGCGCGTGGGGGCGAAGGTCGGCTACCTGGGCATCACCGACGGCGGCCGCCTCGACCTGTCCGGCCTGACCGAGCTGATCACGGAGCGGACCAAGGTCGTGGCGGTCGTGCACGCCTCGAACATCCTGGGCACCGTGAACCCGATCGCGCCGATCGCGGCCCGCGCCGCCGAGGTGGGCGCCCTGCTGGTCGTGGACGCGGCACAGTCGGTTCCCCACCTGGGGGTGGACGTCACCGCGCTCGGGGCCGACTTCGTGACGTTCTCCGGGCACAAGATGTGCGGGCCCACCGGGATCGGCGTGCTGTGGGGCAGGCACGAGCTGCTGGAGGCGCTGCCGCCCTTCCTCGGCGGCGGCGAGATGGTCGAGACGGTCAGCGTGGACGCCATGCACTACGCCGCTCCACCGCTCAGGTTCGAGGCCGGCACGCCGCCGGTGGCGCAGGCCGTCGGCCTGGGGGCCGCCTGCGACTTCCTCTCCGAGATCGGGATGGACGCGGTCGCCGCCCACGACCAGGCCCTGATCGAGTACGCGCTCGACCGGCTCGGCGAGGTGCCCGGCATCCGGTTCATCGGTCCGGCGGACACGAGCGACCGGCTGCCGCTGCTCTCCTTCGTGGTGGACGGCCTGCCGCTCCAGCAGGTGCGTACGGCACTGGACGAGGCGGGGATCGCGGTCCGCTCCGGCCACCACTGCGCCCAGCTCGCGTGCAGCCGCTTCGGCATCCCGGCGGCCATCCGGGCCTCGTTCTACCTGTACAACGCGCCCGACGAGGTCGACCTCCTGGCCACGGCCCTGGAACAGGCGAGAGGCTCCCGCCGGGGCGGGGACACTCCGGACCCGGTGTTCGCCGACACCCGCCAGGTGCGCCCCTATCAGGAGATCCTCGTGCCGGGGATCTTCCGCCCGTGGGCGTACCGGCTGGTCGAGGAGCTGGCCCCCGCCGAAGGGGCGAGGGCGCTCGACATCGGCACGGGGCCGGGCACGGTGGCCCGCGTCATGGCGGCGGCCGTGGGCGGCGGCGGGGCCGTGGTGGGCACCGACCCGAGCGCGGCCATGCTCGCGCTCGCGCGGGAGGAGCCGCCCGTCAGCGGCGCCCCGATCCAGTACGTCGGGTGCGGCGCGGCTCCCCTGCACGTGTCCGACGAGGCGTTCGACCTCATCACCATGCAGCAGGTGCTCCAGTTCGTCCCGGACCGGCGCGCCGCGGTGGCCGAGATGCGCAGGGCCGCCCGTCCCGGCGCGCGGATCGCCATCGCCACCTGGCTGCCGCTGTCGCGCAACCCGCTCTTCCGCGCCCTGCACGACGCGCTCGGCACCCTGCCGGACTCCGGACTGGCGGCGTTGTTCGAGGAGCCCTGGTCGCTGGGCGGGGACGAGGTCGCCGCCCTGGTGGCGGAGGCGGGCTTCGGCGAGGTCGAACTGCACGAGTGGACCGTGCCGGTCACCATCCCCGGCGGGCCGGACGCCCTCTGCTGCCTCTTCGACTTCTCGGCGGCCGGCCCGCACATCGCCGTCCATCGCCGCGCGCTCCACGCCGCCGTCCGCGCGAACCTGGCCCACTGCACGGACGCGGGCGGCGTGCACGCGGAGACCTCGGCGAGCGTGGTGACCGCCCGCGCCTGATCGTCGCCGGGCCCGGCCTCACTGGAAACGTCTTCGCACCGCGTCGCGCCACGCCTTGTCGAGCAGTTCCCGCATCGCCGACTCCGCGGCCTGGCCGTCGGCCAGCCTGATGGCCGTCAGCACCGCCAGATGGCCGGGCACGGGGTCGTCGCCGGAGCCGTGGGCGAGCCCATCGCGGCCGATCACGGCCTCCATGCGGATCAGCAGCTCGTTGCCGCCCGCCGCGAGCAGCGCCCGGTGGAAGTCCAGGTCGGCCGCGACAGGGTCGGCGCTGGACGCCATCGCGTCCAGCGCTCGCTCCAGAGTGTCGAGCTGCTCGGGGGTACGGCGCAGCGCGGCCAGCCGGGCGACCGGGGGCTCGACGATCGAGCGCAGTTCGTGCAGGTCACGCAGGAATCCCGGGTCGGGGCGCCCGGCGGACTTCCACCGGATCACGTCGCCGTCGAGGAGGTTCCAGTCGGCGCGCGGCCGTACGTAGGTGCCGAGCTTGGGCCGGGCCCCGATGAGCCCCTTGGCGGTGAGGACCTTGATCGCCTCGCGCAGCGCCGTCGAGCTGACGCCGAGCCGCTCCCGCAGTGCGGTGACGTCGAGGCTGTCGCCCGCCCTGAACTCGCCGCCGAAGATCATCGCGGCCATCGCCTCGACCGTCTGCCCGTGGAGCCCGCGCCCGCTGTAGGCCGCCGCCATCACACCGGGTCCTTCATGATTCCGCCACCACGACGACGTCGCGGGGAGCCAACTCCACCCCGGCGGCGCTCACGGGACGATCACCGTGGTTGAGCAGGAACAGGTGCCGCCCGCGCCGTACGGCCTCCACCTCGTCGGGCAGCCCCGGCAGGACGGGCGGGACCGCCGCCAGCCGTAGGGTGTCGCGTACGAGCTCGCGCATGGCCCGCTCGTCGGGGCGCGTGCCGAGGTAGGTGGCGGTGCCCAGGCCGAAGGCGTGCCTGGTGATGGCCGGCGACCCGGGCAACGGGCCGTCGGTGTAGGCGGCCAGGACCTCGGCGCCCTCTGACACGACGTGGTCGGCCCAGAGGTCGGCGCCCCCGCCCGAGGTCAGACCCACGATCTCGCCCTCGCTGAGCGGCCAGAACTCCGCCACCCGCAGCCCGAGCAGCTCCCGGAAGGCGCCCGGGTACCCGCCCAGCCGGACGCGGTCGCACGCGTCGACGATCCCGCTGAAGAACGACATCAGCAGGTGCCCGCCGCCCTCGACGTAACCGCGGAGGTTGGCGGCCGCCGCGTCGGTGCACAGGTAGAGGTTCGGCACGACGACCAGCTTGTACGACGACAGGTCCGCCTCGGGGGTCACCACGTCCACCGTGACGTTCTCCCGCCAGAGCGGCGCGTAGTGGGCGCGTACCCGCTCGGGGATCTTCAGCTCGCCCGGCCTGGCGTCCAGCTCCAGCGCCCACCAGTTGGCGTAGTCGTGCACGATCGCCACGTCGGCGCGCACCCGCGAGCCCGCGACGCCGGACAGCGCCGCCAGCTCGGCGCCCAGCCCGGCCACCTCGCGGAAGATCCGGTTGTCCGCACCGCCGTGCGAGACGATCGCGGAGTGGAACTTCTCCGCGCCGCCCGCCGAGGCCCGCCACTGGAAGTACATGACCGCGTCGGCGCCGCGCGCGACCGCCTGGTGGCTCCACAACCGGTTGAGCCCGTCCCGCTTCGGCCGGTTCGGCGGGCGGTAGCTGACCGCGCTGGTCGCGGTCTCCATCATCAGGTACGGCCGGCCGCCGCCCAGCGAGCGCATCTGGTCGTGGAAGAAGGCCGCGTCGATGTGCGCGCCGGGGTCCTTCGGCTCGGGATAGATGTCGAGCGCCACGACGTCGAAGTCGGCCGCCCAGGAGGCGTAGTCGGCGACCGGCTCCCACATGCCCATGATGTTCGTGGTGATCGGCACGTCGGGGGTCAGTTCCCGGAGCACTTCCCGCTCAGCCCGGTAGCAGGCCAGCAGCGCGTCGGAGCTGAAGCGGCGGTGGTCGAGCTCCTGCGCGGGATTACGCAGCGTCGGGGTCGTGCGGGGCGGCAGCACGTCGGCCCAGTCGGTGAACCGCTGGCTCCAGAACGTGGTGGACCAGGCGGCGTTGAGCGCGTCTAGGTCGCCGTAGCGCTCGCGCAGCCAGGCCCGGAAGTCCTCGGCGGAGACGTCGCAGTAGCACTCCTGGATGTGGCAGCCGTACTCGTTGCCGACGTGCCAGATGGCCAGCGCGGGGTGCTCGCCGTACCTCTTGGCGAGCTGTACGGCCAGGCCCGCGGCCGCCTCGCGGTAGACGGGCGAGCTGGGGCAGTAGTGCTGGCGGGAGCCGGGCGACAGGCGCACGCCGTCGCGGGAGACCGGCAGTGTCTCGGGGTGCAGGCGCGACAGCCAGGCAGGCGGTGACGCGGTGCCCGTGGCCAGGCTGACCTCGATGCCCGCGTCGCCGAGCAGGTCCATGACCTCGTCCAGCCAGGCGAAGTCGTAGGCCCCCGGCTCGGGCTCGACGAGGGCCCAGGAGAAGACGCCGAGCGTGACGATGGTGACCCCCGCCTCGCGCATGAGACGGACGTCCTCGCGCCACACTTCCGGCGACCACTGCTCGGGGTTGTAGTCGGCGCCGAAATGCACTCGCTTCACGTGCCACTCCTGTCAAACAATATTATTTCGTATTTTATTAATAATACACAGCTGTTGCCGGGCGGATTCCTGTGCATCAGCGTGGCATATGGGAATATGGTGAATCTTGGTAGCGAAGGGGTGCGCTTGATGCACGATGACCTGCAGGCGGCCATCGAGGATCTGGTGGCGGAGTTCGGCAGGCAAGTCCGCCAGGTCCAGGAGACACACGCCCAGCTCCGGGAGGTCACGGCCACGGTCTCCGACGGCAACGTGACCGTGACGGCGGGTCCGCAGGGCCGGATCGACGAGATCACCTTTCATCCCCGCGTCTACAGCCGGCTCTCTCCGTCAGAGCTGGCCCGGGCGGTTCTCGCCCAGGTCACCGAGGCCAACGCGCAGGTCGCCGAGGAGTCGCGGGGGCTGATGGCGCCGCTCGTACCCGAGGGGATGGCGGCCGAGCAGTTGTACGGCGGCGAGTTCGACCTCGACCGGCTGCTGCCGGACATGCCCTTCCGCACGCCCGCCAAGCGCCGGGAGGCTCGATGAGCGAGTGGGCGCCGGGGTTCGACGTCGCCTGGAAGAGCATGCGCCGGGCGGGCACGGACTGGCGCACCCCCGCCGCCACCATGCGCGGCGCGCACGGGCTCGTGCGGTCCGTCCTCGACAGCGCCCCGTGGGGCCAGGACCAGTACGGGCGGCAGTTCGCCGCCGGCTTCGTCGGCACGCTCGAAGACCTCCTCCGGAGCTGCGGCGAGGGCGCCGGGAGCATCGACGATCTGGAGGAACAGGTCGACCTGGCGGCCCGCAACTACGAACTGGCCAATCCCCCGTACCTGCGGGCCTGAGGCGTGGACCTGCAGACCCTGCTCGGCCCCGCGTTCCCGTACGTGGAACCGGTACTCGGCTGGGTCGTCGGCCTGGACTACCCCCAGGGCGACGGCGAGCAGAGCCTGGCGGGAGCCACCGACCTGCGCGCCGCGGCCACGAAGTGCCGTACGGCGGCCGACGAGGGCGACGAAACGCTCAACAACGTGCTCGCCTACGCCAAGGGCCCCGCGGCCACCGTGCTGCGCGCCTACTGGGAGAAGTTCTCCACCGATGACCCCGCGTACGTAGAGGAACTGGCCAAGTCCTGCGAGAGCGCGGCGAAACAGCTTGAGGCGTACGGCCTCGACACCGACTACACGCAGAAGTACATCGCGCTCTGCCTGATCCTGCTGGCCTTCCTGCTGCTGCGCTCCTACGCGTTCGGGCCCGCCACGGGCGGCGCCTCGTTCCTGTCCATCGGGCCCGCCTGCTCGATGGCCAGGCTGAACGTCAAGACGATCGCCAAGCTGCTGATGATGAGCGTCGCGTTCATGGTCGGCCTGGACGGCGGCACCCAGCTCTGGCAGTTCGCCGAGGGCAAGCGGGACAAGTGGGACGGCGACAAGACGACCGCGGCCGTGGAGGGCGGGCTGCTGACCGGGCTGGCGTTCGCCGGGCTGGGCGGGATCATCGCCAAACTGGGCGGTCAGCGGTTGCTGGGCGGCGTCGTGCTGAAGGAGGAGCTGACGACGCGCGAGCGGGTGGCGACGTTCCTGACCCAGACCGTGGGCGGGGTGGCCACCCAGAGCAGCGTGGCCTCGGTGATCGGCTCGGTCCCCATGCTGGTGGAGAACGGCCAGCTCACTCCCGAGGCGCTGGGCAAGGCGGCGGTGGCGGGCTTCGTGGGCGGCATCGACGGCCGGGCGGGCTACGCGGGCCCGCGCGCCGCCGACGGCCTCCGCGTGCCGCGGCTGGGAGAGGTGCCACGACTGGGAGAGTCCTCACGGCTGGGAGAGGTGCCACGGCTGGGAGAGTCCGCACCGCCGGGCGGCACGCGGTTGGCGGACGCGCGGATCCCGGGAGAGGCGCCGCGGCCGGCTGATCAGCGGGTGCCCGCGTACCACTTCGGCGCGGACCCGCACGACGGCGCGGGCGGACCATCGCACTACGACGCGAGCGGGCGGCCCCATGAGGGTGCGGGCGGGGCGCCGCACGAGCGGACCGGAGGGGGCGGGGCGCGCGGGAGCGACGGCCGGGCCGCACCGGAGCTCACGCCCAGGCATCGGGAGCTCATCCGGCAGAGCAGGCAGGAAGTGGCCTCGGGCGTCTGGTACCGGGATCCGGACCGGGCGGTCATGCCCAGCGCGGACATGCGGCTGCTGCGGCAGACGCCGGGGATCATCGACGTGGGCATCCGGACCGACCGCAACGGTTTCCACATCGGCGACCAGCGGCTGTCGAGCCACGACGTGGGCACGATGCTCGCCTACGACCCGGTCGTGATGGCCGATCCCGGTGCCAAACTGCGCATCCTGGGCTGCGACCTCGACCTGAACACCGTCGCGGTGCGGCAGCTCGCCGACATCACCGGCCGGGAGGTCATCGCGGCCGACAAGTTCGTCTACATCGGCGCCGACCGGCAGGCGCACACGGGGAGCATCCCCCAGTACCGCCAGGACGGCCGGCCGATCTTCCACGAAGACGGCCAGTGGCACCACACCCGGCCGGAGCAGCCGCACCAGCAGCCGGCCGTCCCGGTGGACGTGGCCCGGCCGAGCCACGAGCTCCCGCCGGGACCGCTCAACGAGGAGACGCTGAAGGCGAAACTGGAGCGGGAGCAACCGAGGATCCAGCTGCTGAGCCACGGCCAGCACGGAGTTGTACAAGAAGTCCGATTCCGTGACGGAACCCTCCTGATCAGGAAAATTCATAACTTCGGGCATGTCACGGTGGCCAAAGACCTGCTCGCCTCCCTCGTCGGGCGGGCGATCGGTGCTCCCGTGCCACACATCATCAGGGATCCGACCAACCGGGACGCCGTCTACATGCAGTTCATGGACGGCGTCGGCCCGTCCCAGCTCAAGGGCAGCGTCTACCCCTTCATCTCCAGCACGTCGGGAAGGTTGCTCGGCCTGCTCGACGCGCTGGTCGCCAACACCGACCGCAGGGGCGGCAACTGGCTCGCCCACGGTAAGGACGGCGTCCACGGGATCGACCTCAGCAGGTCCTTCACTTTCGGGCTGTCGAAGGACGAGTACATGTTGAACGACTTCTCCGAGCACTACATGGACGTGGAGGGCGAGTGGATCGACAACGGACTCTCTCGTCAGGACGTCGAGCTGTTCACCCAGCGGATCGAGGCGCTGCGGCCGGAGTTCGAGAAGCTGGGCCGCGAGGCGTGGCACGACAAGGTGCTCGACAACCTGTACCAGATCGGCGACCACGCGACCGGTGACGTGCCGTTGAGTCATGAGCTCGTCCACCACTTCGGCGGCTCCTACAGCGACTACCCGGCCGCCTTCGACCGGGTGCACGACCAGGCGCAGGCGATCTTCCAGACGCGGTGGCGGGTGGGCGACGTCGTCCCGTACCTGGCCCGAGGTGGCGGGAGCGAGCGGACGTTCGGGGTCGAGCTGGAATACAGCCTCCCGCACCTGCCGCCGGAGCAGCACGCCAGGGTGAACGCGCAGATCGCCCGCGCCCTGCACGAGGCGGGCCTGTCCGCCGAGTCCGGAGTCCTCGCCCACCACACAGGCCACGAACGGGGCTACGGCGAGGCCCGCGACGGCTGGTGGGTGGAGTTGGAACGCACGAACTCCGTGGCCGGCGAGGTCGTCTCACCGATTCTGCGCGACACGCCCGAGACCTGGCACCGGGTCGCCCAGGTCGTCGAGATCATCCGCGCGCACGGCGGGGAGGCGGGGCCAGGGGTGGGCGGGCACATCCACGTCGGCACGCCCGACTACCGCGAAGTGATCAACTACCTCAAGCTGCTCGACAGCGTCCGAGGGCACCAGGACATCCTGTTCAGGCTGGCGCAGAACCCGGTCGCCGAGGGCGCCCTGCACCGGGGTTACGACTCCTGCATCCCCAACGTGGCGAGACCCGGGCTCAGGCCATACCACTTCCAGGCCCTCATCGACGCGAACGGGCCCACCTCCGCGGTGAGCATGGCCACGGTGCGGGGGCGAGCCGACGACCACGTGCAGTTCAGGCTCTGGGACGGCTCGCTGGAAAGCGGCGTCATCCAGGCACAGGCGCGGCTCTCGCTGGCCATCGCCGACGGAGCGTTGGCCGGCGACAGCGTCGGTCACCCTCCCGAACTGGTCGGCCACCACCGGGAGCGCGGCGACGACTCCGAGTCGTTCCGCCGCATGCTCGACGAACTTCCGCTGCACGACCTCGACAAGGAGCAGCTCATCAGCCTGTACGCGATCACCGGCTGGCAGCCGTCCGTTCTCGAGCGGTACAGCCAGAGAGGGGCGAGGCGGCCGTGATCGCGGTCGCCCGGGTGTTCGACGGTGTCAGGGACGGCGTGCCGTACTTCGCGCCCGGCCATCCCCTGGTGGAGAACCCGCGAGAGCGCGAACGGCTGGCCGGTTACCTGGAGGCGGGCACGCCGATCCTGGCCACCACCGGGCTCGACGTGGACCATGTCGAACCGGAGCGCGGCGAGGTGGTGCCGCTGAGCTTCCGCACCGACGGGACATACGTCTGGACCGACACGGTCGCCTACTACCTGCGCGCCCACCACCTGCGGCCGGACCCGGAGCTGTGCGCGCACATCGCGGCCGGCGGGTACGTCTGCCCCGAGGTGAGTGAGGACAAGGCCGCGCGGGTCCTCCAGGAGTTCTACCGGTTCTCCGCCGAGCCCGGGTGAACCCGCACGGCCGGGCGTCCGTACCTGTACGCAGGACGGAGTTCGCGAGCCGAGGAGGACTGCCACGTGGTCATGCGTCGCCGGATCGCGAGTGTGGCGGTCACCGTGCTCGGTGTCGGCCTGCTGCTGCCCGCCGGGGCGGCCGGGGCCCACGGGGCGCTGGAGAACCCCCTCAGCCGGGCGGCGGCCTGCGGCACCGGCAGCCCGCGGACGGCCAAGTCGCCCGCCTGCAAGGCCGCCCTGGCGGTGAGCGGTACGGCGCTGCCCAACGGGTGGGACAACCTCAGAGTGGCCGACGTCGCCGGCCGGGACCGCCAGGTGATCCCCGACGGGAAGCTGTGCAGCGGCGGCATCAAGGGGTACAGCGGCCTCGACCTCGCCCGCAAGGACTGGCCCGCCACCAAGCTGACGGCCGGAGCGGGCTTCACCTTCAAATACCGCGGCACCATCCCGCACAAGGGGACCTTCCGGCTGTACGTCACCACGGACGCCTACAACCCGTCCCGTCCCCTCAAGTGGTCCGACCTGGAGAAGAAGCCCTTCCTCAAGGTCACCGACCCGGCGATGGCGGATGGTTCGTACGTCATGAAGGGCCGCCTGCCCGCCGGTAAGACCGGCCGCCACTTGATCTACACGATCTGGCAGAACTCCGACACGCCGGACACCTATTACTCCTGCTCCGACGTGGTCTTCCGGGGCGCCAAGACCGCCACCGCGCGCTCCAGACCCGAACCCGCCGACGTGTGGTCCGACGCCGCGGCCGCCGGGCCCGCACCCGCCGGGAACGGCCGCCTGCCATGGGCGGTGGGCGGTGCGGCACTCGTCGCCGCCGCTGGAGTGCTCACCCTGCTGGCCCGGTCGAAGAGCCGCCGCCTCCGGTAGCGGCCCCGATCAGGGTGTCGCGCTAGCCCGTCGTGATGAAGCCGCCCGGGTTCACCACCACCGGCGACTCCAGGTAGAGGCCGCGGTACTCGTCCTGGATGCCGCTGTTGTGGATCTGGATGGCCAGCGGGCCGGCCTGCCCGGCGGTGGTGTCCTTGAACGCCAGCACCTCGACCGCCGTACACGTGGGCGCGCTCGCGGTGAGCGGGCAGCAGGCCATCCTGGCCTGGCCCGTGCTCTGGTCGGCCACGAGCTCGCACTGGCTCCAGGGGTGGATGTCCCACTTGGTGTGCGGGAACTGGGTGAACAGGCTGCCGCCGCCGTTGTTGTGGCCGGGGCGGTAGTCCCAGTGGCCGCCGTTGGGCGGCTGGAACTGGATGGCGCTGAGGGCGTCCCTGATCGGCGTGGTGGTGCCCCAGATCAGTACGGTCGGCGCGTGGTCGCCCGACACCTGCCGGACGTTGAAGATCCAGCGGAAGGTGCCGGTCTGCTGCTTGTTGTAGTAGATCCAGCCTCTGCCTGCCGTACCGGTGCCGTGGATGGCGCCGCTCTTCACGGTCCAGCCGGCCGCCGCGTGCGGGGTCCAGCCGGCCAGCGTGGTGCCGTCGAACATGGAGACCAGATAGGGGTCGCCGTACGGGTTCTGCGCGACGGGGGTGTGCACGGTGAGATCGGGGCTCGGCGGCGAGAGGTTGCCGGCCGCGTCCCGCGCGACGACGTGGATGACGTGGTCGGCGTCGGCGCTCAGGCCCGTACAGGTGCCCGTGGTGGTCTGTCCCGAGACGGTGCCGCACGCCCGCCCGTCGCCGAACAGGTCGTAGAAGGCGACGCCCACGTCATCGGCCGAGGCGGCCCAGGTCACCGTGACGCTCGCCGAGGTGATGTCCGTCTGGCTCGGCGAGCCGGGTGCCGTGGGCGGGTGGGAGTCGATGGGCCCGGAGACGGTGAGCTTGTCGAGGTTGGGGCCGCCGGCGGTGCCCGTGGCGGTCGCCCTGACCGTGTTCGTCCCGGCGTCGAGCGAGGCGGTGATGGCGAGGTCCGCCCAGGTGTCCCAGTTCGCCGTGGGGTTGAACGCCTGGCCCGCGGTGATCACGGTCCCGTTGACCGAGATGTCCAGCGGGCGGTTGGCCGTCGTCCCGTTGGCGTAGCGCAGGGTCAGGGTCGTCCTGGCCGCCTCGGGCACGTTCACCGTCCATTCGACGTAGCCGCCCGTCGTGTTGACGTAGTCGACGAAGCCGGTGCCGGTGAAGCCGGTGTGGTTGCTCGCCACCGCCGCCTGGGAGAGTACGGCCGTTTCGGCCTGGTAGGCGATGTCCTGGGTGCTGGACGGGGTGACGTCGAGGAA
Source organism: Nonomuraea sp. NPDC026600 (assembly GCF_040638335.1). Lineage (NCBI taxonomy): Bacteria > Bacillati > Actinomycetota > Actinomycetes > Streptosporangiales > Streptosporangiaceae > Nonomuraea > Nonomuraea sp. NPDC026600. The sequence continues at coordinate 224,688 of NZ_JBEZYD010000004.1, forward strand.
GTCCAGGTTGGGGTTGCCGTTGGCCGTGGTCGCGGTGATCCTGACCGGGTTGGCGCCCGCCCGCAGCGTCGCGGTGAGTGTGGCGGTGGCCCAGGTGTCCCAGTTCCCCGTGCTGTTGAACGCCTGGCCGGTGGCGATGGCCGTGCCGTTGACCGTGATGGTGGCGGGCCGGTTGGTGGTGGTGCCGTTCGCGTAGCGCAGGGCGAGGGTCGCGGGGCCGGCCGAGGGGGCGGTGACGGAGAACTCCAGGTAACTGCCCGAGACGTTGTCGCCGTTGACGTAGCCGGTGCCGGAGAAGCCCGTGTGGCTGGTCTCGAGGATGCCCTGGGAGATCGTGGCGGCTTCCGCCTCGTAGCGGGTGGTCGCAGCCTGTGCTATACCTCCGATCAATACCGTTGCCAGCAGGGTGAGTACGGCTAAGACAGGCACCGCTCTGGACATGGCGCAGCTCCCTGTGACGTGCGCTCGTTAACAAACTTTCCTAATATTTATCGATATGACCACTGGTAGCCAGGCGAGTCAATAGGTCGGATGTGTTCTCTTGGCGAACGCCGTGGAACGGGATGGAACGCCTCTAAGACATGAATCTGCGGACACGCTTCACCGACGCGTACGGTCTGACCACCCCGATCGCGCAGGCCGGCATGGCGTTCGTCGGAGCGCTGCCGGAGCTGGCGATCGCGGTGAGCAACGCCGGGGCGCTGGGGTCGCTCGGGGTGGGGCTGATGCCGGCCGACGCCATGGTCGAGACCATCGGCGCGGTACGGGCCGGCACGACCGGGCCGCTCAACGTCAACCTCATCACCCCCTTCGCCAAACCCGAGCAGATCGACGCGATCTGCGCGGCCGGTGTCGCGGTGGCGTCGTTCCACTGGGGGCATCCGCCGTCGAGCTTCATCCGCCAGTTGCACGACGCGGGCGTGCGGGTCTTCGAGCAGGTCGGGTCGGTGGACGACGCCAAGTGGGCGGTGGACGACGGCGTGGACGTGGTGGTGGCGCAGGGGCTGGAGGCGGGCGGGCACAACTACGCGACGCTGCCGACGTTCGCGCTGGTCCCGCTGGTGGTCGACGCGGTCGCCCCGGCGCTGGTCCTGGCCTCCGGGGGGATCGCGGACGGCCGGGGGCTGGCCGCCGCGCTCATGCTCGGGGCCGACGGCGCCTGGATCGGTACGCGGCTGGCGGCCACGGCCGAGTCAGCGGCGCACGAAGGCTACAAGAACCGGCTGGTGGCGGCGCGGGGCACCGACACCGAGCGCACCCGGGTGTTCGGCCCGGAGACCCCGCGGTTCAACCCGACGCGGGTGCTGCGCAACCAGGTGGTCCGCGAGTGGCACGGCCGGGCGGACGAGGTGCCGCGCGACACCTCGGGCCTGGAGGTCATCGGGCACACGACGCTCAACGGGGAGCGGGTGGACATGCGCAAGTTCTCCTTCCTGGTCCCGATGCGCGGCCTGACCACCGGCGATCTGGAAGAGATGGCGCTGCTCGCGGGTCAGGGAGTGGGCCTGGTCGACTCGATCGAACCGGCGGCCACGGTGATCGAGACGATCACCGCGCAGGCCCGCGCCGTCCTCGGCCGCTACCGCGACCAGGACTGAGAGACCACGTCACCAGTTGGCGGGCAGTCCCGGCGTGGTCGCGGGCAGAACGTGGCCGGGCGGGTGGATGACGTACACGATGCCGCCGCTGCTGGAGCTGCGGAGCCAGATGTTCTCGAAGTCGGCCCGCGGATAGACGTGCCGTACGACGTCGTCGGAGGCGGAGGCGGGGTCGTTGGCGATCACGTCACCGGTGGCGGTGAAGCCGACGACCACCATGATGTGCCCGTTCGTGCCGTATCCGGCGCCCGGCAGCTCGCCCTTCTTGAAGGACTGCGAGGTGATCACCGGGATTCCGGCGCTGATCAGCCGCTCCAGCTCGGTCAGCGACCGCAGGCGGGTGATGAAGCCGTCCAGGCCGTGGCGTCCGGCGTAGGCGGTGTTGAACGGCCAGTTGCCCGAGCCCTGGTAGGCGTGGTCGTAGGAGTAGCGGGCGTCGTAGTCGACCTCTGGGCTGGGGTCGGACGGATCGACCCAGGAGGTGTCCTGCGCGCTGGGCCACTTGCCCCAGTAGCCGAGGACCATCGTGGTCGAGGTCGGGCTGCACCAGGCTTGACCGCCGCCGTCCCATTCCGGGTAGTGGCCTTCGTGCACGTTCTGGGAGCGGCGCGGCACGGTCAGCTCGGTGCCCCACGCGCCGCCGCCCGGGCTGACCGGCACGGTCTTGCGCTCGGGCACGTTCGAGGCCATCGCCCCCAGCGTCCGTACGGTCGGCGTCACGGCGGAGCCCGGCGTCCGGTAGAGGGTGAGGCGTAGCTGGTAGGCGTTGATCTGCCTGCCCGTCGCCGCGACGAACGTGTCGACGGAGACGGTGCCGTCGGCGTCGGCCTGACCGGGCACCGAGGTGCGGCGGATGTCGCCCTCCTCGTACGCCCAGCGGCCGAGCACGTACCACTTGGTCAGCCCGGCCGCGTGCCGGCCGCGGGCCTCGACCTGCAGCCAGCTACCCGCAGGGACGTCGGCGGTCCAGGAGGCGATGAGCTGGGTGGCCGCGAAGCCGATCGTCCGCTCCGGGCCGGTCCAGCGGGCGTACTCCCAGCTCTTGGTGCCGAGCGCGTCGGTATAGGTGGTGGTGCCGACCGCGGCGGCGAACGACAGGCCGTCGCCGGAGACCATCCCCTCGGACGTACCGGAGGCGAAGTCGGCTCGTTGAAAGACGATGTTCACCGTGGCCGCCTCGGGTCGCGTGGCGGCGAGGCCGGGCGCGGGAGCCGCCAGGGTCGCGGAAACCAGGACGGTGGAGAGGAGGACGGTCAGCCCGCGCATGAACCCACCTTGCTTGGACGGCGCTCGATGCGGCAGACAGTAGACATAGAGGGCATTCCGCACATCGGAAAATCTACGTACGCGCCGCCGTTCGGCTCAGGCGCGCAGGGCGGCCCGGCGCTCCAGCCGGGGCAGCCGCATGGTGACGGTCAGACCGCCCTCCGGCCGCGCCTCGGCGGTGACCGTGCCGCCGTGCGCGTCGACGATGGCCCGCACGATCGACAGCCCCAGCCCCGCGCCGCGAGCCGACCGGACCCGGTCGCCCTGCAACCGGCGGAACGGCTCGAACAGGTCGTCCACGTCGTACGGCGGGACGGGGGTCCCGGTGTTCTCCACCACGACGACCGCCTCGTCACCCTCCTGGCGCAGGCGCAGCCACACGTCACCGTCGCGGACGTTGTACTTGATCGCGTTCTCCAGCAGGTTGTACACGCACCGCTCCAGCAGGAGCGGGTCGCCCGTCGCGAGCGCGGCGCGCAGGTCCTGGTGGAGGGTGACCGGCCGCTTGCGGGGCTGCAGGTCGAGCTGCTCCTCCACGGCCCGGATCACCTGGCACAGGTCGATGCTCTTGCGGACGGCGAGCTCCTGCTCCGACTGCGCCAGCAGCAGCAGGCCCTCGATCAGCCGTTCGTAACGGGCGTTGGTGCCCAGCAGCGCCCGGGCCAGCGCCTTGAGATCCGGCGAGGCCGCCGGCTCCTCCAGCGACACCTCCAGAATCGTCCGATTGATCGCCAACGGCGTCCGCAACTCATGCGAGGCATTACCGATGAACCTACGCTGCGCCTCGAACACCCGATGCAACCGATCCAACATCGCATCGAACGTATCGGCCAGCCGCCTGACCTCATCATGCGGACCCCGCAACCCGATCCGCTCATGCAACGTACTCTCCGACAACCGCCGCGCCGTCTCGGTCACCCGATCCAACGGCCGCAACGCCCGATCCGCCATCAAGTAGCCGAGCACAAACGCGATGACCCCGATCAGGATCATGATGATGAGCGAGGACCGCAGCATCTCGTCGAGCACGCCGTCCGCCCGCGCCTTGACGTTGACCCGCTCGAGGAACACCTCGCCCTTGACCGCGGCCCCCGGCACACCCTCGGCTCTCTCGCCGCTGATCACCCTGGGTCCCGGCGAGAACTGCTGGTCCAGCGCCTGCCCGGTGATCAGGTACGTCGACCAGAGCAGCAGCGAGCCGGCGACGAAGAACGAGCAGCCGTACAGGAGCGTGAGCCGCATCCGGAGCCCCAGCCGGTTCCACGGGAGTACCCGGCCCCAGGCCCGCTCTTTCACGACAAGACCCCTTCCGGTCCCGTCGAGCATGGCGGATCAGGTGTTAGGTGCGGGTAAGGCGCTAGTCCATATCCAGGGCGTACCGCAGGTAGAAGTCCGGTTTGGCGAGGAAGCGTCGCCAGTGGTCAACCAACTGCAGCTTGTCCCACTCGGTGGTGCGGATGCCGTCGTCACCGAGTTCGATGATCTGCGCACCCGGCAGGCTGGCGAGGATCGGTGAGTGGGTGGCGCAGATGATCTGTCCGCCCTCGCCGGCGACACGGTTCATGAGGCCGACCAGGCGCACGCAGGACTGGAACGACAGGGCGGCTTCAGGTTCGTCCATCAGGTAAAGCCCCGGCCCGGACACCATGCGCTCAAGAACGGTGAAGAACCCTTCACCGTGGGATTGCTCCGTCAGGTCGTCTTCCCAGAATCCATACCGGCCGGACACGTTCTGTCCGAGGTTGAAGAGTGTTTCCGCGCGAAAGAAGAACGCTCGCCGCTTGAGGCGGGGGCCGTGAAGGAGCCGCAACCCTGTGGCCGTGAGGTCGGCGTCAAGGACCTCCCCCAGCGGGGTTGCTGGTCCGGTGCTGGCGTACTTGGTACCGGCCTTGCCGCCTTCGGAGTTGATGCCGCACACATCGGCGATCGCTTCCATGATGGTGGACTTTCCGGAGCCGTTCTCCCCGACGAGGAAGGCAATCGGGGCGGTGAGTGTGAGACCTCGCTCGGCCAGATGACGAATCGGCGGCAGGGCAGCGGGCCAGCCTGGAGGGAGACGGCGGGCAGTCAGCTGGGTGAGCAACACGGCTAGTGCCTTTCCGCGGGCTGGATCAGCCTGGCAGCGTGGGTGCGTACGGGGCTGGCAAGGCTCGGGTAGTCACCGCTCCGGGTGGCGCGATCGAGGATATGTGCCGCAGCAGACAGTTGCGCCAAACGGCCGGTCGGGGTGTCGAGAACGTCGGCGAACAGTTCATGGACCCGGGCAGCCGTGGCCGGGATCAAGAGGCTGTGCAGGTAGAGGACGGCGGCGCCATATCCGGCGGGGGCGCTTCCCCAGTACTCCCAGTCCAGCAACCATAGGCGAGGTTGGGTGAGGTTGGCCCAGTGCAGGTCGGTGTGCTCGGTGCGCAGGACCGGGGTTTTCGGCAAGTCGAGCGGTCGGCCGTAGAAGGCTTCAACGCGGCCGGCCAGTGTGCCCGGATCATGATCGCCTCTCGGGGTGAGATTCGTGGCAAGGGCATCGACGGCAGCGCGCAGGTCAGTCCACCACGAAGTCGGCAGAACCGGGGACGCGGCCAGTTCCGGGGATGGGGAGCATGGCATATCGGGAACGTAGGTAAGCAACTCGACGTATATGGACACCGGGGCTTCGTCCCACTCGGTACGGGTGATCAATGTGGGCTTGGGGACACCTCTGATTGCGGTGGCGTCCGGGTTGCCCGTCCATGCTTCGCCGTGCGCCCAATCGTGGTGTTCGGCGGTCGCGCGAAGCCAAAACCGGCCCTCCTCCGCCAGGGCGGCCGATCCGATCGTGCGATCATGCCAGCCGAACACCGCATCCCCGGTCAGAGTCACGCCGAGGCGGTTTGAGCCCTCGGCGAGAATGCGACGCAGAAAGGCGCGCTGCCCTGACTCAGGGGCGCGGTGTCGGCTGATCACGTCGCTCCCCTTACTTGTCTGTGGGGCGGCACTTGTTGGGGTTGCAGTTCATTACAGGCTTGCAGTTCTGATCCTTCGGCGCGCATGGCCCGCAGGTGTAGTTCGGCCCGCAGTTGTTCGCCGGGCGGCAGTTGTTCTGCGGCTTGCACGACGGGCTACAGTCCGGGCTGCACGGGTCCGGTCGGCATGGCCGGGCGCGCGCCCCGAACTCCTCTTGTAGTTCGCTCGCGATCTGGGCGAACTTCTCGCCTATGAGGATATCCGGCAGAGATGCCTGCCGGACGTTACCGGCGGGCAGCCAGCGGGAGAACACGCATGGCCAGACTTCTCCCGTGGGTGAGATGGCGACTTGTCGGTTGCCGCAGTTGCCGCACAGTTGTTCGGGGCCAGGGCCCCTCTCCCGGACTCCGCGTCCGACTTCTCGAAGGTTGTCGTAACCGATCGCCGGAACGCCCAGCCGCTCCAAGGAGGCGATGGCCTGAGAGGTGCGCTGCTTGTTGAGAACCCCGATGACGCCGGCACGCAACGGAATACCCAGCTCTTGCGCGCGGGCGATGTTCTTCGTTGTGATCTTGTAGGAGGGGCGCTTGGTGATCGCCTCGTGTTCGTCGGGCTGGTCGGAGTAGTAGGAGGTCGCGAGTCGGACCCCCGGCAGCCGGAAGGTCTCCCACATCGCCGGTGTGACATGGACGAGGTTGGTATAGATCTCGACCTCCATTCCGCTGTCGAGGGCGTGTCGTACGAGCTGGGGCAACGCCGGGTGCAGCGTTGGCTCACCCCCGATGAACTGCCCCATTGTCGCGCCGGCCTCGCGGGTCTGTCTGATGACGCGCTGCCAGTCGGCGACGGTCATGGTCCCGTGGGTGCCGCTGGGCCCCGACGAGGCGTAGCAGTGATCGCAGGCGAGCTGGCACTTTCCTGTGATCTCCCACCATGCGAAATCGAGAAGATTGAGCTTGCGCAACGTACCTCCCGTTGGTTTCGGCGGGCCTCGCAGGACCGCGTCTTATAGCAGCTAAAATCTCCGAAATCTTCATTGAGTTGATCCGGCCTCGACGTTAAGGCGATAACAGAGATGGGACCATGCGTGGCCGAAGTTCAAAGTGCACACACCTGCTGGCGGGACGGAAAATAGGCGGCCACCAGCTCTATACAATCCTCCTAACTTGCTCTTTAGCGGACTTAGAGATCTATAGCTCGTACTTCATACGACACGACCGAAAAGCAGGGCGAGCCACATGTCATTTGCCACATGAAGAGGCCAGCGATCACTCTCGTGAATGATGGTCTTCCCGGCCCGGTGAGCCGTCCGGCGAATGAACCGCGACCCGCCGAGCGTGATCAGTTCGTAAAAGACCTCCGTGCAGTCGCAGGTCCATTTCATAACCCGGCCGTCCGGCTCGCCCCGGCGTGGAGAGTGCCATGCCAGTTGGTCGTAGTGCGACTGCACGACCGACACGTGGGGTGCTGTGCAATGAGGGGGAAACCGCCAGTGACCGAGCACCCAGCTCACCTCTTCACCTCAGGCTCTCTGCGCCCGACCCCGGCCATCACGCCTTCCCCAGCGCAGACAGGCACGGCCTGACCCGTGAACGTCTCCGCCCAGACCGCGCGCTGTCCTGCGCCCAACAGGCGCACACCCCACTTGAACGAGATCTGCTCGACCAGCCACAGACTCCGCCCCTGACAGTCGTCATCGCCGGACACCCGCGATCGAGGAACCGTGACCTCCCCGTCATCGGTCACCTCAACGCGAACGATCTCGGCATCAACGGCGACGACCTCCACCGTGACCACCCCGCCATACAGCCCGGAGGCAGTATGGATCAGCGCATCGGTGACCAACTCGCTGACGATCAGCCGTGCATTCTCCGCGTCCCGGTGCCCAGCCACCGTCAGCATCTCTCCGACGCAGTGACGAGCCACTGCCACCGACTGCGCCACCCCCGGCAACACGACTTCACCAAGAAACCGCTCATTCACCACGCCACCTCCCATCTCTGCACTGTCACGACGAGCGGGAGGGCAACGCGGGAGCATGTCCGTCTGAGCCTGCTTGCCCTCCACCAGTCACCGCCCGGGCCCCTTGCTCTGCTGGAGATACGTCCATCAGTGCCCAGACCACCGAGCGCCCGGCGTTCAACTGGCGTACTCCCCAACGCAGGGCAAGGTCGCCGACCAGCCACAGCCCTCGGCCCCCCTCGCAGTCGGGGGTACGTTGAGCCGGCCCTGTCGCGGCCCCTTGGTCGGTCACCTCGACGCCGACCAGATCGTCTCCGGCCTCTTCGATCTCGACCCGCACTCGCCCGCCGTTCAAGCCCGAGCGCGAATGCACGATGGCATTGGTAATCAACTCGCTGACCACCACCAGCACGGCATCGATGTCACGGCAGCCTGCCCCGGCCAGCACTGCCGCCACACACCGCCGCGCAACCGGCACTGACGCCCTTACGCCCGGCAACCAGAACCCACCCAAGGCCCGGCTCACAGCAACACCGTCTGAACCAGTCGCTCGGCTGCGTTCTCCTGAGCCGCCGTCACGCGACACCTCGACCAACGGCCCCACACGAAGAACCAGGTTCCCCGTCGTTGCTTCGCCCGGACCCGTATCCCTACCGATCGCCACGCCACCAGCGCCAGAGGCTCGGTTGTCGCCAGCCGCACCCTCGCGTGGACGACCAACCTCGCCAGATCAGCGGATAGATACGACAGATGCACAAGTTCTGCCGAGAACGAGGTGTACGTACCCCTTGCCTGCTCGTCGGTCATCACGTCGCAGCCCTTCTGATCTTCGGCAGCGGGTCCGAGCCACCGTGCTCTCCGAACTGCCTAACGCCGGGTGGTGCGCCTCTCGTAACTGGCTTTGATGTTCCATCATGTCGCCTCAGGCTGCAAGAGGATCTGTAAATTTACACATCACTTCTTAGGCCGACTGGCACGCTAAGATGCGTGCTGACTTGGCACATGTGGGGATACTGGAGATCTTGATGCCTCGACAAGGCCCGACAGTGCGACGCCGACGGCTAGCAGGTGAGTTGCGCAGGCTGCGCGAGCGAAGCGAGATGACCATCGAGGCCACCGCCGAGCGCCTGAAGTGGTCGATAGCAAAGGTCTCGCGCATCGAGACTGCACGTACCGGCATCACTGCGCCCGACCTCACAGCCATGCTTGATCTCTACGAAGTGGACGACCACCGGCGCGAGGCATTGCATGCGCTTGGTCGGACCGCACGCAAGCGCGGCTGGTGGGATGCATACGCCGACTCAACACCCAGCGACTACGCCACATATATCGAGCTAGAGGCCGACACGGCCTTCATGCGGAGCTTTGATCCGCTGATCGTCAACGGGCTTCTACAGACCGAGGATTACGCCCGGGAGATCATCCGGGCTGCGCTGATGGCCCTATCACCACCCGCCGAAATCCAACGACGCGTCGAAGTCCGCATGACCCGACAGCAACTCCTGCTGCGGGAGGACAGCCCGCTCCGCTTCTGGACGATCATCAACGAGTCGGTGCTCCGCCAGCAGGTAGGAAGCCCAGAGATCATGGCTGCGCAGTACGCCAAGCTCGCAGAGTGCTCCAAGCGTGACAACGTCACCATTCAAGTGCTCCCCTCCTCCAGGGCTGCCCATCCAGCGACCGCCGGGCAGTTCGCCATCATGGAGTTCCGCGAGCCGTACGATCCCGAGGTGGTGTATGTCGAGAGCATGACGAGTAGTCTGTATGTTGAGGGTGAAATGGAGATATATCGCTACACGCTTGCGTTTGACCATCTCCGAGCAATGGCGTTCGACCCTGAGGAGTCCAGGACGCTCATCTTGGATCTGGCCAAGCGGTCATCTTGAGACGAAACTGCCCGCTTACCACATAGAAAGCCCAGGTGCCCCAAGTGGACCTGTCTAGCGTCAAGTGGCTCAAGAGCAAGCGCAGCGGCAACGGCGCAAATTGCGTCGAGGTAGCTGCCGTGGACGCTCAGCTTCTGTCCGGCGACAAGGCTGAGACTTCCGATCGATTGTTTCTCGTACGCGATTCCAAAGATCCCGACGGTCCTGTCCTCGCCTTCACTCCGGCCGAATGGCGTGCATTCGCCGAAGGGCTCAAGGACGGCGAGTTCGATGAGCTGAACTGACTTTCTCCGGCTAAGGCAGTGCCCGCCCTCTCCTCTAGAGGGCTTTGTGTTTCCATAAGGTTCAGGGCTTTACCGTCCGCCGGACGGGCCGAGGAGCGGGACCTTTTCCGTTTCGTACAGGTGGAGATCACCGGGACCCTGAGCAAGTGGCGGGCGGCCAAGGCCGCTTTAAGTGAGGCTGTCGCCGTGGGCCATCAGGTGAACCGCCGCCAGGGCCTGCCACGGCCGCCATTGTCCGGCGTCCGACGGGTGGAGGCCGAGGTCCGCGAGCGCCGCGCCGAGCGACGGGTCGGCCGCCGGGAACGCCGCGCGCCGCCCGAGACGGAACCCGACCTGGTCGTCCACGTCCGTGCCGTCACCGATGGGTTCCAGCTCGGCGAGCGCGGTCGCGTCCGCCTCGGGCAGGCCGAGCGCGGTGAGCCCGGCCGGGGTCATCGCCTCCGGGGCGGGGAAAATATGGGTCAGGCCGCCGGGCAGCCCGGCCACGGGCGTGCCCAGCTCCGTCACCATCGCCTCCATCCAGCGGGCGGCGCCCCCGGGGGCACGGTCCAGCAGCGCCCGTACACCGAGCTCGTACGAGCTCCACGCGCCCGGCACGACCAGGCCGGGACGCTTGCGTACCAGCGGGCCGAGCAGCGGGTCGGCGGAGAGGGCGGTGATCCCGGCGGAGTGGTCGGTGTCGATGCCGAGCAGCCGCCCGACCCGGCCCACCACGTGGATCAGGCCCTCCCAGTACGGCAGGTGGGCGCGCAGCAGGAGATTCCCCTCGCCGTGGGGTGAGATCTCCAGGACTCCGGGTGCGCCGTCCACGGTGACCGTGCGCCGGTAGGTGTCACCCTCGATCGCCTCGATCCCGGGCGTCGCCCGGACCGCGAGGAAGGTCCGTACGGCATCCCAGTCGTAGCCCGGCAGGACCGGCAACCGCAGCGCGAGCCCGCCGTCGGCGACGAGCCGGTCGGCGCGGCGCCGGCGCGCGCGTAGCTCGGTCGGCGACGCGCGGAACACCTCCCGCATGATCCGGTTGAACTGCCGCAGGCTCCCGAACCCCGACGCGATGGCGATGTCGAGGGCCGTGAGGTCGGTGTCGTCGAGCAGCCGGCGGGCGAAGTGCGCCCGCCGCGACCTGGCCAGTTGGTCCGGACTGGCACCCAGGTGCTTGAGGAACAGTCGGCGCAGGTGCCGGGGCGACAGGCCGACCCGCTCCGCCAGCACCACCTCCGTGCCGTCGTCCAGCACGCCGTCGATGATCAGCTGCCACGCCCGGCACACCAGCTCCGGCGCGTCGGAGCCGAAGGGCCCGGCCACGCGGTAGGGACGGCAGCGCAGGCAGGCCCGGAACCCGGCGGCCTCGGCGGCGGCGGCCAGTTCGAAGGTCCGGTTGTTCTTGGCCAGCGGCTTCGCGCCGCACCCGGGCCGGCAGTAGATGCCGGTGGTGACGACGGCGGAGTACGTGGTCATGGCCCTACATGTACGCCATCACCGGCGAGACTGCCGTCGAATCCGGACATATGGCCGAATCTTGGAGACCGCTTTCCGTACGGTCAAAGCCGTGACCCTCAACCGGCAGGCCCCCGAACAAGACGGCACACTCCTGAAAAATCGCGACTTCATGCTCTTCTGGACCGGGCAGAGCATCAGCGACCTGGGCGCCGCGGTCACGACGCTGGCGGTGCCGCTCGCGGCCATCACCATACTGCGTGCCTCTACCTTCGAGGTGGGGGTGCTGACCGCCTTCAGCACGGCCGCCTGGCTGGTCATGACGCTGCCCGCCGGGATGATCGCCGACCGGGTGACCAAGCGGCCGCTGATGATCGGCTGCGGCGTGGCGCGGGGCGTGGTGGTGGCCTCGGTCCCCGCCGCGGCCGCGCTGGGCCAGCTGACGATGATTCACCTGTACGCCACGGCCTTCCTCGTGGGTTCGATCAATGTCGTCTTCGAGATCGCCGGCCAGAGCTACCTGCCGGTCCTGATGTCGCGGCGGCGGCTCATCGAGGGCAACGGCAAGATCGCCACGACCAACGCGGTGGCCGTCGCCGGCGGCCCCTCCCTGGCGGGCGGCCTGATGACGCTGCTGAACAGCGCGGCACGGGTGATGGTCGTGGACTGCCTGTCGTACGTGATCGGCATCGTGACCCTGCTGCTGATCCGCAGTCCGGAACCGCGGCCCGCCGACCGAGGGGACCGGAGCATGCGCAGGGAGGCGGCCGAGGGAATCACCTTCGTCCTGCGGCACCCGGTGCTGCGGCGCGTCGTGGCGTGCAGCGCGATCTCCAATCTCTGCGACGCCATGGTCACCACACTCGTCGTCGTCTTCCTGCTCGGCGATCTCGGCACCGACCCCGCCACGCTCGGGGTGGTGCTGGGGCTGGGCAGTGCCGGCGGGATCGTGGGCGGCGTGCTCGCCACGTCGTTCGCGCGCTGGGTGGGCGCGGGCCGGGCGTTATGGGCGGGGAAGCTGTACCTCGGGGGGTTCGCGCTCCTCGTCCCGATGGGCGGGCCCGGCTGGGGAGTGCTGGCCGTCGCGGCGGGGTTGTTCGCCTCGCGGCTGTCCACCGTCGCGTACAACGTGCTGCAGATCGCCTTCCGGCAGTCGATCTGCCCGCCCGAGCTGCTCGGCCGGATGAACGCGAGCATCCGGTGGATGATCCGCGGCGCGATGCCGATCGGCGGTCTGCTGGCGGGGATCCTCGGCGCCTGGCTCGGCGCCCGCGCGACCCTGGCCGTCGCGGTGACCTGTTCCTGGCTGGCGGTGCTCTGGCTGGTGTTCTCACCGCTGCGGGGACAGCGGGAGATGCCGGTCACGCCGGATTGGTCTTGATCACCTTGCCGTTGACGTCGGCCACCAGGTAGGCCGTTCGGTATTTGTCGCCCACATAGATGAGCATCGAATTGTGGACGCCGCTCACGAAGGAGAAGGAGGGATCCACAAGCACATAGTGGGTGGTGGGCTTGGGGACGCCCAGATCCTTGTCCGCCTTGCGCAACAGGGCGGGGAGGACGTCCCAGTTGAACTTGGCCAGATCCACCGGGGTCTCGTCCGTGCTGCCGCCAGTGCCCTGGTTCGCGGCTGCGCCGTCACGGTAGGTGAAGCTGTCGTAGATACCCTTCTCGCCCTTGACCGGCGCCTCGACGCTCGCGTACTCCGAGTACAGCGCCAGCCGGAAGACCTTGGTGCCGCCCATCATCGGCTTCAGCCTGGAGATCATGGTCCGGACCCCCGCCGGGGTCAGCAGGTTGCCCGGGTCGGCGGCCTCGGTGGGCTCGCTCGTGCTCGTCTTCGTGGATTTGGGAGTGGGTTTGGGGGTGGATCTGGTGGCGGAGCTGGTCGGCTGTCCGGACTTCAGTGACTGCGGATCGTCGTCGGCGTCACCGTTCACCGTGGGCAAGAACGTCCACACCAGCACGCCGACCACCACGACCACGGCGGCGGACACCGCGACCACGGCCGGGTGGGCGCCGCGCCGCGCGCGGCGGCGGCTCGTGGGTCCGGTGACCGGGCGCGGGAGTGGCGGGCTGGTGTTCTGCTGGGGGTACTGCGGACCGGTGCCGAACTGCGGGCCCATGCCCGAGTACGGGCCCATGCCCGGCTGCGGGCCCATGCCTGACTGCGGGCCCATGCCGGACTGCGGGCCCATGGGCGGCTGCGGGAACCGCGGACCGGTGGGCGACTGCTGAAACGGCGGGCCGCTGTTCGGCTGCGAGAACGACGGGCCGGTGGGCGACTGCGGGTAAGACGGGCCTGTGGGCGACTGCTGGAACGGCGGGCCAGTGTTCGGCTGCGGGAACGGCGGGCCGCTGTTCGGCTGCGCGAGTGGCGGGCCCGGGGCCCAGCCCGGAGGCGGAGGCATCGACGCGGGGGCGTCGGTCACCGAGGCGAGCATGCGGTCCAGCGCCTCGCCGTCCGGCCGCGCGGCCAGGTCGCGCGTGAGCACGTAGCCGAGCACGGGACCGAGCGCTCCGGCCCGCTGCGGCGGCGGCACGTCCTGGTTGAGCACCGCGGCCAGCGTCGCCAGCGTGGTGGCCCTGCGTAGCGGATGGCGGCCTTCGACCGCGACGTACAGCAGCATCCCCAGCGACCACAGGTCCGAGGCCGGATCGCCTTCATAGCCGTTGATGCGTTCCGGCGCGATGTACTCGGGCGAGCCGATGAACGAGCCGGTCGCCGTCAGGCTGGTGGACTCGCGGACCGCGGCGATGCCGAAGTCGGTGAGCACCGACCCGCCGTCCGGCCGCAGCAGGACGTTGGCGGGTTTGACGTCGCGGTGCTGGATGCCGACCGCGTGCGCGGCCCGCAGCGCGGACAGGATCTCGCGGCCGAGCCGCGCGGTCTCCTGCGGCGTCATCGGGCCGCGTTCGAGGCGTTCCTGAAGCGAGCCGCCGGAGACCAGCTCCATGACCAGCCACGGGTAGCCGCTGTCGCCGTTGTCCACGATGTGGTGGATGGTCACGACGTGCGGGTGGTTCAGCCGGGCCAGGGCGCGGGCCTCGCGGAGCACCCTGGCGCGTAGCTCGCGGGCGGCCTCGGGGTCACGCTCGTCCATGTCGGGGTCGGGCGGCCGTACCTCCTTGAGCGCGACCTCCCGGTGCAGGGCCACGTCCCAGGCCCGCCAGACGAGGCCCATGCCGCCGCCGCCGAGCCGTTCCACCAGCTCGAATCGGTCGTCGATCACCCGTCTGCGCATGCAGAGCAGCGTACTGCCGTCAGCCTCGCGCAGGATGGTCCGTCTCATATACGGATTTTCCTGTCATCGGCGCCTGTCAACCGGACTTCAGCCGACGTGGACGTGCGGTCTGCGTTCGAGGTCCGGCTCGGCCTTGCGGAGGACCTCGCGAGTCAGCGCCGGTACGTCGCCACCGCCGAAGACCAGGTAACGCAGCATCGCCACGATCGGGTTGCCCTCGGCCCAGTGGAAGTAGATGTGCGGCGCGCCGCCGGTGCGGTCACGCAGGTAGATCAGGAGCGCGGCCAGCGCGTTGGCCACGGCCGAGCTCTCGATGGTGAGGATCTGGTGGCCGTACCGCTCCTCGCCCTTGACGCGCAGCTCGGTCTCGAACTCCGACGCGTCCGGCACCGACACCTCGACGAACAGCACCGGCTCGGAGCTGCGCAGCCGGTGGTTGATCCACGTCTCGCGCAGCTTGTCGTTGTACTCGTTCTGGTCGCGCTGGTGCGGCTCGTTCGCGATCACATGGATCTCGCCGCACGCCTCATTGACGAACTCCTCCGCCAGCGGGTCCAGACGCACCTCGGTGACCCGCAACTCCGTGGAGCGCGTCGCCCGCGAGATCAGCGACGTGACGACGATGGCGGCGATGAAGAACGAGGCGATCTTCACGCCGTCCGGCCGCTCGAAGACGTTGTCGACCAGCGTGTAGGCCAGCACGGCCGCGATGACGCCGAACCCCGCCGTCGCCCGGTGCTGCCTCTTGGTCCGCGCCGACAGCGTCACCGCGACCGCCGCCGACAGCATGAGCACCAGCACGCCGGTGGCGTACGCGCCGCCCTGGGCGTCGACGTCGGCGTGGAAGATGATCGTGATGGCGAACCCGATGAGCGAGAAGACCAGCACGAGCGGCCGTACGGCCCCGGTCCACTCCGGCGCCATGCCGTACCGGGGCAGGTATCGCGGCACCAGGTTGATCAGGCCCGCCATCGCCGAGGCCCCGGCGAACCAGAGGATCGCGATCGTGCTGACGTCGTAGACGGTGCCGAACCAGTTGCCCAGGTACTGGTGGGCCAGGTAGGCCAGCGCGCGCCCGTTGGCCTTGCCGCCCTCCTCGAACTCGTGGTGCGGGATGAGCACGGTGGTCACGAAGCTGGAGAAGATCAGGAACACGCTCATGATCAGCGCCGCGACCGTCAGCAGCCGCCTGGTCCCCGCGATCCGCTGCGGGATGTCCCCCTTGACCACCGGCATCACCGCCACGCCGGTCTCGAACCCGGACATGCCCAGCGCGAGCTTGGGCATCACCAGCAGCGACAACCCGATCATCGCCAGCGGACTGCGGTAACTCGTGCTCAGCGCCTGCTTCCAGTCCACGACCACCTCTGGTGCCTCCAGCACGTGCGCGATCGCGGTGCCCACCACCACCGCGTTCAGCCCGAGATAGACGAAGACGAGCAGGACGGCGATGCCGATGGCCTCGCTGAACCCCATCAGGAACACCCCGCCGAGCAGCGCCAGCAGCACCAGCGTGACGATCACCCGCTGTCCGGACAGGAAGTCGGGCACGAACGGGTTCTCCAGCAGGTGCGCGGTGGCGTCGGCGGCCGACAGCGTCATCGTGATCACGAAGTCGGTGGCCGCGAACCCGAGCAGGGCCAGCACGAAGATCTTGCCCCACCACTGCGGCGCCAGCTTCTCCAGCATCGCGATCGAGCCCTGCCCGTACGGGCTCTCCTCGGCCACCCGCCGGTAGACCGGCAGCACGCCCAGCAGCGTCAGGGCCACCAGGAACAGCGTGGCCAGCGGCGACAGCAGCCCGGCCGCCAGCGCGGCGATGCCCGGCTGGTAGCCCAGCGTGGAGAAGTAGTCCACGCCGGTCAGGCACATCACCCGCCACCACGAGTGCTTCACGTGCGGGCCGTGCTCGATCTGCTTACGGTCGGTCTGCAGCCCTTCCAGCAGCCACGACCGCAGCGTCCCCTCCGTAGCGACCGGCCGTTTCGCCAGCACCATCCCGGTCACCCTCCATCAACATCCCGCACTAGGCACATTAGTGAGGAGAGATGGGTGTTTTGCCTGGTGAGGGCGTCAAGAAAGCGTATATATCGCGGCTGGCAACCTACCAAGCCGGATGTGAAAATAACAGCCGCCGCGATGCTCCGCCCGCCGAGCCACTCCAGCCAGCTTGAGCTGGGACTTCATCTCCGATGACCGCTCGCCGGTCCCAGCGGGATGTGACGAGATAGGGCTCTTTGTAACGCTGGACAGCGTGAGAATCACATGTCAATGTTAGATCGCGTTATGCTCCCTCCGCTTCGCGGCAACCCCTTCCGGAGACTCCCATGACCGTTTCCCCGCGCACGGGCGGGCTCAAGGGATGACCGACGACAGGGAGCCCCGGCAGGGACCCGCGCGGCGGCAGGAGGCCATCGCGGA
The DNA here is from genome assembly GCF_040638335.1 of Nonomuraea sp. NPDC026600. Lineage (NCBI taxonomy): Bacteria > Bacillati > Actinomycetota > Actinomycetes > Streptosporangiales > Streptosporangiaceae > Nonomuraea > Nonomuraea sp. NPDC026600. Next base: position 241,727 of record NZ_JBEZYD010000004.1, read on the forward strand.
GCGGATCCACGCCAAGGGCGAGCTCGCGGCCGCCGAGCTGGCCGAGCTGTTCCAGGTCAGCGTGATGACGATCCATCGCGATCTCAACGAGCTGGAACGCCAGGGGATCGTGCGCAAGCTGCGCGGCGGCGTCACGGCGCAGCCGTCCAGCGTCTTCGAGAGCAACGTCGCCTTCCGCGAGAAGTCGATGCGCAGGGAGAAGGACGCGATCGCCGCCAGGGCGGTGGAGCTGGTCGAGCCCGGCATGGCCGTCATACTCGACGACTCCACCACCAGCCTGGCACTGGCCAGGAAGCTGGAGCCGCTGGCGCCGCTGACCGTCGTCACGAACTTCCTGACGACGATCGAGCTGGTCGCGGGCATGCCCGGCATCCGGCTGATCGCGCTGGGCGGCGACTACGACGCACTGCACAACTCCTTCCTCGGCGTCTCCTGCACCGACGCGGTCGCGGCCTTGCAGGCGGACCTGTGCTTCGTCTCCACCTCGGCGGTGACCGGCGAGTACACCTACCACCAGGAGCAGCACATCGTGCCGGTGAAACGGGCGATGCTCGCCTCCGCGACCCGCAGCGTGCTGCTGATCGACCACACCAAACTGGCCAGGACCGCGCTGTACCGGGTCACGAGCCTCCGGACGTTCGACCATGTCATCGTGGACGGCGGGGCCCCGCCGGAGGCGCTGTCCGGCCTCGACGAGCTGAACCTGTCCTACGACGTGGTGGCCGTGGCCACCTCCCCTTTGGAGCTGCCATGACCCTGCCGGCCCAGCTTGCCGACATCCTGCGTCACCCACCCCGGGCGTACTCCCCCGCGGCCATCTGGTGGTGGAGCGGCGAGCGGTTGAGACACGACCGGCTGCGCTGGCAACTGGAGCGGTTCGCCGAGGGCGGCGTGTGGAACCTCGTGATACTCAACCTGGCGCCGTCGGGACCGATGTTCGGCTCCGACGCCGATGACCCGCCGTTCTTCTCCGAGGACTGGTGGGCCCTGCTGGAGCAGGTGTGCGCCAACGCCGAGGAGCTGGGGATCTCCCTGTGGTTCTACGACCAGCTCGGCTTCTCGGGCGCCGACCTCCAGGCCCGGCTGGTCGGCGAGGAGCCCCGCTTCGCCGGCCGGTGGCTGTCTCCGGACGGTTCGGTGACCACCCGCGGCTTCGACTACCTGTCCGCGGAGGCGTGCGCGGCGCTGATCGACCGCGTGCACGGCGAATTCGAACGCCGGTTGGGGCACCGGCTGGGCGGGGTCATCGCCGGTTCCTTCCAGGACGAGCTGCCCTCGCTCCCCACCTGGTCCGACACCTTCGCCGTGGAGTTCGAGAAGCGCCGGGGCTACGACCTCACCCCCCAGCTGCCGCTGCTGTGGACGGACGGCGCGGGCGCGGGCGAGGTCCGCCGCGACTACCAGCGCACCCGGGCCGAGCTGGCGGAGGAGGCGTTCTTCCGCCCGCTGGCCGCCTGGCACGACCGCCACGGCCTGCTGAGCGGCTGCGACCAGCAGGACCCCGCCCGCGCCGGGTACCCGGTGGAGGGCGTCCAGTTGTACGCCGACTACCCGCGCACCCACCGCTGGTTCAGCGCGCCGGGCTCCGACCACCACGGTGACGCGCGGGTGCACTCCTCGCTGGCCCACCTGTACGACCGGCCGCGCACCTGGATCGAGGCGTTCCACTCCAGCGGCTGGGGCGGCACGCTGGAGGAGACCTTCGACTGGCTGCTCCCCTGGCTGCGGGCCGGAGCCACGCTCTACAACCCGCACGCCGTCTACTACACGACCAAGGCCGGATGGTGGGAGTGGGCGCCGCCGTCCACGGACTGGCGCCAGCCGTACTGGCGGCACCACCGCGTCTTCGCCGACGCCGTCACCCGGCTGTGCGCGATCCTCTCGCTGGGCCGGCACGCCTGCGACCTGGCGGTCCTCATGCCCACCGCGACCGTCCAGGCGAGCACCCGGCTCGACGGGGTGGCGGCGGAGGCCGCGCGGGCGCAGGAGGTCTACCGCGAGATCGTGGGCGAGATGGCGTGGTTCCGGATGCGGCCCGGCGTCCTGGACCGGCTCGGCCTGGACGCCGACGTGATCGACGACGACTCGGTCCAGCGGGCCACCGTCAGGCCCGGCGCGGGTGGGACCTTCGCGGCCCGGACCCGGCTGGAGGTCGCCGACGAGTCCTATGGCGTGATCGTGCTGCCCGCGTGCGTCACGCTCGATCCGGCCACGGAAGCAGCGCTCGTGACGTTCGCCGACGAGGGCGGGCTGGTCGTCGCCGTCGGCGCGCGCCCCGACGGCCCGCTGCGCTCGCGCGTCCGCTTCGCCGCGACGACGGCCGACCTCGGCCCGCTGCTGTCGCCGCTGCGCCGGGTCGAGGCGCCGGTTCCCCCGCTGGTACGGGAGTTCGACGGGAGCACCATCGTCTACCTCCAGGCCACCTTCCCCATGGCGAGCCGGGTGTCGGTCGAACGGCCCGACGACCGCGGCGCCGACCAGGGCTGGGACTCGGCCACCATCGACTTCGACCCCGGCCGGTACGCCGCCGAGATGCCGGTGCGGGTGCGCGGCGTCTCGGGGACGCCGCTGCTGGTGGACCCGTTCGGGGGTGGCGTGCGCGCGTTGCCGTACACGGTGGAGGGCGAGCACACCGAGGTCGTCGTGCCGTTCGACGCCGGTCCCGCCGCGCTGCTCGTCTTCACCGGCGAGCAGGTGGCGGCGCCCGAACCGGCCGCGCCCCCGACGCGGGAGCTCGATCTCGGCGCCGGTTGGGAGATGGAGCTCGTACCCACTCTGGACGACACCTGGGGCGACCTCGGCCACTCCGGGCCGGTCCTGCATCGCTGGGAGGTCGAGCACCGCGTGAACGGCCTGAACTGGCGGCCCGCGTACGCGACGTACGGGTCGCACGGCAGCTCGCGGATCGACGGCGGCGAGTGGCGGCCCGTGGTGTTCTCGACCTCGCGCGGCATCAGGAAGGACCCCATCCACCGCCGCACCCTCGGGCCCAAGGGTCACGTGCCGGAGGAGTTCCTGGACTTCGGCGAGGTGGCCATGGGGAAGAGCGCCTGGTTCAGAACCGAGCTGACCGTGCCGGAGCACGGGTTCCTCGCGGTCGGCGCCGCGGCCGTCAAGGCGGTGCGGGTCGACGGCCGTGACGTCGAGCTGGACGACAGGGGCTACCTGGCGCTCGCCCGCCTGCCGCTCTCGCCCGGCAGCCACCTGCTGGAGGTCCGGCTGGTGCCCGAGGACGACGGGTGGCTGCGCGCGCACGTCGCCGTCGTGACCAGCCCCGAGCACTACCTGCGCCCGGAATGGATCACCGGTCCGGCGGGGCCGGCCGAGCTGACCGCCGCGTTCATACCGAAGGGCACGGTGCTCCAGGTGGCCTCGATGACGGCCTGCCAGGTGCTGGTCAACGGGGTGGAGATGGGCCGGCAGGGCGGGTTCGACCCGTACGCCGACGAGCGCAAGCCCCGGGTGCGCCGCTACAACCTGGCCGGAGTGCTGCGGCCCGGCGCGAACGAGGTGACCATCCGCGTGGGGGACGGCGCCGAGCCGGTCCTGGTCGACGGCTGCGTCACCTCCGGGCCCGGCTGGTGGGCGGTGCACGACGGCGAGCGCGCCCCGGCCGAGACCCGCAGGACGCAGTACCACGACCCCGCCGCCCTGCACCTGCCGCGCCGCCCGCACCCGCTCCCCGGCACGGCCTGGCTGTCAGGGGGCGAACCGGACAGCCCCGCGTCGCCGGTCGTGCTGCCGGTCGTGCTGGCCGAGGAGGGTACGGCGGGGCGCGTCGAGTGGCTGCGCTTCGAGGTCCCGCCGGGCGCGACCGCCCTCCGGGTGCCGTTGCGCGGCTCGGCCGAACTGCTGGTCGACGGGAAGACGGTGGCGGAGGGCTCCGGCTGTCTGGAGGCGTCCCTCGACGGGCGGGCCGGGCCGCGCGAGGCCCTGCTGAGTGTGGTGACCGAGCCCGGGTACACCGGCGGCGCCATACTCACCGGCCCGATCGAGATCGAGACCGGCCCCGGCCCGATCGAGCTGGGCGACTGGGAGCGGGCCGGCCTGCCGGAGTACAGCGGCGGCGTCCGCTACCGCCGCACCGTGCGTCTCGACGAGCGCCCGGACACCGGCCTCATGGACCTCGGCCGGGTGCGCGGCACCGCGGAGGTGCTGGTCAACGGCCAGTCGTGCGGGATCAGAGTGTGCTCGCCGTACCGGTTCGACGTCGGCGCGGCGCTGCGGGCCGGTGAGAACACGGTCGAGGTCGAGGTGTACGGCACGCTCGCGCCGCATCTCGACGCGGTCAGCCCCACACACTTCGTCTTCCCGGGACAGCGGGCGAGCGGCCTGTACGGTCCGGCCCGCCTGCTGCTCGGCTAGGTGCGGAACCGGTTGCGATAGGTGGTCGCGCTCAGCCCGAAGTACGCCTTGAAGCGGCGGGCGAAGTGGCTCTGGTCCGGCCAGCCCACCGCCCGGGCGATCGACGTCACCGGCTCGTCGGTACGCAGCAGCAGGTCGGCCGCGGTCTCGACGCGCAGCCGCCCCAGGTAGGCCATCGGCGGCAGCCCGGTGGCCGACTTGAAGAGCCGCACCAGATAGGCGGGACTGAGCGCCACGGCCCCGGCCAGCTCGGCCAGCGTCCAGTCATGGGCGAGGTCTCCTTCCACCATGCCCACCACCCGCATGGCCGTCGGATGCGTCACCGAGCAGTCGGCCGCCGCCCCGTCCTGGCCGGTGCCGACGGTGCGGGACAGGTGCCCGAGGAAGAGCGAGAGCCAGCCGATGACGTCGGCCCGGTGCTTCTGGATGCTGCGGTCGCGCAGCCGGTCGAGCGCCTCCAGGTAGCCGACGCACGTACGCAGATCAACTTCCTCCAAGTGGGTGGTCAGCAGACCGCGGCGCTGCAACGAGTGCGGCCCGGTCCAGAGCAGGTAACCCAGCCGGGGGTCCTCTCGCGTCCAGGACAGCTCGTTGCGGAGGAGGTCGGTGCCGACACAGCAGTTGTACAGGGCGAGCCGCGCGCAGTCCTCGTACCCGTGCCAGACGCCCGGACGCAGCAGGACGACGTCCCCGGCCTGCAGTTCCTGCCGTCCCGACGAGGAAAGGTGAACGCCCGTCCCGGCGACCACGACGGCGATCTCCACGAAGCTGTGCGTGTGCACGGGCTCCTCGCCCTGGTGCGTGTATCGCCGCGCGTAGGCGGGCGAGCCGTCGGTGATGAAGAGCAGGCCGCGCGACAACTTCAGGGGGGTAGCCACCACAGCAGCCACCTTAACCACCTGGATTGACATCAATTTCGTCCGAGTCAGACGTGTTTAGTGCTATCTGCGAGGCCACTTCGGCTTCCATGCTTTCTGCTGTCCGTCTCTCAACACGTGGGACATGAGCCGGATGGAGAGGACGCCCCTTGTCCAAAGCCGTGGCCAGAATCGCCGCCATCCTCCTGCTAGCCGCCGCCCCGCTCGCCGCCGCCACCGCGGCGCACGCCGACCCCGTTGACGACTCCGCCTACGGAACCCCGCTCGTCGCCGTCTCCGGAGCCGGCGTCATCTGGCACCCGACGACCGGGCTGAGCACGCTCAAGGCGCAGTCGGGCCTCACACAGGTCGACTTCGCCGACGTCATGACGAGCGCCAACCACCCCATGCGCACCTGCGACAGCACCGAGGCCGCGGGGCTGCCGATCAAGCCCGCCGCCACCGTCAGCTGGTGCTGGGACAGCGGTGACGCGAGCACCACGACCTGGATCCCGCAGAGCCTCACCACCTCCGGGGACGCCGACGACGACGGCATCTGGCGCGGGTACAAGGCCATCATCAGCGGCTGGAACTACTGCAACTCCGCCGAGTGCGGTGCGAACACCCGCAACAACGACGCCAGGGTCGCCTTCATCGACTACACCAACCCTGCGGCGCCGGAGTACCGCTGGGTCTACCTGGTCGCGCCGACGGACGGCACCACCAACCCGAACGTCACCAGCTACTCCAACAACACCTACGGACCAGCAAAAGCGCACATGGGCGGCATGGCCTGGTACGGCGACAAGCTGTACGTCAGCGCGACCGGCGGCAACTCCACCGGCATCAGGGTCTTCAGCATGTCGGAGATCCTTCAGGTGAACGATGCGAGTTCGGCCATCGGCAAGACGAGCAGCGGGTACGCCGCCTACGGCTACCAGTACGTGATGCCGGAGGTCGGCTTCTACAGCTACGCCAGCGGCACGTGCACCATGAGCACCGACACGGGCGTGCCCTGCTTCGCCTCCATCTCCCTGGACCGCAGCACCAGCCCCGACAGCCTGACCGCCGTGGAGTACTTCAACGACCCCAACCTGCACGGCAGGGTCTACCGCTACAACCTCGGCGGCGCGAACTACCTGCTGAGCGCCAACGCCAGCGGCTACACCCCGGCGGCCCAGGCGTACCGCACCCAGGTCGGCAACATGCAGGGGGTGCTGTCGTGGAACGGCACCTGGTACGTCTCGCACAGCTGGGCGGACGAACCAGGCGAGCTGTGGGCCCTGAACACCTCCACCGGCAGATCCCACACCTGCGCCAACCCCTACAGCTCGGCGTATGAGTGCTGGGCATTCCACCCCGAGTCGCTCACTTACGACTACGCCACGGGCCTGGTCTGGTCGCTCACCGAGTGGACCAAGAACCAATGCGCCACCGAGACCGCCACCCCGCTGAACTGCGGCCGGGCCATCTTCGCCTTCCCCCGCACCGCGCTCCCGTAGCCCTTCTCCGGGAGGAGGGTGCGCCCCCGTATCCGCCTCCCGGCCCTACACCTCGCCGACCTGGGCGATGTCGACCCGGTGATGCCGGTCGCGGAGCCGTTGTACGGCCTCGGAAGGCGCGTTCGAGTCGACCACGATGACGTCGAAGGCGTCGAGAGGAGCGACCCTGTGCAAGGCCACCCGGTCGAGCTTCGTGTGGTCGACCGCCAGGACGCAGCGCGTCCCCGCGGCCACCATGGCCCGCTTGACCAGCACGATCTCCTGCTCCTGGTGAAAGGCGTGCCGGTCGGAGATGGCCGAGGTGGAGACGACCACCGTGTCGGTGTTCATCGCCTCGACCGCGTCGACACAGGCCACTCCCAGGAAGGAGTCGTGCGTCGGGTAGTACTCGCCGCCGAGCGCCATGAGCCGGATGCCCGGCATGGGGGCGAGCAGCTTGATCGCCTCCAGGAAGTTCGTCACCACGGTCAGCGGGGCCACCTCGTCGAGGTGGCGGGCGACGGCCAGCGCGGTCGTGGAGTCGTCGATCATGACCGAACTGCCCGGCTCGATCAGCCCCACCACATGCCGGGCGATCGCCTCCTTCTCCGCCGTCTGGGCGGTCTTGCGGTAGGCGATGTTGCTCTCGAAGATGCTGGACGCCTGGGCACTCGCGCCACCGCGATACTTCCGCACCATGCCCTGGCTCTCCAGCAGATCCAGGTCACGATGGACGGTCATCACACTCACGCCGAACGCCTCGGCGAGCTCCGTCATCGAGGCCGAGCCGTGCCGCAGGACATGCTCCGCCATGGCCTGGCGCCTGGTGGCCCCGCCGGCCGCGCGTGACTTCACCTACGGCACTCCCCATGCATCGGTGAGACCTTCACGAATCCTTATAATCTCTCACACCGTCAGCACCATGAGGAGCGACGTGGCATGCCCTGGCACCGCCACCGGCGCCGCCCACCCGGAGCTCCCGACCGCAGAAACGGCGACGAAACACAGAGCGTCAACAACATGAAATACTCCCCGGACGCCATCGACCAGGCGGCCAAAGCTGTGATCTGCCCTGGGAAATAGCCCTGGGAACTACGCCAAGATCGAAGGCCCGCGAGAACACCGTCCAAGGTCCATGTCCTAATCTGCCCTTCGGAGGAGGGCTGATGACCATGGACCTGCGGTTCGCCGTGTTGGGGCCGCTGCGGGGCTGGCGAGGCGAGGAGCCTCTGGATCTCGGTCGCCCGCAGCAACAGGCGTTGCTGGCGCTGTTGCTGCTGCGGCAGGGCCGGCCACTGTCCGATGAGGCGATTGTGGACGGGCTGTGGGGTCAGGCGCCACCCGCGCGGCCGACGCACGCGATGCGGATTCTGATCTCGCGGTTGCGGCCGGTCCTGGAGCCGAACGGGTCGCCCTGGAAGGTGCTGACCACGGTCTCCGGCGGCTACGCGCTGCGGCTTCCGCCGGGCTCGTTGGACGCCGCGGTGTTCGAGGAACGGGTGGACGCGGCCGGCAAGGCCCGGGCCGCTGGAGAGCCGAGCCGAGCCAGGGACCTGCTGTCCGAGGCGCTCGCGCTGTGGTCCGGCGTTCCGTTGCTGGGACTGCCCGGGCCGCTGGCCGAGACTCATCGAGCCCGGCTGGCCGAACGGCGGCTGCTGGCCCTGGAACAGCGGCTGGAGCTGGACCTGGAGTTGGGCCGTCACCATGAGCTGATCGCGGAGCTGACGTCGTTGTCCGAGGAGTTCCCGTTGCGGGAGCGCCTGCGGGGGCTGCTGATGCTCGCGCTGTACCGGTCCGGACGCCAGGCCGAGGCGCTGGCGGTCCACGCCGGCACGCGCAGGTTGCTCGCCGACGAGCTCGGCGTCGATCCCGGTCCCGAACTCACCGCCCTCCACCAGGCGATACTGCGCGCCGACCCGGCACTGGCCGCTCCTGTTCAGGCGTCTGCCCGTACGGCTCCCGCCCAGCTTCCCGCCGACGTCGTCGATTTCACCGGACGGCAGGCGTTGGTCGGGGAGCTGACCGGTCTGCTTCAGGCGGGCGCGAGCCTGGTGATCTCCTCGGTGTCGGGGATCGGCGGCGTCGGCAAGACCGCGCTGGCCGTCCACGTGGCCCATCTGGTCCGCGACCGCTATCCCGACGGGCAGCTTTATGTGGACCTGCGCGGCGTCGAGGCGGCCCCGCTGGCGCCGGCGGCCGTGCTCGCGGCGTTCCTCCGCGCGCTGGGCGTCTCCGGTGACACCATCCCCGAGGATCTGGAAGAGCGTGCCGCGCTGTACCGCACTACCCTGGCGAACCTGCGGCTGCTGGTCGTCCTGGACAACGCGGCCGACGCCGCCCAGGTCCGCCCGCTGCTGCCGGGTGCGACCGCCAGCGGGGTCGTCATCACCAGCCGGGCCCGGCTGATCGGTCTCAACGCCGACCGGATGATCGGTCTGGCGGCGCTCACGACCGGCGAGGCGCTGGAGCTGTTCACCCGCATCGTCGGGACCGCCCGCGTCGCCGCCGAACGCCTGGCCGCCGAGCAGGTGGTCGCCGCCTGCGCCTGCCTGCCGCTCGCGGTCCGCATCGCCGCCTCCAGGCTGTCGGCCCGGCCGGGGTGGACCATCGCCTCGCTGGTCGCCCGGCTCGCCGACCAGCGCCGCCGATTAGCGGAGTTACGCACTGGCGACCTGGCGATGGAGGCCACCTTCTCCCTGGGGTACGACCAACTGGACGTCGGCCAGGCAAGGGCGTTCCGGCTGCTGGCCGTACCGGATGGTGATGACTTCTCGGTGGCCGCGGCGGCGGCCGTCCTGGATCTGGAAGACCGGTCGGCGGAAGACCTGTGCGAGTCGCTGGCGGACGCCGGCCTGCTGGAGGCGCCGAGTCCGGGCCGGTACCGCTACCACGACCTGCTCAAACTGTACGCTCGCGGCCTCCCCGAGCAGGACCGGGACGCGGCGTTGCACCGGCTCGTCGACTTCTACCTGGCCACCGCCAGAAACGCGCAGTCACTGCTGGAGCCGGAGGCGCTCTCGACCGCCCGGCAGCTTCCCACCGCCTCGCCCGGCCTGGTCTTCGCCGGCCATCCGGCGGTGGCGGGGTGGCTGGACGCCGAGGTGGCCAACCTGTTCCACACGACGCTGCAGGCCGCGTCCGATCCGGCCGTGGCGGATCTGCTGTACGTACTGCTGTACGTGGCGCGCGTTCACCTGCGATGGGAGCAGATCCGGCAGATCGCCCAGGCGATCGCACGGGCCTCGGCCGAGCGAGGCGACCGGCGCAGCCACGGGCTGGCCCGTACGGCTGTCGCGGCGATGCTCATCTACCAGCGGTCGCTCAAGGAGGGGGTCGAGGAGGGGACGGCGGCCCTCGCGCTGGGTCGTGCGATGGGCGACCCGGTGATCGTGGTGGAGAACCTGCAGGTGCTCGGCGCCGCGGCGATGATCCAGCGTGACTACGAGGCCGCCATCGGTCATCTCACCGAGGCACTCTCCCTCCATCGCGAGCTGGGCGACGTGACAGGAGTCGGGGCGGCGCTGGGGATCCTGTCCCGTGCCTGCCTGGCGCTGGGCAGGCAGGACGAGGCCGTCGACCTGGCCAGGCAGGGCGTGGAGCTGGTGCGGAAGACGGGCCGATCACGGAATCTCGGCACCCGGCTGTACGACCTCGGCATCGTGCTGCACGGGGTCGGCAGGTGCGATGAGGCGGTCGAGGCCTGGGCGGACTCGCTGACGCGGCACCGGGCCGCCGGTGATCGCCTGATGGAGGGCGGCGCCCTGTTCCGGCTGGCCGAATGCCATCTGGCGGCGGGCCTGTTCGACGAGGCCAGGGTACGAGCGGAGGAGGCCGTGGCGGTGAACGTCGAGATCGACGCCGTCTGGGAACAGGCTCGGGCGCTGACCACACTCGGCAAGGCGCTGTCACTGCTGGGCCAGGAGGAGAGCGGCCGAGCCCGGCTGCGGGAGGCGTTGGAGATCTTCGAGCGCCTGGACGTTCCCGAGGCGGCGGACGTGCGGGCGATGCTCTGACGGTCGCGTGGCAGTCGGTTGGCAGTCGAGATCCGTCACCGTTGTCCACATGACAGAGACCGCTGTGGAAAAAGTATCCTTCGACGCCGACGGCGTCACCCTCGCCGGGCACCTGCACCTGCCCGCCACGGCCGACCGCGGACTGCCCGCGGTCGTGGTGGCAGGGGCATGGACCTCGGTGAAGGAGCAGATGGCCGGGCTGTACGCGCGGCGCCTGGCCGAGCGTGGTTTCGCCGCGCTGGCCTTCGACTTCACCGGGTTCGGCGAGTCGGGCGGTGAGCCGCGTGACGTGGAGTCGCCTTCCCTGAAGGTCAGGGACCTGAGCCACGCGGTCACCTTCCTTTCCTCCCTGGACCGGGTGGCCCCCGCCCGGATCGGCGCGCTGGGCATCTGCGCCGGTGGCGCGTTCGCCGCGGTGGCCGCAGCGGACGATCCCCGCATCGCCTCGCTGGCACTGGTCGCGCCCGGCCTGCAGGACGGCGAGCTGATGCGGCTCGCCCTGGGCGGCGAGGAGGCCTTCACGACGCGGTTGACGGCAGGACAGCGGGCCCGCGCGCACTTCGAGGCGACCGGCGAGGTCGAGTACGTGCTCGGAGTCAGCGAAACCGACTCCACGGCCGCGATGTTCGGCCCGTACGCCTACTACCTGGACCCCGCCCGAGGCGCCATCCCCGAGTGGGGGAACAAGTGGGCGACCATGGCCTGGGCCGAATGGCTGACCTTCGAGCCGCAACCGTCCGCGGACCGCATCACCGCGCCCGTGCTCATCGTGCACAGCGAGAGCGCCGGGATCCCGGTGGGCGCGCGCCGGTTCGCCGACCGGCTGACCGGGGCCAGGGAGCTGGTCTGGCTGGAGGGCCGCGGCCAGTTCGACTTCTACGACACCGATCCCACGGTCACCGAATCCGTGGACAACGTCGCCCGCCACCTGCACGCCACCCTCTGAGGAGCGACCATGCGGCCGATGGCCGCACCGGCCCTCGTGCCACATGGAGTCGGTCTGACCCGTCTGGTTCGTACATCGAAGCTTGGAGTTGATGAACGTGCGTTTCCTACGTGGCGCCCTGGTGGCGGTGATGGCTGCGGCCGCGATGGCGGCACCAGTGACCGCGGTACACGCCGACGAGTGCGACCAGGCCTGTCAGGTCAGCTGGGCATGGGCGGCGCAGCAGCAGAACGCGTTACCCCGCACCGATTTCTACGACGCGCCCGACCCGCTGCGGTGGAGACCGCTGGGGGCGTTGATCCGCAAGCAGGACACCAGCGAGTACGTGGTCGAGGGCAAGCCCGTGACGGCCACGCGAGTGCTCTACCACTCGCGAACCTCCGCGGGACGAGACGTCGCCGCGTCCGGGGTGGTGCTCGTCCCGCAGGACCGCCCCCGGCCCCGCGGCGGATGGAAGGTCGTCGTGGACGCGCACGGCGCGAGCGGCATCGGCACCGCCTGCGCGCCATCGCTGATGCGGGACCTGTACCACGGCAACCAGATGATGCGGTTCCTGGAGCAGGGCTATGCCGTTGTCGCACCCGACTACGCCGGTCTCGGCACGACCGGACGGCCGGAGCTACTCAACAAGGCCGCGCAAGCCGCCGACCTGGTCGGCGCGGTCCGCTCCGCCTCGCAGGCCGTACCCGGCCTCTCCCGCCAATGGGTGCTGTGGGGCCACTCCCAGGGCGGCGGCGCGGCCCTGGCCGCCGCCGAACGGCAGACCCGCGAACCTGAGCCCGGCTACCTCGGCACGGTCGTCACCTCACCCGCCGCCGACCTCACCGCACTGGTCGACCACCTCGCCGTGACCGCCCCCTACGGCGGTTTCGTACCGATCATCGCCGAAGGGACCGGCTACAGCGACTCGAGCATCCGCCCCGACGAACTGCTCACCCAAGCCGCTCTCCGACGCCTGGACACCGTCCGCGGCGGCTGCCTCAATGTCGCCGTCGCCGTGTACTCCGACCTGGTCGGCCCTACCCTCGTCCAGGCCGGCTGGCTGTCGAACCAGGCGTTCACCGGCTATCTGAGAGACAACACCCTCGGCCGCGCCCGCGTCGCCGGTCCTGTCCTGTTCCTGCAGGGCGACGCCGACACCGTTACTCCGCGCGCCGCTGCCGACCGGGTCGTCGCCGGCCTTTGCCGCACGGGTTCCACCATCGAGTATCGGACCTACCCCGGTATGGAGCACGACACCTGGGGTGGCTTCACCGGCATCGACGACGGCGCGATGCCCGACATCCTCGCCTGGACCAAGGCGCGCTTCGCGGGCCTTCCGGCCGCGTCAACCTGCCTCAGGGCCTAGCCGGGGCATGGTGCGGGTGCTGATCACTTGACGCCGACGGGTCAGGCGCGCTCGAAGGGCAGCAGCTCGGTGAGGTGCGTGATCAGCGCCTGGGGGTTCCGCGTCTGGGTGAGGACCCTGCCCGGGCCGGTGAACTCGAAGACAAGTCCCTCTCCCGACTTGAGGGTCTGTATCGACTTCCCCTCGACCGCTCTGCGAAGGTTGTTCTGAACTGTCTCGTCGTAGGCCACCAGGTGCCCGGCGTCCACCACTACCCTCTCCCCCGCCGCGAGCTCGATCCAGTCCATCGCGCCATAGCAGCCCACCACGACGGCACCCTCGCCTTCCGTCCTGATGAGGAACCCGCCCTCGCCGCCGATGAGGTTCGACATGCCACCCCATTTGGTGGCGATCTCCACGCCTTCACCGGACGCGATCCATGCTCCTCTGGTCAGCATGAGCGCGCAGCCTGGCTGTAGTTCGGCGGCCTGTACGTCACCCGGCAGGTGGTGCGCCACGTCCACCCAGCCGCCGGTGGCCGGTGCCGTGTAGCGGGTGGTGAACATCGACTCTCCGCCCAGGGCCGAGCGGGCGAAACTGCGCAGCAGCCCGCCTTCCGCCTTGGCGCGGAGTTGTACGCCCGAACTGGTCGCGTACATCGCCCCGGCCCCGACCCGCAGAGACTCATTGCCCTCCAGGTGGCAACGCGCCACCGCGAACGAGCCCGCGTGCCGGATCTCCGTCTTCATGATCTCTCCTTGGCCATTCCGCCGCAGGTGAAGTCCTGCTCCCGCTCGGGGTCCAGTTGGATGGTCCCGAGATTGGTGGTCTCCATCGGGCGGCGGAAGGTTTCGAGTTTGTCGCAGTCGTAGAAGACGTACGTGCCGTCGCTCTCGCCGAGCAGCATCATCCAGCGACCGTCGTAGAGCGGCTTGTCGTTGTCGGCGCTCTTCACGACCGCCCACTGGTCTTGGAAGCCGACGTAGCCGAGCAGGTCGTTGGCCTGCCCTGTCTCCTGTACCTCAACGGCGCCCTCGATCATCGCCAGGATCAGCAGGAACCCCAGGCCCACACCGGTGAGACCACCGACGAGGATCTTGGCCCCGGCACGGCCGACCGGTTTGCGGCGCAGCAAACGGAATGGGACCAGGAACGACAGCACGCCCAGCCCGACGGCGATGACGACCATGATGGCGATGTCGAGGTCCCCGACGAGATTGAACAGCCCCCAGTAGGTCGCGCCGCACCACAGGGCGGCGATCAGGGCGGCTATCCAGGGGCGCTGCCGGACTCCCCCGACCAGCTTGGCGAGCGTGCCGCGAGTCAGCCTGTCGACCAGCCAGGCGAACCCGAGCAAGAAGCCGAGCGCGGGAATGGCGACCAGCAGGAGGAGGACGAGGGTGCCCATCAGGCGGCCCAGCAGAACCGACTGATCGATTCCCGCCTGCTGTGGATTGATGCCGAAGACTCCGTACATCTGCTCGATGCCGATGTACAGGACGGCGTAGAGCGCCACTCCGATCGGGACGATGACGGAGCCGGTGCGCTCAAGAAGCCCGAGAACATGGTTCTCGTTCTCGGGCTCTGCGGGTGGGTCGCTCATGGCGTACGAACATACGGCGCGCGCATCTACAGGTGATCTACAAAACGTATACGCCCCGGAATCGAGACGCCGAGACGCTCGGATCAGCGGGCGGTTGGCACGTCCCAGCCCTCAGCGAGACCGGCGATCGTGACGAGCGGGTCGCAGCCGGCGATCTCCACGCCTGGCATACCCGACGAGTGACCGCGGCGGCGCGGGGCCTTCGAAGCTGCCCACGCCGATTTCGCCGGCCGTCGCGCCACCCGGCGACCCGCACGGTCAGAGGTATATGTAGTGGAGAATTTCGCGTTGCCACGGAGACGCGAGATATCGGCGTCAACGATTTGTCATCGGCCTGTCAACCTCCGGCCTGCATCATGGTCAATGTCAACGAGATGCGCCGAAATCCTCAGTATCCCGTTCCCAAGACAACGGAGGTTTCCATGCCGTTCCACCCGAGGAAACAAACCCTCGTGCGGACCTTGGCCGCTCTGGCGATGGCCGCTGGACTGTCCGCCGGTCTCGCCGGTCCGGCCACGGCGGACTCTCAGTCGGTTCTCTCCAACGGGGTGGTGGTCACTGTATGTGTCGAGCCAGGGCACTATGACATCAGGTCAGCCGTGATCAACGGCCACAACCAGAACAACGACTATGTCCATTCGCCAGACCTTCTACTCGACGGCGACAGGCGTAAGCAGCGCTGTAACCAGCTGAATTCATGGTGGTGGGGAGGCAAGCTTGCCGTGGACTTCTATGCCGACAACGGGGATAAGCTGGGCACCCGCCAGTGCTCCGTCCCGTGGGACAAGCCCTTCCCTAACTCCACTTGCGTCTTCAAATAACCACTGCGCCATCCAGTAGGTTGTTTGAACCGCGAAAGCGCCGAATCGCCCGAACGAGGCGACTCGGCGCTTTCACCTTCTGCGCCGATCGGCCCTGATACAGAGATGCACCCGGAGCCGACCACCCGACCGGCGCCTCAGCACTCCTTCACTGCGAGCCGGGAGCCGGGCTTGCGATCACCCGCCGACTTTCCCCGGTCGTACTGGAGCAGGTAGCGACCACCGGACACGTGGTCGAGCCGTTCGTTGACCGCCTCGGCAACCTGACGCAACCGTTCACCCAGCACGTACTCGGCCAGGACGGGTGATTTTCACTGCATCATCCACAAGCAGTAACAACTTGGTAAGTCGAGCCATCTTAGTATGCGAGGGACAGTGAAATCGTACGGCGGCCGGCGAAACGAGCTCACAGGTTCCGTCATCTGTCCGAACTCTGGATCGCCGGCGTCCACTCTCACGGAAAGGAAAATGTATATGCGCCTCAGCAAGAAGATCGTCAGGGGCTGCCTCGCGCTGACCCTGAGCCTCGGGGCGGGCGTGGTCGCCGCGACTCCCGCAAGCGCCGAGGTGGAGACAAGGATCGACGTCGGCCTTACCGTGTGGGAAGACGGGTACGTGAAGGGTTCGGGGAGCTTCTCCAATGGGTCAGGAGCGTATGGCGATATCTGCGTCAAACTCCGTGGATTCCTGATTGACGGTGGCGTCAGAAGTAGTATCGCTTGCAACTGGGGGCGTAAGGGCACTTCGATGACGTTCAGCGCGCCGGACCTCAAGTGCGGCTTCGGCGATTCTGGAAGCTACGACACTGTTGTCACCGCGTACGACGCGGACTTGAATTATATAGAGTCGAAAGTTTCGAACAGGATTTTTGCCTGTAACTAAATTAGCGCGTCTTCTGTAGCGCTTTGCACGGAAAAGGGCTGAAACACTTCGGGGATCTTCACCGCCGTACGGAGGGGACGCCCAGCCCAGAGTGTTTCAGCCCAGCCCCGCGCGAAGCGCCATATCGCTCTGGGGGACAGCGGGGCCGGCGCGGCGGCCCGGCACGGCGAGGGTGATCGCTGCGGCCAGGAGGGCGGTGCCGCAGCCGATGAGCATGCCGGTGCGAAACCCAGCCTCGGACGGCAGGACGCGCCCGGCGAACTCGGTGGTCATCTGGGACAGGATCAGGCCGACCACCGCGGCCGACACGGTGGCGCCGATGGAGCGCATCAGGGTGTTGAAGCTGCTGGCCGCGGCGCTCTCGGTCGGCGGGGCGACGCTCGTGATCAGAGTAGGTATGCAGCCGTAGGTGAATCCGATGCCGATGCTGCACACGCAGGTGAGGATGAGCAGGCCCCCCGTGGAGCCGAGCAGGAACACCGAGGAGCCGTACCCCGCGGCCATGATGAGGCTGCCGACGATCAGGGTGACCTTGGGGCCGCGGGCGGCCGACAGGCGCGCGCCGATCGGCGAGACGATCATCATCACCAGGACGGCGGGGGCCATCCACAGGCCGGCGGCGAGCAGCGACTGGCCGAGCCCGTAGCCGGTGGCCGCGGGCAGCAGCAGGATCTGGATCACGATCAGCGCCTGGGCGTACATGGAGAAGCCGACCACGATGGAGGCGATGTTGGTCATGAGCATCTGCGGGCGCGCGGCGACCCGCAGGTCCACCAGCGGGTCGCCGTTGCGCAGCTCCCACCGGCCCCAGGCCAGGAGCACGAGCACCGCGGCGGCCAGCAGCCCGAGCGTGGTGCCGCTCGCCCAGCCCCAGTCGCCGCCCTTGGACACGCCCAGGAGCAGGCACACCAGGCCGGCGGACAGGCCGAGCGCGCCGACGATGTCCACGCGCCCCCGGACGGCGGCGGGGGTGGCGGGGGTGGCGGGCACCAGGGCCCGGATGGGCATGGCCACCAGCAGGCCGAGCGCGGCCGTGGCCCAGAACAGCACCCGCCAGCTCGCGTACTCGGCGACCGCGGCGGCGACCGGCAGGCCGAGCGCACCGCCGATGCCCATGGACGAGCTCATCAGCGCGATGGAGGGGCCAAGCCGTTCGGGCGGCAGCACGTCGCGCAGGGCGCTGATGCCCAGCGGGATCATGCCCATCCCCATGCCCTGGAGG
The DNA here is from genome assembly GCF_040638335.1 of Nonomuraea sp. NPDC026600. Classification (NCBI taxonomy): domain Bacteria; kingdom Bacillati; phylum Actinomycetota; class Actinomycetes; order Streptosporangiales; family Streptosporangiaceae; genus Nonomuraea; species Nonomuraea sp. NPDC026600. The sequence goes on from NZ_JBEZYD010000004.1 coordinate 259,244, forward strand.
CCCCGCCCGACCACCATGGTGGTCAGGTCGGAGGCGAGCGCGCACACGACGCAGCCCAGGACGAGCGGCACCGAGCAGATGAGCATCATCCGGCGTTTGCCGTACAGGTCGCCGAGCCGGCTCATGACAGGGGTCGTCACGGCGGCGGCCAGCAGCGTGGCCGTGACCACCCAGGAGGCGTTGGACGCGGTGGTGCCGAGCTGGGGCGGCAGCTTGCTGATCATGGGCACGACCAGGGTCGAGGTGAGCGAGGCGACAATGCCGGCCACAACCATGGCGGTGACGATGCCGTTGGGCCTCGTGCCCGATCTGGACCGGACCGCGCGGATCATGCCCGCATCTCCTTACACTTCTGGATAACGAAGTGAAACCTCTCGGCATTCAGTCCGCACATATCATTTTCTGCTTTCGACTCCGGCTGGGCGACTTTTACGCAGGGGTGCGTGCCGGCCTATTTGCATTCGCTCACAAGAATATCGGCCATGCGTCGACGAACGTAGATGCTGCATATGTTGAAGGTCGCGTGATCGGAATGATCGGCTCGGCATGACAGACGCTCGCCCATGACTGTCAGTTGGGCGCACCCACACTGAACCTCCTCGTGGACATCCCCGTACGCCGTCGACGGCGGGAGCGGGATCTTCATCGATACCGCTCCCGTCATCGACGGCTACTGAATGAATCTCAGTAGAATACGCACGGCACTTCGCCACCGTGTTGTGCGGGTAAATCACACTCGCGAGATCCCAGGAACTTCAAGTCCACTGTATAGAAGTAGACTTGGACCTTCCCCTTCCACCACCAGTTGCGGAGCATGTTGCAGCGCAGCTGGTCGGACGAACCGTTCAGGGGCATCTTTTCGTGTTGGACCCAGTTGCTGTCCTGGTTGTAGCCGTGGACCGCGTACCAGAAGATGTCATTGTGGCCGGGTCCGACGCAGACCCTGACCTGGACCTCGTCGCCGATTATCCCCGCTGAGGCCGGACCGGTGGTGAGGCCGATGGTCGTAGCGACGGCGATGGCCAGAACGAGGATGGCTTGCACCCAGCTCTGCAGGTGACGCAGCATTCAGACTCGCTTTCTGCGGGTTGGGGGAGGGCAGCGGAGGTGTGATCGGCTGTGGCCGTTGACCTGTCACGGCCGACCCCTGCCTAGGCGATATCAGTCGAAATTGCAGTACGTTGTCGACCCGAATTCATAGCCGGCAAAACATTTCCGGGTGCCCGTGAGCTCGTTGTCGCTGGTGTAGAAATTGACGCTGACCCAGCCGACCCACCACCAGTCGGGGACGATGCCGCAGCGACGGCCATTGATCCGCGTGTCGAAGATGTCCTTTGGCGAGAACACGTAGTCGCCATTTTGGTTGTATCCGTACACGTCATACTTCTGAATGTCATCGTGACCGGAGCCGACGCAGATCTGCACTTGCGTCGCGGTGCCGGCCGAGGCCGGGGCGACCGCGACGCCGCCGGCAACGGCAGTGGCGAGGGCCAGAACGAGAGCCGCTCGTACGCCGATCCGTCCCTTGAAGTGACGCAACATTCAAAGACGCCTTTCGTTGAGTGAGGTGGAAGCGGGCACAGGCCACCGTCTCCCTATTTCAGGATGCCCCCCGGACATAAAACACTGTGTGGCCCGCGCCGTCGTGGTGATCGGACGGTCGCCGCCCAGCACCCGTTCAGCTGGGGGGCGAGGAGGGACCGCGCAGGATTGGCGGTGTCGAGATGGAGGAGATTTCGGCGTATCTCGTTGACATCGACCATGATGCAGGCCGGAGGTTGACAGCCCGATGACGAATTGAATACGCCGGTATTCGGGGTCCGGGTAGCAGGGCGGAGATCGCCCCGTACAACCCACTACCTGCGATCGCCGACCTGGTCAGGGGCCGCCGCGGCAGGAGCGTCTGACCCGTCTCTCGGCGCCCACCAGGTCGGGCATGTCGAGGTAGTGGAGCTTGTCGCGGATCTCGCCCGCCGTCGCTGGATCGGCTTCGTCGACCAGGTCCAGGGCTCGTTGCCAGGCGGCCCTGGCCGCGTCCTGGTCACCGTCCGCACGGTGGCTGTCGCCGAGGTGGCGTAGAGTGCCGATCTCGTTGTACCGGTCGCCGACCTCCCGGTAGAGGGTCAGGGCGTGCCGGTAGTACACGATGGCCCGCTCGTACTCGCCCAGCCGGTGCAGGGCGTAGCCGAGGCCGTCCAGGACCCCCGCGTCGCCGTAGCGGTTGCTCAGGCCGTTCAGCTTGATCAGCGCCTCCTGGAGGTACGAGGCGGCCCGGCAGTCCTGGTCCAGCCTGATGTGGGTCCAGGCGAGCGCGTGCAGCATGCCGGCCTCGCCGGCGGGGTCTCCGGTGGCGGCGTACAGGTCGAGCGCCTGTTCGGCCTGTTGGATTGACTCCTCGTACCGTCCGACCTGGTCGAGCAGCCACGCGTGGGTGCGGTGGGCGGTGGCCAGCCCGCTCAGGTCGCCCAGTTCCTCGTACAGCTCCAGCGAATGCCGGATACCGGGCCAGGCCACGTGGTAGTCCCCCAGTCGCGCGGAGGCGCGGGCCAGCGCCCGATGGAGGTGCGCCTGCGCGGTCCTGTGTCCCAGCCGCAGGGCGGCGGCGAGCCCGTGGCGCTGTACGGTCGCGCCGTCACGCCAGTGACCCTGCTGATCGAGGAAGCGTTCCAGCGCCCAGGCCAGTTGCCAGCTGTGCGTGTCGAACCCGCCCTGGGCCGCCAGCTCCACCACGGACATCAGGACGGAGTGCTCGGCCGTGAACCAGGCCAGCGCCTGCCGGTCGTCATCGAACTCCGGCACGGACCCGGACAGCTCCGGTTGTCTCCAGAACGGGGCGAACTTCCTGCATGCCCCATGCGCCTGCTGCGTGTAGTGGTCGAGCAGCCGTCGTACGGCCGCGTGCCGATCGTCCTCGGAGTCCTCCATGAGTTCGGTGGCGTACGCGCGCAACAGATCGTGCGCGACGTACCGGCCGGGAGCGTGCTCGGTGAGCAGGCTGGCTCTGGTCAGCTCGTTCAGTGGACGCCGTACGGGCTCACCCGCGAGAGCGGCCGCCGCACCGGCGCCGACATCCGGCCCCGGATGCAGCGCCAGCAGCCGGAACAGGCGGGCCGCCCCCGCGCTGAGCGACCGGTAGGACCACGAGAACACCGCCCGCACGTCAACGGCCGGGTCGCCGTCCGCGAAGGCGTCCAGCGTTTCGGGCGTCTCGCGCAGCTCGGCGGCGATCGCGGAGAGCGGGAAGGCCGGGTTGGCGGCGGCGCGGGCGGCCACCACGGCCAAGGCCAGCGGCAGACCGCCGCACCGTTCGACGATCTCGTCCACCGCCTGTGCTTCCCGCACGACCCGCTCCTCACCGAGCCGCCGGGTCAGCGACTCCCGGGCGTCCTTGACCGGGAACAGGTCCAGCGTCATCGGAAGCGCCCCCTCCGTCGCCACCAGGCCCGGCAACCGGTCCCTGCTGGTGATCAGCACCAGGCAGCCGGGGCAGCCGGGCAGCAGCGGGCGTACCTGGTCGGCGTCGCGGGCGTTGTCCAGCAGGATCAGCACCCGACGCTCGGCCAGCAGGCTCCGGTACAGCCCGACCTGCACGTCCATCGCGACCGGGATCCGGTGCGGCGGCACGCCGAGCGCTTCCAGGAAGCCCCGTAGGGCCTCGGCGGGGTTCATGGCAGAGCCGAGGCGGTCGAAGCCGCGCAGGTTCACGTACAGCTGGCCGTCCGGGAAACGGTGGGCCACCTGGTGCGCCCAGTGAACCGCCAGCGTCGTCTTGCCGACGCCCGCCATGCCGCCGATGGCGCTGATCACGACCGCCCCCAGCGCGTCACCGTCGAGCAGGGCCAGGGCCCTGGCCAGGTCAGCCCGCCTGCCCGCGAAGACGGCGAGATCGGCGGGCAGCTGCGCGGGCCGCACCACGACGGCCGCCTCGCCCGTCGGCGCCACCGCGAGTCCGGTCGCCTCACCCACGGGTCCGGCCGTCTCGCGCAGTACGCGCTGTTGAGCGGCGCGTAACTCGGGACCCGGTTCGATGCCCAACTCCTCGGCGAGCTCGTCGCGGACCGCCTGCCAGATGTCCAGCGCCTCGACCTGGCGGCCGGTGGCGGCCAGGGCGAGCACCAACCTGGCCTGAAGCCGCTCGTCCAGCGGATGCCGGGTGGCCGCCACCCTCAGCGCGGGCAGCAATCCGACCATCCCGCCGTGTTCCAGCGCCACGTCGGCCGCCGCCAGCGCGACCGTGATCCGCTCCTGCTCCAGAGCGGCGAACACCGGCTGGGACCGTGCCTCGGCCGGAAGGCCCGCCGCCGCCTCCCCCTGCCATGAGTCCAGCGCGTCCGCGTACAGCTCCACCGCCTCTGCAGGGGCAGCCAAGCGGGCCTGTTCGGCCAGGTGGCGGAAGCGCAGCAGGTCGAGCGTGCCGGCATCGGCCTTCAGGCGGTAGCCGCCCGCGCCCCGAAGCAGCCAGCCGCCCTCCGCTCTGGACGGAAGCCCCGGCTCCATCAACCGGCGCAGGTTGCCCACATATCTCTGGACGACGTTGACCGAGCTGGGCGGCGGGTCCTGCCCCCAAAGGACGTCGATCACCTCATCCAGGCTCACCGGCCGTCCCGCGTACGCCAGCAGGAGGGCGAGCAGGGCCCGTTGCTGCGGAGGACCGGAGTTCAGCTCGACGTCTCCTCGCCAGAGGCGCACAGGCCCCAGCACCGCGAACCGCATCCGCCGCAACTCCCTCCATCAGCACTGACATTCGGGAGTATTTTGGATCGGCTATGCAATCGGCTTGCAGCGGGCTGAAATCCGGCAACCCAAGCTCATCGTGACAGTACGTGGGGGCTGAGGGGTGCTCAATGCCCTCTTTGGGGGAGAAACCGGCGAGATCGTCGGCCCGCCCGCCGTCCGGACCCGAACTCAATACAAAAGAGGCGGCCGTCGCCGGAGCCCAGTGCTCCGGCGACGGCCGCCTCTTTGTCGTAGCGTCAGGAGTTGCTCTTCTTGCTCATGCTGCTCGCGACAGTGGCCACGCAGACCACGGCGAGGGCGAGTTGCACGAGGAGCACCAGCCACCCCTTGTCGGCGAAGCCGACCAGGTAGGCGATTCCGGTGCCGACGGCAGCGGCCACGGTACCCGCGGCGATGGTGGCGAACACGCTGATGTTCTGCCGTCCGGGCAGGATCAGCCGGCCGAGGCCACCGGCGATGGCACCCGAGATTACGCAGCCGATCAGGAAATAGAGCATGGTCGTTCTCCTCGGTTGAGTGGATCGAAAGAGAGTCGCGGCTATCCGCCGTCCGTCTGTCAAGAGTTGGCCTGTCTTGCCAGGTCACCGCGCATGACCGTACGGACTCACCCGCATGAGGAACGTTGACGGCCCGTATATGTGGCTGTGCGGGAGGGCGGTCACATTTCAGTCAGTCCTTGTGCAGAAACGCCGCCCTACGATGGCCCGTGCCCTGGAGGTTTCATCAGACACGCAGGCGCCGAGGGGAGGCTGCCCGCGGGCACGAGGAAGCATGGGGAGGACGATCGATCATGAGTACGGGGTTGCGATTCGCTTTGCTGGGACCGGTCCGGGGGTGGCGCGGTGAAACGGAGCTGGACCTCGGCGCGCCCCAGCAGCGGGCGGTGCTCGCCCTCCTGTTGTTACGCGAGGGTGAGACCGTGTCGCTCGATGAGCTCGTGGACACGCTGTGGGGGGATCGGGCGCCTGGATCCGCGCGGGCCATCGCACGCACCTATCTGTCCCGGTTGCGCGGCGTCCTGCACTCCGGCGCGGACGAGGACCGGGTGATCAGGTCATCGGGCGGCGGTTACGCCATATCGCTTGGCGCGGTGGGCGTGGACTGGGTCTCCTTCTGCGGGCTCGTACGCGAGGCGCAGGCGATGCGCGCGGGAGGGAACCCAGCCGAGGCTGCCGACCTGTTGCGCAACGCCTTACGGCTGTGGAGAGGAACACCCCTGGGCGGCGCCCGCGGCGACTACATCGACCAGGAACGCACGCGCTTGGCCCAGCACAGGGTGGCGGCGCTGGAGGAACGACTGGCGCTTGAGCTGGAGCTCGGCCAACACGCCGAGGTCAATGAGGAACTGGCCGCGGCTGTCGCCGCCGAGCCCATGCGAGAGCGGCTGCGGGAGCTGCAAATGATCGCCCTGTACCGGTCAGGCCGGCAGGCGGAGGCGCTGTCGGCCTACGACGGGGTACGGCGGCTGCTCGCCACGGAACTCGGCATCGATCCCGGTGGCGGCCTGCGCGAGCTGCATCAGCGCATCCTGCGCGCCGACCCCGGGCTCGCCGCGACGACGCGGTGCCCGGTTGCGACCTTGCCGACCGGGCGGCCGCCCGCCCAACTGCCGGCGGCGCCGCTCGGTTTCGTGGGCAGAGAGGCGGAGCTGGCCGCCATCGAGAACACGCTGCGTCCCACCGGAGGGACGCCGGTCGTGGCGATCACCGGGCTCGGCGGCATGGGAAAGTCCGCGCTCGCTGTCCAGACCGCGCACGCGATGCGGCACCGGTTTCCCGACGGCCAGATCTACGCCGACCTCGGAACCTCCAGCGGCCGTCCGACGGCTCCTGCCGCGGTGCTGGGCTCGTTCCTCCGCTCGTTCGGCGTGCCGGAGGAGCGGCTGCCCACCTCTCTTGAGGAACGGGTGGCGTTGTGGCGAACCGTGCTGGCCGATCAGCGCGTACTGATCGTGCTGGACGACGCGAGCGACGCGAATCAGGTACTTCCCCTGCTGCCGGCGGCGCCAGGCTGTGCCGCGATCGTCACCACCTGGAGGCACCTGATCGACCTGTCCGGCGTCCGCTGGTTCCGGCTCGACGCCCTGCCGCGGGACGACGCGCTGGAGATGCTGGCCAGGCTGGCCGGCCACCGGCGAGTCCTGGAGGAGCGACGAGCCGCCGTCGAACTGGTCGACCTGTGCTCGCACCAGCCACTGGCCGTACGCGTGGCCGCCGACCTGCTGCAGGCCAGACCACACTGGACGGTACGACAGGTCGGCCGACGGCTGGAGGACGACCTGTACCGGCCCGCGGGTGGGAACGACGACTGCGCGTTGATCGAGGCGCCCTTGCTGCTGGCGCAGAGCCGGCTCGGCGCGCAGCAGGCCACAGCGTTCCGGCTGGCCGCGCTGCCCGACTACGGAGAGCTGGTGGCGGACTCGGCCGCGGCGCTGCTCGACCTGCCGCGACCTCAGGCGCATCGGCTGCTGGAGTCGCTGGTCGAGGCGCACCTGCTGCTGGCCGGCCCGTACGGAACCTATCGGTACCACAGCCTGGTGCAGGCCTTCGCCAGGCGACAGGCCTGGACACGCGAGGGCGTCGAACGATGCGAGGCCGCGTTGAGCAGGCTGATGCGCTTCCACGCACAACGCCCCACGGCCACGGCGGCGCTCCCCATGGCCTGATTCCGGGTGATGACGACGAGCCCATCACCGCCGGTCGCCGAGTTTGGCGGTGATGGCCGCCCTGGCCTCGGTGCGGGAGTCGTAGAGGCATCCCAGGGCCGCCCGCCAGTTCGACCGGGCCGCATCGAGGTCGCCGACGGCGTGCAGGGCGTCGCCGAGCCGCTCCAGCACCAGAGCGTCGTGGTCACGGCCGTGCCACGCCTGGCCATCGCCCAGTGCCAGGGCCCTGCGATAGTTGTCGATGGCCGCGCGGTGCTCCCCGAGACCGTGATGCGCCCAGCCGATGGTGTAGCGATTGAAGCTCTGGCCGATCACGCTGCCGACCTCGGTGTGCAGGGTCAGTGACCGCCGGGTGTAGGCCAGTCCCGCTCGATGGTTGCCCAGCCGGATGAGCACCCAGCCCACCGCGTTCAGGGCGCCCGCCTCCTCGAAGGCGTCGGCCCCGTCCCGCCGCGAGAGTGCGAGCGATCGCCGCGCGTGGTGCAGCGCCTCCTGGAACCGGCCCTGCCTGTCGTGCAGGCGAGTCAGTTCGAGGTGCACGATGGCCTGGCCCTTCACGTCCCCCAGTTCGGTGAACGACTTCAGCGCGTGCCGGTAGTTGTCGTACGCCTCTTCGGGCAGTTCGGCACGTGTACACGCCGATGCCAGGGTGTGCAGGGCGTGGGCGTGCATGGAAGCGTCCCCCAGCCTGGCCGTGGCCCGCACCGCGACCCGCGCCAGTGCCAGCGCGCTCTCCCCTGAACGGAACAGGATCAGGTACGTATGCGCGGACCAGGCCAGATGCGCGACATGGTGGTCGAGCCCGAGCTGAGCGGCGTGCTCGACCGTGGAGCGGATGACGCTCTCCTCGGCGGTGAACCAGGCCAGCGCCTGAACCGTGTCGCCGATCCGGTCCGGGGTGACGCGACTCTGCGGCCGGGGGAAGGGAAGCGTGTTCTGGCCGGGCTTCATCGTCTCCGAACAGCGGTGTGCCGTGTGGAGGTAGTGGTCGAGGAGCCGGTGCAGGGCAGCCGTGAGATCGTGGCCCGTATCTTCGGCGGCGGCCGTTTCGGCGGCGTACCCGCGTACCAGGTCATGGAAGGCATAGCGGCCGGGAACGTGCTCGGTCAGCAGGTGGGCGGCGGTGAGCTCCACCAGCAGGGGACGCGCGCGGCGAAGGCTCAGGCCGGCCAAGCCGGCCGCGGCCGACGCGCTCAGGTCGGATCCCGGGGCGGTACCCAGGAGCCGGAACAGCCGTGCCGCCTCCGGAGTGAGCGCGTGGTAAGACCAGGAGAACACCGCCCGGGGGGCGGCCGTCGAGTCGAAGCCGGCGAAGGCGTCCAGGCTGTCGCACGCCTGGCGCAGTTCGGCCGCGATGGACGCCAGGGTGAAGGTGGGATGCGTCAGGGCGTGGGCGGTGACGATGGCCAGCGCGAGTGGCAGCCCGCCGCACAGGGACAGGATCTGTGCGGCCGCGTCCGGCTCCGCCTGCGTCCGAGCCGCGCCGAGCCGCGCGCGAAGCAGGTCGGCCGCTTCGCGCGTGGACAGCGGGCCGAGGGGCAGCGTATGAACACCCTCGTCGACGACGAGCCCGTCGAGCCGGTTGCGGCTGGTCACGATGACCAGGCAACCGGTGTCCGCGAGCAGCAGCGGACGTACTTGCCGCGCGTCCCGGGCGTTGTCCAGCAGCAGGAGCAACCGCCGTCCGGCGACACGGCCACGGAGCAGGGCCGCTCGGGCTTCCACCGACGCCGGGACCTCCTCCGCGGCCACGCCGAGACCGGCCAGCAGGACGCTCAGCGCCTCACCGGCGCTCATCGCCTGCCCGCTGGGGTGAAAGCCGCGCAGGTTCAGGTACAGCTGCCCGTCGGCATAGCGGTGGGCGACCTGATGCGCCCAGTGCACGGCCAGGGCGGTCTTGCCGATGCCGCCCATTCCGCAGATGACCCTGACCATCGGCGTGTCCGGCCCGAGCGCCGGCATCTGCGCCAACTCCGCGCGCCGCCCCGCGAAGACCGGCGGATCGGCGGGCAACTGAGCGGGCTTGGTGACTTTGTCCGCAGTGCGGGTGGTTTGTGGAAGGGTGCTCCTAACGCCAGGAACGGCCCGTCGGTACAGCACACCTTCTCCGGCCGCCGTCAGCTCAGGACCGGGCTCGATGCCCAGGTCGTCGGCGAGGTGCGCGCGGACCCTTTGATAGACGGCGAGGGCCTCGGCCTGACGTCCGGTCGCGGTCAGCATCTGGACCAGCCGGGCCTGCGACAGTTCGTCCAGCGGATCCCGCTCGGCGACCGCCCGCACTGTGGGCAGCAGCCGCTCAGGCATGCCGGACGCCAACGCGCAGTCGCCGGCCTCGCCCACGGTCGCCGCATATTCCCGGTCCAGTGCGACGAACACCGGCCGGGCCTGAACCTCGGGCCTGATCCCGGTGCCGGCGGCCCCCCGCCACAACCGCAGAGCCCGCGTATAGCGTTCCACCGCCTCGTCGGGGTGATTCTCGGCGGCGGCCGCCCGGGCCTGAGCGACATGCTGCCGAAAGCGGAGGAGGTCCACGCTGGTCGCGTCCACCGCGAGCTGATATCCCCCCGCCCTGCGCGAAAGCCAGCGGCCCGCCTCTCGTGCCCGCAATCCCGGCTCCAGCGCTCGGCGCAACATCCCCACATTCCGATGGAGTATGTTGAGCGCGGTGCGCGGCGGGTCCTGCCCCCACAGCCCGTCGACCAGGTCTTCAACGCCGACCGGCTGTCCTCCGGCGGCCAGCAGGAGGGCCAGGAACGCGTGCTCCTGCGGCCCGCCCAGACGAACCTCACGGTCCTCCCGCAGCACCCGCAGCGGGCCCAGCACTGTGAACCACATCCGGCCGGGCAGGACGGTCACCACCTTCATGCTTCACTCAGACGGCCTTTCAACACCACCAAGGCCGAGATCCATCGCCGCGTTCGCCAGACGGATGGTCTCCTCGTCGTCTGCAACGAGCCGCCCCGGTACAGGGACTCCTCAGGCCGATCACCGAAACCCACAACATCATCCCAGATCTCCCGCCAAACCGGCGTTCACCTGTAACCCGTGCCAGACACCTCACAACTCTGGCTGGTCGGCTCGGTCAATGGCGGAGACCAACACGAAGCAGTCGTCCTGCGCAGAAACCAGGCTCCTGGATCAGACAGGGGGCCGGCCCGCCCGGGCAAGCCGTGCCACCGTGGACCAGCGCATCGGTGTACGGGCGCCGTGCCCTCCGCGCAGCCCCTCGGCGAGTCCGGCAAGGGAAGCGCGTAACGCCGCGGGATCTCGGAAGCGCCACAGAGTCGTCAGGGCCCAGATGGCGAGGTTGAGGGGGATCAGCGGGGCGGGCAGGTTGCGGAGTGCCAGCCAGACCCGGTTGCGGGCGTTGAGACGGTAGAAGGCCGCATGGCGGGCCGGGTCGGTGGCTGGGTGATGAACGATGACATCGGGCGCGTAGTGGCCGATGCAACCGCGGTCCCACAGCCGCCAGGCCAGGTCGACTCCCTCGTGAAAGAGGAAGAAGTGGCCGGGCCACCCGCCGACGGCCTCGAACAGGTCGCGGCGGACCATGACGACGCCCTCGGCCATGACGGTCACGGTGCCGCTCCGGTCGGGGTGAGAGACGCGCAGGCGGGGCACCCAGCGCCGCAGGGTACGGCCGGTGACCGGGTCGGCGATGCGCGGCTGGACGAAGGCGCGGCGTGGGTCGCGGGTGAACTCCGCCGCGAGGCGGAACAGCGCGTCAGGGGCGGGGAGTACGGCGTCGTTGTCGAAGAAGAAGATCAGGTCGCCTTTCACGTTGGCGGCGCCCACGTTGCGTCCTTCGGGAATGCCCACGTTCGTCGGCAACTCGACGGTCCGCACGCCGCCCGGCACCTGGTCGGGTGCGCAGCCGTTGCCGACCACCACCACGTCCAGGTCGATGCCTTGCTGGGAGAGCAGGGAGTTCATCGCGACGGAGAACTCTTCGGGCCGGTCGTTCATGGTCAGGACCACGGCGCCGACCGTGGGGCGAGGGGTGCCAGTGCTCACTGGTCTTCCTTTGCTGCCTCAGGCGCGCTGGTACCGACGACTTCATGGTCACAGATGATGCGTTCGGCTACCGCTCACTGCGCCGCCATGCTGTCGTCACACCACGGACGCCCCACCTTAGTAGGCGGAGATGGTTGGCGGGGCCGATCGGACCGCGCGTCGCGCCGCCCGATCGGCCCCGTTTGTCGTGCTCGAGCAGAAAGTCGTGGACCTCCAGATTCATGGCCCGACTCGGCTTGGCCACAGTGAGCCGGCTAGCGGAGGGAGCGGTTGGTGCCTGCGGGGGCTCCGGCACCGACTGGGGTGGAGGCGGTGGGGCGGTCGGACGTGCAGCGCTGCTTCTCCGAAGGGGTCATCGGGCCGGTGCGTTGGTAGACGCGGTCGGAGAGTTCGGTGGCGGGGTGGTCCAGGACGGTGTACAGGCGCCATTCGGTGTTCGGGTCGGCGGGTGTGGGGTTGGAGGTGAACCAGCCCTCGGTGCGCCGGCGCCCGGCCTGGGTCTCGATCCATGAGGCTTCTGAGGGTTGGAGGACCTCGGTGACGTTCTCGGTGGCGGTGGTGGTCCATGGGGGGTTGGTCGCGGATCCGGCGGTGAACTGCTGGGCCATGTTGCTGGTCGAGGTCCCGCTGCCGGGCAGTCCGGCGGCGGCGGGGAGGTCGCCGTAGGAGGTTGCGCCGACGGTGATCGGGCGGGTGCGGGTGAGGGCGTTGCGGGTGCAGTTGATGTACGTGCCGCTGTTGACCTGCGCGGGCTCGTAGTAGGCGTAGGAGTAGGGCTTGTCCGGGGTGAAGGTGCACCTGCCCGGCGCACTGTTGCAGTGGCTCACCGCCTCGGTCACCGGCCTGCTGTCGTTGCCGTAGAAGGCTTGGGAGGGCGGCAGGGCGGTTTTGGGGATGGTCTTGTCCACCGGTGGCGGGGTCTGGACGGCCCGTAGGTCGGCGATCATGGGGCCGCAGTTTCCGTTGGCGTTGGCGTTGGCGGGCACCTGGGAGGTGAAGGTGAGCAGCGGTTCGTGCTCGCTCGCGGTGAAGGTGTAGGTCTGCCCGGTGCGCCAGACGCCCTTGCCGAGGGTGTTGAGCTTCTTGTCCGGATCGGGGGCGGTGGTCCGATCGCTGACCGGGCCGCCGGCGCCTTCGACGGTGTAGGGCTGGCCGTCGGCGACGGCTGCCGGGGTGCACGCGGCGGCGATGCCGGGACTGTCGTCGAAGGTGACGGTGACCTGGGCGCCGGCGCGTACGCCACGCAGTCGCTGCTTGAAACCGTAGGTGGCTAGCGGGAAACGCAGCATGAGGGCGGTCTTGGCGTCAGGATGCCCGGACTGGGCGCCCGCGTAGCGGCCGACGCCGGATGATGTGCCGGATCCGGCGGTCGAGCCCACGGACCAGCCTTGGACCGCGGCCCAGTTCACGCTGCCTGGCGGGAAGGCGGGGAGGGCGAAGTCGCCGTTGATGACCGCGACCGGCCGGCTGGCGGATGTGTCGGCGTGCGAGGGCTGGGCTGCTGTGGACAGGCCCAGGCATAGGGTGCCGGTGATGCCGACGGTGCGGACCGCGCCGGTCCAGACCCGGGTGTGCGGGGTTCTCACAGTGATCTCCACGGAATGGTGTGCTCTGGCGGGACGGTCAGGAACGCTCGACGGGCAGCATGGTGCGCTCCCTGAGGTGGGAGCCTGGCGGTAGCGCGGGAACGACCGTCAAAAGATCGGCGCGGCGGGCGAGAGCGTTGATGGTGTCGTCCACGGCGGTCTTGCCGCGGGGACGCACCTGGTCACAGGTGTTTCCGGGCACGGTGAAGGTCTGGGCGAAGAAGGTGCTGGTGTTGACGGTTGAGGGGCCGGTGACGACGACGTCGCGGACCAGGAGACCGCCGCGGGTGGTGATCGTGCCGGCGATCCGCTGCATGGCGGAACTGGCCGCGAACGCCAGGGCGTCGCCGGAGCGAACGGTGGTGCTGTAGCTGGTGGACTCGGTGTGCTCGGTGGTCCAAGTGCGCTGGTACTGGAGCTTGAAGGCGCCTTGGAAAGCGCCCTTGAGACCGAGTGAGCCCGCCAGCTTGCCGCTGCCGCTGGCACCGGCCTTGGCCCCGACCGTGGCGCTGGGGCCCTGCTGCTTGTTGGGGGTGTCGAAGCTGCCGTTGCCTTCGGCGTTCACTCCGGCGGAGACCTCGCCGGAGGCGTTGATCTGCCCCTCCACCGTGATGTTGCCGGTGATCTCGCCGCCGAGATTGTCGCTGCTGCCGGTCTTCAGGGTGATCTGGCGGTTCACCGTGATCGGGTCGTCGGTGCAGTTGATGGCCGCGTTGCCCAAAGACTTGACCGTGCTGTAGTAGTCGCCGGACGCGGCTTTGTCGATCTCGAACCGGCAGCCGCCGGGGTGCGTGGCGCAGTACTTGGTCGCTCCCCTCGTCGACGGCAGCGGCTCGTCGCCGGCGAAGGCCCGCGCGGTGGGCACGTGCGGCTCCGGGTCGGCGAACGCGGCCACCGGCACGAGCGCGACCAGGGCGGCGGCGGGAAGCAGCGCCATCCGCCAGGCTCGGGAGTTCATGACGATCATCGGTTCATCAGCTCGCAGACACCGGTCAGCTCGGCGAGGTCGCCAGAGGCCGTGAACATGGCAGGCAGATCTGCGGCGAACGCCTCGCACGTCGCGCCCACGGCGGGTCCGGCGTTGTCCGTCGGCACGGGGCGGAGACCGTCCAACGCCTCCTGGGCCGTGTCCATACCCGCACGCTCCTTGGCGCCTATGCCCTCAAGCTGTTCGGCGCCGGCACCGAGGAGGTCCCCCATGCACTGCTTGCCCTGCGCGGAGCCGGGAGAGCACTTCTCGGTCTTCTCCTTGGCCTCGGCGATGTCCTTCTTGGCCTGGGCCGAGTCCTTCTTGGCGTCCTGGCGGCCGGAGTCGACACTGTCCCGTTCCTGGTTCGACGCGCCGCACGGCTTCGGCTCACCGCCCGGGCAGGGCTCCTCCGGCGGAGGATCGGACTGGATGACAGCGGCGATAGGGGAAGCGGCGGCCGTCGCCGCCGCGGCTGAGTCCGCAGGGGTGAGGGCGCAGACGGCGGCGAGCCCCAATGCCGATGTCAGAAATATACGGATGCGGTGCATGCCCTTTTTCCAGCGAGTTGAGCGGATGGGGTTAGGTGCGTCGAAGAGACGCACGCACACCGTAGCGATCAACGCACGCAAAGTAAGATCACCGTGTCCGGCGTGTTCACCGATTCACGCGCGAGACCTGGCCGCCGCCCGCGCCGTCAAGACGCTTTGAGCTGGCCTTTCTCCCTGCTTTGCACCTAGTGACGCCTGTCCGAACAGACGGCCGGATTGACTACGCACAGTGACATCCGCAACCCGAATCCCCTACGGAAAGGGACCTTGCCCATGCCCAGCACCAGGCGCTGCGCAGTGCTGACCTCGACCGCCATCACCGTCGCCCTTGTGGCGTTCCCACCCGCCGCACATGCCGATACCACGACCTTCAACTCGCGTATCAACAACCGGATGGACGGCAGCCACCTTGTCCTCACGAACGACGCCGTAGCCGAGGGGACGAGGGCCCATACGGTGCGGTCCCCAGGCCTTCAGCAGTACAGGACAGCCCGTTGGACGATCATCGAGAAGGCCGACGGTTTCTTCGTCTTCAAAAACGAACTGGCCGGTAAGTGCCTCCAGCCCGCCACGGGCGCCCCAGTCGCGGGAGACGCCCTGGTCGTCAAGACCTGCGACGACTCGCCCTTGCAAGACTGGTCGCGCCGGGACGAGGTGGCCGAAACCAACGTCAACACCGAGTGGGGCAGCCTGCGTCCACGCACCAACACCGCCCTTGCGATAACGCTCCAGACTTACGAGGCTTCCGGCACCTGGGACCACATCTATCTCGATGTGGATCAGAACTCCACCGACCGACTGTGGCACGTCACCCCGACCAACACGTAACAGCTCCATTCCGGGCATCCAGTAAGCACCGGATGCCCGGCCGGCCCCAGTCCTCAGCCCCTCCTGCTAGCGCAATGTCCTGTCACTCTGACGAGAGCACGTCGAGAAGCGCGCGTGGCAAGATCGGGATACGTGGCGCACGCGGGAAGACCCAGGTTCCACCTTCGACCATCGCGCCGGCGTGGAGACGTTCTGCGAGAGGGAGGACGCGTGACAGTGGCACGAGTACTGGTGGTCGGTCTCGATCCCGCCGAGATCCAGGGCTGGGACCCGGAGCCGGTCCAGGCGGCGATAGCACGCGGTCAGGCCCGTTTCGACGATCATGGCATCGAGGCCGACTGGTGCCTGCTGGCACCCGACAAGAACCCCGAAGGAGCACTCGTGGAGGCGCTGACCCGCGGAGACTACGCCTGCGTGGTGATCGGGGGCGGCATCCGCAAGCACGAGCCGTTACTCGAATTCTTCGAGAAGGCGGTCAACCTGGTCCGGCAGCACGCGCCCGACGCGGCCATCGCCTTCAACACCAGCCCCGAGGACTGCGCCGACGCGGCTCTACGGTGGCTGCGCTAGCCCAGCAGGGCAGGTACCTGCTCACACTCCCCAGCGTGAAACGGTTGCGGCGAGTTCCAGAGTCGTCGGGGTGCCGGGTTCTCCTCGCTCTCGGGTGAGTTCGCAGGCGGGGGTGTAGCGGGCGGCGGCTTGCGGGGCACGTGCGGCGTTGCGGCCTCGGCGCATCGCGAACGAGATGTCGTGTCACAGGAGGAAATATCCGGACGCCTACTCTCACGTGACATTGCCTTATCGGAAGGACGACGACGTGGGAGCAGCGGAGCCCCGGCGGCGTTTCGAGGCGCTCTATACGGAGCACTACGCGGCCGTCTCCACCTACGTCCGGCGACGTACCGACCACCCCGACGACACCGCCGACGTGATCGCCGAGACGTTCACGACGGCGTGGCGGCGGCTCGACCACGTGCCGCCCGGTGACAGGGCCAGACTCTGGCTGTACGGCGTGGCCAGGCGCACCCTGGCCAACCACCGCCGCGGCGAGTCGCGCAGGACGGCCTTGACGACGCGCCTGAGCGAAGAGCTCACCGACTGGCTCGGCTCGGAGGTGGGCCAGGCTCCCGGGGCGACGCGCGAGGCCTTCATGCGCCTGTCCGAGGACGACAGGGAACTGCTGTCCCTGGTCGGCTGGGAGGGGCTCGGCAACGCCGAGATCGCCAAGGTGCTGGGCTGCACGCGCATGGCCGTACGGCAACGCCTGCACCGCGCCCGCAAGCGTTTCGCGGCCGAACTGGCCGCCACCGATGTCGATCTCAACAGGTACGGCTCGCGAGCCGTGAAGCTCGCGGAGGAGAGCGCGTGAACACCAACATCGACGAAGCCATCAGAAGCCTCGCCTCCGCCCCCGGCCCCGGCCTGACCCCGGTCGCGCGAGAGATGATGAACGCGATCATGGACGCGGAGCCCGCGCCTGCGGCCGTCACTCGCAGGAGATGGCGCCGCCCGCTCTTCGCGCTCCCCATCACCGCGGCGGTCATCTCGGCGGCGGTCTGGGCGATCCTGACTCCCGCGACCGCCTCCGCGCTCGACATCAAGGAGGAGGGCGACCACTACGTCATCGAGGTCAAAGACCTGACCGCCGACCCGAAGGTGTACGAGAGCCAGCTGCGGGGGGCCGGTCTCGACATCTCGCTGAGTGTCGTACCCGCCACGCCGAGCTTCGTCGGCGAGATCGACCCAGGCCCGTCCAGCTACCAGGACAAGATCAAGACCATCGACCGGCCAGAACAGTGCGTCCTGCACCGCAGCTGCCCGATCGGGGTCACCATCGCCAAGGACTTCGCCGGCTCGGCGGAGATCACGCTCGGCCGCGAAGCCCGTCCCGGCGAGGAGTACGAGATCATCGGGAGCCTTGACGCGCCCGGTGAACCCCTGCACTGCAAGCCCTTCTACAACAGGCCCGTGAGCGAGGTGCGGGCGCTGCTGAAAGGGCGCGGGCTGGCCGTCGGCGAGTACGTGACGCAAGGCAATGAGCAGCAGGTCAGAACGTCGGTGCCCAACTCCGTGTACGTGACCGGCGGCCACCTGAGCAGGTACGGCATGGCCACCCTCACCGTCGCCGACGAACCGATGCCCCCCGAGATGGTGGCGTCGCGGAACAAGAAGACGGGCTGCGCGACGGGCTGACTCCAGCCAACGGAACACGAGCTTCAGGGTGTGCTCCCGCGGGGGCGAAGCACGCCCTGAAGCGGTCGCCGCGATCCCCCTTGATTACCGAAGAGGTACTTCATGATTTTAGGCAACGGACTCGTCACCATCCTTTTGGCGGGCACGATCGTCGTCACGCCGGCGCACTCCGGGATTCGTCTCGCTGCGAGTGACGGCCACCGACGCGTCCGGCGCCGGCCTCACGCAGACCATCACCCGCGCCTACGCCATCGGCTGAGAGCTATCCCGCTGACGCAGACCGGCTGCCTCGGTAATCGTGGCGGTCGGGCAGGGCGGTGAGGATCTCCGAACCGCCTCCCCGGCGCCGTATGGCGATGAGGCTGCCGGGGCGACCCCGTCACAGGCCGGATTGCCGGAAGACCCTACTCTGGGAAGAGTTGGTCGGAGAGAGGGTGACCTGCGATGCGGCCGAAGATGGCGTCAGGGCCGGCCGGAATCTCGCCGCGCCGGACCGCGCTGATCGCTGCCGCCAGCGGGTTGCTGGCCTTGGCTGTGGCCGCGGTGGCAGTGCCGCTGCCATATGTGCCGTTGATCGGCTGGGACGTGGCGGCGTTGGTGTTCCTGCTCGTCACCTGGTGGCGGATCGCCCGGCTCGACGGTGCCGCGACCGCCGCCGACGCGGTACGGGAAGACCCGACTCGCGCGGGTGCGGATCTGCTGCTGCTCGTCGCCGCGGTGGCCAGCCTGATGGCCGTCGGCTACATGATCGTCCAGGGTGACACCACCGAGCCGTCCGTGGTCGTGATGCACGCGGGGCTCGGTGTCGCCAGCGTGACCACCTCGTGGGCGGTGGTGCACACCGTCTATACCTTGCGGTACGCCCGGTTGTACTACGCGGCTCGCGGCGGCGTGGACTTCCACTACGGCGAACCCGATGCGCAGCCGCAGTTCTCCGACTTCGCCTACCTGGCTTTCACCGTCGGCATGACGTTCCAGGTCTCCGACACCGACTTGCGCAGCGCCACGTTCCGAGCGAACGTGCTCCGCCAAGCCCTGCTGTCGTACCTGTTCGGCACGGTCATCGTCGCGCTCGCCATCAACCTTGTCGCCGGCCTGAGCCGATAGCTCCCCGATGAAGCGCACGCGCTCAGCAGAGCCGCGCTCCCGCTCGACAGGCCCACCGAACCTGAGGCCAAGGACCGCGGCGGACTCAGCGCTCCCCGAACACCGCGCGTCCGAGGGGCGGGACGGCCCCGCAGGTCCGGAAGAACCATCGCGCCGCTGATCGCTTCAGCGCGCTTCTGGTGATCGCGCCTTCGGTGTTGCGAACGACCTCGCGGACCGTCTCGAACCCGTAGCGCAGCATGTCCGCCTCGTACGCGCGCAACGCCTGCGGCAACGGTTCCTCGCCGCGGTCGGCCGTGGTGAGCGCGGCGCAGAGCCGGTGCGCGTCGCGCAGCGCCGTGTTGCCGCCGAGCCCGCCGACCGGGGGCATGTGGTGGACCGCGTCTCCGAGCCCGGTGACGTTGCCGGTCTCCCACTGGTCGAGCAGTTCGGCGGCGCTGAACCCGGTCTGGTACAGAGTGTCCGGGGTCGAGGCGGAGACGAGGCGCCGCAGGTCGGGATGCCACCTGGCCGTCCGTTCGGCCAGTAACTCCCGCACCGCGGCCGGGTCGTCCTGAGCCTTCGACGTGAAGCTCGCCGGGAGGGAGTCGCGGTGCATGATGAACGCCCACAGGACGTAGTCGTCGTCGCGCGAGTCCGCCAGCAGGTGCTCCGGATCGAGCCCGAGCGCGCGTACCCGGTCGCCGAGTCTGGCGATGATCGCCGCAGGGTCCTCGCGCCTGCGGAAGATCGCGGTGAACAGGAAGTCCCTGCGCGGCCAGAAGACGTTCCGGCCGGCCAGCAGCCGCTCCGGCAGCCACCGGCGGTTCTCCTCGGTGAGGAACACCTTGCCGGCGACCGCCATCGCCGGAAGTGCGGTGCGGTCGGCCGCCGGGTGGAGCTGCGCCCATACCCGGGAGTTGGCGCCGTCGGCCGCGACGAGCACGTCGGCGGTCGCGGTGGTGCCGTCGGTGAACTTCGCCGTGACCGTCCCGTCGTCCGCCCGGGAGAAGCCGGTGAACTCCTTGCCGAAGCGGACGACGTCGTCCAGGCCGGCCAGCAGCAGTTTGCGCAGGGTGATGCGGCTGACCGCGTGCTCGCTGGTGGTGGGGTCGAGCGGATCATGCTCTGGGCCGTTCTGCCCGATGAGGATGAGTGGCCGCATCCGCTCGTCGAGGAAGCCGATCCCGGGCCCTGGATCGCCCGCGGTGGCCACGAGCAGCTCCCACAGAGCGGGTGGCAGGCAGGCGTGCAGGGCGATGCTCCCGGTCGGCTCGATGTTCAGCCGGAAGCCCTGGAGTCGCGAGTCGGCCGTGCGGTCGCGTTCGTACACGGTGACGCGCACGCCGGCTTGCTTCAGGCCCTGCGCCAGGCAGAGCCCGCCGATGCCGCCGCCGATCACGGCGACGTTCAAGCGCCGAGACAACATGGAGTTCCTACTTTCCGGTAAGGGGCGCGCTACCAGGCGAGCCCGTGCCGTCAGGGTTGTCGGCCATGTCAGCGAGCTCCGCCAGCAGGCGTTCGTGCCAGGTGACCTCCATCTCGAGCCGCATCAGGGTCTGGTCGAAGGCGATGGCTTCCAGCCTGGTGAGGTAGGGCTTGGCCTCGATGCGCAGATTGCGCCAGAAGTCGAGTTGCGTGGCGTACGAGTCGCGTCG
Organism: Nonomuraea sp. NPDC026600; assembly: GCF_040638335.1. NCBI lineage: Bacteria > Bacillati > Actinomycetota > Actinomycetes > Streptosporangiales > Streptosporangiaceae > Nonomuraea > Nonomuraea sp. NPDC026600. The sequence goes on from NZ_JBEZYD010000004.1 coordinate 279,529, forward strand.
CTGCTGGGCAGCCGTCCGCAACTCATCGGGGCCGATCTCGCTGACGTGCAGGAGCACGAGCTGGATCGGATCCGGCCGGAGCCCGGTGTCGGCCAGGACGGACCTGATCACCGAGACCAGCTCGGTCCGGCCCTTGTCGGTGATCCCGTACACCGTCCGGGCGGGGAGGTTGCCTTCCTGCTCAGTGCGGACCACTTCGACGACGCCCTCGTCCGCCATCCGGCGTAGTGCGCCGTACAGCGATCCGGGCTTGATGTCCGCCCACAGCTCGACCCGGTCGAGTTGCGCAGCGGTTCGGATCTTGTGCCCGTGCATGGGGCCGCCGTCGGCCAGGGCGCCGAGAATGAAAAGGCGAGTTGCTCGCATATGAGTACTAAAACATGAGTAGTCGCTAGTGCACAAGTACAACCGGGGGCGGCGCCATCAGTGCACCGGACTGTGTCGGAGCCGGCCGGTAAGGTCCTCGCGTCCGGAACGGAACGTCATCGGAGAAGTGAGCAATGGCCCGTCATACTCCGCCTCGGCCGGTAGCCGTGGAGGAACTCTTTCCCGAGCTGAAGCCGCTCAGCAGAAACGCGCTCCGGCTGCATCCGCGTGCGGGAGTCCCGTCGTACGAGGACAGCTCCGTCGGGGGGCCGCTGAAGTGGCCGGCCGATGAGCCGTGGCCGTGGTGCGCCGAGGAACACTACAACGACGATGGTCTGGAGGACGCCACCCGCCACGAGGCCGTGGTGCCCATGGTGCCGGTCGTGCAGCTCTACGCGGCGGACGCGCCTGGTGTGCCGTTCCCGCCGGGAAGCGATCTGCTCCAAGTGTTATGGTGCCCGTTCAACCACGGGGATGAGCCCTACGAGCGCTGCCCCCTGCCGCAGGTGCGCTGGAGGAACGCGGCAGATGTCCGCCATGTGCTCGGCACGCCCCCGGAACCCTCCGACGCTCCCGAGGGTCACGTTCCCATCCCCTGCGTGGTGCACCCAGAGCAGGTGACGGAGTACCCCGACTGGGACGACATACCGCAGGAACTGCACAACGAGATCGACGACCGGCTGCACCGGTCCGAGGAGACCACCGGGTGGGATTACTTCTACCACCTGAGCACCGCCCCCGGAACCAAGGTCGGTGGTCATCCGCGCGGCTGGAACGGCTCGACGACCTCGTTCAGCTGCGAGAGGTGCGGACAGCCCATCCACCATCTTCTGACCGTGGCCTATGAGGAGTTCGATGGGAAGTCCTGGCAGACCTGGCTCCCGGTGGAGGACCGGCCCGACGACGACAGCGGGCCGGAGATCTACCTTTCGGAGTCCGAACGAGCCGCGGCCGCGGAGAACCCGCCCGGCCTGATGGTGTCGGGCGGAGGCAGTGTGTACCTCTTCGAGTGCCGTTCCTGCCCCGATCGCCCAGTCGAGCACCTCTTCTATCTCAACTGAGCAAGACGAACGGGATTCCACCTTCCAGAAATGCCTCCAGGATTCCGGACATGGACATAGATGACCGATGATCCAGTTAAGGAGACCGGATGGGAGTCGATCCCGATACCCGGTTCGTGGAGATCTACGAATCCGCCTACGAGCCCATACTCGGCTATGTCCTGCGTCGCTGCCCGCAGCCGGAGGACGCCGCCGACGTGGTGGCCGAGGCGTTCACCACGGCGTGGCGTCGCATCGAGGAGTTGCCCGAGGGCGACGAGGCAAGGTTGTGGCTGTACGGCGTGGCGCGCCGGGTGCTCGCCAACCACCGGCGCGGCGAGCGGCGCCACGAGCAGCGTACGGCGGCCCTGCGTGATCGGCTCGCCGCCTCCCCCGCGCTGGCCCGCCCGCCGGAGGACGAGATCTCGCAGATGGGACGGGTCTTCCGCGACCTGACCGACGACGACAGGGAACTGCTCTCCCTGGTCGCCTGGGAGAGGCTCGACCATGGGCAGATCGCCCGCATGCTCGGCGTCTCCCGCAACGCCGTGCGGATCAGGCTGTATCGCGCCCGCAAGCGTTTCGCCCGGGAGCTGGCGAAAGCCGGGATCGACCATCCTCGTGCCGTCGCTCTGGAAGGGAGCTCACTGTGAACCTCACCGATCTCGCCCGCGTGCACGACAAGGACCTCGCCGGAGAGGCGTCCGCACCAGAGGCGCGGACGCTCATGCACGCGATCATGTCCGAGGAACGGGAACCGGTGGCCGCGGCGCGGCCCCGCCTGAAGGTACGACGGCGGCTCGCGGTGAGCTTCGCCGCCGGACTGAGCCTTGCCACAGCCGCCTCGGTAGCGGTCATCGCCCCCGCGATGTGGTCCGACAGCACGATCTCCGTCGCACCTCAGCCCAACGCGTCGGTGTCCGCGACGGCCGAACCGACCGCCCGGCAGATCCTGCTCGCTGCTGCCGTCGCCATGGAGAAGGCCCCTGCGAGCGGCGGCTACTGGCGCACCGCGCACGTCACCCGGTGGATGCTGACCGACCCCATGCGCAGCTATGTGCTCGAGGGAGAACGCTCCGCAGAGGTATGGCTGGCGAAGCGGTCGGATCTGCGGAGCTGGCGCATCTGGCAGGATCTCGGCGTCAAGCCCGCGACACCGCGAGACGAGGCGGCCTGGCGGGCCGCTGGGGCACCCACCAGCTGGCGATACCCCAAGAACATGAAGACGGAGAACCTGTTCTCCGTCCCATCCAAGCCGCTGGAGGCGGCGGCAGGTGAACGAACCGCCGAACGGCTTTACTGGAAGACGGTCGGTGACCTGGCAGGGAAATCGTTGACCTGGAAGGAGATACGCGCGATCCCGGGCGAGCCCGAGACGCTCCGGAGCTACCTGGAAGAGCGCATCGGCCGACTGGAGCTGGCCGGATCCGGGATGGACATGGAGGAGGCGAGGGCGTACATCCTTCTCCGAAACTGTGTAGACATCATCAGTACCCTGCCCGCCTCGCCCGAGACTCGAGCATCCTCGTACCGGATCCTTGCGTCTCTGCCCGGTATACGGGCCGAGGGGGAGATGACAGATCCGCTGGGCAGGCGCGGGCAAATGCTCACCTATCAGGAGGAGATAGAGCCGGGCCTGTTCTCCAAGGTTCAGCTCGTGGTCGATCCCAGCACCGGCCTGCTTCTTGCCGAGGTGAGGACGAACACCACCAAGCTCGCGAACGGGCGGCAGGCGGAGCTGCGTCTCTCCACTTCGTACCAGGCGATCGGCTGGACCGACGAACGCCCAGAACTGCCCACGCGTCGGGACTGAGTCGCTCACCGATCCGCGCGCGAGCCGGCGGAGGGGCCCGCCTGCTCAGTGATCACCCGCCGCCGACGCTTGCGGGGGCCGGCGGCGGCTCGACCAATTAGCGAAACACCAGGCCATGGCCATACCCGCCCGATTTTCCCGTCGACTCCGAATCGTGGGAATGCCACAATTGCTGCGACACTCAAGGGGGCTCGGCGTGGGCACTGATCGTGCGAGGCCGGGAAAGATTCCGTTGCCGCGTTGAGTCCCCGTCCCAGGTTCCTGACCTGCTAATTTGATTGTCCTAATATCTCTGGACAATGCTTGGATGATTGGACGTGGCAGATCGCTTGCCATTGTCGGGCATTGACGGTCAGAGTAGCGCCGTTCCCAGCGCCGGTGTTCGGCATCGGCGCCATCGGCAGGCTTACGGATATTCCACTGAATCGCCGTACGCGGCTGATCGGGGACTCCCGAGTCGGAAAGTACAGAGGATTTCTTTGAAAGGAGATCCGATGATCGGACGAAAAGGGATTACCGGAGCGGCTCTCGTCGTCGGGCTGACGGCGACCGCGCTTATGGCGGGGTCGTCCGCGTCGGCGTCGGCGTCGGCAGGGTTGGGCGTCACCGCCGTCGCGGACAGCTCGGCTGTCCTGGCGCCGGGCTGGTCGGCGAAGTCCTTCCTGGGAATCAGTTATCACGACCGCTGCAAGGGCTGGCAGCGGATAATAACCCCGTACAAGAGCGGCGACCGCATCACCACCAGCAGGCAGGTCCACTGCGAGAAGGGCGAGTGGGGTCGCCGGGCGGTGGTCAAGACGAGCCTCCAGCAGTATCGCGGGCTCGGTATCTGGCGGACGAAGGCCACCTCGGAGGTGAAAAAGGGAAGGGAGGCGTTCACCGTGACGACGACCCCTTCGTGGAAGTGCTCCGGCGGTAGCCAGCTCTACCGCAACCAGACGAAGGTGCATCTCTACTCCCTCCTGCGTGGCAGCGAAGTGGCCACCCTGTACAAGCGGACGCAGGAGCGCCGGATCGAGTGTTGATCCCGGGCTGAGACTGGGACATAGCTCGGCCGGACTTCGCCCCTTGGCGCTCGCGAGCGCCAAGGGCGTTTTCTTCAGAAGTCTTCTTCCGAAGGAGTGAGCGGCGAATGGGATCGCGTGAGAGAAGGCATGTCCCTGCGTGGCTCGTGATCGTCGGCGGGGTGGTGCCGGCCCTGGCTCTGGTGCTGTGGGCGACGGTCTCGATGGCGGAGGAGCAACCGTACGCGGACGTAAAAAAGCAGTACATCGCCGCCGTGGACGCGGTGTGTGAAGCAGCCTCCCGGCAGTCGGATCTCCGCGAGGAGCCACCCGCGAACCTGCGCGAGGAGGTGGACGAACTGCGCCGCGCATCGGAGTCGATGACCAGCACCATCGCCGCGATAGAAGCGATCGCACCGCCCGGCGGTGACGTCCCGCGGGTGCGGGAGAGGTTCGTCGTGCCCGCCAGGGCGCTGACCGCGAGCCTGCGCGAACTCAGCGGACGCGCGGAGTCGGCGATGCGCGCGGGCAGGGAGGGCGAGGCGAAGAAGGTGGTGGAGCAGTCCTTGGAACCGGACAAGAACGAGAAGGCGCTGCGGTCCTTCGCGGCGGAGTACGGCTTCCGAGCATGCGCAGGTGAATGACCAAGGCACCCGAGTAAACCGCAGAATTCAGGACGTATTCGGACAATCCAGGTAATCTCATTTGCTCTCAAGTGGCACAGGCCATGCCGGGTCGTCGGCACGGCCGGATGACGGTGCCGGACAGGGCAGGTGAAGATGCCGGAAATGCCGGGGACATCAGGCTCGGAGGGGGACGAGCCTGGCCCGCAGTGGACGGGCAGGGTAGCGCGGCCTGGGCGAAAGCCGGTCCGGCCGGAACCGGCCGCGGGCCCGGTGGCGGCTCTGGCGTACCGGCTGTGGGAGCTCAAGGCGGAGGCGGGCGACCCGTCCTTCGCGGAGATGTCGACCCGTATGGGCGCGGCGGCCTCGAAGTCCTCGCTGGCGGCCGCCGCCCGGGGGCTGGTGCTGCCGACCTGGGAGACGACGTGGGAGTTCGTCCGGGTCCTCGCCGTCGACCGGCTGGGACAGGACACCGAGGAGGCCAGGCGCGAGTGGCGAGCCCACTGGGAGCGGGCCGCGAGCGCCGCCGTACTTAGCGAGACCGCCGAGGGCCATGCGGACCCTCTTCTCGACGAGACCCGTACCGGGCACATCGAGACAGGCGTCCGTATGGCGGAGCACCCCGAACGCCGAGCCCGGCGTCCTCTTGCCAGGAGGGCAGCCATGATCGCGGCGGTCGCGATCGCCGCCGGTGCCGCCCTCTTCACCTGGCTCGCCCCGCTCTCCGGAAAGAACAAGCCCACCGCGCAGGCCACCCCGGCTCGGGCCGCCACCCCCTACGACGATTCCGCCTTCGAGCAGGACGTCACCCATCCGGACGGCACGGTGGTGAAGACGGGGACGGAGTTCACGAAGATCTGGCGGATCAGGAACACCGGCACCGTCCCGTGGCGGGGACGCTATCTCACCCGGTTGAACGACACCCCGTGCCGCGCCCCCAAACGGGTCGAGATCCGCGCGGTCCAACCGGGCGAGCCCGTCGACATCGCGGTACGCGTCCGTGCGTCGGACTCCCCCGGCAGATGCAAGATCTACTGGAAGATGACCGACGGGACCGGGACCCAACTGCTGTCCACCAAGAGGCCGATCTTCCTGGACGTGGTCGTCGGCTGATCAGCTCTCGAGGCTCGTCTTGGCCGGGTCGCAGGACCGGCAGTCGCAGGGGAAATGGCCAGCCTTGGTCAGCGTGGCATAGATGCCGCCCTGAACCTTGCGCTCGGTCGCGATAGGAGTGCCCTCGACCAGGTAGGTCGCGCGAGTAGATCGCCTCATCGAGGCGGACCAGCAGATCCCCGACAAAGCCAGTCCGGCTCCGGACCACAATCCCTGTAGAGAGGGGACGTCCGAGCATCGCGGCCGCCTCCTGGCCGACGCCCGTGGTGGTGATGCCGGTCAGGCCGCCGCGACGCCCGCATTCGAACACAAACCCGCATGCGGAGAGTAAATTATCAAATACACAACGTGTCTGATGCGACTACCGTTCCAGACGACGGACCACCCACCATCCATGGAGACCCGCCGTGTGGACCAAACACGCCGCCGTCATCGCCACAGCAATAACCCTGGCCACCACACCAGCTAACTGCGGCAGCGGTAGCAGCACCACCCACCCCGCAGGCCGCCACGGCTGCGTCAACTCGTGGGGACAGCTCACCGTCGTCCGGGTCGGCACCGCCGAACCCCGTGTCCGAGCGAGCCTCCGCGTCAGGTGCGACCAGGAGGTGATCACCACGTTCATGGCCAGGATCGCCATCGACCACAAGGACGGTCGTTTCGCCGACTGGTACGAGGTCAACTACGACTATTACAACGAACTGCCCGGACTCGCTTACTCCTACCCGTTGCTGTCGCGGCCGTGTCGGGATGGCTGGTACCGCGCCCGAGCGTCGATCTCCGGCACATTTATCGACGGCAGCCCCTACAAAGTCACCGACGAGAGCAGCAGTACCAGCGTGGACTGCGACAACTCCGAGCCGCTCACATGAACGGCGCTGCTGGGTCGCCCCTGTGCGAGCACGAGATGTGCAGGCGGGGGTGCGCGGGCACAACGCCTGCCGCCCAGCAGCAGGCCGCGTCCGAGTCGGCCTGCGGAATGTTCTCTGTCGTGTAGATGGGCTCGGCCGCCATCGGATCAGCGTCGGCCGGCCAGACGCCCCAGCCGCCCTGCCACCAGGCGACCCGCCACACCTGCTCGTCCCGTTCCGCCAGCGGGTCATCAGCGAACGCATGGATGGGCCGGTGCCAGAACCAGCGCCGTCGGCTCGGCCGGAAGTAGAAGCCCTGGCGTTTGTGACCGAACATGCACCTAGCGTCGCACGAGAACTAGCGGCGTGCAGTATTTGTCGAACAGCGGACGGCATGTCAGGCGCTGTCCAGGTGACGGCGCGGGATCTTCAAAGGCGCTCGTCCTCGACCAGTCGCAGTCCCTTCTCAAGGCGGCGGACACGGCCGCAGCCAGCACAGGCAGCACCGCAGCCAAGGAGTGAAATGCTGCTCGACGAACTGCGCGCCCAGGCCGCACGCGAGCTACGTCGACGTCGGCGGGCTGCGGGCTGAACGAATGGCGCCCGGGGGCCGGGGCATAGCTATGCCCCGGCTGCGTGCGATGCAGAGGCAAAACCGGGGCTTATGCCTCGACGGTACCAGGCTCGGGGGCGTCAGGGTCGTCGTAGTACTCGGTGCGGACCACTTACCGCTCCTCGCCGGGGAGCCGAGACTGCTTCCACAGGCGATCACCCAGGCGCGGCAGCGGCTTGGATCCGAGCCTCGCAGGGCGCTCTAGCCGCACTAAGCGGTCTCCGATTCCCAGTATTCGCGGTCTGCGACCTTCGAGCCGATGCCTGGTTCTGTCCGGATCAAGCCGTCCGCGCGAAGCTGCCGGACGACCTTCTGTGCTGTGGCGTTCGCGATGCCGAACTCTGCCGTCAGGTCCACGAGCGACGGGACGCGTTCCCCGACTTCGATTTCCCCTGAGCGGATCCGTCCGCTGATCACCGCGTACACCTGCCGCCAACGAGGCTGTTCGGTCTCGATCTGTGCCACGTGATCACGCTAGGGACATCTGCCTCACGTGGCGATAGCGGCGCACGTAGTACACCTAGCGCACGTGGCGCACTAGGCATACTCTTGACACCACGACAAGAGCAGGTGAGCGAGGCGAGGCGTAATGGATCAGCCCGAGTATGAAACCCAGACCTCGATCGTCGGCTTCGAGGTCTGGCGGGAGGATGGCGGGACGTGGCGCGGTCAGCACACGGACAGCGGCCGGGAGATCAGCGCGGAACACTGGGAACTTCTCATCTGGAGAGCTCGCGAAACGGTCATGTTCGTAGCGATCACGAATGTTAATGATCTTCTCAAGCGAGTCACTCCAGACGCCGGCGAATCCAAATGACCGCCGCTCACGTCGGCCTGGAGTGGACCCCGTACATCGAGCGCGTCGAGCGCTCCCGCGTGCTGGAGTTCGTCACGATGGGCAGAGTCGAGTACGAGCTGTGCGGCGAAGGCGGACAGTGGGTCATCCGGCGCACCAACCGGACGAACGGCCAGACCGTCGTCACGGAGTCGAGCCGGGGACGGCCGCGCGACGTTCAAGAAGTTTGGCGAACGGTCCAGCTCTGGGGCTGACCGCTCACGGCCGGTCCTGTCGCTTCGAGTCGCTTAGGTGCATCTTCTCGCGCACGCGCGGGCGCGCGCCCTTCCGCGTTGCTGGATGGAGCCGTCCGCGAGACGAGTAGGTCCTCATGCGGTTGGGATCAAGTCGCGCTGACGTAGGCCCCTTCACTGGCAGGTGCACCAGCTCTGTCGGAGGTCAAGGTTGTGAACAAGGCGTCGAGGGCGGCCGGGTAGGCGTGTTCTGACGAGGCGGCGAAGCCGATCAACAGGCCCTGGGGGCGGTCGGCAGGGTCGTGGTGGAGTTCGGTGAGGCCGCGTAGGGCGAGGCCGTGGCGAGCGCAACTGGTCAGGAGTTGCTGTTCGGTGGGGCCGTCGGAAGGGAGGGTGATGAGGGTGTGCAGGCCGGCGGGGACCCCGTGGGGGGTAAGGCGGGGGATGGCGGCTATGCGGTCAAGGAGGAGTTCGCGACGGCGGCGGTAGCGCAGGCGGGCGGCACGGGTGTGGCGGTCGTACGCGTGGGTGGTGATCAGGTTGGCGAGGATGAGTTGGCCCAGGGTCTCGGTGTACAGGTCTGCTTTCTGTTTGGCCTGCACCACCGGTGGCACCAAGTGGTGCGGTAGGACCATCCAGGCCAGGCGGAGGGCGGGGCCGAGGGTCTTGGACGCGGTGCCACAGTAGACGACCTGGTCGGGAGCGATGCTCTGGAGGGCGCCGACGGGTTGGCGGTCGTAGCGGTACTCGCCGTCGTAGTCGTCTTCGACGATCAGGCCGCCCGTGGAGCGCGCCCATGCGCACAGGGTCTGACGGCGGCTTGGATGCAGCGGAACGCCGGTCGGGTACTGGTGCGAGGGGGTGAGGAACACGGCTCCCACCTCCTGGGTCAGGGCCTCCACGCGGGCGCCGTGGGAATCAACGGGCAGGGCGAGGGTGGTGAACCCGGCGCGTTGGACGACGTCGCGAAAGACGTTGTGGCCCGGGTCCTCAACGGCCGCGGTGCTGGTGCCGCCGGCGGCCAGCACGCCGCAGAGCAGGCCCAGACCCTGGTAGTAGCCGGAGGTGATCACGATTCGGTCGGGGGTCGTCATCACGCCGCGGGTGCGGCCCAGGTAGTCGGCGAGCGCGCTGCGCAGCTCGATCCGGCCCTGCGGGTCTCCGGCGCCGAAGACCTCGGGGCGGGCGTGGGTGAGAACCTGGCGGGTGGAGGCGAGCCAGGCTCGGGTGGGGAAGGCACTGACGTCGGGGAGCCCGGGGCGAAGGTCGTGGCGGGGAATCGTCGGTGCCGGTGCGGGGCGTGCGGGGACGGGGTCGCATGGCGGTACCTCGACCACGGTGGTGCCCGATCCCGGCCGTGTGGTCAGGTAGCCCTCCTCGACAAGCTGGTCGTAGGCGGCGCTGACCGTGCCGCGCGAGAGTCCGAGTTCCTGAGCCAGCCCACGGGTGGACGGCAGCAGCGTCCCCGCGGCCAGCCGCCCCTGGCGGATCGCCGCCCGCAGCGCGGACTCCAGGCCGGATCGCCGCCCGCCTGTGGCACCGAGCTCGATATGCAGGTCGAGCTGGGAACTGGACCAAGAATTCAGCATAGAACTGGATCTTAATCCTGGTCCGGTAGTCCCCTACGTTCGAGGCCAAGGCTGATCGAGGGGACATGAGCGTGAAACGGGTAGCTGTCATCGGACTCGGCGCGATGGGGGCGCCGATCGCCCGCCGATTGCTGGGCGCTGGATACCGGATCATCGTCTGGAATCGCTCGCCGCAGCGGGTGGCGGCGTTGCAGGAGGCGGGCGCCGCTGTCGGGGCGAGCCCGGCGGACGCGGTACGCGGGGCAGAGACGGTGATCGTGATGGTCACCGACCCGCAGGCACTGCTGGCGGTGACCGAAGGCGAGCACGGGATCGGCGCCGGAATCGGCCCCGGATCGGTGGTCGTGCAGATGTCGACGGTCTCGCCCGCGTCGGTGACCCGTCTCATGAAGGCGCTGCCCACGAGTACGGGACTGCTCGACGCGCCGGTGCTCGGCAGCGTGGCCGAGGCCGCGTCAGGACGCTTGCGGATCCTGGTGGGCGGCCCGAAAGCCCTGGTCGAACGATGCGCACCATTGCTGGAGCAACTGGGCTCGCCGCTGCACGTCGGGGAGGTCCGGCGCGCTTCGCGCTCGCCCTGGCCCGCAAGGACGCTGACCTCATCGCCGTCGCAGTCGATGACCACGAGCTCCGGCTCGGCCTGACCGCAGCGGCCTGGGACTGGCTCACCGACGCCGAACGCGCCGGCCGCGCCCACCAGGACTACTCGGCCGTCCTCGCCCACATCCTGCACACCACGACGAAGGGATTCCAGCGATGATCGTGATCGCCCACCTCAGCGACACCCACCTCGACGACGGCCGGCGCAGCGCGCAGCGCACCCGGGCCGTCATGCATTACCTCGAAGAACTCCCGTACGACCTGGACGCGATCCTGGTCACCGGAGACATCACCGACCACGCTCTGCCCGCCGAGTACGAGCAGGCTCGACACCTCCTGACGTCCCGACACCCGGTCGTGGTCTGCCCCGGTAACCACGACGAGCGCGCCGCATTCCGGCAGTACCTGCTGAAGCAGCCGGGATCGGTGGCACCGATCAACCAGGTGCACCACGCCGCCGGAGTCGTCATCGCACTGTGCGATTCCTCGGTTCCGGGCAAGGACGAGGGCTTCCTCGAGGACGAGACGCTGGCGTGGCTGGCGGACATCCTGGCCCAGGCCCCGGACGAGGTGCCCGTACTGGTCGGGTTCCACCACCCGCCGGCCCCGCTGCACATCCCCTTCGTCGACGGCATCCGTCAGTTCGGAGCAGAGCGGCTCTCCGCGCTCGCGGACCGCCACCCCAACCTCACAGCCTTCCTGTCCGGCCACGCGCACACAGCGGCGACGACCACCTTCGCGGGACGCCCGCTGCTGGTAGCTCCGGGGGTGGTATCCACGCTCCGGCTCCCATGGGAGCACCACGCCCACCCCGAGGACTACGTCCATCTCGACCAACCGCCCGCACTCGCCTTCCACATCCTGGACGACGAGGGACGGCTGACCACCCATTACCGGTGCGTCAACGACTGATCACGTGGCGACAGACATTGAGACCCTGCTGGGTCGAGCAGGGCCGGCCCGAGCGGCATCCCGCGACCTATCCCCGCCACCCCGACGTCCTCGCCGCCCAGCGCCGCGAACGCGCCCGCATCCGCTGGAGCGCACCCCCTTGCCACCGCGGCCTGAAGAACCCGGCGAACCTGATCCGGCCACAGAACTAGCTGGCGTAGGGGTTGCCGCCGAGCCAGGTGGTGCCGTCGATCAGTTCGCGCACCGCGTCCAAGTGGCCGCTGTGGCAGGCGACTTCGGTGAGCACGTGGATCAGGATGTGCCGCACCTCAGGCAGCCGCCAGGTCGGCCAGATCTCCACGGGCCAGGCGGCGGGCTCCTGTTCGGGCGCGGCAGCGGCGAGCACGGCGTCCGCGCGCGCGATGGCCGCCCGGTAGTCGACGAAGACCTCCTCGGCGCTCATCCCCTCGGGTACGTACCAGTGCGCCTCCGCGCCCGCCGTGAGCTGTCCGGCCACATCCGGCTCGCCTGCGATCACCCCGGGGAACCAGAAGCGTTCGACATCCAGGGTGAGGTGGCGCAGCAATGCCAGGCAGCTCCAGCCGCTGGGCAGCACCGGCCGCCGCAGATCCTCCTCCGAGAGCCCTTCGAGGATCCCGAGGACGTGCTCGCGCTGGCGGTCCAGGGCGCCCTTGAGGGCGTCGAGTTCGGCGTTCACCGGGCGGCGCACAGCTCGGCGAGGCGTTCGAGGGTGCTCGCCATCTGCGCCTGCCACCAGGCGCGCCCGCTGTCCACTTCCGCGCGTTTGTCCTCCGGCATGCGCGAACCGTCGAAGATCTCGGTCACCACCGTCACCCCGGCCCCATCCGGGAGCAGGTCGAAGATCCACCGGTGGCCCCACGCGGCCCCGGGCGCGATGGCGTCCGGGTGCCCGCGACCGGGCCTCGGCTCCCAGCCGATGCGGCGGTCCGGCTCGTACTCGACGACGTGGTTGTTCATCTCGTAGTCGCCGTAGCGCTCGTAGTGCATCCGCATCACGAAGACGTCCCCGGCGCCCGAGACCACGGCGTCGGAGACGCCACCGCGCAGCATCCCCGAGCCGTCGAGGTCCGGGTGCCGTCCGGGGTCGGCCAGGATCCGGAAGATGTCCCCCGCCGGGGCGCCGATGCGCCGGGACACCACCACCACGGGCTCGCCTGTCGTACTCGTCATGCGCGCGCCTCCGTCAACCGCAGAGCATGAACCTGACTCCGGCCTGGACGCTACACCGGGGGTACGACAACGCCTGGCCGAGCACGTGCGAGCCCCGCCCTACGCGCACTCCCACCGAAACAGCTCTGTCGCCGGCACCGCATGCCGTCGGGTGGGCGGCGAACTCCTCCAGCAGTACACCGTGAAAGCTGAACGAAGTCCGCGGTCAATGCTATACATACGTATAGTAAGCTTGCTGATCAAGTAGCGGGCTATACAAACGGCGGTGACAGCGTGGCGATCGAACCGGATCGAGAAGACCTCACCGCCCGCGCCCGGATCAGAGACGCGGCCCTGCGGCACTTCGGTGAGCACGGGTTCGAGCGGGCCACGATCCGGGGCATCGCCGAGACCGCCGGCGTGTCCTCCGGGCTGGTACGCCACCACTTCGGCTCCAAAGAGGCGCTGCGCGAGGCCTGCGACGACTACCTGGCCAAGCTGGTCCGCCGGCTCAACGACCAGGTCCTGGCCGACACCCTGCCGAGTGACGTCAACTATGTGGCCGTCGCCAGGGCCGCCCTGGGGCCGTATCAACGGTATGTGGCGCGGGCCCTGGCCGAGGGTCGGGCCGAGGTCGTCTTCGACGAGCTCGTACGGCTGAGCGAGGGGTGGATCGAGGAGTACGACAGGAGCCGGCCCGATCCCCCGCCGGTGTCCCGCAAGGCCCGGGCAGCGGTGGTCACCGCGATGGCGCTGTCGGTATCCGTCCTCCACCAGCACATCTCGCGGGCCGTGGACGTCGAGGTGTTCAGTCCGGAAGGCGACCGCCTGCTCGCCCGGACGCTGATCGACATCTACTCGCACCCCATGCTCAGCCTGGAGGACGCCGCGAAGTACCAGGAAGCCCTCGATCAGGGCTGAGGCGACCACCCGGCGGTTCCGGCCACGATGCGTACGGCCGCGCGGACCAGCGGTTCCAGCCCGGCCACGTCGATCTTGTCGAGGGTGTCGGCCGAGTCGAACAGGTACATCGGCGCCGACAGGAAGTGCACGAGCGGGACGCCTTCAGGGTGGAAGAACGCCCCGTCGGTGGGCGGCATGGGCGAGAACGCGTCGGGCGGCAGCACGAAGGACCGGCGCAGGCCCTCCGTCTCCAGCGTCTCGGCGACCAGCTTCTCCAGCCGCGGCATCCGGCTGGTGAACCACCACCTGACCTCGGGGTCCGCGGTGGGGACGAGCTCACCGTCCACGCCGTCGCAGCGCAGCGCCGCGTGTTCGAGATGCATTTGGAGCACCACGTCTGCCAGCAGCGGGCGGTGGCGTTCGATGAACGCCCTCGTGCCCGCCGCGTGCGCCATGTGCCCGGAGGTGAACAGGAACATCAGGTTGTGCGGCCGGGCCGAGACGGGCACCTGGGACCAGTAACGCGCGGCGGCCAGGACCAGCGCGATGCCGGAGGCGTCCTCGACGGCCGACGCCCACGGCCCGTCGTGGTGGGAGGCGACGATGACCGTGTGCGGCGAGTCGGCGGGCAGCGTGGCGACCACGTTGTACGTGGTCACGGTGTCGGTGACCGACTGGGCGACCAGCTCGCCCGTGCAGGGCAGCCGGTCCAGGAGCCGCCGGCCGTCGGCCCCGGACAACCACAGACCGGGAATCGGCCGTTCGATCGCGTCATAGGGCACGTAGTAGTCGCGCGTCTCCCACGGCAGCCCGGTCAGCGCCCCGATGAAGCCGGCCGCGCCCGCCTCCAGCGCGGGCTCGACGACGTCCATCATCCGGGGGCCGAACGGGATGGTCTGGACGAGCGTGTCGAAGACGCCCTCCGGGTCGTAGGCCGAGGTCGCGAGCGTGCTGACGTACGACTGCGGCAGCTCGGTGAAGGCCAGCTCGTCCACCGCGATGTCGCCGGGCCGCGCGTCGGCGAGCGGCACGATCCTGGCGCGCAGGCCGTCGGTCGGCGCGGTGTGCGGGAGCGGGAACCCGGCCAGCTCCGTGCCGTCGTCGAGCCGCAGCACCCCGGTGCCGGGCTGCCAGCGCGGCACCTCCACCGGCTCCAGCGCGACCTCCAGCCCGAATTCGGTCAGCCGCTCGGCCAGCCATCGCTCGGTCCATACGTCGGCCGGGTAACCCGGCCGGCGGATGCCCCGCGACACGACGGTCTCGATCCAGCCGAGCATCTCGGCGGCGGTAGGCACGTGCTCCATGAGCCTGATCCAACCATTGACAGCGGTCCTTTGTGAAGCGACAGTTTCGGTCATCCGTACAACTTGTGGAGGCCGTATGAAGCTTCTCTTGGCCGTCGTCGTGCTCATGCTGGGGGTTGTGGCCAGACCGGCCCAGGCCGCGGACACCATCGAGGCGCATTACAAGGTCGCCGGCCCCTGGACGGTCGCGACCGTCGACGCCCCGGGCTACAAGCTCTATTACCCGGCCGACCTCGGCGCCGGGGGCGTCAAGCATCCGATCATCACCTGGGGCAACGGCACGAACGCCGTGCCCACGCAGTATCCCGGGCTGCTCAACCAGCTCGCCTCCTGGGGCTTCGCCGTGGTCGCCTCGACCGACACCACGACCGGCACCGGATCCGAGATGATCGCCGCCGCCCAGTACCTGATCGCCAGGAACACCGACAGCTCCAGCGTCTTCTACGACAAGCTCGACGTGACGAAGGTCGGCGCGGTCGGCCACTCCCAGGGCGCCGGCGGCGCGGTGAACACGGCCACCAAGTCCGGTGGCCTGATCGACACCGTCATCCCCATCGCACTGCCCGCCTCCATCTGGGTGAGTTCGGGGGACGAGTTCTACGTCAACCAGCTCACCTGTCCGGTGCTGTTCGTCAGCGGCGCCAACGACACCCTCATCTCTCCCAACTCGGCCCTCCAGACGTACTACGGCCAGGTCCCAGGAGCGGCGGCGAAGGCGCAGCTCAAGGGCGCCGGCCACAACACGATCCAGGGCACCGGCGGCGGCTTCCTCGGTTACGTGACGGCCTGGCTGATGTACCAGCTCCAGGGCGACACCTACGCCAGGGGCGCCTTCGTCGGCAGCACCCCGGAGCTCAACACCAACACGAACTGGCAGAACCAGGTGGAGAAGAACCTGCCCTAACGGCGCAGTGCGAAGGCGGCGCGCGGGTTGCCGGTCAGCGCCGCCTTGGCCACCTCACCCAGACCCGCGGCCTCCAGCCGCGGCACGAACCGCTCCAAGAGGTACGGCAGGCCGGGCCCACCACCCAGACTCGGCCAGTACGATCTGCGCGCCAGGTCCATCCCGAACAGCACCCGATCCCCCAGCCCGTGCCCGGCGAGCTCGGCGACGAGCGCGACGACGTCACTGTCCGGGCCGTACTTGATCCGTCCGGGCCGATCGAAGGCCAGATAAGCCCCTCTCTCCGCCAAGGAGATGAGATATCCGGCGTCGGGATTGTGGTCGATGTGCCCGAGCACCACCCGATCGGCCGCCACCCCTTCGGCGGCCAGCGCGTCGAGCAGTTCGTGCCCCATCGTGCCCTTGTCGCAGTGCGTGACGACCGGCACCCCGCTCCGCCGCGCGGCGCCGGCCACCGCGCTGATCAGCCGCGCCACACCGCGCCCGAACGCGTGGTACCCAGTGGCGATCTTGATGGCCCCCGCGCGGGCCGACGACCGCCGCACCAGCGGCCCCACCAGCCCGTACTCGTCCATGCCCAGCTCGATCTCCGTCACGAGAAGCTCGGTGATCTCGTCGACCGAGTAGTGGTGCAGCCAGTGCGCGTCGCTGTAGTACCCGCTCTTGTGGAACCCGGTCACCGCGATCACGTGCAGCCCGGTCCGCTCCGCCAGCTCCTTCATCAGCGACGGGCTGCGGCCGAAGCCGAGCGGCGTCATCTCCACCACCGCGGACAGGCCGAGCCGCTGCGCCTCCGTCACCTCCACGACGGCGGCGTCGAGGGAGTCGAGCCGGTAGTCCGGCTCGTTGCGCACCGGCCAGTCACCGGTCATGAACAGGTGCTCGTGCGCGTAGGTGATGCCGATCTCCTCGACATCCCCCAGCACGGTCCGGACCGTCACAGCAGCGCTCCTCCTTCTCGCAGCCGCGTACGCAGCAGCTCGACGTCCACCGCCGCGGGCTCCACCCCCGCCTGTACGGCCAGCGCCGCCGCCGTCCCCGCCGCCTGCCCCATCGCCATGCACTGCCCCATGGACCGGGCGGAGGCGTGGGCGTCGTGCGTGGCCGACAAAGAGCGCCCGGCCACGATCAACCCGCCGACCTCGACGGGGAGCAGGCACCGGTACGGGATGCCGTAGGTGCCGAAATCGTGGACGTACTCCCAGCGCGTGGCGTCCCCCGAGGCATGGTCCTCGATGGGCGCGCCGCACCGCGCGATCGTGTCGGGAAAATCCCTTCCCGCCAACACATCATCAGAAGTCAGGACATATCGTCCGACCAGGCGTCGTGACTCCCGTACGCCGATACGTACGGACGTGCTCAGCAGCACGGCCGAGCCGTACCCCGGCACCTTCGCCCGCAGGAAGCCGACGTAGTCGCGGACCTGCCGCCGCCCCACCCGCTCGGCCTCCGCCAACTGGACCGGATCGGTCGGATCGAGGCCGGTCACCCGCGTGAGGTTGGTGTGCACGATCCCGTCGTTCACCGTCCTGTGCACGGACCCCTCGCGCCTCGGCAGGTCGGCATCGGCCATCAGCGCGTGCAGCTCCGCCGTGCTGGTGGCGGACAGATCGACCCCGCCGAGCCGGAACGTGGCCGTCATCGGCTGCAGCCGCATCCCTGGGCGTTCGAGGGTGGCGCCGGCCCGCCAGGCCACCTCGGCGTCCCCGGTGGCGTCGATCACCACCTGGGCCTTGACCAGGAAGCGGCCCGCCACGGTCTCCACGACGACGCCGGTGCCGGGCACGAAGTCGCAGACCCTGGCGTGCAGCAGCGCGTCCGGGACGAGCGCGTCCCAGACCAGCTTGAGCTCCTCGGGCTCGTAGGTCACCCCGGTGCCCGCGCCATAGGTGTTGGGCCGCTCGAAGGCGGCTCCGGCCTCGAACAGCCGCTCGCACACCTCCCAGCCGACGCCGCCGACGACCCGCCGCGAGACGGGGCCGGGGGCGTAGAAGCCGTAGAAGGTGTCGAGCACCGCGGCGCCCGTACCGCCGAGGAAGCCCGCCGACTCCACCAGCAGGCACGACGCCCCGGAACGCACCGCCGCGACGGCGGCCGCGCACCCGGCGCTGCCCCCGCCCGCGACCACCACGTCGCCTTCCCACAGCACGTTCATCGCAGGTGCCACCCTCCGTCGACGGGGATGACCGCGCCCGTGGTCCGCCCGGACGACGGCGACAGCAGCCACAGCACGGCCTGCGCGACCTCCTCCGGCTGGCACGGCCCGGCGCCGAGCGGCATCAGCGAGGGCAGCTTGGCCTTGACGGACTCGGAGGTCCGGGCGCGGCGGCTCATCGGCGTGGCCACCAGCCCGGCCGAGATCAGGTTGACGCGTACGCCGTGCGGCGCCGCCTCGCGGGCCGCGGTCCTGATCAGCGGGATCAGCGCGCCCTTGGCCGAGGCGTAGGCCACGGTGCGGAAGTCGTCGTCGAGCGACGAGCCCAGCGCCGAGCCGATCACCACGATCGAGCCGCCCTCCCGCATCGCCGGGATCGCCGCGCGCAGCAGCCGGAACACCGACTCGTGGTTGACCCGGTGCACCTCGTGCCACGCCGTGTCGGTGCACTCGACCACGCCGCCGTCGCCGAGCGAGCGGCCCGACATGCCGACCGCGTGCACGACGCCGGAGATCTGCCCGTGTACGGCCGTCGCCTGGGCCAGGGCCTTCTCCGCGTGCCCCGGCGCGGTGATGTCGATGCCGCCGGCCAGGTCCACGCCGAAGGCGGCCCCGCCGGTGGCCTCGACCGCCTCCAGGCAGGCGCGGCCGATGCCGCCGTCCGAGCCGGCCACCAGTACGGCGCTCATGCTTTCCTGAGGACGGCGGCGGCGCGGCGGGCGTGCTCGAGATAGGCGGCCTCGAACAGCTCCTCGGAGCGCGGGCCGCCGACGAGCTTGGCGCTGGAGATGACCGGCGGGATCCAGCCGCCCGCGACGAGCAGCTCGGCCGTACGGACCTTGATCTCGTTGACCACGGAGACCGCGGCCACCGTGCTGCCCGGGCCCACCGGCTCGGCCAGCCCGTCGACGGAGCACATCGCGTCACCGACCGGGGTGCACAGGTCGATCACCACGTCGGCGTGGTCGGCGAGCCGGGTCCCGCTGGGATGGCCGGGCTCGACGGCCGTGGTCTCCCGCATCGACGTCACGGCCACCACGGGCAGTCCCGCCTTGCGCAGTCCCATCGCCATCTCGATCGGCACGGCGTTCAGCCCGCTGACGCTGAACACGATGGCCGCGTCGGTCGGCCGCAGCTCGAAGTTGGCCAGGATGGCGTCGGCGAGCCCTTCGACCCGCTCGATGAACATCGCCTGCCGCATCCCGTTCGACCCGGCCACCTGGGTGTAGAACGTCGTCGACAGGTCCACGATGGGATGGAAGCCGGGATAGGAGCCATAGCGGGGGAACATCTCCTCCACCCCCATCCGCGAATGCCCGGTGCCGAACGTGTGCACCACGCCCCCGCCGCCGATGGCCGCCGCAGCGATCCGCGCGGCCGCGGCAAGGGTCTCCTCCTGTGTCCGCTCGATCTCGCCGAGCAACTCCATCGCGCGCCGTATCCATTTCATCCAGATCTCCTCCCATAGAGCGCGGCGCCGATCGCCCCTGCCATCGGGCCGAGTACGGCAGGTAGCACCGCGATGTCCCCAATAAGCGGACGTCGCCGCTCAAGTTCTGTGTTCAGGGCGGATCGCATGAGATCGAGCGCGCCAGCGACCCCGCCGCCCACGACCACCGTGCCGACGCCGAAGAACGCCGCCGCGTCGCCCAAGGCGATGCCGAGCGCCCAACCGGCTCTGGAGAGCACGCCCTGCGCCCGCCCGTCACCCGCCCTGGCGGCCTCGGCGACGACTTCGGGCGGGCCGGAACCGAAGGCCCGCACGATGCCGGACGCGCCGGCGAACGTCTCCACGCAACCCCGGTTGCCGCAGCAGCACACCGGCCCCCAGGGGGCGACCGTGACGTGCCCGATCTCGCCGAGATTGTCGCGAGGGCCGACGAGTATCCCGCCGCGCAGCGCCACCGCCCCGCCCACCCCGGTTCCGAGCACCGCGAACAGCACGTCGGGCAGCCCGCGAGCCGCCCCGAGGAGCAGCTCCGCGAGCCCGAACGCGCGGGCGTCGTTGACCACGGTCACCGGTGTCCCGGTCAGGGCGCCCAGTCGCGGGCCGACCGGATAGCCGTCCCAGTCCCCGGGCGGGTTCGGTACGAACAGCGCGGTCCCGGTCTCCCTGTCCACATGGCCGGGCAGCCCGATCCCGATGCTCTCCACGCGCTGGGCGGCCAGCGAGGCCACGAACGCCATCGTCTCGTCGGGGTTCGGCGGTGTGGGGACGGTGCCCATGCTGACCACCTCGTCCGCGTCGAGCAGCACCCATTTGATGTACGTTCCGCCGACGTCGACCCCGAGCCGGGTCACGGCCCGATCCTCAGGACGCGCGACTCGAAGCCGGCGTCATCGTGCGCCTTGGCCGGGCGGAACGGCTCGACGCCGAGCAGCCGCAGGTAGGCCAGCAACGGCTGGGAGTGGCTGTGCAGGTTGGCGACGGGGTACGCCTGCATGGCGACGCCGACCTCGGCCAGGTCCCATGTGCGGCCCGGCCGCTCGGTCTCGGGCGCCAGATAGGCGTCGGGGCCGGACAGCGTGCCCTCCCATACGTCCGGATAGGCAGCCGTATGGGCGGCCAGGGACATCCGGCGCCACCACTTCCAGCCCAGCTCGGGAACGTGCTCGGCGGCGGCCCAGATCAGCGTCATGTTGATCGCGTACCAGATCGTGCCGACCCCGCCGGGACCGTACCCGCCCCGGTCGGGCCAGCGCAGCCGAGCGCCCAGCGGCGAGTCCGCGGCGGAGGTCCGCTCGATAGTGTGCAACAGCTCCACAGCCCGCTCAGGTGACGCGGCACCGCTCAGAATGGCCCAAGGCTGCACTTCCAGCCACAGGTCGGACTCCCCGACGACCGCTCCGGGGCCGTACGCGCGGCGGTACCACCGCCCGTTCCACTCGCCCGCCACCAGGTCGCGCAGCTCCTCGCCGAGCTTGCGGGCCTCGGCCGCGGTCGCGTGGTCGCCGAGCCGCTCGGCCAGGATCGCGTAGCGCGGCAGGACCCAGGCGGCCATGGCCGAGTTCAGGACCGATTCGCCGTGCGAGATCATCACCTCGCGGGCCACGCCGCTCTCGGTGATGGCCATGTCGTTCCAGTCGGCGTTCAGTATCCGCAGGTGGCCGTGCTCTCCCCGGCCCACCACGTCGGTGAGGAACCTGAACTGCCGGCGCAGGTTCTCGCCGAGCGGCACCGGCGCGGCCCCGTGGACCGGGTGGTACGGCACGGCCTCGGCGAAAGCCGCCACGTCGCCCGTCGCGCTCAGGTATTCGGCTGCCAGCCACAGGGCCCACAGGTTCTGGTCCGAGGGGCGGAACAGGTCGGTCCATGGCCGCTTGTCCGGTCCGAGCGCATAAGGCAGGTCACCGTCGGGGCCGCCCCAGGCGCACGTGTTGCGCAGCACGGACAGCGCCAGGTCCGGCTCGATGTACACCAGCGGCAGCGCGTGCTGGAGCGGGTCGCGCGCGGCGCCGTTGAAGCCGTGCCGGAAGGAGTAGCACGAGCCCTGGTCGAGGGTGTGCCCGCCGAGCACGCCGTCGGCGCAGGCCGCGCCGGTCAGCAGCGCCGCGTGCCACGGGACCTCCCGCTCGGCCTCGGGCGCCCGCGCGGCGACCGCCCTCGGCAGCCGGTCACGCAGCGCGGCGATGCTGCCGTCGAACTCCCCCGCGCCGCTGGACGACGGGGCTGCGGTCCCGCCGTCCAGCAGGCCGTACCTTCTGGATGACGGGGCTGCGGTCCCGTCGTCCAGCAGGCCGTACCTCAGCTCCAGCAGCCGCTCTTCGCCCGCCGCCAGATCCAGAGGTACAGTCAGGTGGCCGGACCCGGTCCTGGCCCCGCCGATGAGTTCGAGCTCCAGCCCGGGATCCTCGGCCGGCTTCGCACCGGTGATGAGCTCGACCCGGGCGGCTCCGGGCGTCCACTCCTCGGTCAGCTCCAGCCGTACCGGCTCGTCCAGCAGGTTGCGCACGCGCAGCCGGATCAGCACCCACGGCTGCTCGCCCTCGGGGCACAGCACCGTACGCTCCAGCGTCATCCGGTCATCGGCGACCCGGACGATCGCGAACGTCGGCCCGAAGATCCGCTCCGATCCCGAAATATCGGTAGAAAGGGTCCCGGCACGGGTGACGCCCGTGCCCCGCGTGAGCCACAGCAGCCCGGTGTGCTCGTCGAAGAGGTCGCTGAGCCCGTAGTTGTCCGCGACCAGGGTGATGCGCCGGTTCCCGACATGGACGAAGTGCCGCCGGGTGAGCGGATCCAGGACCGGATTCCACTCCGCGCGCGGGTCACTCTCCTGGTCCATCGTGTACGCGAAGGCAGGCAGTCCGTACGCCGTGGTCCATTCGCCGAACGCGCTCATTTCCGTACCCCTCCCAGGGTCAGCCCCGCGACGTAGTAGCGCTGCAGCAGGAACATCAGCACCAGCGGCGGCACCGCCGTGATCAGGGCCGCGGTGCTGACCAGGCCGATGCTGAAGTCGTACTCCGTCTGGATCTGCGAAAGCCCCACCGGCAGCGGCCAGAGACCGGGATCGTTGGCCACGATGAGCGGCCACAGCAGGTTGTCCCACTGCGCGAGGAACTGCAGCAGGAAGAGCGTGAGCAGCGCGGGCCGCAGCAGCGGCGCCCCTATGCGGAGGAAGATCCGCAACTCGGTCGCGCCGTCCACCCGCGCCGACAGCAGCAGCTCATGCGGGATGGCCAGAGCGAACTGACGGACCAGGAACACCCCGAACGCGCTCATCATGAACGGCACGATCATGCCCTGGTAGGAGTTGATCCAGCCCAGCTCCTTGACGATGAGGTACATCGGCACGAGCACCACGATCGGCGACAGCGAGAGCGTCCCCACGATGAGCGCGAACAGCACCCCGCTGCCCGGAAATCGGAGCTGCGCGAGCGCGTAGCCGGCGGCCGAGGAGAAGATCACTTCGAGTACGCCGATGCTGAGCGCGAGGATCAGGCTGTTGCGCAGATAGACGGGGAAGTCACCCTGGTTGAACAGCTGGGAGACGTGCGCGCCCAGTTGGGACGCGTCGAAGCCGAACCCGCCGAGATCGGTCGCGTCCGACGCCGACGAGACCGCGAACATCGCGTACACCGGCAGCAGCAGGACGGCCACGACCAGCGTCAGCAGCGTGCCACGGACCACCTTCACCCGTCCTCACCTCCCCTGAGCACCCTGAACTGCACCAGCGAGAGCGCCAGCATGGCCACCAGCAGCACCATCGCGATCGCCGAGGCGTAGCCCATGCGCTCGAACCCGAAGCCGGTCGCCCACAGATAGAGCGGCAGCACCTCGGTGGCGCCCGCCGGCCCGCCCTTGGTCAGCAGGAAGGCGGGCACGAACGACTGCATCGCTCCGACCACCGCGATGACCAGCACGAACAGCAGCGTGCGGCGCAGCAGCGGAAGCGTGATGCGGTAGAAGATCCGCACCGGACCGGCGCCGTCGAGCTCGGCCGCCTCGAAGACGCTCAGCGGCAGCCCCTGCAACCCCGCGGTCAGGATGATCACGAACAGTCCGAGATGCTTCCACGTCGTCATGATCACCAGGGCCCAGAGCGCGAGCCCCTCGTCGGTCAGCCACGGCTTCGGCTCCGCCCCGACCAGCCCGATCAGCGCGTTCGCCAGGCCCTTCTCGGCGAAGATCACCGACCACACCATCGAGGTGGCCACCAGCGGCATCGCCGCCGGGATCATGACCAGCCCGCGGAGGAAGGCGTTGTACCTGCCCGGCTTGCTCAGCGGCACCGCGATCGCCAGGCCGAGCACGATCGACGGGACCACCGACCCGACCGTGTAGGCGGCGGTGACGCGGGCCGAGTTCCAGAAGCCGGGGTCGCCGAGCATCCTGCGGTAGTTGGCAAGGCCGGTCCATTCGGGCGTCCCGGCCAGGTCGTAGCTGGTGAAGCTGAGATACACGGCCACGACGAACGGCACGAGCCAGAAGACCAGGAAGTAGACCGCCGCCGGCAGGGCCAGCAGACCGCCGGTACGGGCCTCCGCCCATCGCTGGCCCTTGCCCGAGACCCGGGCGATGGGCGGCACCAGCCGTAAGGAAACCGTCACAACGTGATCCGCATCGCCTGGTCGAAGTCCGCGGCCGCCTGCTCGGGCGTCTTCTTGCCGAAGGCGACCGCGTCGGCGGCGTCGGTCAGCGACTTGGCCATCTCGTTCCACACCGGCGTCTGCGGGCCGAAGTCGGCGTGCGGGGCGGCGGCCGCCATGATCTCCAGCGCCTTCGGGTCGGCACCCGGCAGCTTCTCCCAGCCCTTGACCGGCGTGAGCAGGCTGGCGTCCTTGAGCTGCTTGGCCGCGACGTCCTCGCGCTGGAGGTAGTCGACGAAGTGCCAGGCGGTGTACGGCAGCTTCGACTGCTTGGCCACCGCCCAGCCCCAGGTGTAGGCGGGGGCGACGGGCTGCCCCGCGTCCCAGCGCGGCATCGGGGCGATGTCGAAGACCTTGCCGAACGTCAGCTTGGGGTTCAGCGTGGGGAACAGGTCCATCGCGAACAGCCCGGAGACCAGCATGGCCGCCTCCCCGGTGGCGAACAGCCCGAAGCCGGACAGCGGGTTCGACAGCTTCGCGTTGCCCAGGCTCCCGTAGTAACGCAGCGCCTCGACCCCCGCGTCAGTGGCCAGCGTCGCCTTGCTCGCGTCGTCGCTGAGTATCCCGCCGCCCTTCCCCTTGACCAGGGCGAGCAGTTGCATCAGCGTCCACTGCGGGTTGCCCAGGATCCACTGCAGGCCCACCTTCTTGCCGTCGGCCGAGGTCAGCCTCTTGCTGTACTCGGCGACCTCCTCCCAGGTCGTGGGCGGCTTGTCCGGATCGAGCCCGGCTTCTACGAACCTGTCCCGGCGGTAGTAGAGGTAGCAGATCGTGTAGTCGATGGGGACGCCGTAGACCTTGCCCTCGTACGACAGCGAGCCGATCGCGTGCGGGTCGTAGTCCTGGATCAGCGCCTTCTCGTCGGCCACCCCCATGGCCTTGGGGATGATCGGGGCGAGCCGGCCCTTGCGCGCGTGGCCGGGGATGGTCCAGCCACCGATCTTGAACAGGTCGGGCGGCACGTCACCGGCGAAGGCGGTCAGCAGCTTGGCGTCGAGCTGGGCCACCGGCACGTAGAGCGGGGTGATGTCGACCCCGCCGAACTCCTGCATGTATTTGCGCAGCAGCGGGGTGAAGACCGCGTCGTACGACTTGGTCTGGTGCAGCCAGACGGAGATCTTCCCCCGCGGCACCCCGTCGGTGGGCACGGTGGGCACCGGGTCCGAGCCGCAGGCGGCGAGCACGCCGGACGCCGTGGCCAGCGCGGCGGTTCTGAGCAGGTTGCGCCGGGTCAACATGGTCATGCTCAACCTCCGGAAGGCAGGGCTCCGCCACCGGACCGCGGGGTGGCGAGGTGTTGGGGGGGGTGGTGGTGGGAGGGTTACTGGCCCATCAGGGCGTTCTTGGCGTCGTTGAGCTCCACGGAGAACACGGCGAAGTCGCCGCGCGCGTGGCGGATGGTGTATTCGAGCGCGACGCCGCTCTCGGTGCACGTGTTGCGGGCGGTGGCCAGCAGGGCGGCGGCGATGGGGACGTGCAGCAGCTCGGCGAGCCGGTAGTCGGCGTTGACCGCCCCGATGGTCTCCCTGCCGCTCGCGGGAGTCAGTCCGTACTTCATGCGCAGCAGGTCGTACAGCGAACCGGTCAGGTCCTCGTCGAGGATGCCGGGCACCAGCTCGACGGGCAGGTGGGCGCTCTCCAGCATGCAGGGCGCGCCTTCGATCAGCCGCAGCCGCTCGACGAAGACGACCTGCTGCTCCTCGCGCAGGCCGAGCGCCACGGCGACCTCGGCGCCCGCCGGCTGCAGATGGGCCTTGAGCACGCGCGTCGTCGGCTTGCGGCCGAGCCGCGCCATCGTCTCGGTGAAGCCGACCGGGCGCGCCCCCAGCTCGGGGGCCACGGCCAGCGGCGCGGTGTAGGTGCCGCTGCCCTGCCTGGCCACCAGCAGGCCCTCCTGCACCAGGTCGCCGATCGCCCGGCGGGCCGTCGCCCGGCTCACGCCCGCGTAGACCATGAGGTCCTTCTCTGCGGGGATCAGCGTGTCGGGCTCGCAGTCGCGGATGACCGCCCGCAGGCGCTCGCGTAGCTGGTAGTAGAGCGGCACAGCGGCTGACGGGTCGAGACCCAGCCGGCGTTCCCAGTCGGTCATACGCTCACGTCCCAAGTTGTACGGACGACCGTATCTTTTCTGCTCGACCTGGATGGTGTCAACCACTCGTTGTGTATCGTGCTGAGATCGAGGGCTAGGTGGAGGATCTGTGTGGGGTGTCGCGAGTGCGGTGATCTGCGCGTCCATGGTGCTGGCGCCTCATGGAGGCGGCACCACCGGGCCCACCGCCAAGCCCCCCTCCGGGCTCGCCACTGTCGACTTCAACGGTGACGGCTTCGAGGACTACGCCATCTCAGCACCGGCGGGCACGGTCGGCCACACCCTTAAAGCCGGATATATCGCCATCTTGTATGGCGCGGCCAGTGGTGTCGATCCCGCCCGGCGCCGGATCCTCCACCTCGACAGCGCCAACGTGCCGAACGACCCCGTGGCCGCGGACGCGTTCGGGGCCCGCACGGCCGCCGGCGACTTCAACGCCGACGGCTACACCGATCTGGCCGTCGGCTCGTACAACCCCTTCGATCTGGACCGGCGGTTCGTCACCCTGCTGTGGGGTGGCAAGGACGGGCTGGCGCTGGGCACCCCGCTGATCGACCCCCCGCGCGCCGGGGTCCCGCCGGACCTGGTCGACCGGGCCGAGGGCCGGGAACTGGCCGCCGGGGACTTCGACGGCGACGGCAGTGACGACCTGGTCGCCACCGGAGAGAGGGGGACCGTGAACATCTTTCACGGCCCGTTCCAGCGTGACGGCCGCCCCGCCCGCAAGGTCACCCTGGACGGGTCCTACGAGCAGCCGACCAGGCTGGTCGCGGGCGACCTGACCGGCGACGGCAAGGACGACCTGGTCACCATGCACGCCTGGGAGGAGACGGCCGAGCCGTCCCTGTTCTGGAAGGGCGGCCCGCAGGGCCTCGCCGGGCGGCCGGCGCGGCTGGACGCGGCCACCACCGCCACGGTGGGCGACATCGACGGCGACCACTACGGCGACCTGGCGATGCGCGTCATCCCCGGTGGCTTCGTCGACACGCTCAAGAGCGACAAGGGCACCATCAAGGTCCTGTACGGCTCGGCGGACGGCCCCGGCCGTCGCACCCGTACCCTCACCCAGGACAGCCCCGGCGTGCCGGGGACGGGAGAGCGAGGCGACCAGTTCGGCTTCGATCTGGCCGCCGGGGACGTGGACGGCGACGGGTACGCCGACCTCGCCGCCGGTCTGCCCGGCAAGGCCGGTGGCGGCGCCGTGCTGCTGTTCAGCGGCGGCAAGGGCGGCCCGGCCGGGGCGCGGCTGTTCACGCAGGCCAGTCCGGGCGTGCCCGGGACCGCCGAGGACGGGGACCGGTTCGGCGCCTCCGTCAGCCTGCGCGACCTCAACGGCGACGGCAAGGCCGACCTCGGCATCGGCGCCCCCGGAGAGAACGGCACGGCCGCCGGCACCGGCGCGGCCTGGGTGCTGCCCGGCTCGACCGGCGGTCTGACCACCGATGGCGCCCGCTCGTTCGACCCGGCCGCTCTCCAGGCGTCCGACACGGGCTCCCACCTGGGAATGTGGTCCGCCAAGTAGGGCCGTGGACGGGATCGTCCGGCGAGTGCGCGGGCCGAAAGGTCGTTATCGGCTGAACCGACTCCCAAAGCCACGCGTACCTACTCACGTCCGGACACGTGCCCCAGGAGGTGTCGTGGAGCTCAGCCTTTTGCGAGCGCAGGCGCACAGCCCTTCGTACTTCTCACTGCTGCGCGGCTCATCGGGTCAACGTGCCCCGGTGGACTTCTGCATCCCGTGTAACCCTTACTTCCCGACCCCGGAAATATTCGAGCATCTCGGGAGGAACCTGGAGACGATCCTTAAGTTCTATCCGAGCGACGCGGGCACGATCACCGCGGAGCTCTGCTCCACGCTGGGGCTTCATCCCCAGACGGTCGCCATGGGCAACGGCTCCACCGAGCTGATCACCTGGATCGACCACCTGCTGGTGAAGGAGAGCCTGGCGGTGCCGATCCCCACCTTCGGCCGCTGGACCGACCAGCCGATGGAGACCGGGAAGCGGGTCGACATGTTCCCGCTGACGGAGAGCCGCGGCTTCGCCCTCGACGTCAATGACTATGTCCGCTTCATCCGCATGCGCGGCTCCCGGGTGGCGGTGATCTGCAACCCCAACAACCCCGACGGTGGCTACCTGCCCAAACACGAGGTGCTGTGGCTGCTCGACCAGCTCATCGATCTGGATCTGGTGATCGTCGACGAGTCGTTCGGCGACTTCGTGGACGCCGAGCCGTACCCGGGCATAGCCGCCGAGGCCGCGGTCCGGCCCAACGTGATCGTGCTCCGCAGCCTGGGCAAGAACTTCGGGCTGCACGGCATCCGGTTCGGCTACATGGTCGCCAACCCGGCGCTGGCCGGGAAGATACGCGACGCGCTGCCCAAGTGGAACCTCAACTCGTTCGCCGAGGTCGTGGTGTTCATGATGAAGCAGTGCGTGCCCGAGTACCAGGAGAGCCTCAGGCGGCTCACCCAGGACAGAAGGACGATGTACCACCAGCTCAGCGCGATGCCGGAGCTCACCGTCTACGCCTCGCAGGGCAACTTCCTGCTGGTGAAGCTGCCACCTGGGCATGACGGGGTGCCGCTGCGCGACCACCTGCTCTCCGAGCACGGCGTGTACGTACGCGAGTGCGGCAACAAGCTGGGCACGACGAGCCAGTTCCTCCGGCTGGTGGTCCGCCCCCAGGAGGACGTACGGCGATTACTGGTCGGCATGACCCAGTACCTGTACTCCGGCAACCTGCACGAGGTGCCCGTCACCGGCCTGCACCATCGAGCGGTGAACCCGTTGTCGGCTTGACCCGGCCCCCGTCGCTGCTTCTGTGGTGCCGCGCTCGTCCACCCGGGCGCGGCACCACAGAAGCGGCGGCGGGGGGCTGAGCCGACCTGGCTGGATGGAGAGGGGACCACCAAGTGGGAAGGATCGCGTTGCGGGTCAGAACGCTCATCAACCGCACGGCCTCGTACACCGCCGCCACGGGCGCGCTCGCCCTGCTCACCGCGTGCGGGGGCACCGGCATGACCGGCCACGAGGGCATGTCGAGCGCCGCGCCCGTCGCCGCGACGGCGGCCAGGTCACCGTCGGCCAACGGCGCCGACGTGATGTTCACGCAGATGATGATCCCGCACCACGAGCAGGCGGTGGAGATGGCCGGCCTGGCGGCGTCCCGCGTGCGGGACGTCCAGATCAAGGAGCTCGCGGCGAAGATCAAGACCGACCAGGAGCGGGAGATCGGCATCATGAAGGGCTGGCTGACCGCATGGGGCAAGCCCGAGATGGCCGGCCACATGGGGCATGAGATGCCCGGCCTCCTGTCCGAGAAGGTGATGAAGCAGCTCGAGTCGGCCAAGGGCCAGGAGTTCGACAAGCTGTTCGTCCAGGGGATGATCGCGCATCACAACGGCGCGGTCGAGATGGCCCGCACCGAACAGACCGATGGGGCCGACCCCGAGGTCAAGAAGATGGCCGCGCACATGGTGATCCACCAGCGGGGCGAGGTCGCACTCCTCCAAGAGATCGGCCAGCGGCTCTGAACAGGACCGCCCAAGGCGTCATGCGGTCTCCCTGGGGCACAGCAG
Source organism: Nonomuraea sp. NPDC026600 (assembly GCF_040638335.1). Taxonomy (NCBI): domain Bacteria; kingdom Bacillati; phylum Actinomycetota; class Actinomycetes; order Streptosporangiales; family Streptosporangiaceae; genus Nonomuraea; species Nonomuraea sp. NPDC026600. Next base: position 309,280 of record NZ_JBEZYD010000004.1, read on the forward strand.
CGAGAGCATCGTCGTAACGAGCACCCGCTCGACGTCCGCCCGCTCCAGCCGTCCGGCCTCCACCTCCTGGGCGGCGCTGTGCAGAACGCCGAAGAACGTGGTCACCAGCCACGACAACGGCAGGTCGGTACGGAAGTCGCCGTCGTCCCGCCCACGGGCGATCAGACGCTCGATCCGCCGCAGGGGAACGTCGTGGTGCTCGCGGATCCGCTCCATGGGCAGCACCCGGTCGGCGGCCACGAACAGCCGCCGATGCCGGTCGAGCACCTCCCAGGAGGATCGCAGCAGCGCCGCCACGGCCTCGGGCGCCGGCGGCCCGTCGATGTCGACGCCCCCCAGCGCCAGGTCGGCGATGCTGATCGCGTGATCGAGCACGGCGTCGACCAGGGCCTCCCGAGACGGGAAGTGGCCGTAGAGCGTCACCCTGCCCACTCCCGCGGCCTTGGCCACGTCGGCGACGCTGGCGGCCGGGTCGGTGCTGAGCAGCCGCATGCCCGCGTCGAGGATCGCCGCGATGTTGCGCTCGGCGTCGGCGCGACGCGCTGGAACGGGCTGCCGGGCCGCGCTCTTCACCATGCCGTCCAGCCTACCTACGGGCCGGGCAAAGCCGACTCGCTACTATCCTCAATAGGCGCCAACATCATCTCAGTCCACGGGGAAGCGGGCGACCCAGCCGCGTTGCCACGGGGTCTCGACCGAGCGCCGATGATGGTTCTGCCTCGTCCAGGTGATCGCCTCGGCAGGGGACAGCCCGGAGAGCACGGCCAGGCAGGCGAGGACGGTGCCGGTGCGGCCGACCCCATGGCCGCAGGCCACCTCGACCCGCTCACCGGCACGGGCCTGCTCGTACAGCGCGCGGATCCGCCGGACGGCGTCGTCACGATCGCGGGGCAGGAGGAAGTCCGGCCAGTCGATCCAGTCGTGCGGCCAGGACAGCCCGGCCCCACCCCGCCGGCGTAACCCCGACGAACCCAGGTAGAGGCCGTAATCAGGAGCGGGCCCCGTAGGGGGCGCGTTCAGCAGGCCGCGGCCGCGGACCCAGGTCCCATCGGGGAGAGAGATCGCACCCGTCAACTGTAAGTCGGTCATGTCCCCATTCTGACGCTCAGTTGGCCAGGAGGTTGATGCCCAGCATGCGCGCTCCCGTCTCGGTCCGCGGCTGGTGCCGGCTGCCCGCGGCGAACACCACATAGGTCCCCGCTTGATACCGCGTCTCGCCCTCGATCACCTCACCGCTGAGCACGTAGTAGCGCTCCTCCCCCTCGTGTACGTCGACCTCGGGCCACTGCGTGCCGGGGGCGAAGTCGATGAGCCAGCCCCGAGCCCCCTCGGTCGCGGTGAGGCGCCTCCTGACGATGCCGGGCGCCACCTCCACCGGCTCGATGTCATCGATGTGCACTGCCTGCGCTTCTGGTTCCATGCCCGCCATCCTGGCGAGCTCGACCGGCACCCACCCAGTGCCAGAAAAGACGTCATGGAGTACTTTTCTGCCATGTCGTCAGAGCATCGTGTCGTCGCGCTGGCCAGCCCGCCGCTGGCGACGTTCGAGCTGAGCTGCGCCGCCGAGGTGTTCGCCACCGTGCGGCCGGGGCTCGCCCGCCACTACGACTTCCGCGTCTGCGCCGAGACACCGGGACCGGTGCCCACCCTGGCCGGTTATTCGATCACGGTCACCGAGGGCCTGACCGCGCTGGAGAACGCCGACACGGTCGTCATCCCGGGCTGGCAGACCCGCACGGCCCCGGCGGCCGTGCTCTCCGCGCTCCGCCGGGCGTACACGCGCGGCGCGCGGATCGCCGCCATCTGCTCGGGCGCGTTCGTCCTGGCGCAGGCCGGGCTGCTCGACGGACGGCGGGCCACCACCCACTGGCGGCTGGCGGCCGAGCTCGCCGAACGCTTCCCCGCCGTCACCGTCGATTCCGACGTGCTGTACGTGGACCACGGCGACGTCGCCACCAGCGCCGGCACCAGCGCGGGGATCGACCTGTGCCTGCATCTCGTCCGGGCCGACCACGGCGCCGCGTACGCCGCGAAGGTGGCCCGCCACATGGTCATGCCGCCGCACCGGGAGGGCGGGCAGCTCCAGTACGCCATCGCGCCATCGCGGGCCCGGGTGCCCGACTCCCTTGCTCCTTTGCTGGGCTGGGCCACGGAGCGGCTCGGCGAACCACTGACCGTCGACGACCTGGCGGCCCGCGCCGGTGTGTCGGCCCGGACGCTGGCCCGGATGTTCGCCGCCCAGCTCGGTACCAGTCCCGGTCAGTGGGTGCTCACGCAGCGCATCGCCGGGGCGCGAGCGCTGCTGGAGGAGACGGACCTGTCCGTGGACGCGATCGCCGGCCGGGTGGGCCTCTCCTCGGCCACGAACCTCCGCCGCCGCTTCCACGACGTCCTGCGCACCACCCCCGCCGCCTACCGGCGCGCCTTCCACCTGCGCACCCGGCCCGCGTCCATGGATCACCAATCGCCGCCCAGCGACTCCTTGGCCGCCGCGATCCGCCCCTCGTCCCGCTGGTAGAACACCCACTGTTTGATCTTCTTGCCGCGCACCAGCCCCGCCGCGCTGAGCACTTTCAGATGCCCGCCGCAGGTCGGCTGGCTCACACCGAGCTTCTCCGCGATGAACAGCGAGCAGACCCCGTCACTGACCAGGTCACCGTCACGCTGCGGCGGGAAGTGCCGCTCGGGCTCACGCAGCCATTCGAGGATCAGCAGCCGCTTGTCGTTGGCCAGCGCTTTGACCAGATCCACATCCACCACGAAGGCATTGTGGCAATTAGCTAACTACCTGTCCATGGTGGTCCCGCTGCTACGACTTGGCGCGCGACCAGACCTGCGACAGCAGGACGACGCTCCCGCCGAACAGCAGCACGCCGAGAGGCACGTGCACCGCCGGGACATGTGTGTCGCCGAGCGCCGCCTCCGCCAGCGTCAGAACCAGCAAGAACGTGCTGTTGACGACGTAGCGCGGCGAGCCGCCGCCCGGACGCCACACCAGGATCGCGACGAGGAGCTGCATCGCTCCCGCGAACACGGCCACCACGGCCGTGCCGCCGTGCAGCGCCCGGCCATCGGGCGAGGACATCAGCAGGCCGGCCGTTATGGCCTGCGTCAACATGGCGGCCGCCTGCAAGGTCACGGTTATCCGCATGGTGGGAAAGAAGCGCGGCGTCGTGTTCGGCCCGACCGCGGTGCGGCTCCTGTCGAGCACGTGTTCGTCTGCCATGACGTACTCCTTCGAATTGGTGTGTCAGTCGCGGAAGGCGGCGGCGTGGTCGGTGACCCATTCCGCCCAGGTGCGTGCGGGACGGCCGAGGGCCTTGTCCACCTCGTCGGTGACGGAGGCAGGCTGGCCGGCGCCACGGGCGTACCTGGCGAGCAGGGCCACCACGAACGCCTCGTCCATGCCCATCCCGACCATGCCCTGCCGGACGGCCTCCGGCGGCAGCTCCTGGAACCGCAGCGGCCTGCCGAGCACCTCACCGATGGTGGCGAGCAGTTCCTCGTGGGTCAGGGACTGCGGTCCGGTCAGCTGGAGCTTCCGGCCCACCAGGTCATCGGACAGCAGCGCGCGGACACCGACCTCGGCCAGATCCCGCTCGTGGATCGGCGCTTCGGAGAAGTTCGCGTACGGCCCCCGGACGACGTCACCGGCGCGGATCTGAGCGCCCCACGCCACGAGAGTGTTGATCGCGAAGGAACTGGCCCGCAGGCTCACCCATTCCAGGCCACTGGCGACGGCGGCGGCCTCGACCTCCTTGTTCCGGTCCCCGTTGAACCGGGACGGCTGGTGATCGAGGTCTTCGTCGACGTTGACCGCGGACAGCACCGCCACCCGGGTCACCCCGCGGTCCTTGGCGAGTGCCAGCAGTTCGGGGGCGGCGAGTCCCACGGCGCGCGGGTGGAGGAAGAGACCGGTGACGCCTTCCAGGCAGTCGGCCAGCGTGCCGGGCCGTGCCGGGTCGGCCGTCACGACTTCGACCCCGTCGGGCAGGCCGGCCGCCTGCGGATCACGGGTGACCGCGCGGACCTTGGCGCCCTGGCTGACGAGCAACTGAACGAGGGGGCGTCCGACGACGCCCGTGGCTCCGGTTACGAGGAACATTGCCCGGCCTTTCACTGGGGGCCCATCTATGTGCGATCACCCCATAGAGCCGGGTGGGCATGCCAGGTGTGACATCCGTCCTGCGATGACATTCCCGGCCGGCCCACGAAGGCCCTGGGCCTCGTCAGCCTGGCCGGTTGAGCGGGCGGCCCCGCAGCTCGGCCTTCTGGGTCTTTCCCGAGCCGGTCCGGGGCAGGTCGTCCACCAGGTCGAAGTAGCGCGGGATCTTGTATCTGGCCAGCCGCCCGTCGAGGAACTCCCGCAGTTCCTCGACGGTGACGGCCGCCCGGCAGACCACGAACGCCCGCCCGACCTCGCCCCAGGTGGCGTCCGGCACCCCCACGATGGCGACCTCCGCGACGGCCGGGTGCTCGAAGAGCACGCCCTCTACCTCCGCCGGATAGACGTTCTCGCCGCCCGAGATGTACATGTCCTTGACCCGGTCCACGAGGTACAGGTGCCCCTCGCCGTCGAACGCGCCGACGTCGCCCGTACGGAGCCAGCCGCCCGCCTCGAACGCCGCGGCGGTCGCCTCGGGGTTCTGCCAGTAGCCGGGGGTCACGTTCGGCCCCTGGACCAGCACCTCGCCCGGCTCGCCGATGGCCGCGCCGGAGAGGTCGGGCCGGACCACGCGTACGTTGGTGAAGAACACGGGAACCCCGGCCGAGCCCACCTTGCGCACGCTCTGCCCGGCCCCCAGGAAGGTCGCGCCCGGCGCCGTCTCGGTGAGCCCGTAGCCCTGGCAGAACACCAGACCCCGCTCCTGGTAGGTCCGGATGAGCGCGGCCGGGATCGGCGCGCCGCCAGACATCAGGTTGCGCAGCGACGACAGGTCGGCCGTGGCCCACCTCGGCGACCGGGCGAACGCGGCGAACATCGTGGTGACGCCGAACATCCAGGTGATGCCGTGCTTCTCGATGAGGTCATAACACCCGTCCACGTCCCAGGACGGCATGATCACCGAGCAGCCACCCTTGGCGAACGTCGGCAGCAGCGTCTGGTTCAGCGCCGCGACGTGGAAGAGCGGCGCGCTGATCAGCGTCATCTCGTCGCTCGTGACGTCGACGCCGATCAGCATGTTGAAGGTGTTCCACACCAGGTTGGCGTGGCTGAGCAGGGCGCCTTTGGGCCGCCCGGTGGTGCCGGAGGTGTAGAGGATGAGCGCGAGGTCGTCCAGCCCGACACGTACGTCGATCGGCGCGGAATCACCCCCGGCCAGCCAGCTCTCATGATCCGGCACGAGCAGGGCGGCGGTGCCGGAGAGTGCCTGGACCACCTCGGCGCACTCGGGCGCGTAGATCAGGACGGCCGGTCCGCAGTCGTCCAGCATGTAGCCGATCTCGGGCGCGGTCAGCCGGAAGTTCAGCGGCACGAAGATCCCGCCGAGCAGGTGCGTGGCGAACATGGTCTCCGCGAGAGCAGTGTGGTTCGGGCCGAGGTAGGCGACCCGGTCTCCGGCTCCCGCCCCGGCCTCACGCAGGCGCGCGGCCAGCTTCGTCGTCCGCGTGTGCACCTCGGCGTAGGTGACCGCCCGGCCTTCGAAGACGAACGCCGTACGGTCCGGCGTCATCTGGGCCCGGCGAGCCGGCCACCCTCCCACTCCCGCGTTCTCCATGGGCGTACGGCCTCTCGCATCGGTGAGTCCGATCCATACGTTCCACCTACCCCGCATACATGGGGCAGTTTCTCAACCTGAGTCAGAGTTTTGCCGACTGTGACGGATCCGTCTACCCTCTGTGCTGTGATGCTCGGCGATGGAGACGCTCTGACGGCCCGTCCGCAGTCCCTGATGTTCAGCTTTCTCGGCGTCTACGTGCTGGGGCGCGGCACCGCCGTCTATTCGGGCAGCGTCATCGACGTCTTCGCCCGGCTCGGCGTCACCGAGGAGGCGGTGCGCTCGACGCTCACCCGCATGGTCAAGCGGGGCCTGCTGGCCCGGCACCGTCAGGGGCGCAGGATGTACTTCGGGCTGACCGAGCACGCGGTGGAGGTGCTCGACGACGGGCGCCGCCGGGTCTGGGAGACCGGCGCGGTCAACCGCGACTGGGACGGCGCCTGGACCCTGGTGGGCTTCTCGATCCCCGACGGCCTGCGCAGCACCCGGCACGACCTCCGCTCGCAGCTCATCTGGGCCGGGTTCGGCCTGCTGCAGAGCGGGCTGTGGATCGCGCCGGGCGTCAAGGACGTCGCGGGCATCCTCGCCCCGCTCGAACTCGGCGATCACGTCACCGTGATGACGGCCCGGGCGTTCAAGCCGACCGAGTCGGCCGACCTGGTGCGGAAGGCGTTCAGCACCGAGCGGATCGCCGCGCGCTACCGGGCCTTCCTCGACCGCTGGGACACCCCGGACCCGCTCCCCTCGGCGGCCGACGACCTGGCCCGGCAGCTTCTCCTGCACACCGACTGGCTGCAACTGGTCCGCCAGGACCCGCACCTGCCAGCCGAACACCTGCCGGCGGACTGGCCGGCGATCCGGGCCGAGCAGGTGTTCCGCACCCTGGCCCGCGACTACGAGCCGAGCGCCAGGGTGCTGGCCGACACCGTCCTGGACGAACTGGCCATCACTTCACCGGCCGGCTGACCGCCCAAGCCCGCCTCGCCGTCGACCGCGTCGATCAGCGGCCGCCGACCGCCGCGCGGCGCTTGGTCCACACGTCGAAGGCCACTGCCGCGAGCAGGACGGCGCCCTTGACGAACATGACCCGCTCGCTCGGCGCGCCGATCAGCGACATGCCGTTGTTGATGACGCCCATGATCAGACCGCCGGTGACCGCCCCGACCACCTTGCCGACGCCGCCCTGCACGGCCGCACCGCCGATGAACGCCGCGGCGATCGCGTCCAGCTCGAAGGAGTTGCCCGCCGTGGGCCCCGCCTGGTTCAGCCGCCCGGCGAAGATGACCCCGGCGAGCGCGGACAGGACGCCCATGTTCACGAAGATCCAGAAGACGACCGACTTGACCTTGATGCCGGACAGCAGCGCCGCCTGGAGGTTGCCGCCGATGGCGTAGATCCGCCGGCCGAACACGGCCCGGTTGGTCACCAGCGAATAGCCCAGCACCAGCAGCGCGAGCAGGACCAGCACCCAGGGCAGGTTCTTGAACCTGGCAAGCTGCACCACCACCGCGAGAATGACCGCGGCGGCCGCGGCGATGCGGAGCAGGAAGATCGGCAGCGGGTCGACGCTCTGGCCGTAGCCCAGCCGCGCCATCCGGCTCCGCCACTGGGTGACGGCCATGCCGGCCACCGCCACCACGCCGAGCAGGATGCTGAACAGGTCGGCGCCGCCCAGCGGGCCGAGCCCGATGTTGCCGAGATAACCGTCGGTGAAGCCGTTGGACAGCGTACGGACGGCGTCAGGGAACGGGCCGATGCCCTGGTTGCCCAGCACGGTCAGCGTGAGCGCGCGGAACAGCAGCATGCCGGCCAGCGTCACGATGAACGCCGGGATGCCGTAGTAGGCGATCCAGAACCCCTGCCACGCGCCGATGAGCGCGCCCGCGATCAGCGTGATGACCAGCGCCAGCGGCCATGGCACACCGTAGTTCACCATGAGCACGGCGGCGATGGCGCCGGTGACGGCCACGACCGACCCCACGGACAGGTCGATGTGCCCGGCGATGATGATCAGGATCATCCCGATGGCCAGAATCAGGATGTACGAGTTCTGGACGATGATGTTGGAGATGTTCTGCGGCTGGAGCAGCGCCCCCTTGGTGAGGAACGCGAACAGCACGACGATCAGCGCGAACGCGACATAGATGCCGCTCTGCCGTACGTTGAACGACAGCCACGACGACCTGCCCTGTCCCCGTGGCGGGGGCGGTTCCTGGCCGGCGGGCGCCAGCCCGGCGTCGGTGGATGAGGTGCTGCTCATCGGATCTCGTCCAGTCCTTTCGTCATGTACTGCATGAGGCCCTCCTGCGTGGCCTCCTCGCGCGGGACCTCGCCGGTGATCCGGCCGGCCGACAGCGCGTAGATCCGGTCGCACAGGCCCAGGAGTTCGGGCAGCTCCGAAGAGATGACCAGGATGGCCTTGCCCTCGTCGGCGAGCCGGTTGATGATCGAGTAGATCTCGTACTTGGCCCCGACGTCGATGCCCCGGGTCGGCTCGTCAAGGATGAGCACGTCGGGGTCCGCGAAGATCCACTTCGACAGGACGACCTTCTGCTGGTTGCCACCGCTGAGCTTGCCGGTGACGCTCAGCACGCTGGGCGCCTTGATGTTCATGCTCTCGCGGAACTCGTCGGCGACCCGGTACTCCTCGTTGTCGTTGACCCAGCCGCGGCGGGCCAGCTTCGGCAGCGCGGCGGCGGAGACGTTCCGCTTGATGTCCTCGATCAGGTTGAGGCCGTACTTCTTGCGGTCCTCGGTGGCGTACGCGATGCCGTGGCGGATCGCGTCCTGCACCGACCGGATCTCTATCTGCCGGCCGTCTTTGTAGATGCGACCGGAGATGTCGGTGCCGTAGGCGCGGCCGAAGACGCTCATGGCCAGCTCGGTCCGGCCGGCGCCCATGAGCCCCGCCAGGCCGACGATCTCGCCCTTGCGCAGGTGGAGGCTGGCGTTGGAGACCACGACCCGGCCGCGATGGGCCGGGCTGTGCACCGTCCAGTCCTCGATGCGCAGCACCTCCTCGCCGATGTTCGGCTCGTGCGGCGGGAAGCGGTTCTCCAGGTCGCGGCCGACCATGCCGGAGATGATCCGGCCCTCCGTGACGTGGTCGGTGACCATGTCGAGGCGCTCGATCGTCCGGCCGTCGCGCAGGATGGTGATCGAGTCGGCGATGTCGATGACCTCGTTGAGCTTGTGCGAGATGATCACGCAGGTGATGCCCTCGTCACGCAGGCCACGCAGCAGGTCGAGCAGGTGCGCCGAGTCCTCGTCGTTGAGCGCGGCCGTCGGCTCGTCGAGGATGAGCAGGCGCACCCGCTTGGACAGCGCCTTGGCGATCTCCACGAGCTGCTGCTTGCCGACCCCGATGTCGGAGATGAGCGTCACCGGGTTCTCCCGCAGCCCGACCCGGTTCAGCAGCTCGGCCGCCTCGTGGTTGGTCCGGTTCCAGTCGATCAGGCCGCGGGTGGCCTGCTCGTTGCCGAGGAAGATGTTCTCGGCGATCGACAGTTGCTGGCACAGGGCCAGCTCCTGGTGGATGATGACGATCCCGCGGTGCTCGCTGTCACGGATGTCGGCGAACCGGCACGGCTCTCCCTCGAACAAGATCTCGCCCTCGTAGGAGCCGTGCGGGTAGACGCCCGACAGCACCTTCATGAGCGTGGACTTGCCGGCACCGTTCTCGCCGCAGATCGCGTGGATCTCGCCCTGCCGTACGGACAGGTTGACGTCTTGCAGCGCCTTGACTCCGGGAAAGGTCTTGGTGATCCCGCGCATCCGCAGGATGTCATCAGTCATGTCGTCAGCCCAGCTGGGACTTGGTGTAGTAGCCGGTGTCGACGAGTTCCTTCTCGTAGTTCGTCTTGTCGACGATCAGCGGCTGGAGCAGGTACGACGGCACGACCTTGTTGCCGTTGTCGTAGTCCTTGGTGTTGTTGACCTCGGGCTTGCCACCCTTGAGGACGGTGTCGGCGATCTTGATCGTCACGTCGGCGAGCTGCCGGGTGTCCTTGTAGATGGTGGAGTACTGCTCACCCGCGATGATCGACTTCACCGACGCCAGCTCGGCGTCCTGGCCGGTCACGGTCGGGTACGGCTGGCCGGAGGTCCCGTAGCCGTTGCTCTTGAGCGCCGACAGGATGCCGATGGACAGGCCGTCGTACGGCGACAGGACGCCGTCGACCTTGGTGCCGCCGCTGTAGGTCTTGGTCAGCAGGTCTTCCATGCGCTTCTGCGCGGTGGCCGGGTCCCAGCGCAGGATGGCGACCGTCTTGAAGTCCGTCTGGCCGCTCTTGACGACGATCGTGCCCTTGTCGATGAACGGCTTGAGCACCGACATGGCGCCGTTGAAGAAGAACGTCGCGTTGTTGTCGTCGGGCGAACCGGCGAACAGCTCGACGTTGAGCGGGCCCTTGGCGCTGCCCGCGGAGCCGTCGGCGTTCAGCAGCTTCAGCCCGACCAGCAGCGACGTGGCCTGCTGCACGCCGACCTTGAAGTTGTCGAAGGTGGCGTAGTAGTCGACGTTCGGGCTGTTGCGGATCAGCCGGTCGTAGGCGACGACCGGGATCTTCTTGTCAGCGGCCTCTTGGAGCTGCGTGGTGATGGCCGTGCCGTCGATCGAGGCGATGATCAGGAGCTTGGCGCCCTTGGTGATCTGGTTCTCGATCTGGTTGACCTGGGTCGGGATGTCGTTCTCGGCGTACTGCAGGTCCACCTTGTAGCCGAGCTTCTCCAGCCCGGCCTTGACGTTGTCGCCGTCGTGGATCCAGCGCTCCGATGACTTGGTCGGCATGGTGACGCCCACCAGCGCGCCGGCACTGCCTGCGGAGGCGCTGGAGGCGGCCTGCTGGTCAACCGTCTTCTCGGCCGAGCCACATGCGGTCGCGACCGTGGCTAGCGCCAGGACGGAGACCACGGCCGCGAATCGTGGAAATCTCATATTTCTCCTTGCGGAAATGGGGGCTGCCCGCGCGTCGCGGGAGACAGCCGATCCCGCGAGTGTTATCGCTAACATTTCCGGTGTCAAGCGGAGGGGATAACGTAGACGTAACACAAGCTTCACAGTTCAAGTGCCCTGGGCCTGCGGTGCGAGGCTACCTTCCGCGGATGACCGGTCGATCCGGCGAGCTCCCGCACCTGGAGATCACCCGCGCACGCCGGCCGGAAGGCCGCCCGCGCTGAGGCTCCTTTTACCGGCTTGCGGCTACTCTGCGCCCATGACCACGCAGTCCCCCGCCGCGCTGCCCCTGACCCTCGGACCGAGGCTGATCCGGGCCGAGATCATCGTGGTGTTCTCCGTCTCGCTGGGGGCCAGTGCCCTCGTGGCGCTCGTCCGGCTGATCGGCGCGCTCACGGCGCCCCGGGAGCTGAAGGGGCAGCAGGCCGTACTCGTCGGATCACTGGCTCCCGGACGCCCCTGGCTGGACCTGACGTTGCAGCTCGTCGGCATCGCGATCAACGTGGCCCCGGTCGGGCTCGTCGCCTACCTGCTGGTCCGCTCCGGCGAGTCGATGCGGACCATCGGCGTCGACCTCCGCGAGCCACGGCGCGACCTGGTGCGCGGCGCCCTGCTCGCGGCCGCGATCGGCGGGACGGGGCTGGCCTTCTACCTGGCCGTGTACGCCGCCGGGATCAACCTCAACGTCGTGGCCGGAGGGCTGCCCGAGGTGTGGTGGCGGATCCCGGTCCTGCTGCTGGCCGCCGCGCAGAACGGCGTGCTCGAAGAGGTGCTCGTCAGCGGCTACCTGCTGCGCCGGCTGGAGCAGGCGGGATGGGCGCCCTGGCGCTCCGTGGTGGTGGCGGCGCTGCTGCGCGGCTCGTACCACCTCTACCAGGGGTTCGGCGGCTTCGTCGGCAACGTGGTGATGGGGCTGGTGTTCGGCCGCCTGTACCAGCGCTGGGGCCGGGCCATGCCGCTCGTCATCGCGCACACGCTCATCGACGCCGTCGCCTTCGCCGGTTACGCCGCCCTGCACGGCCGGGTGAGCTGGCTGCCCTGAGTACGGCTTACTCATGCGGTCCGCGCCCATGGATCGCACAGTCGGGACTGACGAGAAATCCCGACATGAGGAGAGAAACGACCATGGGCATGCAGAGGCTCGCCGCCGCGGCGGCCGCGTCGTCACTACTGTCGCTGGGCCTGCTGGTCACGGCCACAGCACCCGCCTCGGCGGCGTCGGCGGGATCGGCGGCGGCCGCGTGCAGCGGCGCCGACGACACCGTCCGGACGCCCCAGTGGTACCGGCAGCAGTATCCGGACTGGACCGACAGCCGGATCAAGGCCGCGGTCGTGCTCAACGAGGGGTTCGCCTCCGGCAGCATCCGCTGCCTGGTGAACGCCGAGCGGACGAAGGCCGGGCTCGCCCCGGTGGAGGACAGCCTGCGCCTGTACAACGCGGCCGACGCCCACGTGAAGGCGGCCATCCAGCAGAAGTGGTGGGTGGACGGCGCCAACTGGCACGTCAACCCGAGCACCGGATCCACCGTGGGCAGCAGGATCCGCGCGGCGGGCTACTGCCCCTCGGGCACCTGGCAGGCGCTGGAGAACGTCTACGCCGGCTGGGGCACCGCGTACGCGACGCCCCGGGCGGCGGTGCGCTGGTGGATGAACAGCGCCTCCCACCGGCAGAACATCCTCAACCCGCAGATGAAGCAGACCGGCATCTCGGTACGCAACGGGAGCGCGCGCCCGGGTGTCACCTCCAACGTCACCCTGGTGACGACGGAGGTGTTCGGCTTCTGCCGATGACGGCAAATCCCCTATTTCCTATAGATAATATGGCCTATAGGTTTACGATCTACGCGAAACACGCCCTACGGGGAGGGACGAACCTATGTCAGGCCAGGAGACCGCATGACCTCGCCCGCCGACGCGCTCCGGGGGAGCGGCGACCCGGAGATCGAGAGGCTGCTGGACCAGTTCGACGCGGACGTCGCGCAGGTGGAGCGGCTCAGGGACCAGATCACCGAGGTGCGCGGCCGCGGCGAGGCGGCAGACGGGCGGGTGGTCGCCGAGACCTCGTCCACCGGAGAGCTCGTCGGCCTCACGATCGATCCGCGTGCCATGCGACTCGGCTCCGACGAACTGGCCGCCGCGGTCCTCGAGGCGGCCGGCGCGGCGGCGCGGAACACGGCTGAGGGGATGACCGACCTGGTCGACCCCTTCATCGCGGACACCATGCTGGACATGGGGCAGACTCCGGGGCGCCGGCCCCGGAACGAGCGCTGACCTCCGGTGGGCATCAATCCCACTCGCGCGGCGATCTATGGCTTCGGCACGGTCGGCATCGCCGCCTTCGTGTTCAAGATGCTCGCCGTCGACTACCCGGACGGCGATCCGGCCAAGGCGCGCCAGGCCGCCGCCGTCTGGGCGCGGCTCGCGGACCGGATCGAGCAGAGTCCGGACCGGACCTATCCGTTCGCCGAAGCGGTGTGGAAACGGAACGGCGGCGAAGGCGTCGAGGCGTTCAAGACGGCGGTGACCGCCGGGCTCTATCCGAACCCACCACAAGTGGGCTACGCCGACAAGCTCGCCCACCGCTGCCGGGAGAATGCCAAGGCGTGCGAGGATTTCGCGGAGGTCATCGAAACGGCGCAGCACGCGTACTGGACCCTCGCCCTCGCGAATTTCGCCAGTTTCATCTTCATCACCACCTTTCCCTGGCAGGCCGGAGCCGCCTACAAGATCACCGAGATCATCATGAACCGGGCCAAGGCGAAGCTGCTCTCGAAACTGCTCGAGCACAACATCGCCCGGATTCTGCTCAGCAAGCTCACCGAATACAGCATCGGCAGCGCTTTCTTCGCGGTCGGAGATGTGGGCGTGGTGGCCGGGGTCAAAGCGCTGCGCGGCGAGGATCCGGGCTCGTTCGGCGACAACGCGAAGCAGGCGCTCAAGGAATTCGCCGCCTCGGTCGCGTTCTACGGTGCGTTCGACGCCGCCATGCCGGTGGCCAGGGCGGCGAGCAAGAACGCCGACGTCCAGTACTTCATCAGCCGCATGGCCGGCGGATCCGTGTACGGCGTCTCGTACGACTCCATGAACGGGGAGAGCGGCACGGACCTCATCCCCACCTGGAAACAGACGCTCGGCAGAATGCTGCTCTATTTCACGATGGCCCACAAACCCGCGGGGTGACGCATGGCTCCCGACCCTGACCCGAAGCCGCCGGAGCGGCCGGAAACGGTTACCGTCGCTCCTGACGAATTGCTCTGGGATATCGCCGAGCAGCTCTTCGAGAACGGCGCCCTCTGGGAGAGCATCTACCAGGCGAACCGCGCTCTCCTCGGCGACCCCGGCGCACTACGTCCGGGAATGCGGCTGCGCCTGCCGATGGAGATCTATCCGGGCCATATCAGGTCCGCCGCCGGTGGTTTCGACACCGAGAAACACGACCTCGGCGAATTCGTCAACGCGGTGGCGGCGGAGCTGAACGCCATCGGGAATTTCTGGGGCGATGGCAAGGAAGGGACGATGTTCTTCAAGGGTGAAGGCGGCGGCATGGGATACGAGGCCGTCACGGGCCAGATCATCGAGGGCATCGACGTTCTACAGGACGCCCATCACGAGATCCCCGAGCGCCTGCGGCTCATGGCCGACCGGGTCCAGGTCGCCGACTGGGACAGCGTGACCACCGCGCTGTCCGCACTCCCCGCCCCGGACCCTGACCGGCGGATCTGGGGTGCGGGCTGAGCCGCTAAGAGGAGCGGGAGAGCACGGAGCGGACGGCCTCCGTCGTACGGCCGACGACGGCCGCGCCGTCCCCGGCGGTGATGATCGGGCGCTGGATGAGGATGGGGTGGCTGGCCAGCGCCTTGATCCAGCGATTGCGGTTCGCGGCGTCGCGGGGCCAGTCGGCGATGCCGAGATCGGCGGCCGTGGTCTCGCCGAACCGGGTGATGTCCCAGGGCTCGAGGCGGAGCCTGGTGAGCACCTCGCGGAGTTCGAGCTCGTTGGGCGGATCATCGAGGTAGCGGCGAATGGTGTATTCGGCGTTCTCGGTGTCCAGGAGTTGCAGCGCGGAGTGGCACTTGGAGCAGTCGGGGTTGATCCAGATCTCCATGCTGACTTCCTTTGGGGATGCGAGGAGCGCGGAGCCGTCCGGCAAGGCGTCCCATGGCGAAACAGGAGGCGCACTGAACGTGACCCGCCTCCTATTTCACTAGCAAGTGTTAGCCATACGGATAACCACGTCAAGCGCTGCTAAATAGCCATCCGGCGCTCGGATGGCCCTGTGACCAGGGGCGAGACGGCTGAGAGAACCGCCGTCAACTCCCCCGAGCTTGATCCGCTCCGGGGCCCGAGCCCGCCCTGTCGAGCCGTTACGCATGCCACGGCACAGAGCACTCCGGTTACCGAGCGTGATCGAGCGGCCGTTTCCGCGAAAAAAATCCCCGACCCGGGTTCTGGCCGGAAACGCCAGTGTCAGCAGGGGTTCGCGACGCCTCAGGACTCACTCTGGTTTACCCACATCACAGATTGATGTCCGAAATTTCATGACAGAGGGCACCTGGCACCGACAGAATGCGGAACGCCCACCCACCGTCCACTCCATACGGAGGACACCCATATGCGTAGACGCCTAGGGGTACTCGCGGGCTTCGTGAGCCTGGCCGCCCTCAGTGCGCCGATCGCCACGGCCGACGCCGCGACGGTGCCCCAACCCGCATGTCGCGTGACCGTGGCCAAGCCGCAGGTCACCACCACCGGCAAGATCCAGGCTTCCGCCACCCGGCGCGGCTGCGAAGACACCGCCCTGGTCCGCGTCCGCATCAAGCGCGCGGTGCCCGGCCCCGACCGGACCGTCAAGAGCGCGTCGGGCAGAGGCGTCAGCCCGACGGTCACCGTCGCGCTGCCGTGCACCCCCGGTGTCTACTACGCCTTCGTCACCGACTACCGCGGCAACACCGGCAAGTCCCGGCCGGTCCGGCTGCCGTCCTGCGCGCCGACCACGCCTACGCCCACCCCGACGGGCACACCGTCGCCCACGGGTTCTCCCACGTCGACGCCGACGCCCACGCCCACGACCACCAGCCCGCCGTCGACGGACACGGTCGGAACGACCGACGAGAACGAGGTCGTGCGGCTGACCAACGCGGAGCGGGCGAAGGGTGGCTGCAAGCCGCTCAAGCATGACGCCCAGCTGCGCACGGCCGCCTTCGGCCACTCCTCCGACATGGCGGCCAAGAACTACTTCGACCACACCTCGCAGGACGGCCGCAGCTTCCTGGACCGCATCCGCGCGGCGGGCTTCACCGGCGGAACGGGCTGGGCCGAGAACATCGCCATGGGCCAGCCGACCCCGGCGTCCGTGGTCACCGGCTGGATGAACAGCGCGGGCCACAAGGCCAACATCATGAACTGCAAGTACAACCTCATCGGTGTCGGCGCGGCCAAGAACTCCAAGGGCCAGATCTACTGGACCCAGGACTTCGCCGCCAAGTAGCGGCCGCCCGAGAAGAACGATGCCCCGCGGCCGGCCGCCCGGCCGCGGGGCATCACCTCAGGCCTGACGCCACTCCGCGACACTGCCGGGCTCGTGCAGGTGCAGGTCGGGCGCACCTTCCAGCGCCTTCTCCTCCCCACCGGGCGTGTACGTGACGATCAGGCGCAACGGCCGCCAGGTCGAGTTGAACGTCGAGTGGTAGGCGCCCGCCGGGATGTGCACGGTGTCACCCTCCTTGATCGGGAACGGCTCACCGTCGTCGACCATCTGCGACGCCTCGCCGGAGATGACGTAGATGATCTCCTCGGCGTTCGGGTGGTTGTGCCGGGCATGCCCCTGACCGGGGTTGACGATGACCTCGCCCAGCGTGCTGCTCGCCCCCTCGATCGCCGACGGGGTGACGAACCACTTGATGGACCCCCAGTCGAAGGCCATCGTGGGCACGGTGTCCGGACTGACGTGCATGGCGTCTCCTCAGAAGTTCAGTGCTTTGAAGGCTCGTACCTGCTCGGTGATGGCCCGCTCCGTGGGCAGCCGCTCGACGGACGAGGCGCCGAAGAAGCCCACCACGCCCTGGGTGCGCGACAGGACATAAGCGGCGTCGTCCGGCTCGGCGATCGGGCCGCCGTGGCAGAGCACGAGGATGTCGGGCCGGACCGCCGCCGCCGCGTCGCGCATGGCCTGCACCCGGGTCACGGCCTCGTCCAGGGTCAGGGCGGTGCCCGCGCCGATGCTGCCCTTGGTGGTCAGCCCGACGTGCGGTACCAGCACGTCGGCGCCGGCCTCGGCCATGGCGCGGGCCTGGTCCTCGTCGAAGACGTACGGGGCGGTGACCAGGTCGCGCTCGTGGGCCAGCCGGACCATCTCCACTTCCAGCTCGTAACCCATGCCGGTCTCTTCCAGGTTCTGCCGGAAGACCCCGTCGTACAGACCGACGGTGGGGAAGTTCTGCACGCCCGCGAAGCCCATCGCGGCGAGCTGGTCGAGGAAGCGCGGCATGACCCGGAACGGGTCGGTGCCGCAGACGCCCGCGAGCACCGGGGTGTCGGCGACGACGGGCAGCACCTCGGACGCCATCTCGACGACGATCTGGTTCGCGTCGCCGTAGGGCAGCAGCCCGGCCAGCGAGCCGCGCCCGGCCATCCGGTAGCGGCCGGAGTTGTAGATGATGATCAGATCGACGCCGCCGGCCTCGGCGCACTTGGCCGACAGGCCCGTGCCCGCGCCCGCGCCGATTACCGGCCGCCCCTCCGCGACGGTACGGCGCAGCCTGGCCAGCACCTCCTGCCTGGTCACGCGGACTCCCCTCCCGAGATGAGGCTGTGCAGCCGCTCGGCCATCGCCCGGCCGAACTCCGGATCGTTGATGTGCAGGTCGAGCGGCTCGGTCGCGGGGAAGACGGCCAGCGCCTCGAAGCAGGCCTCGTCGGCCTTGGGGTCGTGGAAGTCCATCCCCGGCGCGTCCAGGGCGGACACGCCCCGCTGCGGGATGAACAGCTCCGTCGGGCCGGTCGCCGCGCTGAGCTTGGCGGCCATCCGAGCGCCCAGCTCGGCCATCTCCTCCGGCGTGGTGCGCATCAGCGTGACGGTCGGGTTGTGCACGTACAGCAGCCGGTCCGCGAACCGCGCGGGCACCGTGTCGCGCGGGCCGAAGTTGACCATGTCCAGGGCGCCGGGGGCGACCACCTGCGGCACGCCGTTCGCGCCCGCCGCCGTGAGCCGCTCGGGACCCGCCGACAGGACCCCGCCGACCAGGTCGTCGGCCAGCTCGGTGGTGGTCAGGTCCAGCACCCCGGCCAGCAGCCCGCTCGCCGCCAGCCCCTCCAGCGCCCGGCCGCCCGACCCGGTCGCGTGGAAGACCAGCACCTCGTAACCGAGCTCGTCCAGCCGCTCGCGCGCCGCGTCCACGGCGGGCGTGGTCACGCCGAACATCGACGCGCCGATCAGCGGCCGATCCTCGCTCGGCGCGGTCCGCACCGCCCTGGCCAACTGGTGCGCCTTGGCCATGCCCGATGCGGCGGCCGCCGCGTTGCCGAGAATCGCCCGCGAGACCCGGTTGATGCCCGCGATGTCGACCACGCTGTACATCAGCGTGACGTCCCTGGCTCCGACGTAAGGCGACACATCACCCGACGCCATCGTGGACACGATCAGCTTGGGCAGGCCGATGGGCAGGTCGCGGACCGCCCGCGCGGCGATCGACGACCCGCCGCTGCCGCCCACGGCCAGCACCGCGTCGACCCGGCCCGCGCCATGCAGCTCGGCCATGATCACCGCCGCGCCCTCGCCCATCGCGGTGACGGCGGCCCCGCGGTCGCCCCCCTCCTGGAGTGCCCGCAGGTCACCTCCGGCCGCCTCGGCCACCCGCTCGTTGGAGACGTCGGCCGGCAGGTTCCCGCCGGGTTCGTGCACTCCCGTGTCGACCACGAGCACGTCGCTGCCCAGCTCCACCAGCCGGTTGCGCAGCCAGGCGTACTCCTCGCCCTTGGTGTCGAGCGTCCCGATCAGTACGACGGTCGGCATCTCACGCCACACCCCTCTGTTCGAAGACCTTCTTCGCCACATTGATCGCGTTGATCGCCCTTGGGAACCCCGCGTACTGAACGCAGTGGATGATCACTTCGACGATCTCCCCGGGCGTGAGGCCCACGTTGAGCCCCGCGTTGATGTGCCCGGTGAGCTGAGGTTCAACGCCACCGATGTTGACCAGTGAGGCGATCGAGGCGATCTGCCGCTGCTTGAGGTCCAGCCCGGGGCGTGAGTAGATCTCGCCGAAGTTGAACTCCACGCCGTAGCGCCCGAGGTCGGCGCCAGGCCCGTACAGCATGTCCAGCAGCCGGTCGGCGGCGCCCTCGCCGTACACCTCGTCGTACTTCGCCTTGCCCTGTTCCATGGACATCAGATCGCGTGACCTCCGTCCTGGGGCAGGATGACGCCGGTCAGGTACGCGGCGGACGGCAGGCAGAAGTGCACGATGCTCTCCGCCAGGTCCTCCGGGCTGCCGAGCGTCCTGGTGGGGATCTGGCTCAGCAGGGCCTCCCGCTGCTCGGGGGTGTCCCGGTCGCGGCCCGGCGTCTGCTGGGCGCCGGGGGCGATGCAGTTGACCGTGATGCCGTCGGTGGCGTACTCGATGGCCAGGGCCTTGGTCAGGCCGACGACGCCCGCCTTGGCGGCGGCGTATCCGCTCGCGTGCCGGACCAGGCGCCCGCCGCGCAGGGCGGCGATGGAGGCGATGTTCACGATCCGCCCGCCGCCGCGCGCCAGCATCGACGGTACGACCGCGCGGGTCACGTTGAAGACGCTGGTCAGGTTGACGTCGACCATCCGCCGCCACTCGTCGGCGGTCATCTCGTGGAAGGGCCGCACCATGCCGCCGCCCGCGTTGTTGACCAGGATGTCGACCCCGCCCCAGGCCCGGGTCACCTCGTCGACCGCGCTCAGCGTCGCGTCGAGGTCGGTGATGTCGGCCTTGAGCTCCAGCGCCTCGCGCCCGGCCTCACGTACGGCGGCGCCGAACAGCTCCAGCCCCTCGGCCGTCAGGTCCAGCCCGGCGACGTCGCAGCCTTCCCTCGCCAGCACCTGGGCGAACACCTTGCCCATGGCGCCGCCCGCGCCGGTGACGACGGCCTTCCTGCCTGCCAACCTCATATCGGAACCTTTCACTTGAGCGCTCCGGCGGTCATGCCCTGGATGAAGTGCCGCTGGAGGAGGAGATAGAGGGCGATGATGGGGATGCTCGCCAGCGTCACCCCGGCCGCGATCATCGACCGGTCCACGCTGTACTCACCGACGAAGAACATGATCCCGGTGGAGATCGGGCGCAGCCCCTCGTCCTGGCCGTACAGCAGCGGGATCAGGAACATGTTCCAGGTGAACATGAACTGCAGCACGACGAGAGTGATGATGCCGGGCCTGGCCAGCGGCAGGATGATGCGGGTGAAGACCCGCCACTCGGTGGCGCCGTCGATCCGGGCGGCGTTCGAGATCTCCTCGGGCAGCCCGCGGAAGAACGCGCGCATCAGGAACACCCCGAAGGCAAGGCCGAGCGCGACGCTCGGCACGATCACCCCCCAGTACGTCCCGAGGATGCCCAGGTCCCTGACCAGGTAGTACTGCGGAATCATGATCGACTGAAACGGGATCATGATGCCGAGCAGGAAGGCGCCGAAGATGAGCCGCTCGCCGGGCAGCCGGCGCGTGCCCAGGGCGTACCCCGCCAGGCAGGAGAACGCGGTCACCAGCGGCACCACGAAAGCGGCGTACAGCACCGAGTTGCCGATGTAGGAGCCGAACCGGCCGGTCGTCCACGCCTCGGCGAGGTTCTCCCAGTGCAGCGTGGACGGGAGGCCGAACGGGTCCTGGTTGATCTCCGACGTGCTCTTCAGCGCCGAGAACCAGATCCACAGGAACGGCATGATGAACAGCAGCGCGAACAGCAGGAGTATCAGATACCGAGCCGTCTTCACGGTGATCGTCATGCGCGCTCCCTGACCCGGACCACCGCGATCGACACCAGCAGCGAGATCACGGTGAGCACCAGGGACAGCGTCGAGCCGTAGCCGACCTCGTTCTCCATGAACGCCTTCTGGTAGGTATAGGTGGCGATGAGCTGGGTGGCGTTGTCCGGCCCGCCCTTGGTCATGATCCAGACGTGGTCGAACGCCTGGAAGCCGTGGACGAGCAGCAGCACGGTGACGAGCGTGATCGCGTTGGACAGTTGCGGGATCACCACGTGCCGGAAGCGCTGCCAGCCGTTCGCGCCGTCCATCCGGGCCGCGTCGAGCAGGTCGGTGTCCACGTTGTGCAGCGCCGCGGTGAAGATCACGAATGCCAGCCCGACGGTCGCCCAGACCGAGGCCGCCATCACCGCGTACAGGGCGAACGCCGGGTCGCCGAGCCAGCCCCTCGTCCACGAGTCGAGCCCCACCACCTCCAGCGCCCGGTTGAGGATGCCGAAGGCGGGGTTGTAGATCCAGCTCCAGACGATGCCGACGATGATCGCGGGCAGCACCTGCGGCATGAAGTAGATCGTGCGCAGCGCGGTGAAGCCGCGCGGCCGGTTCCACACGAACATGGCCAGCAGGAGCGCCACGCCCATCGTCAGCGCGGTGCCCACGACGACCCAGACGAGGTTGTGCCCGAGCGCCCGCCAGAACAGCCCGTCTCCCAGCATCCGCTGGAAGTTGGCCAGGCCGACGAACCGCTTCTCGGGGCTGGCGCCGTCCCAGTCGGTGAGGCTCAGGTAGACCGACTGGACCAGCGGCCACAGGATGAACCCGGCGTACAGCAGCCCGGCCGGCACCAGGAAGAGATAGCCGAGCGTCCGGCCCTGCGGCCGGGCGGTGGGATGGGCCCGCTTGACCAGGCGGGTGTCCGGCAGCGTGAGCGTCATGAGGTCACTCCCGCCTCCCACGCCTTCTGCAGCTCCTCCGCCTGCTTGGCCGGGGTCTTGTCCCCGGCGACCACGGCCTGGAAGCCGCTGGTCATCGCGCTGAGGAAGCCGGGCGAGGCCAGGCCGTGGTTGACGGCGTACCCGATGTTGGTCTTGGCGTCCCCGCCGCCGGTCTGCGCCGCCTGCATGGCGAGCTTCTGCAGCGGGCTGAGGTTCCAGCCCGTGGAGTCGAACGGCACCGGCGGGAAGATCTTGGCGCCCTCGACCCAGAGCCGGACCGCCTCCGGCTGGTAGAGCGAGTCGAGGAACTGGGCGGCCACGTCCGCGTTCTTGCTCTTGGCCGAGATGTAGTAGGCCGAGCCGATGCCGCCTGGATAGACGCGGGGGCCGCCGTTGACCGAGGGCATGGCCATGATGCCGATCTCCTGGCCCGGCATCTCCTTCTCGATCGTGCCGACCGCCCAGGTGCCGTTGAGGTTCATCAGCGCCTTGCCGGCCAGGAAGAGCGACTGGGCGTCCGGGCCGCCGAGCGAGTTGAGGTCCTTGATGAACCCGCCGGCCTTGACCAGGTCGACGAAGAAGAGCTTGATCGCCTCGACCAGTTGCGGGGTGTTCCAGGTGCCCTTGTTGTCGAAGATCAGCTCGCCCATCGGCTGGGCGCCGGCCAGGTTGTTCGCCATCATCGAGAAGGCCCACCAGCTCGGGTAGACGTCCGACTGGCCGTACGCGATCGGCGTGTAGCCCTTCTTGGCGGCGGCCGAGGCGAAGGTCAGCAGGTCCTCGAAGGTCTCGGGGACGGTCAGGCCCGCTTTCTCGATGAGGGTCTTGTTGTAGAACAGCACGGTGTTCTCCGACTCGTCGGGCAGGCCGTAGAGCTTGCCGCCGAGCGACGCCTCCCTGATCGCGAACGGCGTCAGCCGGTCCAGCCAGCCGTACTTGGCGGCGACGTCGTCGAGCGGCTTGATCAGTCCTGCTTTGGCCAGCACTCCGGCGTTGCCCGCGCCGACCTGGTAGTAGATGACGTCGGGCCCGGTGCCCGAGGCCAGTGCGGTCTTGCCGACCGTGGTGAGCTGGTCGCCGCTCTGCGAGGTACGGGTGATCGTCGCACCCTTGAACAGGTCGTAGACCTTCTTGACGGTCTCGTTCTGCGGGGAGGTGGTGAACTGGTCCCACACCTTCAGGCTCGCGCCGGCCGTACCTCCGCTCGCCGGTGCGGGGTCCGTCCGGCCCCAGCCGCAGGAGCTGAGCGTCACCGCCGCGGCGGCCAGGCCGCCGGTGCGGAGGAAGTCACGGCGCGTGGGGGTGTTCAAGGCGTTGTCCTCTCGTGTGCGGCCCAGGGGGCCGAGAAACGGTGGTGTCCGGAGGCCACCGAGCACACGACCGTCCCGTCACGCCGTTCGAGGACGGTGACGTGGGCGGTGGACTCGATCGCCTCGGGATCGCCGGTGGGAACGTGCAGTGTGGCGTCCGTCCCCGGAGGGATCAGCACGTCCACGGTGAGCACGCCGTCCGTCACCGACCATGCGGACTCGACTCGCCCCCGAGCGGTCTCCTGCACGGCCCGGGCCCAGGTGAGCTTGCCCCCCGGCCGCGGGCGGATCACCAGACCGGCGTACGCGGACGAGTCCGCCGTCTGGCCGATCCCGGCTACTCCTCCGTAGAGCCAGTCGCCGATGGCGCCCAGGCTGTAGTGGTTGAAGGAGTTCATGGTGGCCGCCTGGAAGCCCCGTTCCGGGGTCCAGCCGTCCCACCGTTCCCAGATGGTCGTGGCGCCGTGCTTGACGGAGAACAACCAGCTCGGAAAGGTCTCCTGGTGGAGAAGGTCGTAGGCCAGGTCGGCGCGGCCGATCCTGGTGAGCACCGGGCAGAGCAGCGCGACGCCGAGGAAGCCGGTGGTGAGATGGCCGTCGTGCTCGGTGATGTCGCGGACCAGGTGCTCGGCGGCCGCTTCGGCGGGGGTCAGGTCGAATTCCAGGGCGAGCAGGTAGCAGGTCTGCGTGTCGCCGTGGATGCGGCCGTCCGGCGCGACGAACTCCTGGTTGAAGGCCCTTCTGATCGCGGCGGCCAGCTTCTCGTACCGCTCATGGGGCCGGCCCAGGATCCGCGCCGCCTCGGCGACGAGCGTGGCCGACTGCGCGAAGTAGGCCGTGGCCAGCACGTCGCGCGGGGTGTCCACGCCGATCTGGAGCCAGTCGCCGTAGTTCCTTCCGGTACGGCGGCGCCAGATCAGGTCAGGGTTGTGCCGTTCGATCTGGTCCACCCAGGCGGCCATCGCGGGCAGGCAGCGCTCCAGCACGCGGCGGTCGCCGTACAGGCGGTGGAGCGTCCAGGGGACGATCACGCCCGCGTCTCCCCAGCCCGGCGCCCCCTCCCTCGTCAGGCAGACCTTCGGCGCCACGTCGGGGAAGGACCCCTCGGCGTCCTGCCCGGTCAGCACGTCCTCCATCCAGTCGGCGAAGAAGGCCGAGACGTCGGCGCCGCGGGCCGCCGTGGGCAGGAAGACCTGCGCGTCCGCCAGCCAGCCGAGCCGCTCGTCACGCTGGGGACAGTCGGTGGGCACCGAGACGAAGTTGCCGCGCTGGCCCCAGCGGATGTTCTCGTGCAGCCGGTTGACCAGCGGGTCGTCGCAGGCGAACTCGCCGGTCCACGGCAGCTCGCTCTGCAGCACCCGCCCGGTGACCTCGATCCGCCCGTCGAACCCGGTGATCTCGACGTAGCGGAAGCCGTGGACGGTGAAGGCGGGCTCGTACACCTCGACCGCGTCGCCGCCGCAGACGTAGACGTCGGTGGCCTCGGCGCGGCGCAGGTTCGCCAGGTGCAGGCCGCCGTCCTCCTCCAGGATCTCGGCGTGGCGGAGCTGGATCCGCCGCCCGCGCTCGGCGCCGTGGACGGTGAGCCGGACCCGGCCGACCATGTTCTGTCCCAGGTCGGCGATGGTCTCGCCGCCGGGGCCCCTGAGGACGCGCACGGTCGTGAGGTCTTCGACCACCCGTACGGGGGCGCTGCGTGACCAGACCAGCTCGGAGGTGTCCGTGCCGGTGACTTGTGCGGGCGCCCAGGCAGTGTCGTCGTAGCCGGGAGCGTTCCAGCCGTCCAGCCGCTCGCGGGCGTCGTAGTACTCGCCCATCAGCAGGTCGGAGTGGCGCAGCGGTCCCGGCGACTCGCGCCAGGTCTCATCCGTGGTGATCACGCGCCGGGAGCCGTCGGCGAAGTCCAGCACGAGCTGGGCGATGAGGGCGGGCGCGTCGCCGTACAGCTTGCCGGCCTTGCGCGGGTCCATGCCGACGAAACCGCTCCACCAGCCGTCGGCGAGCAGCGCTCCCAGGACGTTCGGGCCGGCCTGCACCTGCGCGGTGACGTCGTAGGACCGGTACCTGATCCGGTGGTGGTAGTCGGTCCAGCCCGGTTCGAGCTCGTCGTCGGAGACGCGCGCACCGTTCAGCGAGAACCGGTGCAGGCCGCGGGCGCTGGCGTGCAGCCGCGCCCGCACGGGGCGTTCCGCCAGGTCGAAGGCCCGCCGGAGGTGGGCGCACGAGGTCAGCTTGCGGGCGTTCAACGAGCGGTCGTCCTCGACCGGGGGCTCGAAGACCGGCTGCGCGCGATCGTCCCTGGCGATCCAGGCCGCGCTCCAGCCGCCCATGAGCCCTGTCTCGAACCACGCTTCCGTACGGCCCGCCGCGGCTCCCCACGCGTCCCGCACCTCCACCGACCAGTCGTAACGGGTCGAAGGCAGGAGAGGCGCTCCGTCGTAGTCGACCTGGAGCGCGGCGGAGCCTTCGGTGTCCCACACGACCTGCTCCCCGGCACGCACGATCAGCCGGTAGGCGGTCTGGCGGTCGCCGTGATCGTCGGAGCGGAGCTTCCACGACAGACGGGGCGCGGTCTCGTCGACGCCGAGTGGCTGATCGAGGAACTCGCAGGTGAGGCCGTACGGAGACAGGCTGGGCATGGTCCTGACCACTTCCCTTCGCAGGCCCACAGCCGATCTGAATCGTTTTAAGAGGGCCGGTGTGGCGCACGTTACATCGGTGTTGCGCGATTGGTCAACCGGTTGACCAATGCCGCTTTTGGGACGTACCGTCCCATGTCATGGACTACGCGCTGCTCGGCCCGACGGGCATCAGGGTGTCGCGGCTCTGCCTCGGAACGGCGACGTTCGGGGTGGCCCCTCGGGCCGCCGACGCCGCCGGACTCGTGCACGGCGCGCTGGACCATGGCATCAACTTCTTCGACACCGCCAACGCCTACGGCAACCGCCCGCAGTTCGACCGCCCCGGCGTGCCGCCCTGGACCGAGCGCGAGTCCGCCGAGGAGATACTCGGCCGGGCGCTGGGCGGGCGGCGGGACGA
The DNA here is from genome assembly GCF_040638335.1 of Nonomuraea sp. NPDC026600. Taxonomy (NCBI): domain Bacteria; kingdom Bacillati; phylum Actinomycetota; class Actinomycetes; order Streptosporangiales; family Streptosporangiaceae; genus Nonomuraea; species Nonomuraea sp. NPDC026600. The sequence goes on from NZ_JBEZYD010000004.1 coordinate 335,182, forward strand.
GGTCGTGCTGGCGACCAAGGCCCGCGAGAGCGTCGGGCCCGGCGTCAACGACCGGGGCCTGTCGCGGCGGCACCTGATCCTGCAGCTCGAACGGAGCCTGCGACGGCTCCGCACCGACCACGTGGACCTCTACTACGCCCATCACCCCGACCCCGACACGCCGCTCGAACAGACCCTCACCACGCTCGACGACCTGGTCAGACAGGGCAAGGCGCGTTATGCCGCACTGTCCACCTATCCCGCGTGGGAGACCGTCCAGGCCCTGTGGATCTGCTCGGCCCGTAACCTGCACGGCCCGGTCTGCGCCCAGGTCCGCTACAACCTGTTCGACCGCACGCCGGAGGCCGAGCTGGTCCCCGCCTGCCTGCGCCTCGGGCTGTCCGTGGTCGCGTTCAGCCCGCTGAACGGCGGCCTGCTGGCCGGGACCGGCGGCCGGGAGTACAGCGGGGAGCGGCGCTGGGGCGGTGGCGGCTTCTCGCCCGAACACCTGGCCACGGCCGAGCGGCTGGAGGCGCTGGCCACCGAATGGGGTCACCCGCCCGCTCACCTGGCCCTGGCCTGGCTGCTGTCCCGCCCCGCCGTGGCCAGCGCGGTCATCGGACCGGAGGACCCCGCCGAGCTCGCGACCAGCGTGTCCGCCTCCGGCCTGCGCCTGGAACCCGCCCAGCTCACCGCACTGAGCGCCATTCCTTTCTATCCACGCACCGCCCAAAGCCTGCTCACCCTGCGGAAGAGCGAGCGATGACTCGGGAAGGCGAGCGATGACCGTCTCGTTCGATCTCGCCGGTCCGTATCTGGACCGGGTACGGCTCGGCGGTCTGCTCCTGCTGCGCCGGGTGGGCGTGATGGTCAGGGACAGCCGGTGGATGACCGTGCCGGGGCGGCTGCTGCGGGCCGACTCCCGCGCGGGCGGCACCTCGCTCTGGGTCCGGCACGGCTCGGACTTCGGCTGGCGGGGCACGGCGACCGTCGCGGGCGACTCACTCACGTTCACCTTCGACGGACGGGCGGAGCGCGACTTCGAGCGCGCCCGGATCGGCCTGTGCCTCATCCACCCCTCGCACCTGGCGGGGACCCCGGTGGAGGTCAACGGCCTGGCCGCCGGGGAGTTCCCGCAGCGGGTCAGCCCGCACCAGGTCTTCACCGGCGTCCGGACGATGCGGTACCGGGACGGCGCGGCGCTCGTCACGATCGAACTGGCCGGCGAGACCTTCGAGACCGAGGACCACCGGAACTGGAGCGACGCCGGCTACAAGACCTATGGGACACCGCTCGGGCCGGGGCTACCGGTGGCGGTACGGCGCGGCGACCGCGTCCAACAGCACCTCCACCTGACGGTCACCCTGCCGCGCCTGGTTCGGGGTCGCAATGGCGCGATGGCCCGGCTCCCATCACCACAACCACCTCCCGGAGGCCCCCTCCTTTTCGCCGAGCCGCACTCCCAACGGGAGCAGCCTCCCGAAGGCATACTCCCGCCGGTCGGGCTGTATCTGAGGCGGCCTCCGGTGGACGGGCGCGAGCTCGCCGTGGCCTCGTTCCTGCACGGGACCGTGGACCTGGACGAGCCCGGCTGGCGCGAGGTGGCCGGCCGGTTCTCCGCCGCCGCCGAGGCGGCCGGGGCGACGCTCACGCTGAGCGCCGTCTGCTCCTCCCCCGCCCAGGTGGCCGCGCTGCGTGACGTCCCGGGCCTCGGCACGCTCCTGGTGTTCGACCGTAGGTACGGCACGCCTCGCGAACTCGCCGCAGCCGCCCGCCGAGCCTGCCACGGCACCCCGATCCGGATCGGCGGCGGCAGCCGAGCCCACTTCGCCGAGTTGAACCGGGCCGAGTCCCTACCGTCCGACCTGCTCGACCTGGTCTGCTTCCCCATCGCGGCCCAGACCCACCACGACGACGAGGCGAGCGCGCGGGAATCCCTCGCGGTCCACCCACTGCTCGTACGGCAGGCCGCCGAACACGGCCTGCCCGTGCACGTGGGCCCGATCGGCCTGCTCCCCGTGTTCGGCTTCGCCGCCCCGCGCGGCCCCCACGACCCCGCGCCGTCCGCCATCTTCCGTACGGCGTGGACGGCCGCCGCCCTGGCCACCCTCGCCACCGCCGGAGCCACCACGATCTCCGTCGACGCCTGCGATGCCACCAGCCCATCGCCGTGCGGCCACGACACCACCGCGACCGCCGGCACCTCCCGCGACCCCGCCGAGACCTCCGCGAGCAACCACCACACCGGCATGTGGCATGTGCTCGCCGCACTGCGCCCCTTCGCCGGAGGCCGGCTCGTCGACGCCGGGCTCCCGGCTGGGCTGGTCGGCCTGGCCGTACACCAAGACGGACGACAGCTCGTCCTGGCGGTGGCACTGGAGGGCGGCGGACCAGTCCGCATCGACACCCGTGGCCACACCATCACGACGATCACCGGCGACGGCGCGGCGGGCGGCACGGTCGTACAAGAGCATCCGCCCGGCACCGAGACCACGGCCCTGACCGCGCCGTCCGTCGCGATCCTCACCTCGCCCGCAGGACTCCCACCGCGAGGACACGCACCGCCACCCGGCATCCCCGCCGGACCCCGCCCACCCTCAGGAGGAACCAACTGATGCCCTTCAGGATCGGCCTGACCCGCGACTTCCTGACCGATGACGGGCGGATCGGCTGGGGCGACATCGGCCTGTCCGCGCTCGACGAGGCCGATGGCGTCGCATGGGACTTCATCGAGGCCGTGGACGGCGACATCCCGCCAGACGCGGTACGCGGGTACGACGCCCTGATCGTCCTGACCCCCAGAGTCACCGAAGACACGCTCAAGGGCGCCGACCGGCTGGTCCTGGTGGCCCGGTTCGGCGTCGGCTACGACAACGTGGACGTCGAGGCGTGTACCCGGCACGGCGTGCTGGTCACCATCACACCCGACGGCGTGCGCGGCCCGGTGGCGGTGTCGGCGCTGACGATGCTGCTCGCCGCCGCCCACCGGCTCGGCGAGAAGGACCGTCTGGTCCGCGCGGGACGGTGGCACGACAAGCTGGACTACATGGGGACCGGCGTCACCGGCCGGGTGCTCGGCCTGGTCGGCTGGGGCAACATCGGCCGCGAGCTGTCGCGGCTGTGCGCGCCGCTGGGCATGCGGCAGCTCGCCGCCGACCCCTACGCCGATCCCGAGAAGGCGGCGGCGGCCGGTGTCACGCTCGTCGATCTCGAAACGCTGCTCGCCGAGGCCGACTTCGTGGTGATCACCTGCGCGCTCACCCCTGAGACCCACCACCTCATCGACGCCGGGCGGCTGGCCGCGATGAAGCCGACCGCGTACCTGGTGAACGTGGCCAGGGGCCCGATCGTCGATCAGGCCGCGCTCACCGAGGCGCTCACCCAGGGGCGGATCGCGGGGGCGGCGCTGGACGTGTTCGAGGTCGAGCCGCCCGATGCGGCCGACCCACTGCTGGCCCTGGACAACGTGCTGCTCAGCCCGCATGCCGTCGCCTGGACCGACGAGCTCGCGCTGGGCAACGGGCGCGGCGCCATCCAGGCCGCGCTCGACGTCGCCGCCGGGCGCGCACCGGCGTACCCGGTCAACCCGGCGGCGCTCGATCATCCCCGTCTCTCCAGAAAGGTCCTCCGTTGACCGGTCCCATCAAGCAGGCACTCCACAGCGGAGAGCTCGTCCTCGGCACCTTCGTCTTCGAGTTCGCGACCACGGGCATCGGCCGGCTCGTGGCGGGGGCGGGGGCGCAGTTCGTCATCTATGACGCGGAGCACACCGGCTGGGGGTGGGAGACGCTCGGCAGGGTCGTGGCCACCACCCGGCCGACCGGCGTCGAGCCGTACATCCGCGTCCCCACCGCCGAGCGCACCCAGATCTCCCGCGCGCTGGACGCCGGCGCGCGCGGGATCATGGTCCCGATGGTGGACTCGGCCGAGCAGGCGCGGGACGTGGTCCGCTGGGCGAAGTACCCGCCCGACGGGGTACGCGGGGCGGCCTTCGGCGTCGCGCACGACGACTACGCCGCCACCGACAACGTGGCCTACATGCGCGACACGAACGCCCGGACCATGGTGATCACCCAGATCGAGACCGTCGCCGGCCTGGAGTCGGTGGAGGAGATCGCCGGGGTGGACGGGGTGGACGTGCTCTGGGTCGGCCACTTCGACCTGACCAACAGCATGGGCATTCCCGGACAGTTCGACCATCCCGACTACCTGGGGGCGCTCGACCGGGTGGCCAAGGCGGCGCGGGCCGCCGGGAAGTTCGCCGGGTTCATGGCCGGGAGCAAGGAGGAGGCCGCGATGCTGGTCGACCGCGGGTTCAGGATCCTCGCGTACGGCGGCGACCTGTGGATCTACCAGGCGGCGCTGCGGACCGGGTTGCGCGAGGTCAGGGAACTTGGCTGACTTCGACCACGTCGACCACCTCGGGATCGCCGTCCACGACGCCGACCAGGCCCTGCCCTTCTATGTGGAACGGCTGGGCATGAAGGTCATCGGCGACGAGCAGGCGGACGATCCCGGGGTCCGGCTCACCTACCTCGACGCGGGCAACGTCATGCTCCAGCTCGTGCAGCCGTTCAGGGACGGGCCCGTCGCCCGCTTCCTGCGGGAGCGCGGCGAGGGGCTGCACCACGTCTGCTTCAGCGTTCCCGACATCGAGACGACGCTCGCGACCCTGCCGGGGCAGCGGAGCGCTCCGATCTTCATGGGCGGCCGGGGCCGGCGGGCCTGCTTCCTGCTGGCGGAGCCGAACGGCGTCCGCGTGGAGCTGACAGAGCGGGACCCGATCCGATGAGCCGGACCACCGTCTGCCCGCCTGGTGCTGACAGAGCGGACCCGGTCCGATGAGCCGGGTCATCGTCCTGGACGACGATCCGACCGGCACCCAGGCGGCGGCCGGTGTCCCGGTGCTGCTCGACCCCGAAGCCGAGCTCCCCGCCGACGAGTCGTACTACATCCTCACCAACACCCGGGCCATGGAGGAGAGCCAGGCCGTGAGCCTGGTACGCCGCCTCCGCGACAGGTGCGGCGACGACGCCGAGTACGTGCTGCGCGGGGACTCCACCCTGCGCGGGCACGTGTTCGCCGAGGCCGACGCGCTGGGGGCGGCCGACGGGGTGCTGGTGTTCGTCCCGGCCTATCCGGCCATCGGGCGGGCGACGATCGGCGGGGTTCACCAGGTCATGGTGGACGGCCGCTGGATGGTGGCCGCCGACACCGAGTTCGCCGCCGACCCGGTCTTCGGCTACTCGGCCAGGACGATGGCGGAGTGGGTCAAGGAGGCCGGCGGGCGCGAGGCGACGACGGTCCCTCTTGAGACGGTCCGCTGCGGCGGCCTGGACCTGGTGCTGCGCCGGGCCGCACCGGGCGCGGTCGTCGTCCCCGACGTGGAGACGGACGCCGACCTGGTGGCCATCTCCACCTCGATCGACGCCGCCCGGTCCGGGGGCGTTCCCGTCGTCCTGCGCTGCTCCGCGCCCCTCGCGGCCATGCGCGCGGGACGCCTCGCCGACTGCCTGCTCGACCGGCCGCCGCGCCGCCGTCCCGGCAGCACGCTGGTCGTCTGCGGATCCCACACCGAGGCCAGCGGCGCGCAACTCGCCGCGCTCGCCGCCGAACTCCGCGTTCCCGTGCGCACGGTGTCCACCCAGGCCGCCCTGTCGGAGCCCGAGGCGGAGGGCCACCGGGTCGCCGGACTCGCCCGCTTCGATCTCGCCGAACGGGGTGTCGCCCTCGTCGCCAGCGAGCGGGTCAGGCACTCCCGGCACAGTACGCTCGGGCACGGCGCCAAGGTCATGACCGCTCTGTGCGCTACGGTGACCTCGCTCCGTCCGCACCTCACCGCGGTGATCGCCAAAGGTGGCATCACCTCGGCGCAGGTGGCGCGCGACGGGCTGGGGGCGGACCGCGCGCGGGTGCTGGGACCGCTGCGGCCCGGCGTGGCCGTTTGGGAGATAGGCGTATCCGGCGGGGCTACGCTCTCCTACGCCGTCGTACCGGGGAACGTGGGCGACGCGCGAACCCTGGTGGACGTGGCGGACGCGTTCGGGCTGCTGGTCGATGAGCCCCGCGGGCCGACGACGCCTCAGGGCTGACAATGCCTTCGGGCTGATGGGGAAGGGAAGATCGTGGCGGAATCCGAAGGCAAGCCCAGGCGCGCGGGGAGAGCGGAGACGGCGTCCATCTCCCTCGCCGCGCCCCAGCGCGAGAGCACGGTGGTCGACATCGCCAGGCAACTGCTGTCGCAGTTGCTCTCGGGCCACCTCGTGCCGGGCACCCGGCTGCCGTCCGAACGCCAGCTCTCCGAAACGCTCGGCGTCGGACGCTCCACGGTCAGGGAGGCGCTGAAGGCCCTGGACGTGCTCGGCATCATCGAGGTACGCCAGGGAGACGGGACCTACCTCAGACAGAGCACGTCCGACCTGCTGCCCAGCGCCATCGAGTGGGGTCTCATGCTGGGCCAGCCCCAGGTGCTCGACCTCATCGAGGCCCGCAAGCACATCGAGGTGGTGATCGCCGAGCTGGCCGCCGAACGCGCCGACGCCACGGCCCTGGAGGAGCTGCGCGCGCACCTGGCCGACATGCGCGCCGCCAAGGACAGCACGGCCTTCGTGGAAGCGGACGTCGCCTTCCACCTCACGCTGGCGCACGCGGCGGGCAACTCGGTCCTCGACGACATCCTCGGCAGCATCCGCTCGCTCCTGCGGGTCTGGATCCGCCGGGCGATCCACGAGGCTGGAGAGACCCAGACCACCATCGCCGAACACGCGGCGGTGCTGGCCGCGATCGAACAGCGCTCGCCGTCCGCGGCCGTCACGGCCATGCGCGGCCACATGAACGCCGCCAGCGGCCGCCTGCACCGCTCCCTCCAGGACGACGAAACCTGACCAGCTACGCGGGCGCTCTGCCCGGGAGCCGGTCAACGCCCGCTGAGCTCGGCCGTTCTCCGCGGGAGCCCTCTCTTCCGATGAAGGGTTCCGTTGAACATCACACCGTCGACCATCACACCGCGGGCGGAAACGCTCGAAGACGTCGCCGCCATCCGCGCGGTGAACCTGTCGGCCTTCCCCACCCCGCTGGAAGCCGACCTCGTCGAGGCGCTGCGCCTCGACCCGGCCTGGATCCCGGGTCTGTCCTGGGTGGGGGTCACCCCTGAGAGTGACGTCGTCGCCTATGCCCTGCTCACCCGCTGCCACATCGGGCAGGCGTCCGCGCTGGCCCTCGGGCCGGTGGCCGTGTCGCGGGCCGTACAGCGGCAGGGAGCCCGCTGCCGGCGGGCACCATCAGGTACGCGCCGCCGTTCGGCGTATGATCCCGCGCCGCGCCGCCATACCAGTTGTCCTGGAACGGCGGCGCGGCGCCCACGCGGGACCGGTCACGGGGACACGGCCGGTCCGCGGCGCGGGTCGATTCCGCGACGAGGGTCTACTTGCCCTCGTTGCGGTGGTCATCGCGGTGGCCGCCGCTGCTCACGACGGTGAACGTGGCGGTGGTGACCCGGTTGCCGACCTTGACGGACACGGTCTTGGTGCCGGGCTTGGCGTGGGCCGGCACGGTCAGGGTCTTGGTGACCTTCCGCTGGTCGAGAGACACGCGGTAGCTCTTGCCCTCGGGGCTCGTGATCGTGGCCGCGCTGCCCGCCGACGCGCCCTTGACGACGATGGTCACCCCGTAGGAGGCGCCCTGCTTGACGCGGGTCGGGTTGACGGACACGTCGATGGAGGTGTGGTCGCGCCGCTTGGTCTCCTGCACGTAGAGGGTGTCGGCCTTGGTGGTGGGGCGGCCGGTCTTCACCGGTGCGGTCGGCAGCGTGGTCGGAGTGGTCCTCGGGCCCGGCGTGACCGTCGTGGTGGGCTGCGGCTTGGCGGTGTCGGCGAAGGCGCCGCCCGCGAACGGCAGGGCGATGAGGGCGGTGGCGGCAGCGGTCACGGCGAGGGGCTTGATGAAGCGCACTGAGATCAACGTCCAATCGTGGATGACCCGGCCGAACCCCCGATGAATTCGGCCCATGGAGGTCATCCGCACGCCTTGAACTCTGCCGACGCAACATTAGAGCTGTCTGATATGCCGCTTTGATTTATCTATGTCGGGTTAACATAAAGAGACGGCCAAGCGCGGGGCTACCCGCGCCGGGCGATCCTGTCGCCCGGATGACGAGGTGACGGCCGAAGGCGGAACAACGGCGGTCGAGACGCTCCCCGCGGCGCGGGCGGAGTTCTGATCCGGGCGGAACGGCAGTTGCCTCCTGACCCAAACACAGGGCCCGGCCAGGGGAAGCGCCGGTGATTTTCCGTTCCACCAGGCAGGTCCCAAGATCTGCCATTTTCCATGAGGGAGTACGAGAGGCCACGTGCTAGCGTGGCAGGTGTTGCAGTTTTGGTACCCACGAACTCTGTGCGCGCCCGACGGGGTTTGCCCCCCGAAGGCGTGTTGTTTTCACCCGGTCATTTCCGGATGGGTCATTGCGGCGACATGGGATTCGTGACCTGCGGGTCCCAGCTCTGCGCCTATCAAGGGAGATCGACATGGCGACTGGCACCGTGAAGTGGTTCAACTCGGAAAAGGGCTTCGGCTTCATCCAGCAGGACGGCGGCGGCGCCGACGTCTTCGCCCACTACTCGAACATCGCCGCCCAGGGCTTCCGCGAGCTGCAGGAAGGCCAGAAGGTGAGCTTCGACATCACGCAGGGCCAGAAGGGCCCGCAGGCCGAGAACATCGTTCCGGTCTGATCACCACGCATCATCTCGACGAGCCGGGGTCCGCAGGTGCGGGCCCCGGTTCGCGTGTGTCAGGCAAAAAATGGCCCAAGAACAGCCCAAGAAGCGTGGATCAGGAGAAGCGCCGGTAGGTGATCGGCCCGTGCTGGACCGCCACCTCTCCCACCCTGACGTTCGCTCCCGGGTGCGGCGCGTGGATCATCTGGCCGTTGCCGATGTAGACCCCCACGTGATCGGGCGGGGCACCGAAGAAGACGATGTCACCGGGCTGCGGCGCCCCTGAGATCGGCTGCCCGCTCGCCTGGTATCCGGCCGCCGTGGTGTCACCGATCTTGATGCCCGCCTGGTTCAGCGAGTAGTAGACGAGCCCGCTGCAGTCGAAGGCGCTCGGGCCGTTGGCGCCCCAGACGTACGGCTTGCCGAGGTGCTGCCGCGTGGCGTTGACGATGTCCGCGCCGGTGCCGCCGCCCGGCACGTACGGCACGGCCTGAGCGGTCCCTCCTCCACCCCCGCCCCCGCCCCCGGAAGACGCGGCCGTCGGGGACCCACCACCCGGACTCGACGCGGAGACGGGGCTGGAGCCGTTGCCGTCCGCACTCGCCAGCGACGTCGTCTGCCAGTCGGGGAGCGGCGTCCGGTCCCAGTGGACGGTGTGGCCGGGCGCGGGCACGAACGTCTGGTCGCCGGGCGCCTTGATGGCCTCGAACGTGGACTCCCGGTCGTCCCAATGGCCGCCGATCGTCTTCACGGCCTCGTTCACGACCTTGTTGGCGGAGTTGAGGTGCACCGTCGCGTCCTCGACCGCGTCGGAGACGTGCGACGAGAGCGCCTTGTCGAACTCCGCCTGCGTGGCCTTGGGGTGGGCGGTCTTGTAGGCGACGGCCTTGTCGAGAACGTCACCGCAGATCCCGCGTACCTTCGAGGCGGACGTCTCCAGCGTTTGGGCGACGTTGTCGAGGACGGTCGCGCTGTCGTTCGTGGCGTCGTAGAGCGCGCCGCCGGCCGTGGAGTAGCGGCTCATGTACTTGTCGAAGGCGTCGGCGGAATCGCCCTGCCAGGACGTGTTGACGCCCTTGACGGCAGTGCCGAGCCGGCCGACGTACTCGCCGGTCTTGCCGCCCGCGCCGCGCCATCGCTTGGCCACGTCGCGGACCGCGCCGGGATCACCGCTGACCCGCTCCAGGATGCGCGCCAGCACGTCGCCGCCGGGCAGATCGCCGAGCTCCACACTCACCCCTCGTCCGCGCCCGAGGACTTGTTGGCCGCACGGACGTTGTCGACCACCTTCTCCAGAGCCCGCTCGACGCCCTGGAGCTTGTGCTGGGCCTGCCCGAGCTCGCCCGAAACGCCCTTCTCGATCTTGTCGAGGACGGCGGCCAGCGAGGCGGAGCCGGTCAGGTCACCGAAGATCTTGGAGTCGGCGCCCTTGGCCGGATACTGGCCCGCGAGGTCGGCGAACTCCTTGGACAGCCGGTTCGCCGACGACTGGCAGTCTTCGAGCGCTTGGCGGTGAAGGTCGACCTTCGCCATCAGCGATCCTCCAGGGGCACGGCACACTGATCAAATTGAGCATTCACCACAAGTAGCTGATCGTATCGGAATGGCCCTTATTCAGGCATAAAAGCCGCACTTATCGCGCCGATCTCTCAGCTTCCCGACATCGGGCGGCCCAGCAGGCTGGTGGCCACGGCCGCCAGGTAGGGGGCGACGTCATCGGCCGTGGCCGTGGCCAGGGCCGGAGTGGCGACGACGGAGCGCAGGATGCCGATGCCGACCAGCCAGGCACTGAGCAGCTCCGCCCGCAGCTCCTTGTCCGGCCCGTCGACCAGCTCCTCCAGGGCCCGGACGTAGGTGCCGCACACCTCCTCGCGGATGCGCTGCCTGGTGTCCTCGTGCGCCGACGAGCGCAGCATGGCGACAAGGGGATGCTCGCCGCCGTACCGCGACCAGTCCTGGAAGACGACCGAGCGCACCATCCGGGCGACCAGCTCCTCCGGCGGCCCGTCGAGCAGGTCGGCGGGCACCTCGCCGGTGGCCGTGGCCTCGTCGAAGAGCCGTTTCTTGGAGCCGAAGTAGCGGAAGATCAGTGTGGGGTCCACGCCCGAGTCGCGGGCTATGTCGCGCACGCTCGTCCCGTCGTACCCCTCCCGGGCGAACCGCAGTCTGGCGACCTCCAGCAGCTTCGCCCTGGTGGCCTCCCGGTCCCTCTTACGCGTCTCGGTCATGCCGCCCCTCCTGAGTCATCGACCGTTGACATTGTAGGCAGCGCACCACTACTGTCCACACAAGTCACCGTTCGATGACTTGAAGGAGGACAAATGAGGAAATTTGTGGTGGCGGGGGGCACGTCCGGAATGGGGCGGGGGCTGGCCCTGCACTACCTCGGGCAAGGCGACCAGGTGACGATCGTGGGCAGCGACCCGGAGAGGGGGCGGCAGTTCCTCGACGAGGCCGGGCGGCTCGGCGCCCGGGACCGGGCCGCGTTCATCCAGGCCGACCTGACCTCCGTGGCCGAGAACCGGCGCGTGATCGAGACGGTCAAGGCGACGCACGACTCGCTCGACGGCCTGGTCAACACCGCTCTGCGGCACTTCTCCCAGCGGGTGGAGACCCCCGACGGCTTCGAGGGCACGTTCGCGCTGTACTACGTCAGCCGCTTCCTCCTCGGCCACGGCCTGACCGGGTTACTGGAGAAGGGCGAGAACCCGGTCATCGTCAACATCTGCGGCGTCGGGATGACCAAGGGCCGGATCCACTGGGACGACCTGTCGCTGAAGCGGGGATTCGGCAGCATGGCGGCCATGCTCCAGGGCGGCCGCGCGACCGACCTGCTCGGCGTCGCCTACGCGGACGTGCACCGGGGCGGCCGGACACGATACCTCCTGCACCACCCCGGCTTCACCGACAGCGGCACCGCCTCGCTGAAGCAGCCCGCGAAGACGATCGTCCAGACCCTGGCCAAGGTCTTCGCCCAGCCGGTCGGAAAGAGCATCCAGCCGATCGTCGAGCTGATGGACGACCCGTCCGGCCAGGGGCTCCTCGCCTACGACCGCCGCAAGCCCGTCGATCCGGGCCTGCCGACCCTGGACCTGGGTGACGCGCGCCGCCTGTACGAGCTGACCAGCCACCTGCTGTAGATCATGAGCCGTTTCACCTCTCCCGGACGTCCTATAGGTATGAGAATCTGGCGGATCGCGCTCGCCCTGATGGTGAGCACCCTCCTGAGCGCCACCATGACGCCCGCCGCGCTGGCCGCGCCCACTGCCAAGAAGGTGCTGGTCGAGCTGCGCGAGCAGGGCGGCTTCGCGGGCTTCGACAACCGGGTGATCGTCTACACCAATGGCTGCGTACGGCTGAGCCGTCGTACGGGCCCGACCGTCGACAAGTGCCTCACCAGCGGCGAGAAGCGCAAACTGCACGGCGAGCTGAAGAAGCTGCGCCTCGGCCACTCCGAGGCCCAGCCGCAGGGAGCCGACTTCCTCAAGTACACGCTCACCTACAAGGGCCACCGCGTCAGCCGCTACACCCTGACCCGTACCTGGACTCCGGTGGTACATCGGCTGGAGAGGTTCCTCGTGAAGTACTGGGCCCCGGACTGACACACCACCACAGATATCCCCAATCACCGTAGGATGCGGGCATACGTGATGAAGGGGGTAGGTGTGCCCGAGGATGAGCAGCCCGCCGGGAAGGTTGACCCGACCGTCCCCAGCGTCGCTCGGATGTACGACTACTTCCTGGGTGGGAAGGACAATTTCTCCGCCGATCGCGAGGCGGCCGAGCACATCATCCGGATCAGTCTGGAGACCGGCTCGGACATCCGCGAGATCGCCCGGGCCAACCGCGGGTTCCTCATCCGGGCCGTGAAGGAAGCCGCCAAATCGGGCGTACGGCAGTTCCTCGACATCGGCACCGGCCTGCCCACCCAGAACAACGTGCACCAGGTCGCGCACCGCATCATCCCGAACGCCAAGGTCGTCTACACGGACAACGACCCGATCGTCCTGGTCCACGCCCGCGCCCTGCTCGCCGACAACCCCGACACGGTGATCGTCGACGGCGACACGCGCGACCCGAAGGCCATCCTGGAGGCCGCCGCCGCGCACCTCGACTTCAGCCAGCCGGTCGCCGTGCTCGTCGTCGCGGTGTTCCACTTCCTGGCCGACGACGAGGAAGTGGCCCGCATCGTCCGGACCCTGCGCGAGCCGCTGGTCCCCGGCAGCTACCTGATCATCTCGCACGGGTACATCGAGGAGAACGAGGGCATCCCGGAAAGGCTCGCCGAGGCCCAGGGCGTCTACCGGCGGTCCAGCTCGGGCGCGATGATCTGGCGCGACCGCGACACCGTGCGCGGCTACTTCGACGGCCTCGAACTGCTCGAACCGGGCGTCGTACCCGCGCAGGACTGGCGCAACGACGAGCAGTTCATCCCGCCCGGCCTGGAGAAGGGCGGCGTCCTGGGCGGCGTCGGGCGCGTCCCGTAACGTTCTGGTCCGCGCCGACCACCCGAGACGCCCGCTTATGTTCGCGGCCCGGCCGTGACGCGCCCGGTAGGGCCAGCACTACCCCGATAGGGCAGTGAGCGGGAGCGATCTGGAAGGCCGCGGCTCGTAACGTTCTTGGCATGACGACCCTCCGGCACCGCATCGCCACCGACACCCGCTACGTGCTGCTCGGCTTTCCCCCCGCCGTGATGTCCTTCGTCCTGGTCCTGACCGGCGTGGCGGCCGGAGTGGGCAGTGCCGTCGCGTTCGTCGGCCTGCCCATCCTGGCCGCGTCCGCCGCCATGGCACGGAACTTCGCCGACGTCGAGCGCGTGCTGCTGCCCGACGTACTCGGCCGCCGGCTCGCGCGCCCCCGCTACCGTCAGGCGCCTTCGGACGCCGGCTGGTTCCGCCGCACCATGAACCCGCTGGCCAGCGGGCAGTCGGCGCTGGACATCCTGCACGCCATCGTCGCCTTCCCCATCGCCATCGTCACCTTCGTCGTCACCGTGGTCTGGTGGGCGGCGGCGATCGCCGGGCTGACGTTCCCGCTCTACGGCTGGATCATCGCCCGCATCCCCGGCTACCAGGGCGACCTGCCGGGCCTGCTCGGCCTCGGCAGTGACCTCACCACCCTCGTGGTCTTCAACACCGTGCTCGGCGTCCTGTTCGCGCTGACCCTGCTGCCGGTCGTACGCGGCGCCGCCCTCGTCAAGGCCAGCCTCGCCCAGGCGATGCTGACCCGTCCCGCGTACGACGAGCGCCCCGCGACCATCCCGGCGCACCGGTTCGCCGCCGGAGTGTGAGATCATCCCCGCACCCGCTGATTGAACCTGGACCAAGTGCGGGCCGTACACCATCAAGACAGCTCAGGACGGTCCCACGGGCATGTCGCGGAGGTATCCGTGCCGGTGAATCGCCTGCTGTTCGTGAGTGGCCTGGCCTTGGCCATGGTCACCTCGTGCAGCACCTCCGGGACACCATCCCAGGTCGGCGCCTGGTCGGTGGGTTCCCTGCCAAAGGCGAGCGCCGCACCGGCCGCACCGGCACAGGGCGAACTGACGCAGGCCGAGGCCGCACTCGTCCTCGACCGCTACCGGGAGCAGGTACAACAGGCCAGGCTGCAGGACGGAGCCGGACTGGAGGCGGCGAGCACCGGCCTGGCGCTGGAGCTCGACCGGGCCGTCCTCCGGCTCGCCAAGCTGCGCGGCGACCGGCCCGGCACCCTTCCCCCCCTCACCAGCACGCGTTTCATCATCCCGAAGAACTCCACCGGAGGCCGCTGGTTCCTGGCCGAGATCACCGAGCAGGGCTCGGATGACCGGACCCAGCTCATCCTCCAGGAGACCTCCGACGGCTGGCGCCTGGTCGCCCGGTCGAGCACACGGCTCCAGGCAGCCGCCCTGCCCATCGCCGTCGACAACGAGGGCCGCGCGACCGCGGTGGCCGCCGACTCCACCACGAAGCTCGCCATCTCCCCTCGCGTGATGGCCGCCGCGCACGCGCGTTCCCTGGCCACCAACGGCCAGGACGCCCGGGCCAACCGCCTCCTGAGCGCGGGCCCCTACACCACCCAGTCCGCCATCGCCCGCCTCGCCGACCTGCGCCTCCTGCGCGGCCAGTGGGACGTACGCGACCGCACCCAGGTGGTCCCGTCCATCTTCGCGCTGCGCGCCTCGGGAGGAGGGGCCGTCGTCTGGTACGGCGTACGGGAGCAACAGGTCTTCGCCGCCCGCCCCAAAGCCGCGACACTCTCCTTCACCCGGCCGGAACCCGCCGCGCTGAGCGGCAAGAAGGAGTTCCGCAGCCGGGTCATCCTGGTCCAGGCGAGCTGGTTCGCGGCCGTCGTGCCTGCTTCAGCGGCGAAGAAAACGCGGATCGTCGCCGACTGGACCGCCCAGATCAGCGTCACCGGCGACTGATCTCGCTTCTGGCTCAACTCCGTGTGGCAATGGCTGCAGATTTCGCCTCAGGCGACCTTTATGGAGTGGTCACCGAAGTCGGCCACCACGTCCAGGGTCCCGCCCAGCGCGACGACATAGGACCGCAAAACGTCAAGGCCACCGATCTGGCCGTGCTCGATCTGAGACACCCGCGCCTGCGAGATGCCCATGCGGTCGGCAAGGAGCCTCTGGGAGACGCCCAGGCGCTTGCGCATCTCGGCCAGTTGGGCGCCGCGCAAATCCGCCCGCAGTTGCTCCCGGCTGGCCTCTCGGGCAGCGACCCTCTCGGCGGAATCCCAGTCGGGGTCGATCTCGCGGATTTTGGCCTTGGTGTCAGACCACTTCACGAACTCGCTCATCGTCGTTCCTCCTTGTCCTTCTCGGCGCGATACGCGGCGTAGCGCTCCTCTGCCAGGGGAATCGCAGTGCGGTACCACCGGTTCCGCTCCCCCGCCTTGTCGCCGCCGACCAGCACGATCGCCTCGCGGGTGGGGTCGAAGACGAACAGCAAGCGGATCTCCGCCTCACCTGGTACCCGAGGCCGTAGCTCTTTGAGATTGTGCAAGATGCGCGAGTGGTGGATGCGATCGACCAGCGGACGCCCGAGTTTCGGTCCCTGCAGCGCGAGCTCGTCCAGCGCTTCTTCGATCTTCTCCGCGATGGCGGGGGCGTTCTTGCAGACATCGAGAAACCAGGCGTTCACTTCAGCGTGCAGCGTGATCTCCCAGGCCATACTGCCAATATAATAGATCCTTATATCTCTCTGAAGGTTATCTCAGGCAACTCGCGATCGGCGGCTCGGCAGCCTGATCTCTATGATCTTTGAAGTCGGGCCAGTAGCTTTTGCTCATGACGCCCACCCAGCTTCGCGCGTTCGCGGCCGTGGTGCGGCTCGGGTCGGTCAAGCAGGCGGCCGCGGAGCTCGACGTGTCGGAGGCGGCCGTCTCCCTGCACGTCGGTCAGCTGCGTAAAGAGCTCGGTGACCGGCTGTTCACCAGGACCGCTTCCGGGCTCGCGTTCACGCCCGGCGGGTTACGGCTGGCGAGCAGGGCGGCGGAGCTGCTCAGCCTGCAGGAGCGCACGATCATCGAGGTGGGCCAGGCAGGGCGCGGGCGCAGGCTGCTGCGCGTCGCCGCGTCGAGCCTGTTCGCCGAGTACGCGGCGCCCGGGCTGATCGGGCTGTTCGCCGGGCGGGCCGCCGACCTCGACGTGGAGCTGAGCGTGCACGACCCGCGGCGGTTCGGGTCACTGCTGCGCTCGCGGACCGTGGACGTGGCGATCGGCCCCCATCCGGGCGGCAGCATGGACGAGACGCTGGCCTGCAAACCGTTCCTGAACTACCAGCTCGTCGTCGTCTGCGGGCCCGAGCACCCGCTCGCCGGGCGCGACGTCGGCGCGCACCAGCTACGCGACCAGGTGTGGCTGCTCGGCCCCTCGGCCGCGACCGACCTCGGCGCCGTACCGACGATGCTGCGCAAGCTCAACGTGCCCGAACACCACCAGCAGATCTACCAGAGCCACGCCGCGGCCCTGGAACAGGCGCAGCGCAACAGCGGCGTGGCCCCGGCGATCTCGTTCGCGGTGGCACAGGACCTCGCCCACGGCCGGCTGGTCCGCGTCGCCGGGCCGTCACTGCGGTTCGACGGCGGCTGGTTCACGATGACCCTGGCCGAGGGCGGCGTGGCCCCGGCGGCGGCCGAGCTGGTCCGGTTCGTGACCACACCCCGCGCCACCCAGGCCATGCTGCGGGGCCCCGGCGTGAACGTGGGCCGCTTCCGCCCGTCCATCCACATCACGTTGTGGAGCTGAGCGTCTCAGACCGTCCGTCCAGGGCAATTGATACTCTGCGGGCCATGCGTCACCCCCTGCACGAGTCGTTCCGGCTTCCCGCGGTATTCGACGCGCTGCGGGCCTTCGTTCTCGACGGTTACGATCCCGAGACTGGCCTGGAGGTCTATGAGGTCGCGTGGGGGAAATGCGGGTCCTTGTTATGCGGCGATCTCGACACGGTCCTCCTCGATTCATCGCCAGACATCAGCGATCCATCTGAGCTCGGCTATCAGAACCAGCCGATGGAGATCGTTCCCTTCGTCTATAACGGCGGCGACGGGCTCCACTACGGGTGGGCCGTGCTCGCCCCCGAGCTGGACCTCGACGACCATCCGTGCGTGTCGTTCGCTCCGGTCGACGACCACGCGGTCTGGCTCGGCGACAACACGAAACAAGCGCTGGAGAATCTCCTGGTCGGAAGCATGGCCAGTTGGAAGGCGTGGGGACGTGCACAAGGGCAGACGTCCCCGGCCGACGATCCGCGATGGACAGAGCTATGCCGCGCCCTCGGCCTGCATCCCGACATCGGCTCAGCGGACATCACGGCCGGCGCACGTTCGAAACGGGCGATCCACCCCACGGTTCCCCCCGGCTGGCGGTACGAGCCAACTGACGACGGCATCGGCGTTCTCGCCGAAGCGGCAGCCTTCGCGCCCACAGCGGTGAAGGTTTTCCCTTCGTGGGACGTCGCTCACGCACGGGAACTTCTTGCCGCCGGGTACCCCGCATCGGCATTGTGCGTTCTCAAGGCGACCTACCCCGAGCGTGAGGTCGTGGAGACCATGCGAGACGCATATCAGGCACTTGGACGGACGCTTCACGTCGAACGCGCGGAGGCTTGGCTGCGGCAAAATCCTTAGGCAGGGCACGCCATTTGCAGCCGTTGTCGACGAGGCCACGGATACCTCGACCCCGCCTAACGTCGAAGAGCCGGGGATCGCAGGGCTTCGGGGTGAGCGGCGAAGTAGTCGGCGATCGGGGTGGGCTTACGGCCGGTGAGGTGTTCGACCGCGTGTGTGGTCACGTCGAACCAGCCGTCGCGCTTGTACGTCCCCAGGCCCGTCCATCCCTGAACGTACATCTCGGGGAGCCCATGCCCGGACAGCGCTGCGGCCAGGTCGGTGTCCGAGACCTGTTCGCAGCGGATGGGGCGGCCGGTGACCTGGGCGAGCGCGTCGGCGACGTCCGCATCCGTGACCGCCTCCGGGCCTGTGACCTCGAGGAGTTGCCCCTCGTAGCCGCCCTCGGCCAGCACGGCCGCGGCGACGGCGGCGCTGTCGTCGCGGGTGATGTGTCCCACCCGGCCGTCACCCGAATTGCTGGGCAGCACCCCGGTGGCGACCGCGATGGCGGGCAGGCCGACGAGGTTCCACATCTCCGGCCACTGGTTGAACCGCAGCGCCGTGAACGTCAGCCCTGACTCGGCCAGCAGCCGCTCGGTCTCCCCGTGGTTCTGGATGAGCGCCTGGGGCTGGCCCGGCTCGCCCGCCCTGGCGAACGACGTGTAAATCACCTGGCCCACCCCCGCCTCGACCGCCGCCTCGATGGCGTTGACGTGCCCGCGAGGCGCCCCGCTGAGCGACCCGATGCTGATCATCAACAGCCGCTCCGCGCCCTCCAGCGCGCCGCGCAGACTGGCCGGATCGTCGAAGTCGGCGTACCTGGTGGCCACCCCGAGGTCGGCGATGGCATCAGGGGTACGGGACAACGCCACGACGCGGGCGGCTTCCACCCGCTGGAGAAGGTGCCCGACGGTGAGGCGTCCGAGCTGCCCGGACGCTCCGCTGACCACGATCACGATAAATCCTCCTTGGAGGTCGATGTGCGTACCCTGATCTTTGGCCAACTGGCGAAAGGTCCGAAAGAAGGCACATTCATGTCCACTGCATCCATCACCGTCCCTGTCACGGTGGCCGAGCACGAGAACTGCCCCGCGACCAGCGTGCTGCGTCGGGTGGGTGACAAGTGGAGCGTCGTGATCCTGTCGATCCTGGAGCGCGGCGCGCACGGCTTCAACGAGCTGGACAGGTCCGTGGAGGGGCTCAGCCGCCGCATGCTCACCCGTACGCTGCGCGCCCTCGAAGAGGATGGTCTGATCAGCCGCACGGTCCATCCGAGGGTCCCGCCGCGCGTCGACTACGCACTCACCGACCTGGGCCGCTCCTTCTTGGGGCCGGTACGCGCCCTGGGCCTCTGGGCCGTCGCACACCAGTCCGACCTCGAAGCCGCCCACAGCAGGTAGTCCCCTCCGCGAGCTCGGGGCTCGTGCCCGCGACCAAACTGATCGCAGGTCCGGCGGCGGATGAAGGTGTACGCGACTATGAGCGGTTATCCGAGCATCACGAAGCCATGGTGCTGTGGTCGATGATCATTCTGATGCATGGCGGCGGCAACTCACCTCTCCAGGTGCCGGAAGGTGACGCATTTGCCGTACGCCGTGTCTGACGGACGGCGCGGCAGCGCGCGAACGCCCACAAGGTCTGCCCCCGTGACCAGAGGGTGCAAGGTCCGTCGCGCTGTCGCGCCTGCCGTGAAGGTCGGCCCTGGTAGGCAACGTGTCAGGCGCGGGCGACCTCTGTGAGCACGGTGCGGAGCGAGCCGAATGTGTCGGCGGGTAGCAGCAGGTCGCAGTACGGGAGGGCGGCCACCATCCCGGCCACGCGCGGTTCGAAGCCGGGGGCGGCGGCTCGGGGGTTCATCCAGATCACCCGGTGCGCTCGGCGGCGCAGCCGGGCCATCGCGGTGGCCAGTTCCTCCGGTGGGTCGGCGTCCCAGCCGTCGGAGCCGACGAGCACGATGGCGCCCCGCACCTTCGCGCCGTGGTGCGATGCCAGCAGTGCCCGTACGTTGGTCGCGATCCGCGTACCCCCGAACCTGTCGCTCACCCGCTCGGAGGCCAGCTCGATCGCGGCGGCCGTCGAGCGGTGCGCGAGCACCGGCGTCAGCCGGGTCAGCGTCGTAGCGAACGCGAACACCTCCGCGTCCGCCACCACCGCGAGCACCCGCATCAGATGGAGGTACGCCGACGCCTGGGCCTGCATCGACTGGCTGACATCACAGAGCATGACCACCCGCCGGGGCCGGTCGACGGGCCGCTGCCTGGCCAGCCGGAGCGGCTCCCAGCCGGTGCGGCGAGCACGCGCCAGCGTGGCACGTACCGCGATCGCGCGCCCTCTCGGCGACACCGCCAGCCTGCGGCTGCGCCGTACCGGCCAGGCGGCCACGGTCGCCGCGAGCCAGGCGCCGAGCAGCTCGCACTCCCGGTCGCCGAGCTGCTCGAACGGCACGTCGGCCAGCCCTTCGGCGTCGCTCGGCAGGCGCTCCGGCACGGCCGGGCCATCCGAACCCTCTGCGGTCGCCACCACCGTCGGCAACGTCATCCAGGGCAGCCCGCCCGGGTCGTCGCCACCGTGGGGAGCGGCCGGCAGGGGTGCGAACGCCTCGTCGGCGGTGCCGTTCGCCGGGCTGAGGGGGCGGCGTCGGGCGTGCGGGTCGAAC
This sequence comes from Nonomuraea sp. NPDC026600, assembly GCF_040638335.1. Classification (NCBI taxonomy): domain Bacteria; kingdom Bacillati; phylum Actinomycetota; class Actinomycetes; order Streptosporangiales; family Streptosporangiaceae; genus Nonomuraea; species Nonomuraea sp. NPDC026600. The sequence continues at coordinate 355,630 of NZ_JBEZYD010000004.1, forward strand.
GCAGGCCCCGTCGCGTGGAACACGGCCGCGAACACCTCGTCGAACGGCTCGATCTCCGACTGCCGCCGCACCAGGCTGATGCGCGCGGCCCAGTACAGCTCTGACAGCGAGCCTGGGGGCGCGATCGTGAGGGCGCGAGTGAAGTCCTCGACGCCGGTGAAGCCCACGGACACGCCATGCCGCCTCAGCCGTACGGCCAGCGCCGCGGCGAACGCGGCCCGGTCGACGCCCGCCAGCAGGGTGCCCGGCGGCGGGGTGCTTGGCGGCGGCGCGGTGCGTGGCATCGGCGGAGTGCGTCGCGTCGGCGGGGTGGGTGGCTCGGACCGGCTACGAGACAACGGCCCAGATGACGATCACGGCCACGACGACCACGACGATCCCAACGACGAGGGGTATCAGGCGCTTGTAGACGGCCCCACCGGCGACACCCAGGATGTCCAGCGGCTCCGGCTCGACGTCGGGCGTGATGACACGTGGGGCTGGTGCCTCGTCGCCCGCCCGCTCGCCGACTTCGGCTCGCTCCGCTTCCGGTCCCTGCACGACTGACTCACCCTCAGCCGCGGACGCGGGGGCGGGCGCGGGCGCGGGCGTAGAGGCGGACCCGGGCTCCGGGCCAGGGGCGGGCGCAGAGTCAGGGGCGGCGGAGGCAGCGGTGAGGTCGGGTGTTGAGGTGGAGTCAGGCGTGGTCGCGGGGGTGGACTGCGTTGGGGTTGGGGCGACCGGTTCTGCGGTGAGTTTGGCTTCGAGGCAGTTCACGAACTGGCCCAGCAGTTTGCCGGAGACCTCCTTGATCATGCCGCTACCGAGCTGCGCGACCTTGCCGGAGATCTTCAGGTCCGTGTCCACCGAGACGACCGTGCGCTCCCCGTCGGCGCGCAGGTGGGCGGTGATGGCCGCCGAGGCGTTGCCCGCGCCGCGCGAGTCACGGCCCTTGGCGTCGATGACGGCCCGGTGGGCCGCATCGTCCTTCTCCAGGAACCTGACCGTCCCGGCGTACTCGGAGACGACCGGCCCCACCTTCACCCGTACCTTGCCCGAGTAGACGTCGCCCTCCACGCCCGTGAGGCTGGCGCCCGGCATGCACGGGGCGATGCCCTCCAGGTCCGTGAGTACTTCCCAGGCCCGTTCGATGGTCACGCTGACCGTGAACTCGTTGTCGATCTTCATGTGCTCTCCTAAGGGCTGAGGATCAAGCGCTCGCCCCTTGGCCGCAGCCCAGCCGGTCGAGTGCCTCGGTGATGGCGTCGCGGTCGTCCAGCGTCTTCGCGATGGTGCTCAGCGTCCGTACGACATCGTCTCTGACCAGCCGCGTCGCACCCAAGGACGACAGGGCCGAGACCCAGTCGATCGTCTCCGCCATGCCCGGCGCCTTGTCCAGGTCGATGCGGCGCACCCGGCCGACGAAGTCGGTGGCGGAGCGGATCAGCGCCTCGTTCGCGGTGGGGACCGTACGCCGGAGGATCTCCGCCACCCGCTCCGGGGCGGGGAAGTCGATCCAGTGGTACAGGCAGCGCCTGCGTAGCGCGTCGTGCAGGTCGCGGCTGCGGTTGGAGGTCAGGATGACGACCGGGCGGCGTTCGGCGGTGAAGGTGCCCAGCTCGGGGATGGTGATCGCGGCCTCCCCGAGGAACTCGAACAGCAGCGCCTCGAACTCGTCGTCCGCGCGGTCGATCTCGTCGATCAGGAGTACGGGTGGCTGCGGCCCGCGGTGCCTGATCGCTTGGAGGATCGGGCGCTCCTGGAGGAATGCCTCGGTGAACAGATCGGCGTCGTTCAGCCTGTCGTGGTGGGATTCGGCCAGGCGGATGGCCAGCATCTGGCGCTGGTAGTTCCACTCGTAGAGGGCCTCGCCGGCGGTCAGGCCCTCGTAGCACTGGAGCCTGATCAGCGGGGTGGCCAGGGCGCGGGCCAGGGCCTTGGCGGCCGTGGTCTTGCCGACTCCGGGCTCGCCCTCCAGCAGCAGCGGCTGGCCGAGACTGAGAGCGAAGAACAGCGCCGCCGCCGTACCGTCGTCCACCAGGTAGTCGAGCTCGTCGAGACGGCGGCGGATGTCGTCAGCACCGCCGAAAGCGGACGGTGCGGGAGGCGGGGAAGACGCGAAGGGCGGCGCAGCGGACGCGGGGGGTTCGGGGGGCGCCGTGTGGTCAGGTCGGGGTGCGCCGTTTTCCGCCACGTCCCTACCGCCCGCCCGTCCGCGCGAAGCGGTCTCGGCATCCCGGGCCGCAGAACCACACGTCCTCGCCGTCGGCGACCAGGTGCGGGGTTTCGGCGGACACCGCCACGTTCATCCCGCACACGGGATCGACCGAGACCTCGGGACGCGGACGTTCGGACTCCGCGAGGTCACCGGTACGGGTACGGATGGCGTCCGCGATCTCAGTGAGGTCGCCGGTACGGACGGAGGGCGCCATCTCCGCGAGGTCGCCGGCGCGGATGGCGGCCACGATCTCGGCGAGGATCGACAGCGCGATCTCCGGCGCCGTGCGGGCGCCGAGCCTGAGGCCGGCCGGCGAGTGGACCCGGCGGCGCTCGTCGTCGCTCAGCTCCATCTCCCCCAGCACCGCCGCCCCACGCCGATGGCTGGCCACCAGTCCGACATAGCCGACACCGGCGTCCAGCGCGGCCCGAATCGCCTCCTGCTCGCCGCGCCCGTGACTACACACGACGGCCGCGGTCGCACCAGCCGGACCCGGTGCGTCCGCTGCGAGTCGTACGGTGAAGTCCAGGGGCCCGGCCAGGGCGGCGAGGGCCGTGGCGATCGGTGAGGTGCCGGCGATCCAGAGCACGGGGGGCGGCAGCAGCGGCTGCAGGAAGATCTCCAGTGCGCCCCCGGACAGGCAGGGGTTCACCACGACCTGCGCGCCGGGCGAGTCGGGAAAGCCCTGCTCGCCCTCCGGCAGCACCCGCAGCAGCACCGTCCGCCCGTCCGACAGCGCCCCGAGCGCCGCCGTACGCACCGAGCTCTCGGCGCACTGCCCGCCGACGAACCCCTCGATGGACCCGTCGGGCAGGATGATGGCGTCGTCGCCCGGGCTGACCGCCGTGGGCAGTTGCGCCCGGACGACGACCGCGTGGACGAACGGGACGCGCCCGGCGACCAGTTCCTCCATGCGTTTGGTGTGCGGCATGTACGGCTCCGGGGGGTCAGATCGGCGGCGTGGGCACGCCGCGCATGGCGTCCCACACCCGCGAGGGGGTGAGCGGCATGTCGGCGTGGCGGATGCCGTACGGCTTGAGCGCGTCGACGACCGCGTTGACGATCGCGGGCGGGGAGCCGACGGTGGCCGATTCGCCGACGCCTTTGGCGCCGATCGGGTGGTGCGGTGAGGGGGTCACCGTGAAGCCCGTCTCCCAGTCGGGCACCTCCAGCGAGGTCGGGATGAGGTAGTCCATGAGCGAGCCGCCGAGGCAGTTGCCGTCCTCGTCGAACGCGATCATCTCCATCAGCGCCATGCCGACCCCGTCGGTGAGGCCGCCGTGGATCTGGCCCTCGATGATCATCGGGTTGATCCTGGTGCCGCAGTCGTCCACCGCGATGAACCGCCGCACCTTGACCTGGGCGGTGCCCGGGTCGATGTCGACGACGCAGATGTAGGCGCCGTGCGGGTAGGTGAGGTTCTCGGGGTTGTAGCAGATCTGCGCCTCCAGGCCGCCCTCGATGCCTTCGGGCAGGTCTCCGGCGCCGTGCGCGCGGAGCGCGATGTCCTGGATCGTGACGGACTTGGCCGGGTCGCCCTTGACGTGGAAGGCGCCCTTCTCCCAGTCGAGGTCCGCGACCGACACCTCCAGCATGCCGGAGGCGATGATGCGCGCCTTGTCGCGTACCTTGCGGGCGACCAGGGCCGCCGCCGCGCCGGACACCGGGGTCGAGCGGCTGCCGTACGTGCCGAGGCCGAACGGCGTCTGGTCCGTGTCGCCGTGCACCACGTCGATGTCGGCGGGCGGGATGCCGATCTCCTCGGCCACGATCTGCGCGAACGTGGTCTCGTGGCCCTGTCCCTGGCTCTGTACCGACAGCCGGACGACCGCCTTGCCCGTCGGGTGGACGCGCAGCTCGCAGCCGTCGGCCATGCCGAGGCCGAGGATGTCCATGTCCTTGCGCGGGCCCGCGCCGACGGCCTCGGTGAAGAAGGAGATGCCGATGCCCATGAGTTCGCCGCGGGCCCGCCGCTCGATCTGTTCCTTGCGCAGGTCCTCGTATCCGGCGATCTCCATCGCCTTGCGCATGGTGGGCTCGTAGTCGCCCGAGTCGTACACCCAGCCGGTCTTGGTCGTGTAGGGGAACTGGTCGGGCTGGATGAAGTTCTTCATCCGCAGCTCGATCGGGTCCATCCGCAGCTCGTACGCCAGGCAGTCGACGATCCGCTCGACCAGGTAGACCGCCTCGGTGATGCGGAACGAGCAGGCGTACGCGACCCCGCCCGGCGCCTTGTTCGTGAAGACGGCGGTCATCTTGCAGTAGGCGGCCCGCAGGTCGTAGCTGCCGGTGAACACGCCGAAGAAGCCCGCCGGGTACTTCGTCGGCGCGGCGACGCCGTTGAACGCGCCGTGGTCGGCCAGCACGTTCGTGCGGATGGCCAGGATCTTGCCCTCGCGGGTCGCCGCGATCTCGCCGCGCATGATGTAGTCGCGGGCGAAGCCGGTGCTGGTGAGGTTCTCGGCGCGGTCCTCCATCCACTTCACCGGTTTGCCGGTCACGATCGAGGCGACGATCGAGCAGACGTAACCGGGATAGATCGGAACCTTGCCCCCGAAGCCGCCGCCGAGGTCGGGCGAGATGATCCGGATCTTGTGCTCGGGCAGCCCGGCGACCAGCGCGTACAGCGTGCGGTGGGCGTGCGGCGCCTGGGTCGTCGACCACAGGGTCAGCCTGCTCTCGACCCGGTCGAAGTCGGCCACGCAGCCGCAGGTCTCCATCGGCGCGGGGTGTACGCGCGGGTAGACGATGTCCTGGCTCACCACGACGTCGGCCGCGGCGAACATCGCGTCCGTCTCCGCCGCGTCACCCGTCTCCCAGTCGAAGCAGTGGTTGTCCGTCTTGCCGTCGAGGTCGTCGCGGATGACCGGCGCGCCGGGGTCGAGGGCCCTGCGGGCGTCGATCACCGGGTCGAGCACGTCGTACTCGACGTCGATCAACTCCAGGGCGTCGCGGGCGGAGTAGCGGTCCTCGGCCACCACGAACGCGACCTCCTGGCCCTGGAACCGGACCTTGTCCGTGGCCAGGACGGCCTGCACGTCGTTGGAGAGCGTCGGCATCCAGGCCAGGCCCTGGGCGGCCAGGTCGGCGCCGGTGACGACCGCCTTGACCTTCGGGTGCGCCTGCGCCGCGCTGACGTCGATGCTCACGATCCGCGCATGCGCGACGGGAGAGCGCAGGATCGCCAGGTGCAGCATCGAGGGCAACTGCACGTCGTCGACGTAACGGCCCCGGCCGCGGATGAAGCGCGGGTCCTCCTTGCGGAGCATCCGGCCGTGGCCGAGCGGTTTCTGGTCGTTGTCCACGAATCCGGCGGGCCGGTGTTCGGTGCTGGTCACGATGTCGCCTCCTGGGCTTCCTGGGCGGCGGCCCAGCGCACCGAGCGGACGATGGTGGCGTAGCCGGTGCAGCGGCAGATCTGCCCGGAGATCGCCTCGCGGATCTCGCCCTCGGAGGGGTCGGGGTTGCGATCGAGCAGCGCCCTGGCCGTCATCATCATCCCCGGGGTGCAGAACCCGCACTGCAGGCCGTGGCACTCCATGAAGCCCTGCTGGACGGGGTCGAGCTTGCCGTCCTGTTCGAGGTCCTCGACCGTACGCACCTCGTGGCCGCCGGCCATGGCCGCGAGCACGGTGCACGACTTGACCGGCTCGCCGTCGAGCCAGACGACGCAGGTGCCGCAGTTGCTGGTGTCGCAGCCCCAGTGGGTGCCGGTCAGCGCGAGGTGGTCACGCAGGAAGTGGATCAGGAGCAGGCGCCCCTCGATCTCCCTGGTGACCTCCTCGCCGTTCACGATCATCGATACGCGCACGTCAGACCCCTTCTCTGAGCCGGGCGACGGAGCGGCGCAGGGCCCTCCTGGTGAGCTCCTTGGCGAGGTGGCGCTTGTACAGGGCGCTGCCGCGCATGTCCGTGACCGGGTCGCAGTGCTGCGCGGCGAGCTCTCCGGCCTGCTCGTAGACCGCCTCGGACGGTTCGCTGCCGCGCAGGGCGTCGGAGACGGCCGGCATGCCCGTCGTGTTCGGGCCGACCGCGGCGAGCCCGACGCGGGCGTCGGAGATCACGCCGCCGTCCAGCCACACGGCCGCGCCCGCCGACACGATCGCCCAGTCGCCGGCGCGCCGCTCGACCTTCTCGTACGCGCTGGACCCGTTGGGCCGGATCGGGATGCGGATCTCGACCAGCATCTCGGCGTCCTCGACCGCGGTCTCGTACGGACCCCGGTAGAACTCCTCCATGCTCACGACCCGTTCGCCCGCGCGGTTGCGGATCACGCAACTGGCGTCCAGCGTGGTGCACACCGCCGACAGGTCCTCCGACGGGTCGGCCTGGCAGAGCGAGCCGCCCAGCGTGCCCCGGTTGCGGACGACCGGATCGGCGATGACCCGCTCGGCGTCACCGAAGATGGGGAACGTCGTGGCGAGCTCGGCCGACTCCAGCAGCTCGCGATGCCTGGTCATCGCGCCGATACGGACCTGGCCGGGCTCGACCTTGATGTAGCCGAGCTCGGCGTGCAGGTCATTGATGTCGATCAGATATTCGGGAGTGGCGAGCCGTAACTTCATCATCGGAAGCAGGCTGTGGCCACCCGCGATGAGCCGCGCCGAGCCGCCGAGCCGTTCCAGCAGCCCGATGGCGTGGTCGACGCTGGTGGCGCGCTCGTACTCCAACGGCGCTGGAACCTGCATCCGGACACCCCCTCGCTCGTGGTGGGCCCTCAGCCGACTCCTGCTCGACGGCGTTGTCAACGCTCACCTAAGGAAAGGCTTAATCACCCGCGTGGGTGAGGGTCTCCCAGGCGACGAAGAGCTGGTTGGTGCCGGCGGGACGCTGCTGCTCGGTGAGCGTCTGGGTGTTCGTCATCGGGATGCCCTGGCGGTTGTGGAGCTGGTTGAAGCCGACCTCGGTGACCGGGCCGAGGCCCAGGTTCAGGCTGCCGCCGCACAACGAGGAGGGCACGGCCGCGCCGAGCTGGTACTTCGACTGGAAGCCGAGCGCCTGCCTGAGCCGCTCGCCGACCTCCGGGTAGAGGTCCTGGCCCTGGATCCTGGTGGTCTCGGCGACGTGGGAGATGGCCGAGATCCCGTAGCCGGTGTGGGTGAGGTCGCGGCAGGTCTCCTGAGTGAGGCCGGTGACGAAGGTCGTCTGCCCCTGCCAGTACTTGACGAGCTCGTCGCGGGTGTCGAGGCCGCTGCCGGGCGCGCCCTTGGGCAGCGCGCCGTCGCTGCTGAGATAGACGTAGGCCGGCACCCGGCCGCGGAACTTGGTGATCGCCTTGTCATAGCTCGTCCGGTCCTCCAGGAAGACGGAGATGCCGACGGCCGCCTCCATCATGCTCAGCTCCCAGTTGCCGTTGCTGTTGGAGCCGTTGATGACCTTCGGCAAGTAGACCGTGCGCAGCATCGTGGCGAACCGGTTGACGTTCGGCCAGCTCGTGTACGTGTAGCGGATGATCTCGGCGGCCCGTGGCCAGACCGAGCCGGCCCAGCCCGTCTGCAGGGGCGCGTTGCTGTTCGTGTGATCCTTGATCACCGCGGACCAGGCGTCCATGATCTCGATGGCCTTCTGGGCGTACTTGCCGTCCCTGGTGACGTACCAGGCCAGAGCCATCGTGTACGCGGCGAGCGCGTCCTGGCGCTCGTCGGTGCAGCCGTTGTTGGGGTTGGAGTAGGGGCCGCACTCGACGACGGCGCGGGGCTTGGCGGCGCGGGTGAGCGAGGCCAGCGAGTGGCCCATCATCTGGTCGTAGGCCGACTTCCACGGCTGCGTACCCGCGTTGACCTTGGTACGCATGAAGTCGAGCTGACCCCGGCCGAGCAGGACTCCGGGGTGGGTGAAGGTCGCCGGGGCGGCGGCCGCGGGCAGCGGCAGGGCCAGGGAGGCGACGAGTGCGGCGGTCGCGATGATACGGGGGGTCATGACCGCTCATCCAACGAGCCTGACGAGTCCCGGTCAACCACTTTAGGAAAGTTTCCTAACCTTTCCGGGGAGTAGAGTCCCCAGGCATGATCGACGTTCCCCTCTGGCCGGGGACTCCGCCCGGCCCGGCCACCGCTGAGTCGCCGAGCCTGACCCTGTACGCCGCGGACGGCCCGGCCACGGGCGCTGTGGTGGTGTGTCCCGGCGGCGGTTACGCCAGGCTGGCCGAGCACGAGGGTGCGGACGTGGCGCGCTGGCTGGTCACGCTGGGCATCGACGCCTACGTGCTCCGATATCGGGTGGCCGGGGACGAGCCGGGACGCGAGCCGCTGCATCCGGCTCCGCTGTACGACCTGCGCCAGGCGGTGCGCGTCGTCCGGGAGCGCGGGGCCGGGCGGGTCGCCGTCATGGGGTTCTCCGCGGGCGGCCACCTCGCCGCCACCCTCGCCACCTCGAAGGAGGGGGACCGCACCGATGCCGTCATCCTCGGGTACCCGGTCATCGACCTCACCGGGTCGCGCGTGCACTCCTGGTCTCGCCTCCGGCTGCTCGGCTCCGACGGCACCGAGGAGCAGGCGACGGCCCTGTCCGCGCACCTCAACGTGACGGCCGAGACGCCGCCGACGTTCCTCTGGCACACCGCGGCCGACGAAACAGTCCCGGCCGAGAACAGCCTGCTCTTCGCCGCCGCCCTCGCCCGCGCCGGCACGGCGTACGAGCTGCATGTCTTTCCCGAGGGCAAGCACGGGCTCGGGCTCGCCCAGGGCGACCTGGCCGCGTCCGCCTGGCCGGACCTCTGCGCCACCTGGCTCGCCGACCAGGGCTTCGACCGGATGGCGACCTGGAGGACAAGCGATCAAGCGTAGAGGTCGTCAAGTGTGATCAGGCGCACGTCGCTCCCTGGTTCGGCGCCGAGTCCCCGGGTGAATCCGGCGCCCGAATAACACGTGAGCACCGTGTCACGGGTGTCGTACCCCTTTGCCGTGAGCAGATCGCGCGCGCGCCGGAGCCGGGCCACATGCTCGGCTCCCATGGCCCTGTCCCACTTGACCTCGCCCAGTGAGAGAACCCGTCGCGGGCGTCCGTGATCCGCGGGCGCCAGAACAGCGACATCGACCTGGATCTGCGTGCGGTTGGCGGGATCGGGTACGACTCCACTCCCCACCTCACCGGCCGCGGTATCGGCATGCAGGGCGTACTCGCGGCAGAGCATCTCGACATGGGGGCCGACGACCTGCGACAGGAAGCGTGCCCTGCTGCCCCGCCACACCGTCGCCGCGTCCCCGCGCTCCAACCGCGCCCACTCCCTGACCATGATCGCCTGATAGAACGTGATGAGCGGTTCGGCCACCCGGTAGTAGCTGCGGTTCGGCCGGAAGAGATCGCGCTCTTTGACCAGGAGATGGCTGTCTTCCAGGACGCGGAGCGGGTGCGCGATCTCGTTGGACTTCCGCCCCACGTAGCCGGCGATTCCCCCTGACGTCGTGTTGCCGTCGGCGACGGCGGCAAGGACGGAGTGGTAGAGCGACGGGTCGCGGATCTCCATCTCTTCCGCCAACAGGTAGCGGGCCTCCCTGAACAACGGGACCTCGGCGTTCAACACAGATCTGATCACCCAGTCGTCGAAATCCGCCGGCCCGGCCGGGACATCGCCACGGACGAGCTCCTTCCGGTAGGCCGGTGTCCCACCCACCACCGCGTGGACCTGGGCCGCCAGACGCGGGTCGCTGATCCCCCAAAAGCGGGCGGCCTGGCGGTAGTCGAAGGGCCTGATGACCATTTCCAGTCCCGCGCGTCCGCGTAGCGGAGCCGTACCGGACAACAAACCGCCCATCACCGACATCGCTGAACCGCAGAGCAGCACCCTGGCCGTGCTGGCGGCTCCGGAGCCGCCAGGACCCAACTCCCGCTGGATGATCGAGGGAAGCTCTGGGGATGCCTTGACAAGATACGGAAACTCGTCAAAAACGACAGGCACCGGCCGATCGCGCACGACACTGAAGAGGTAGGGGATGGCGTCGATCCAATCGCGGAAGGCCGGAACAGGCGCGCCGGTGAATCTGATCAGTTCGTCCGCGAAGAGGCGCAACGCCACCGCCTCCGTCACCTCGAGCGCGGGGAAGTAGATGCCGCCCATGCTGCTCGCCAAGGCCTGCAGGAGATAACTCTTCCCTTGGCGGCGGCGGCCGCTCACCACACCGAGCCGAGCTCCCGGGCCCACTTCCGAAGCGAACGAGACCAGGCCCGCCCACTCTCGCTCACGGTCGAACACATGCTGGGGCTTCCGCATAAGTCGAAGTATACTTGACCGAACTAAAGTTGACTCAACCGTACTTCACAAAAGCAGACGGCTCCCGGCGTCCGGCGCAGCGGTCAGCTCGCGCACATCACCCACTCCATCGCAAAAGAGGAAGGTTCAGCCGGTGACCCGGGCCAGGAACTGGCCCTTGGCGTGCTCGTCGGTCTCCCGAGTGCCGTAGCCGGTGGCCCACAGGCCGCCGCCCGGCACAGCGCCGAGCTGCTTGATCCGGTAGTCGTCGAGCAGCGGCGGTTTCGGCGCCTGCTGCCAGGCGGTGCCGTCCCAGCGCAGCAGCACACCGACGCTGCGCGCGGTGTCGTCGTCCTGCCCGCTGCCTCCGGCCCACACCTCGGTGCCTTTCCAGGCCAGCGAGGTGATGGAGGATCCGTACCAGCCGGTGGTCGCCGGGGTCGGCGTCACCGTCCACCCGCTACCGTTCCAACGCATGGCGAACGCCTCGCGCTTCTTGACCGAAATGCCGTTGGCCTCGTAGGTGGTCCGCTGACCGGCCGCCCACACCTCGCCGGGCCGCGCGGCCACCGCGTCCAGGGTGGTCTCGACCAGCGCTTCCTTCGGCGGATCCGGCAGCCGGGACCAGGTGTGGCCGTCCCAGTGCAGCACCAGGGTGTGCGCATCGGTGCTCGGCCCGTAGCGGTTGGTGGTACCGACCGCCCAGACGTCGTCCGGCGCCAGAGCATGCACCGCGCTCAGGTCGGTGTTGCCCGCGAGCGGCGGGAGGCTCATCCTCTGCCAGGCGGTGCCGTCCCAGCGGATCACGCCCGCCGTGGAAACCTCACCGCTCGACTGGTAGGACCTGCCGACCGCGAAGGCGGTGCCGCCCACCGCGGCGACATCATCAAGGTAGAAAGGGGTGTTCTGTTCGGTCGGGTACGGAGTGAGGGTCCAGGCCATACCGTTCCAGTGGTAGGCGATGGTCGAACCGGTGGCCCACACGTCGTTCTCCGCGGCGGCCGACACCGAGGTCAGCGCGCCCCGGCAGGTGGTATCCGGCCGGTCGTTCACCCAATTCTGACCGTTCCAGCGGAACAGGTCGGGGCAGACCACACCCGGCGGCGGGTACGGCCAGCCCTCCATCCGCACCTGCCCCACAGCCCAAGCTTGGGTGCCGCTCAGCGCGGCGACATCGTTGAGTTCCTTGAGTTGCTTTACGGATTCGACGTACCCGTAGGGAAAAGACAGGTGGTCCCAGACCGGCGCAACTGTCGCGCCCGCCGGGGCCGCGGTCGCCAGGCTCGCGGTGAGCGCGACCGCGCCGAGAATTCTGCTGAATGTCAGGGATAATATTTTTCGCTTGGTCACGAACGTTTTCGTACCATCGCTGGTCAGCCGCGCACATGGCCCAGGGAATGCATAGGGGCTCTGGAGGAAAACCATAGGGGCCCCAGGGGGTGCCCTACTGGCTGCTACGCCGGGCAGTGCCCAGTGAGCGGGCCCGGGTCTAGTGGTGGGCCGAGCCCTGGCGCGGCAGGGTGGCCGTCACGATCAGGCCGCCGCCTTCGCGGGGCCGGGCCGAGACGTCGCCGCCGTGCGCCAGGGCGATCGAGCGCACGATGGACAGCCCCAGCCCCGCGCTCTTGGCCGTGACCACACGGTCGGGCCCGAGCCGGCGGAAGGGCTGGAACAGCGCCGGGATCTCGTACGGCGGCACGGGGGCCCCGGTGTTGCTGACCTCCACCTCGACGCGGCCGTCATGCGCGATGCGGCTGACGGTCCGCACCCAGCCGGTGCCGTCGTCGATGTTGTGCCGGATGCCGTTCTCGACCAGGTTGTGCACCAGCCGTTCGAGCAGCATCGCGTCCCCGCTGGTCGGCGCGGGCCCGGCCGCCTCCTCCAGGGTGACCTTCGACTCCGCGGCCTCGGCGGCGGCCTGCGCGACCACGTGGGACACCACATCGGCCAGGTCCACCGGCGACCGGTCACCGATCTCGTGCTCGGCGCGGGCCAGGAGCAACAGCCCGGAGATGAGCCGTTCGTGCCGGGCGTTGATCTCCAGCAGGCTCTCGCCGAGCTGCTTGACGTCGGCCGAGGCCGTACGGCGGTGCATGGCCAGCTCGACCAGCGCCCGGTTCAGCGTCAGCGGGGTGCGCAGCTCGTGCGAGGCGTTGGCGACGAACCTGCGCTGCCCGTCGAAGGAGTGGTCGAGTCGTTCGACCATGGTGTCGAAGGTGTCGGCGAGCTCCTTCACCTCGTCGGGCGGGCCGTTCAGCGCGATCCGCTCGTGCAGGCCGCGCTCGGCGACCGGCGCGGCCGCGATCCGCCGCGCGGTCTCGGTCACCCGGCGCAGCGGCGTGAGCACCCGTCCGGCGACCACCCACCCCACCCCTGACGCCGCGCCACCGACCACGACCAGCGCGATCGCGCCCTGGGTGAGCAGCGAGGTGGTCGCGGCGCCGCGCAGCAGGGTCTCCTGCTGCTTCATCCAGTTCATGGCCGTGTCGCGCTCCAGCGAGCCGGGGCCCTGGCCTCTGACGATGATGGATACCGTCTTCTGCTGGAGCTGCTGGTTGAACAGCAAGTACGTGACGCCGAGCAGCGTCAGTCCCGCGGCGAAGAACAGCGTGCCGTACACGAGGGTGAGCCGGGCGCGCAGCGTGGGAGCGGTCATGGAATCTGGTACCCCACTCCCGGCACGGTCTCCACGACCGACGGCACACCCAGCTTGCGGCGCAGCTTGAGTATGGTCAGGCGCACCGCGCTGGTGAACGGGTCGGCGTGCTCGTCCCACGCCTTCTCCAGCAGGTGCTCGGCGGGCACCACACCGCCGTCGGCGAGCAGCAGCTCGGCCAGCACGGCGAACTCCTTCTTCGACAGCGGCACGTACCTGCCGTCCCTGAACACCTCCCGGCGCGCGGGATCGAGGGTGATCCCCGCCCGCCGCAGCACCGGCGGCGCGGCGGGGCGCGAGCGCCGCCCGAGCGCCAGGACGCGGGCCGCGAGCTCGGGGAAGGCGAACGGCTTGGACAGGTAGTCGTCGGCGCCGAGAGAGAGCCCGGTCACCCGGTCACCGATCTCGGCGGCGGCGGTGAGCATCAGCACCCGCGCGGTCGACTCGGACGCGACCAGCTCCCTGCAGACGTCGTCACCGTGCACGCGCGGCAGGTCACGGTCCAGGACGACCACGTCGTAGTCGTTGACCGCGAGCCGCTCCAGTGCCGCTTCCCCGTCGTGCGCGGTGTCGACCGCGTGCGTCTCGTCACGCAGCCACTCGGCTATCGCGTCGGCGAGCATGCGCTCGTCCTCGACCACCAACACGCGCATCGCGGCCCCTGTCTCTTCTGTCATGTACAGGAGTGATCGTGCCGGGTGCGCTGTTTGTTCGGCGTTAGCACCGGTGGCAACGCCGGGGAAACGCGCCGCCCGATTGCATTCGTCTCGCATGGCCGGCGAAACGGACCGGCCACCGTACGAGGAGAAGAACATGCGACGAGGCATCCTGGCGGCGATCCCGCTGGCGCTGGCCCTTGCCCTGACCGGGTGCGGCGCGGAAGCGGGAGGCGGCGCCGACGTGGCCTCCGTGAGCAGCGGCAAACCGGCCGCCGCCGCCCCCAGCGCCTCGGCCGGCGAGGACCGGGCGGCGAAGGGGCTCAAGTTCGCCCAGTGCATGCGCGAGCACGGCGTCCCCATGGACGACCCCGAGCCCGGCAAGGGGGTTCTGCTCAAGATGGACAACAGCATCTCCCCGGAGACGGCGCAGAAGGCCCAGGAGGCCTGCAAGGAGTACGCGCCGAGCGGCGGTGGACCGGGCGGGAAGGTGGACCCCAAGATGGCCGAGCAGATGCGCAAGTACTCCCAGTGCATGCGGGACAGCGGCGTCGAGGCCTTCCCCGACCCTGACGGCGGCATGCTGCGCATGGACAGCGCGGCCGGCGAGGACCCGGACTTCAAGGCCGCGCAGGAGAAGTGCAAGGAGTTCATGCCCGGGATGCGCCAGGGCGGCTCCTGATGGGCACGGCCACCCTCGATGACAAGGTGGCGGCGGGCGGGGATCACCCGCGCCGCCGCCGCGGTCGCGGCAGGCGGGTCGCGGGCCTGCTCGTCGCGGTCGCCGTCATCGGTACGGCCGGCGTGGCCGTGAACGGCCTGGGCCTCCTGGGCGGCGACCGTACGACGGACAAGACGGTCAGTGCCCTGCCGCCGGCCACCACCACGGTGACCAGGCAGACGCTGCTCGACACGCTGGAGGCCGACGGCGATCTCGGCTACGGCCCGACCACCACTGCGGTGAGCAGGAAGCCGGGCACGGTCACCTGGCTGCCGGACAGCGGCGACACGATCACCAGGGGCAAGTCCCTGTACCGGCTCGACACCCAGCCGGTGGTGCTGATGTACGGCAAGACGCCCGCCTACCGCGACCTGCGGATCGGCACCGAGGGCAGGGACGTCGAGCAGCTCGAACGCAACCTCAAGGCCCTCGGCTACGACGGCTTCACCGTGGACGACGAGTACACCGACTCCACCGCCGACGCGATCAGAGAGTGGCAGGAGGACCGGAACCTTGACGAGACGGGCGTCGTCGAGCTCGGCCGGGTCGTCTTCGCCGCCGGCAAGGTCCGCGTGGACAGCCTGGAGTCCGAGGCCGGCCAGCCCACCGCGCCGGGCCAGAAGGTGCTCTCCTACACCGGCACCGACAAGGTGATCACCGTCAAACTGGAGACGGAGGACCAGCGGGTGGCGAAGAAGGGCGCCAAGGCGTCGGTCACGCTGCCCGGCGACAAGACCGTGTCCGGCAAGGTCACCGAGGTCGCCACCATCATCGAGCCGGGCGAGGGGCAGGGCGCGGATCCCGAGACGCGGGTCGAGGCGCTCGTCTCCCTCGGCAGCCAGAAGGCGGCCAAGGGCCTCGACAAGGCCGCGGTGGACGTCACCTTCACGGCTTCGAAGCGCAAGAACGTGCTGACCGTCCCGATCGCCGCGCTCGTGGCGCTCAAAGAAGGCGGGTACGGCGTGGAGGTCGTCGAAGGCGGCAAGTCCCGCTATGTCGGCGTGAAGACAGGTCTGTTCTCCGGCGGCCGGGTCGAGATCTCCGGCGACGGCCTGGCCGAGGGCATGAGCGTCGGGATGCCCCGATGATCTCCCTCACGGACGTCACCCGCTCCTATCCCGGCGGGGTCACCGCACTCGACAAGGTGTCCCTGGAGATCGAGCGCGGCGAGCTCGTCGCCATCGTCGGCCCGTCGGGCTCGGGCAAGTCGACGATGCTCAACGTCGTCGGCACGCTCGACCGCCCGACCTCAGGAACCGTGCGCATCGACGGGTACGACGTGGCGAAACTGTCGGACGGCCAGCTCTCCGCGCTGCGGGCGACCCGCATCGGCTTCGTCTTCCAGCACTTCCACCTCGCCGCCAAGGTCGCGGCGGTCGACAACGTGGCCGACGGCCTCGTCTACACCGGTATCGGGCGATCCGAGCGGCGGCGGCGAGCCGCGGCCGCGCTGGAGCGGGTCGGACTCGGCCACCGCCTCGACCACGAGCCGCACGAACTGTCCGGCGGCGAACGGCAGCGCGTGGCCATCGCCAGGGCCGTGGCGGGAGATCCCCCGCTGCTCCTGGCCGACGAGCCGACCGGCGCCCTGGACTCCGTCTCGGGCACCGGCGTGATGGACCTGCTGCACGATCTGAACGCGGCCGGCACCACCATCGTGATCATCACGCACGACCGGGAGATCGCCGCGAGCCTGCCCCGGCAGGTACGGATGCGCGACGGCCAGATCGTCTCCGACTCCGCGGCCGAAGAGAAGGTGGCCTGATGGCAGCCGTCATCGAGCACGCGAGACTGCCGAAGCTGACTCCGGCCAGGATGAAGCCGGGCGATGTGCTGCGGGTCGGCGCCGTCGGCCTGCGGACCCGCCCGCTGCGGGCGTTCCTGTCCGCGCTCGGCATCGCCATCGGCATCGCGGCGATGATCGGTGTGGTCGGCATCTCGTCCTCATCGGGCGCCGAGCTCGACCGTACGCTCTCGGCTCTCGGCACCAACCTGCTCACCGTCTCCTCCGGGCAGACGCTGATGGGCGAGCCGGCCAAGATGCCGGTCGAGGCCGAGGCGATGATCGAGCGGATCGGGCCGGTCCAGGCCGTCTCGGCGGCCGGGAAGGTGGGCGACGCCAAGGTCTACCGGTCGGAGGAGGTGCCCAAGGCGCAGACCAACGGCCTCAACACCTACGCCGCCCGGCTCGACCTGCCCGCCACGGTGGGCGCGACGCTGCGCAGCGGCACCTGGCTCAACGCGGCCACCGAGCGGTACCCGGCCGCGGTGCTCGGGTCGAGCGCGGCCCAGCGGCTCGGGGTGGGCGCGGCGGGGCCGGACACGCAGGTGGTCGTGGGCGGCAAGCGGTTCACGGTCGTCGGCGTACTCGACCCGGTGCCGCTCGCCGAGGAGCTGGACTCCGCGGTACTGGTCGGCTGGCCCGTCGCGGAGGCCGAGCTGGACTTCGACGGGTACCCGACGACCCTCTACACCCGCATGGAGGAGGCCAGCCTGGAGACGGTCCGCTCGGTGCTGGCGGGCACGGCCAATCCGGAGGCGCCCAACGAGATCGACGTCTCACGCCCGTCCGACGCGCTGGCCGCCAAGCAGGCGACCAGCCAGGCGTTCACCGGGCTGCTGCTGGGCGTCGGGGCGGTCGCGCTGCTCGTCGGCGGCGTCGGGGTGGCCAACACCATGGTCATCTCGGTGCTGGAACGGCGCTCGGAGATCGGCCTGCGCCGCTCGCTCGGCGCGACCCGCGGGCAGATCCGCACGCAGTTCCTCGCCGAGTCGCTGCTGCTCTCGGCCCTCGGCGGGGCGGGCGGGGTGCTCATCGGGACCGGGGTCACGATGGGGTACGCGCTGTACCAGGGCTGGCCCGCGGTGATCCCGGGGTGGGCGACGGCGGGCGGCCTCGCGGCGACCCTCGCGATCGGCGCCGTCGCCGGGCTGTACCCGGCGGTCCGGGCCTCCCGCCTCTCCCCGACCGAGGCACTCGCCACCGCCTGACCGGCCATCGCCGAAGGGCAGCCGGCCCGGCGCGGTCAGCGCTGGGCGGGAAGCCCGGCCGCGAGGGCGGCGAGCATGCGCCTCATCGTGGGCTGGAACGGCAGGCAGCGGGCCGCGATGTCAGGATCCTGGGCGTAGAGCTCCCGCAGGGCAGGCGGCGGGTTCGCCATCGGGAAGAGCATGCCCGCCAGCGCGGCGGCCGCCCCGGCCAGCTCGATCCCCTCGCCGGTGGTCAGGCCGGGGTAGGCCAGGGCGACGCGCGCTCCGAGGTCGTCGACCGTACTGATCACCGCGCGCTTGAAGACGCGGGCCGCCGAGACCGAGATGTTGTGCTCCAGCGTGATCGAGACGTGGCCCAGCAGGTCGCAGAAGAGCGGCCGCTCGGTCAAGGTGTCGACCAGCGCGGCGATCACGTCGTCGGGCGAGACGGCCGTGGCGAGCCGGGCGGCGACCTCGTCCGACCAGTCGAGCCACTCCTCGACGGCGAGTTCGAGGTAGATCTCCTCACGGGTCCCGAAATATCGCACCACGTTGGACTTCGCCAGCCCGACCGCCGTCGCGACCCCGCCCAGGCTGACGTTGCGGACCCCGACCTCGATGGCAAGCTGCCGCGCGGCGGCGAGGATCGCCTCGCGCCGCTGCTGCTTGTGCTCCGGGCGCCTGGCTCGAAGGAATACCGATCGTGTCATCTCCGGGCCAAGCATACGAGCATGATAACGAAACACCGTTCTCTTGTTAAGATTACACCGTCCTGTTAACGTCACCCCATATGACGCGAACCCACCCGGAGGGACATGTGGTCACGCTGCGTATGCGGGTGAACGGCACAACTCGCTCGCTCGACATCGAACCATGGGTCAGCCTGCTCGACGCGCTACGCGAGCAGCTCGACCTGACCGGCACGAAGAAGGGCTGTGACCAGGGCGCCTGCGGGGCCTGCACGGTGCTGGCCGACGGCGAGCGGATCAACTCCTGTCTGGCTCTCGCGGTGCAGTACGAGGACCGCGACATCACCACCATCGAGGGGATCACGCACCCGATCCAGCAGGCGTTCATCGAGCACGACGGCTTCCAGTGCGGTTACTGCACCTCCGGCCAGATCTGCTCGGCGATCGGCATGCTGGCCGAGCACGGGGCGGGGATGCCCAGCGCGGTCACCGAGCCGGGAGCCACCGGGCTGTCGGAGGCCGAGATCAGGGAGCGCATGAGCGGCAACCTGTGCCGCTGCGGCGCGTACAACGGGATCGTCGACGCGATCAAGGAGGTGGCGCGATGAAGCCGTTCGCGTACGTCAGCGCCCCCGACGTGGCGACGGCCGTCCGCGTGATCGCGGCGGAGCCCAACGCGAAGTTCCTCGGCGGCGGGACGAACCTCGTCGACCTGATGCGCGAGGACATCGAGCAGCCCGACACGGTGGTCGACATCACCCGGCTGCCGCTGACCGAGATCGAGGAGCTGCCCGGCGGCGGCGTGCGCGTCGGAGCGCTGGTGCGCAACAGCCACCTGGCCGCCCACCGGCTGGTCAGGACCCGCTATCCGCTGCTGTCGCAGGCGATACTCGCGGGCGCCTCGGCGCAGTTGCGCAACATGGCCACGGTGGGTGGCAACCTGCTGCAGCGCACCCGGTGCCCCTACTTCTACGACGGCGCGGCGGCCTGCAACAAGCGCGTGCCCGGCAGCGGCTGCGACGCGATCGGCGGCTTCAACCGCAACCACGCCGTTCTCGGTGTGAGCGACGACTGCATCGCCACGCACCCCTCGGACATGTGCGTCGCGCTCGCCGCGCTGGACGCCACCGTCGAGGTGCAGAGTGTACGCGGCCTGCGGCGCGTGCCGCTGGCCGACTTCTACCGGCTGCCCGGCGGCACACCGCACCTGGAGACGGCGCTGGAGCCGGACGAGCTGATCACCGCGATCGAGGTGCCGGAGCTGACGGCGCCCTCGTGTTACCGCAAGGTGCGCGACCGGGCCTCGTACGCGTTCGCCCTGGTGTCGGTCGCCGCCGCGCTGGAGGTCACCGACGGGGTGGTGACGGACGTACGGCTGGCGCTCGGCGGGGTCGCGGCCAAGCCGTGGCGGGCCCGCCAGGCCGAGGCGGTGCTGCTCGGCGCCCCGGCCACCGAGGAGTCGTTCGGCCGGGCGGCGGAGGCGGAGCTGGAGCCGGCGGTCGGCAGGCCGGACAACACCTTCAAGATCGAGCTGGCCCGGCGGACGATCGTGGCGACACTGCGGCGGCTCAGCGACAGGAGGACGGCATGACCACCACCACCACCGAGACGCAGAGCCCACCGCGCGAGCGGGCCGTGGGCCGGGGGATCGACCGGGTCGACGGCCCGGAGAAGACGACGGGCAAGGCCCGGTTCGCCGCCGAGTTCCCGTACCCGGACCTCGCGTACGCCGCCCTGGTGCACGCGACGGTCGCGCGCGGCCGGATCACCGGCATCGACGTCAAGGCGGCCGAGGCGGTGACGGGCGTCCTGTCGGTGATCACCCACCTGAACGCGCCCGTGCTGAAGCCGGCGCCCGCGCAGAGCATGCTCGACCTGAGCACGATGGTCTCCGCGACGTCGGTCAACTACCTCAACACCGACGAGGTGCACTGGGACGGCCAGCCGGTGGCGGTCGTCGTCGCGGAGAGCCTGGAGGCGGCGCGGCGTGGCGCGGCCCTGGTCGAGGTGACCTACCAGGAGTTCCCGGCCGTGGTGGACTTCGCCGCGGAGGAGGCGAACGCCAAGCCGCAGAAGAGCAGCATGCTGGGGTCGGGCAGCGCCAAGAAGGGCGACGCGGAGGCGGCGCTGGCGGCGGCACCGGTGTCGGTGGACCTGCGCTTCACCACCCCGCCCCACAACCACAACGCGATCGAGCCACACGCGACCACGGCCGTCTGGGACGGCGACCGGCTGACCGTCCACGAGGGCAGTCAGGCCATCGCGTGGATGCGCAAGCACCTCGCGCTCAGGTTCGGCATCCCCGAGCGGAACGTCCGCATGACCTCCCCGTACGTCGGCGGCGGCTTCGGCGGCAAGGGCCTGATCTGGCCGGGCACGATCCTGACCGCACTGGCCGCCCGGGCGACCGGCAGGCCGGTGCGGATGATGCTGACCAGGGAGGGCGTCTACCGTACGGTCGGCGGGCGCACGCCCTCGACCCAGCGCGTCGCGCTCGGCGCCGGCCAGGACGGCAGGCTGACCGCGCTGATCCACACCAGCGTGACCAGGTCCGGGAAGGTGGGCGGCGGCCCCGAGGGAGTCACCACCGCCGCCCGGCACCTCTACGACGCCGAGAACATCCTCGTCCAGCAGAACCTCGTCGAGATGGACCTGATCCCCAACACGTTCATGCGCGCGCCCGGCGAGTCCATCGGCACGTTCGGGCTGGAGGCGGCGATCGACGAGCTGGCCGGCGAGCTCGGCGTCGACCCGATCGAGCTGCGGATGCGCAACGAGCCCGCGCGCAACCCGCTCGACGGCAAGCGTTTCGCGCACCGGATGCTGCGCGAGGCGTACGCGCTGGGCGCCGAGCGGTTCGGCTGGGCCGAGCGCACGCCGGAGCCCGGCTCGATGCGCGACGGCAGGTGGCTCGTCGGCATGGGGGTGGCGACGGCTTACCACCCGTCGGTGCAGTTCACGGCCAACGTCACCGCGCGGCTCTCGGCCGACGGCACGGTGGTGGTGCGCTGCGGCTTCCAGGAGATGGGCATGGGCGGCGCGACCGCGCAGGCGCAGATCGCCGCCGACGAGCTGGGCGTGCCTTATGAGGCGGTCCGGGTGGAGTACGGCGACACGGACCTGCCGACCGGGCCGATGGCGGGCGGTTCCGCGCAGACCGCGAGCGTCGCGGCCAGCCTGCTGGCGGCCTGCGCGAAGCTGAAGGGGGAAGTGCTGGGCCTGGCCAAGCGCTCCGGCGACTCGCCGCTGCGCGGGCAGCGGCTCGCCTCGGTCGAGGCCAGGGACGGCGGGCTCTACCGGCTCGACCGGCCGGACTCCGGCGAGAGCTACGAGGCCATCCTGTCCAGGGCGGGCCGGCCGTACGTCGAGGCCGCCGTCGGGGCCGAATCGGGCCTCGGCGCGGTGGCCGGGCAGGTCAGGTTCATGGCGAAGTTCCTCGGCGACCGGCGGCGCTGGGTCAAGGCCGCGTGCGGCGCCCAGTTCTGCGAGGTGCGCGTCGACCAGGACACCGGCGAGGTGCGGGTGTCGCGCTGGCTCGGCGTGTTCGACGTGGGCCGGGTGATCAACGCGAAGACGGCGGCCAGCCAGCTCCGGGGCGGCATCGTGATGGGGATCGGCATGGCGCTGTCGGAGGAGACGCTGGTCGACCCGCGCAACGGGCGCGTGATGAACCCGGGGCTGGGCGACTACCACATCCCCGTGCACGCCGACATCCCGCCGATCGACATCCACTACCTGGACGAGCCCGACCCGACCATGCCCCTGGGCCTGATCGGCATCGGCGAGGTGAGCATCACGGGCGTCGCGGGGGCCATCGCGAACGCCGTGCACCACGCCACCGGCAAGCGCGTCCGCGACCTGCCGATCACCCTGGACAAGCTCTTGTGACCGGCTAGCCCGCCGGGAACTCGAACCTCGCCGCCGCCGGGCTGAGCAGCGCGGTCTCCGGCCTCGCCGGCCAGAGGGCGGCCAGTTCGTCCGCGAGCACGTCGGTGAGCTCGCGGACGTCGTCCGCCGCCGTGTCGTGCAGCGCCTCCGCCACGATCAGCACGGTGGCGGTCTTGTCCCGTACGGCCGAGCGGCCGCTCTGCCGGTTCGTCCAGCGCCGGGCATGCGCTCGACCGGCGGCGTCGGCGAAGATCACCTCGCCGGGCTCGGGGCGCTCGGTCTCGCCCGAGAACGTCAGGTAGCTCTCGTCGCCGGCCGCGTGCCGTACCTCGAGGCTGCCGGTGACCTCCGCGACGTCGAACACGGCCACCGGGATCGCGTACGCGAGCGAGACCGCGTTGCAGAGGTCGATCAGGGGATGGATCCGGGGCAGCGCCCCCTCCTTCCTGAAGCGGCGCAGCAGCGACTCCGAGGCGCAGCGGTACTGGGTCGGCTTGAGCCCCATCTTCGAGAAGGTCCGCCGCCACGCCTGGATCTCCGGCAGCTCGGACTCCGCGCCGGTCGCGAGCCGGGCTTCGGCGGTGGCGCCGAAGCGGGCGATCGGCGGACCGGCGTCGGCGTCCGGCGTGATGCCCGTGGCGAAGACCACGCCGGCCGCGAGTTCGGGATGCTCAGTCCACATCTGGTCCGCGTGCTGGAAGTACATAAGAACGCATGATGTCACTGACCGGCGAGGCCGGCATGGGCGACTCCCCGGATGATCTGACGCTGGAAGAGGACGAAGACCACCAGCAGCGGCAACCCGGCGAGCACCACGCTGGCCATGATCTGCGCGTACCGGAGACCGAACGTGCCCTGCACCACGTTGGCCAGGCCGACCGGCAGCGTCATCGTGTTGGGGTCGGTCGAGACCAGGAACGGCCAGAGGAAGTTGTTCCACGTCGTGATGAACGTGAAGATCGACACGGCCGCGAGCACCGGGCGCGACAGCGGCAGGACGATCGTGAAGAACACCCGCCAGCGCCCGGCCCCGTCCACGAAGGCCGCCTGCTCCAGCTCCACCGGCACGTCCTGGAAGAACTTGTAGAGGATGTACACGATCAGCGGCGCCGCGACCTGCGGCAGGATGATCGACCACCAGGTGTCGACCAGTCCGAACGCCACCATCTCGGCGAACAGCGGTGCGATGAGCACCTGCGGCGGCACCATGATCCCGGCCAGGATGACCGCCAGCAGCACCCGCTGGCCGCGGAACTGGGTGCGCGCGAAGCCGTACGCGGCCATCGCCGAGAACAGCACGGTCATGAAGGTGACGACGACCGCGGTGACCGTCGAGTTGATCGCCCACTTGACGATGCCGCCGGTCGCCAGCACCAGCCGGTAGGCGTCCAGGGTGAGCTCGCTGCCGAACCACTGGAGCGGGAGCTTGGTGGTCTCGGACTCGGGCTTCAGCGAGGTGGCGACGGCCCAGGCGATGGGGGCGATCCAGACGATGGCGAGCGCCGCCGCGATCACCAGCAGGATGATCTGGGAGGGGCTGAACCGCTTGGTCATGACAGGGCCTCCTCGCGCTTGCGGAGCAGCCGGAGCTGCCCCAGCGACACGATGACGATCAGGACGAAGAGGATGTAGGTGATGGCCGACGCGTAGCCGATGCGGTAGCCGGAGAAGCCGACCTCGTAGGCGTACTCGATGATCGGCCGGGTGGCCTCCTCGGGGCCGCCGTTCGTCATCAGGTAGATCTGGTCGAAGACCTTCAGCGACGCCAGGAGTTGCAGCACCACGATGAGCACGGTCGTCCGGCCGAGCAGCGGCAGCGTGATCGAGCGCAGCTTGGTCCAGGCCGTCGCCCCGTCGATCGCGGCGGCGTCGTACAGGTGCTGGGGGATCGACTGCAGGGCGGCGAGGTAGAGCAGGAAGTTGAAGCCGACCGTCCACCAGACGGTGGTCAGCACCATCGACCACATCGCCACGTCCGGGTCGCCCAGCCAGAGGACATGGGTGCCCAGCGTGCCGTTGAGCAGGCCGTAGTCGGGCGGATAGATCATCTGCAGCCAGAGCACCGCGATGACGGCCGACGGCAGCAGGAACGGCCCGAAGAACGACAGCCGCCACAGCCACTGCAGGAAGCGCAGGTTGTGCACCAGCAGGGCGAATGCCAGGCCGAGCAGCACCAGCGGGATCGTGCTCAGCACGGTGAACACCAGCGTGTTCCACAGCGAGTGCCACATCCTGGGATCGCTGAACGCCTCGGCGTAGTTGGCGAACCCGACGAGCTCGTTGTTGCCGCCCGCGATGTTGACGCTCGACAGGCTCATGCGGAAGCCGAGCACGGTCGGCCACACCAGGAAGACGACGTAGATCAGCAGAAAAGGCGCGACGAACAGCAGCCCGTGCTGGGTCCAGCGGCGCCGTACCTGGATCTGGGAGACCGGAGCGGTGGCGGCGGGGGCTGCGACAGTGGCGGCCATCATCCCTCCTTGACAGGGAAGGGGTTGGGGGCTGACATGAGCCGGCGCAGCGCCTGCTTGGCCGTCTCCAGGCCCTGTTCGGGCGTTCGCGACCCGCTGATGACCGGCGAGAACGCGTCGCCGAACTCGATCCACAACCGAGACGCGGATCCGGCGAACCACACCTTCGGGTCCAGCGCGACCTCGGTGATGACCGAGCGGTACTCCGACTGCGGTTGCAGCGCGAGGTAGGAGGGCTCCTCCAGCGCGGGCAGGTAGGCGGGCACATGCCCGGCCACCGCCCAGTCGGCACTGTGCTTGACCAGGTAGGCGATGAACCGGTAGGTCGCCGCCTCGGTCTCCGGGTCCCGGCTGCGCTGGTGCGGCAGCACGAACGAGTGGCAGTCGGCCTGGGCCGCGCCGCTGCCGAAGACGCTGGGGAAGCGGGCCATGCTGAACGGCGTCTTGCGTTCCTTCAACCCGGTGGTCTCCCAGTCGCCGTTCCACAGGAAGGCCGCCTCGCCGTTGGTGAAGGCGGCCACGGACGCGCCGTAGTCGGTGCGCGTGCCGCACAGCCCTTCCTTGCCGAGCAACTGCATGAACCGCAGCGTGTCGAGCGCCTTGGCGTCGTCCAGGGTGACCCGGGCACCGTCGTCCGACACCAGCGTGCCGCCGCTCTGCGCGTACAGCGACTCCCACACCCGCCACGGCCCGACCGTGCCCAGGCCGAGCATGTCGAAGACCAGCGGCGGCTTGCCGCCGAGCGTGTCCTTGGCCGTGCGCAGCATGGCCAGCAGCGCGTCCGTCCCGGTGGTCGGCTTCAGCCTGCCGTCGGCGCCGAGCAGGCCGGCCCGGCGGGAGATGTCGGTGTTGTAGTACTGGACCATGGGATGGGCGTCGAACGGCACGGCGTACAGCTCGCCGTCGATGTGGGCGCGTTCCCAGATGGGCGGGCTGAAGTCGGCGGCCCGCAGACCGTTCTCGGCGAGCAGGTCGAGGTTGATCGGGTCGAGTATCCGGCCGGCGCCGATCCCGGACAGGCGGGCCAGGTGGAATGTGGCCAGGTCGGGCGAGCGCCCGCCCGCTCCGGCCATCGCGATCTTCGTGTAGTACGGCTCGCCCCACGCGAGCACGTTCTCCTCGACGAAGATGTCAGGATTGGCCTTGGCGAACGCGCCGACCATCCGGTTCATGATGATGCCGTCGCTGGCGCCGAGGAAGTGCCAGTAGCGGACCCGGCGCTGGGCCGAGCCCAGGCCGACGGGGATCGCGCAGCCGGCCGCGCCGGCACCGAGAAGGGCGAGGGTGCCGCCGAGGAGATGGCGGCGGGAGACGGGTGAGGGACCTTCCATGAGTGGCCTCTTTTCGGGTTACCCGAGTGTTTGCGGTAACACCAGAGCTGTCAAGAGCCCTTGACCCGCCCTATGGGAGCGCTAACAATCTATGAATCACTTCCGAGGAGTTTGTACAGTGCACGAAGCGCATATCACCATCGACCCCGCCTTCCGCGTGGCCCCGGTACGCCGCCGTACCTTCGGCACGTTCGTCGAACACCTGGGCCGTTGCGTCTATACCGGCATCTACGAGCCGGGCCACCCGACCGCCGACGCGGACGGCTTCCGTCGCGACGTTCTCGACCTGACCCGCGAGCTGGGCGTGTCCACGGTCCGCTATCCGGGCGGCAACTTCGTGTCCGGCTACCGCTGGGAGGACGGCATCGGGCCGGTCGCCGATCGGCCCCGGCGGCTGGACCTGGCCTGGCACAGCACCGAGACCAATGAGGTCGGGGTGGATGAGTTCGTCCGCTGGTGCCGCAAGGCCGGGGTGGAGCCGATGATGGCGCTCAACCTCGGCACCCGTGGCATCGCCGAGGCTTTGGACCTGCTCGAATACTGCAACCACCCGTCCGGCACCGCGCTGTCCGACCTGCGGATCGCCAACGGCGCCAAGGAGCCGCACGGCATCCGGATGTGGTGCCTGGGCAACGAGATGGACGGCCCGTGGCAGACCGGCCACAAGACAGCCCGCGAGTACGGCCGGCTGGCCGCCGAGACCGCCCGCGCCATGCGCATGGTCGACGGCGAACTGGAGCTGGTCGCCTGCGGCAGTTCGGGCTCGTCGATGCCGACCTTCGGCGCGTGGGAGGCCACGGTGCTGGAGGAGACCTATGACGTGGTCGACTATGTCTCCTGCCACGCCTACTACGAGGAGAAGGACGGCGATCTCGCCAGCTTCCTGGCCTCCTCGACCGACATGGAGTACTTCATCTCCTCGGTCGTGTCCACCGCCGACAGCGTCGGGGCCCGGCTGAAGTCGCGAAAGAAGATCAACCTCTCGTTCGACGAGTGGAACGTCTGGTACCTGTCCCGCTTCCAGTCCGCCGAGCCGCCGCGCGACTGGCCGGTCGCGCCGCCGCTGCTGGAGGACCACTACCACCTGGCGGACGCGGTGGCCTTCGGCGGCCTGCTGATCACCCTCCTGCGCAACAGCGACCGGGTGACCTCCGCCTCGCTGGCCCAGTTGGTCAACGTGATCGCGCCGATCATGACCTCGCCCGGCGGGTCCGCGTGGAAGCAGACCACCTTCCACCCCTTCGCGCAGGCGTCCCGGTACGCCGCCGGCGACGTGCTCCGCGTCGAGGCGACCTCGCCGAGCCACGACACCAAGGAGTACGGGGAGGTGCCGCTGCTGCACGCCGTCGCCACGCACTCCGGCGACGAGACCGTGATCTTCGCCGTCAACCGCTCGACCGACGAGCCGCTCTCCCTGGAGATCGACGCGCGGTCGCTGGGCGGCGCCCGCATCATCGAGGCCACCACGCTGGCGGGCCCCGACGTCTACGCCCGCAACACGGCCGAGGCGCCGGACACCGTCGCACCCCGGCCGAACCCGGACGTCCAGCACGATCCGCTCCGCGTGCTGCTGCCTCCTGTGTCATGGAACGTGATCCGCCTCGGCTGATCACCTCGTATGGCTGGCGCCCGTGCTCTCCCTGACCACGAGCTCGGGCTCCACCAGCCGCTGGGTCTCCTTCTCCGCGCCCGCCATCCGGTCGAGGAGCAGGTGGAAAGCGCTCCTGCCGACCTCGCGGAAGTCCTGCCGGACCGTGGTGAGCGGGGGCCAGTAGTAGGCCGCCTCGGGAATGTCGTCGAAGCCGATGACGCTCACCTCCTCCGGCACCCGGCGCCCGGCCTCGCGCATCGCCCGGAGGACGCCCAGCGCCATCTGGTCGTTGCCCACGAAGACGGCCGTGACCGACGGGTCGGCGGCCAGCCGCCGGCCGTGCTGGTAGCCCGACCGGGGGCTCCAGTCACCGCGTAACAGCTCGGGCACCGGCCGGCCCTCGGCTTCCAGCGCCCCCCGCCAGCCCTCGATCCGGCCGCTGGCGTCGATCCAGTCGACCGGCCCGCTCACGTGCCAGACCGTCTCGTGGCCGAGGCTCAGCAGGTGGCGGGTCGCCCGCGCGGCACCCGCCCGCTGGTCGACCATGACCACCGGCACCGGGGCGTCCTTACCCGCGTCGACGGCCACCACCGGCAGATCGGGCGGCAGGTAACGCAGGCCGTCGACCGCCGACTCGTGGGGCGCGACGATGACCACGCCGTCGACGGACTGGGTCCGGAGGCGGTGCACGCCCTCCTCGATCGACTTGCGGTTGAGCAGGCTCAGACTGGCGATGCTCACGGTGTAGCCGGCCAGGCGGGCCGCCTGCTCTATGCAGTAGAGGGTGGAGGCCGGGCCGTACAGGGTGGTGTCGATGCTGACCACGCCGAGCACGCCCGAACGGCCCGTGACCAGCTGGCGAGCAGCCGAGTTGGGCCAGTAGTCGAGCTCGCGCACGGCGGCCAGCACGCGCTCCCGGGTCTCGGCGCGGACCCGGTCGGGCGCGTTGAGCACCCGCGAGACCGTCATCGCCGAGACGCCCGCCAGCGCGGCCACGTCGCCGAGCACGGCGGGCCTGGTGCGCGACTTGCCGTCCGATCCCCCAGCCATCCGGATCACCACCTCCGCGATAACGCTAACAGGCAGGTAGCCGAGGTGTGGATCACTGACCGGAGTCTGGACAGTCCGAACGGGGGCGCGGCACCTCATGGGCCGCTCCCCCGTCACTGGATCGAGGCGGTCAGGGAGACGCGCAGGTGTAGCCGGACGGCGTCGCGGTGTCGCCTGCCGGGCGGCTCACCTGGAAACCGAAGGTGGTGCTGGCGGCCGGGGCGAGGTTGGCGTTGTAGCCCAGGCTCTTCGCGGTGATGGTCTGGCCGCTGCTGGTCAGCGTGGCGTTCCAGGACCCGCTCAGCGTGTGGCCGGCGGGCAGGGTGAAGGTGACCGTCCAGCCGTTGATCGCCGAGGAGCCGGTGTTGGTGACGGTCACCGGCTGCACCACGTAGCCGCCGGCCCACTGGGTCTGCACGGTGCCGGTCGCCGTGCACGGCCCGCCGCCGCTTCCTCCGGTGGTGGTGGTGAAGGTGGCCAGGGCGGAGTTCCCGGACAGGTTGCCCGCGCCGTCGCGCGCTCGTACGTACACCTGGTACTGGGTGGCGGCGCTCAGCCCGGTCAGCGTGATGGAGGCGGTGGAGCTCTGCCCGAGCTGTGGATCGGTGGTGCCCTGCTCGCGGTAGACGTTGTAGCCGGCCAGGCCGCTGCCGCCGGAGTCGGTGGACGCCGTCCAGGTCAGGGTGGCGGAGTTCGCGGTGATGTTCGACGCGGCCGGGGTGCCGGGTGTGGTCGGCGGCGTGGTGTCGGTGCTGGTGCCGCCCGCCAGCGCGTCGTGTACGGCGGTGTACGCGGGCTTCTGCTGGTAGGAGGCATCGTAGATCAGCGCGGCGCCCTGGCCGGAGAAGGTGTCGGGCACCCAGGAGTACTTGTCGGTGAAGCCCCAGATCGTGATCCCGGCGCACGCGGTGACCGCGATGCAGGCGTTGACCACGTCGCGGTAGTAGGTGGCCTGCGTGGCGTCCTTGGTGGCGTCGCGGGGCATGATCATCCGGATGTCCAGCTCGGTGACCCTGACCTGGACGCCGAGGTCGGCGAAGCGCTGCATGTTCTGCTGGACCTGGCCCGGGAAGCCGTACTGGATCGCGAGGTGGCCCTGGAAGCCCACGCAGTCGACCGGCACGCCCTGCTGGCGCAGCGACGACACCAGGTTGTACATCGCGGTGCTCTTGGCGTTGATGCCCTCGACGTTGTAGTCGTTGATGCACAGCCGGGCGTTGGAGTCGGCGGCGCGGGCCGCGCGGAAGGCGTCGGCGATGTAGCTCTGGCCGAGCGTGTTGTACCAGAACGAGGTGCGCATGTTGCCGTTGTCGTCGAAGACCTCGTTCACCACGTCCCAGGAGGTCACGGTCGCGTTGTTCGCGTAGTGGCCGACGACCTGGCTGATGTGGTTCTGCATAGCCGAGCGCATCGCGGTCGCGCCGAGGCTCTGCACCCAGCCGGGTGTCTGGCTGTGCCAGACGAGCGTGTGCCCGTGGACCTGCTGGTTGTTCTGGGTGGCGAAGGTGACGATCTGGTCGGCGCCGGAGAAGTTGAACTGGCCCTGGCTCGGCTCCGTCGAGTCCCACTTCATCGCGTTCTCTGCGGTGACCTGGCTGAACTCGGTGGCCGCGATGGTGCGGTACTGGCTCTCGTTCGCCAGCGGGGTGGTGGCCAGCGCGGCGCCGATGAACTTGCCGCGACTGGCGGCGTGCACGCGCAGCGGCGCCGACGCGTCCGCCGGAGTGGTCGGCAGCAGGAACACGATGAGCAGCGCCGCCACCGCGGTGAGAGATCTGAAGAGAAACACAGGCGCCCAACCTCCGATCCCGAAAGTTTCGATCCCTCGGGACGCTATGGAGCAGCAGCTTCAGGGTCAAGACCCGCTCCCCCTCGGAGGTGTTTCAGCATGAAAGTATCGGCATATCAGTGAAAGTTTCATGATTCTGCTTTGTGGTGGGATGTTCCATTGTTCGGAATAGCCCAAAACAGGCGAAAAGCCACCCTTGACTCCTCCGACCCCTTGACATCCCCTTTCCAGCAATGATCTGCTATCGCTTATTCGGAATGCTATTCCGCGATACAG
The DNA here is from genome assembly GCF_040638335.1 of Nonomuraea sp. NPDC026600. NCBI lineage: Bacteria > Bacillati > Actinomycetota > Actinomycetes > Streptosporangiales > Streptosporangiaceae > Nonomuraea > Nonomuraea sp. NPDC026600. Next base: position 386,103 of record NZ_JBEZYD010000004.1, read on the forward strand.
AATGCGATCAAGACAGGAGCTCTATGAGACGCCAGCATTCGACCATCGGTGGGCTCGCGTGAAGGCCCTGGTGTTCACCGGTCCGGGCGTGGTGGAGCTGCGCGAGGCGCCCGAGCCCGAGGTCGGCGCCGGCGAGGTGCTCGTCCACGTAGCCGCCTCCGGCATCTGCGGCAGCGAACTGCACGGGGTCAAGAGACCCGGTTTCCGGACACCGCCGCTGATCATGGGGCACGAGTTCACCGGCCACACGGACGACGGGCGACCCGTCGTCGTCAACCCGATCCTGTCCTGCGGCGCCTGCGACCTGTGCGCCCAGGGACAACCCAACATCTGCCGGAACCGGCAGATCATCGGCATCCACCGGCCCGGCGGCTACGCCGAACGCGTCGCCGTCCCCACCGCCTCGGTCATCCCGCTGCCCGGCGGCGTCGACCCCACCGCCGCCGCCGTCATCGAACCGCTGGCCAACGCGGTGCACGCCTGGCGCCTGGCCGGCCATCCCGCCGGTGCCCGCGTCGCCATCATCGGCGCCGGCACCATCGGGCTCACCTGCCTGCACACCGCCCACACCGGCAAGGCCGCGTCCATCCACGTCGCCGACCGCTCACCCGAGCGGCTGGCCGCCGCCGCCCGGCTCGGCGCCACCACCACCGGCACCGAGCTGACCGGCGAGTACGACGTCATCTTCGACGCCGTCGGCGCGCCGGCCACCCGCGAGCAGTCCGTGGCCCACCTGCGCCCCGGCGGGGTGACGGTGTGGCTGGGCCTGGCCGACCCTGCCGCCGCCTTCGACGCCGCCGACCTCGTACGCACCGAGAAGCGCGTCCTCGGCTCCTTCGCCTACACGGGCACCGACTTCGCCGCCGCCATCGACCTGGTCAGCGGATGGGACCTGACCTGGGTCGACTCCTACCCCCTCGACGAAGGCGCCGACATCTTCACCCAGCTCATGCACGGCCAAGCCCTCCCCATCAAGGCCCTGCTCACTCCCCTAAAGCTCACTCCCCTAAAGCTCACTCCGGAATCGAGGTAAGAACCCATGGCCCGCATCGTCCTGGTAGGCGCCGGCAGCATCACGTTCGCCAAGAACCTGCTGTCCGACCTCCTGACCTTCCCCGAGCTGTCCGCCTCCACGATCGTGCTGCACGACATCGACGAGGCCCGGCTGTCCACCGCCGAGGCCATGGCCACGTGGATGGTCGGTGAGCTGGGCGTCGGCGCGACGATCGAGGCGCACGCCGACCGCCGGGCCGCGCTCGACGGCGCCGACTACGTGATCAACGAGATCGCCGTCGGCGGCCTGGCCGCCGTCGAGCGTGACTTCGCGATCCCCGCCCGGTACGGCGTACGGCAGACCATCGCCGACACCCTCGGCATCGGCGGCATCTTCCGTGCCCTGCGCACGATCCCGGTGATGGTCGGCATCGGCGACGACCTGGCCGAGCTGGCACCGGACGCCACCCTGTTCAACTACACGAACCCCATGTCGATGATCCCGTGGGCGGTCTACGCGGGCACGCCGTTCCGCAACGTGGTGGGCGTCTGCCACGCGGCGCGCGACACCCAGCGGACGCTGGCGGGCCTGGTCGGGGTGCCGGAGGAGGAGATCTCGTTCCTCACCGCGGGGGTGAACCATCAGGCGTTCGTGCTGCGGTTCGAGCGCGGCGGGGAGAACCTGTACCCGCGGCTCGACGCGCTGATCGAAAAAGATCCCGAGCTGGCCCGCCGCGTCCGCGTGGAGGTATACCGAAATTTCGGCTACTTCCCGACTGAGTCGAGCGAGCATGGATCCGAGTACCTGCCCTGGTTCCTGCCCCATGAGGAAGAGGTCGAGCGCTACCGCATCCCGGTCAACATCTACCTGGAGTGGCTGGCGGAGGGCTTCGACGAGTACGAGTCGTACAAGCGCTCGCTGGCGGCCGGGACCGGCGTCCCGATCGAGCGCGGCGAGGAGCTGGCCTCGCTGGCCATCCACTCCATGGAGACCGGCACCGGCCGGATGATCCATGGCAATGTGCGCAACGGCGGCCTGATCTCCAACCTGCCGCAGGAGGCCTGCGTGGAGGTGCCGTGCTACGTCGACCGGGCCGGCGTGCAGCCGATGCGGATCGGCGAGCTGCCCGCCCAGGTCGCCGCGCTCAACCGGACGATGCTGAACGTCAGCGAGCTGACCGTGAAGGCGGCGCTGGAAGGCCGGCGCGACCACGTCTACCAGGCCGCGCTGCTCGACCCGAACACCGCCGCCACGCTGCCGGTCCGCAAGGTCCGCGAGCTGGTGGACGAGCTGATCGCGGCGCACGGCGACCTGCTGCCCGCGGGCATCCGCGACTGATCGAGGAGTGGCCATGTGCCCAGCCGACCTACCGCTGTCCCGATACCGGCCGGTGTCCCAACTCCGGGTCGCGGCCCACCAGGTCGACCGCGCCGCCGTGCCCGCCGTGGACGCCCACATCCACCTGGGCCGGTGGCTCAGCGACGACGGCGGCTGGATGGTCAAGGACGTCCCGGCGCTGATCGACCTGATGGACGAGCTCAACCTGCGCGGCATGGTCAACCTCGACGGCCGCTGGGGCGCCGAGCTGGCCGAGAACATCGAGCGCTACGACGCGGCCCACCCCGGCAGGTTCGCCACCTTCTGCCACGTCGACTGGGCACAGACCGCCGAACCGGGCTTCGGCGAGCGGCTGGCCGCCCGGTTACGCCGCTCGGTGGCCGAGGGCGCGGCCGGGCTGAAGGTCTGGAAGGACGTCGGCCTGCGGGTCCGCGACGACCGCGGCGAGCTGGTGATGCTCGACGACCCGAGGCTGGACCCGCTGTGGGCGGCCGCCGGCGAGGTGGGCATCCCCATCGCGCTGCACACCGCCGACCCGGTGGCCTTCTTCGAGCCCGCGGACGAGCGCAACGAGCGGCTCGAACTGCTGGCCGCCCGCCCGGACTGGAACTTCTCCGGGCCGGAGTTCCCGCCGTTCGAGCGGCTGATGGACGCGATGGAGGCGATGATCGCCAGGCATCCGGCCACCACGGTCATCGGCGTGCACGCGGGCTGCTGGCCGGAGAACCTGGGCTTCGCGAGCCGGATGCTCGACACGTACCCGAACTTCCACATCGACATCGCCGCCCGCATCGCCGAGCTGGGCCGCCAGCCCAGGGCGACGCGGGCGCTGATGCTGCGCCACCCGGACCGGGTGCTGTTCGGCACCGACGAGATCCCGCCGGACCGGGAGGTCTACCGGACCCACTTCCGGTTCATGGAGACCGACGACGAGGCGTTCGCCCACTCGTCGGACGACCCGCCGCTGATGGGCCGCTGGACGATCTCCGGTCTCGACCTGCCCCGTGACGTGCTGGAGCAGGTCTACACGGGGAACGCGCTCAGGCTTGTACCGAGGCTGGCATGAACGCCGTGGCCCGGGGCTAACGACCGGGGCGGTTCCCGCCAGACTGGTACTTTCCTGGTAAAGGCCCCCGCACGTTCAGTGTCCGTCGCCACGATGGCGGACACGATCGGAGGGTGGAGCTTCTCAGGGCCGAGGGCCTGCGCAAACGCTTCCCGGGTGTGCTGGCGCTCGATGGCGTCGACCTGACCGTACGCTCCGGTGAGGTGCACGTCCTGCTGGGGGAGAACGGCGCCGGCAAGAGCACGCTGATCAAGATGCTCTCCGGCGCCTACCACCCCGACGAGGGCCGTGTGCTGCTCGACGGGCACCCCGTGCAGATCCGCACGGCCGGCGACGCCCAACGGCTCGGCATCGCCACCATCTACCAGGAGTTCAACCTGGTGCCCGAGCTCAGCGTGGCCGAGAACCTGTCGCTGGGCCGGCCGCCGCGCAGGTTCGGCTTCGTCAACACCAAGCGGATGCACGAGCGCGCCGTGGAGCTGCTGGCGCGGGTCGGCGTGGACGTCGATCCGCGGACGCCCGTCAGCCGGCTGGGCATCGCGCGCAGGCAGATGGTGGAGATCGCCAAGGCGCTCGCCCTCCAGGCCCGCGTCCTGATCATGGACGAGCCGACGGCGGTGCTCACCACCGGCGAGGTCGAGAAGCTGTTCTCGATCGTCCGCCGGCTCCGCGAGGAGGGCGTGGCGATCGTCTTCATCACCCACCACCTCGAAGAGATCGCGGCGATCGGCGACCGCGTGACCGTGCTGCGCGACGGCCGGTCCGTCGCCGAGGTGCCCGCCGACACCCCGCAGGACGAACTGGTCCGTCTCATGGTGGGCCGCCCGATCGACCAGCGGTTCCCGCGCGAGCGCGGCCAGGCGGGCGAGCCGCTGCTCAAGGTCACCGGGCTCGGCCGCAAGGGCGTGTTCGAGGACGTCTCCTTCGAGGTGCGCGCCGGCGAGGTGGTCGGGCTGGCCGGGCTGGTGGGCGCCGGCCGTACCGAGGTGGCCAGGGCGATCTTCGGCGCCGACCGGTACGACACCGGCGAGGTCACCGTGCGCGGGCAGCGGCCGGCGCCGGGGGACGTGCACGCGGCCATGGAGGCCGGCCTCGGACTGGTCCCCGAGGACCGCAAGGGCCAGGGGCTGGTCCTGGGCGCGGACATCGCCGAGAACCTCGGGCTGGTCACCCTGCGCGAGGCCACCCACGCCGGGTTCGTCGACCGCAAGGGCCAGCTCCGGGCCGCCGCGGAGGTCGCGGAACAGCTCGGCATCCGGATGACCGGCCTGGGCCAGGAGGTCCGCACCCTCTCCGGCGGCAACCAGCAGAAGGTCGTCATCGGCAAGTGGCTGGAGGCCGACGCGGGGGTGCTGATACTCGACGAGCCGACCCGCGGCATCGACGTGGGCGCGAAGGTCGAGATCTACCAGCTGATCAACGAGCTCACGGCGTCGGGGCGCGCGGTGCTCATGATCTCCAGCGATCTGCCCGAGGTGCTCGGGATGAGCGACCGGATCCTGGTCATGGCGCGCGGCCGGCTGGTCGGTGAGCTGCCCGCGGTCGAGGCCACGCAGGACGGCGTGATGGCGCTGGCGGTCACCGACGTGGAGGGGCCCCGTGCCAAGTAACGTGTTCCTCCGGCGATCCTGGCTGGCCGAGAACGGCGCGCTGGCGGCGCTCGTCGTGCTGGTCGTAGCGCTGTCGCTGCTGTCGTCCGACTTCCTGAGCGTGACGAACCTCCTCAACGTGGGCGTCCAGGCGGCCGTCACCGCGATCCTCGCCTTCGGCTCGACGTTCGTCATCGTCACCGGCGGCATCGACCTGTCGGTCGGCTCCGTCGCCGCGCTCTCCGCGATCGCCCTGGCGTGGACGGCCAGTGTCGCGGGCCTGCCCTGGCCGCTGGCCACCTTGGTCTCCCTGGCGGTCGGCGTCGCGTGCGGGCTGGTCAACGCGGTGCTCATCGCGTACGGCAAGCTGCCGCCGTTCATCGCCACGCTGGCCATGCTCGGCATCGCCCGCGGCCTGGCCCTCGTCATCTCCCAGGGCAGCCCCATCGCGATGCCGGACGCCGTCACCCACCTGGGCGACACGATCGGCACCTACCTGCCGGTCCCCGTCGTCGTCATGCTGATCATGGGCGTCATCGCGGCCGTGATCCTCAACAGGACCTACGCGGGCCGCGCGATGTACGCCATCGGCGGCAACGAGGAGGCCGCCCGGCTGTCGGGCATCAAGGTCAGCCGGCAACTGCTCATCACGTACGCGCTGTCCGGCGGGTTCGCCACGGTCGCCGGCATCGTGCTGGCCAGCCGCCTGGCCTCGGCCCAGCCGCAGGCCGCGGCCGGCTACGAACTGGACGCCATCGCGGCCGTGGTCATCGGTGGCGCCAGCCTGTCCGGCGGCAAGGGCCGGGCGCTCGGCACCTTCGTCGGCGCGCTCATCCTGGCCGTGCTGCGCAACGGCCTGAACCTGCTCTCCGTCTCGGCGTTCTGGCAGCAGGTCGTGATCGGCGTGGTCATCGCGCTCGCGGTCCTCGTCGACACGCTGCGGCGCAGGGGAATGTAATAGGAAGGGGATAGATCATGCGGATTCCTGCCATCGTCATAGCCGGCACCGCTCTCGCACTCGGCCTCACCGCCTGCGGCTCGTCCGGCCAGCCAGGCCCCACCAGCTCCCCCGCCACGTCGGCGGCGGGCGAGATCAAGATCGGCATGTCCGTGTCGACGCTGAACAACCCGTACTTCGTCCAGTTCCGTGACGGGGCGCAGGCCGAGGCCCAGAAGCTCGGCGCCACGCTCACCGTCACCGACGCCCAGAACGACGCCTCCCAGCAGGTGAACCAGGTCCAGAACTTCGTCAGCCAGGCCATGAAGGCGATCATCCTGAACCCGGTCGACTCCGACGCGGCGGCGCCCGCGGTCAAGGCGGCGCAGCGGGCCAACATCCCGATCATCGCCGCCGACCGCGGCGTCAACGGCGCCGAGGTGACGCAGACCGTGGCCTCCGACAACGTGACCGGCGGCAAGCTGGGGGCCCAGGAACTGGCCAAGGAACTCGGCGAGAAGGGCCAGGTCGTGGTGCTGCAGGGCGTGGCGGGCACGTCCGCCGCGCGCGACCGCGGGCAGGGCTTCACCGAAGGGATCAAGGGGTTCCCGAACATCCAGGTCGTGGCCCAGCAGCCGGCCGACTTCGACCGGGCCAAGGGCCTCGACGTCATGACGAACCTGCTCCAGTCGCACCCCGGCATCAACGGCGTGTTCGCCCAGAACGACGAGATGGCCCTGGGCGCGATCAAGGCCCTGGGCGCCAAGGCCGGCACGGAGGTCAAGATCGTCGGCTTCGACGGCACCCCTGACGGCCTGAAGGCGGTCCAGGCGGGCACGCTGAACGCCACCGTCGCCCAGCAGCCCGCGATGATCGGTCAGCAGGCGGTGACCGCCGCGGTCAAGGCCGCCAGGGGTGAGGAGATCGACAAGACCGTGGCCGTGCCGGTGAGGGTCGCGACCAAGGAGAACGTCGAGGATTTCATGGACTGATCGGCTGTCTCGCGTCAGTTCCTGGGCGTGAGGACCCAGTCCCAGTCGTCCTTGTTCCGGTCACGGTTGGCGGTGAGCTGAGTCATCCGGGAGCCGTCAACGCTGACCAGCACCAGGCCGTTGTCGAACTCGTTCCCGCACTCCCCCGCGCAACCGAGCGCGACCACGTTGTCGTCGTCGGCCCAGGCCAGGAGCTGGAGCACCTTCTGCTTGCCGACGACCGCTCCGGACCGGTCGGTGATGCTGGTCGGCAGGCCGTCGGGGCCGAGAACCAGCTTGCCGTCGGGCGAGACCCTCGACCTGCCGGTGTAGTAGACGTACTGGTCATCGGCCGGCGCCGCCACCTGCTTGCCGTCGAAGTCGATGAAGACCTTGTCCGGCCTGGTGTTGCTGGGCTGCCAGAGCAGCGACCCGTCCAGACTCCAGCCGAGATCCTGGCGCGCGTTGGAGTTGCCTGGAGACCCGTGCCTGCTCATCGGCCCGAGCGCGTGGTAGTCCGCCTCGCCGGTGGCGACGTCGATGACGTAGTAGCCGATCCGCGGGCTGGGGAACACCTGAAAGGAGTCCTTCCCCATCGCCTGGCGCCGATCCGGAAACTCGGAATAGGCCGTGGCCAGAACCTTGGTCCCGTCGGGCGACCAGACGACCGACCCGACGGCGTGTTCCAGATCGATCCAGTCGAGCACCTGCCGGGTGTTCATGTCGAGGATGCCCACCCGCTTGCCGATCAGGTCGCCCTCGACCACCGCGGCGAGCTGGAGTCCCGGCGCCACGTCGGCCCAGGCCCACGAGGTCTGCTCGTAGCCTCCAGTGCGCGGGTCGTAGAGCGACCAGGTCCGGCGGACCAGCTCCATCTTGTCGGGCAGCTTGTCGACCTTGGTGGTCCAGTACGCGGAGACGGCGACGTTCCCAGCCGCGACCAGCTTCTTCGGGGGCGCGTTGTCGGGGTCGGCCAGCAGCTCGGTCGAGGTCGCCGTCGGCCTGGCCGGGACGCTCACCCCGGTCGCGGGCCGTACCGTCGTGTTCTCGCCATGCGGGACGATGACGAACACCGCAGCGGCGACCGCCAGCCCGGCGGCCAGCACGCTCGCGCCGATGGGCAGCCAGGCACGCCTCCGTAGCGCCCGGTCCGCCAGGTCGTGCGGGACCCGGGCCTCCGAGGCCCACTCCTCCAAGGTGTCGCGAAGCAGTCGGGTCATGTCGCGGCCTCCAGTTCCACGGCCAGCTCGGGGGCGATCAGCCGGAGCCGGGCGAGCGATCGGTGTGTGGTGCTTCTGACCGTGCCGACCGAGCAGCCGAGCTCGCGGGCGACCTCGTGGTCGGGCAGGTCCTCGAAGTAGCGGAGCACGAGCACCGTGCGCTGCTTCGCGGTGAGCTTGGCCAGCGCGCCGCGCAGCACCATGCGCAGCTCGCTCTGGTGCGTACGGTCCGCTCCCGGCAGGTCGGGCGGGCTCGCCTGGACGACCTCGCCCCGCCGGCCGGCCGCGCGCCACCAGCTCACCTGCTGGCGGTACATGATCTGCCTGGCGTACGCCTCGGGCGCGTCGACCCGCTGCCATTTCGCCGCCAGCTTCGCCAGCGCGCTCTGCACCAGGTCCTCGGCCCCGTGCTGGTCACCACCGGTGAGCAGGAAGCCGAGCCGCATCAGGGCGGGAGAGCGCGCAGAGACGAACTCGCGGAAGCCTTGCTCGTCCGCGGGGTCCACGACCACCTCCAAAGGGGTTGATATCACCCCTCAGACGCCGGGCGGCGTGTCCCGCTATGCCTGTGCCTGACAACAACTTTCCTGAACCGGATAAGTCGTTCTGACCGCGGATCCTGCCTTGGGAAAGCATCGCTGGTCATACGGTGTGGGTGTCCTAGAGTGTGGTCAGATAACCGGTTCACAAGGGGGTCTCGTGAAGCGACCGACGATCGCCGACATCGCCAGCCGTGCGGGAGTCTCCAAGGTGGCGGTCTCCTACGCGCTCAACGGGCAGCCGGGGGTTTCGGAGGCGACTCGCGCGCGGATCGTCGCCATCGCCGAGGAGATCGGCTGGCAGCCCAACAGCGCCGCCCGCGCGCTGAACGGTGCCAGGGCCCACACCGTGGGGCTCGCGCTGTGCCGTCCCGCGCGCTTCCTGGGCGTCGAGCCGTTCTTCATGGAGCTCATCAGCGGTATCGAGGGCGTGCTCGCGGACCGCTCCTACGCCCTGATGCTCCAGGTCGTCACCGACCACCAGCAGGAGATAGAGGTGTACCGGCGCTGGTGGGGCGAGCGCCGGACGGACGGCGCCTTCCTCGTCGACCTGCGTTACTCCGATACCCGGGTGCCCGCCATGGAGCGGCTGGGCATGCCGGCCGTGGTGATCGGCCACCCCGCCGCGGCGGGCTCGCTGCCCGCGGTCTGGTCCGACGACGGCGAGGCGATCCGCGAGACCATCGCCTACCTCGTCGCGCTCGGGCACCGCCGCATCGCCCGGGTCGCCGGACTGTCCAAGCTGGTCCACACGGCCGTGCGCGACCAGGCGTTCGCGGAGTCGTGCGCGGGCGCGGCCCAGCACGTGACCGTGCACACCGACTACACCGGCGAGGAGGGCGCCAGGGCGACCAGGCGGCTGCTCAGCTCGGCGGAGCGGCCCACCGCGATCGTCTACGACAACGACATCATGGCGGTGGCGGGCCTGTCCGTCGCCCAGGAGATGCGGCTCGACGTGCCGCGCGACCTGTCGATCGTCGCCTGGGACGACTCCCCGCTGTCCCAGGTCGTCCGCCCGCCGCTCACCGCGCTCACCCGCGACATCCCGGCGTACGGCGCGCACGCCGCCCAGCGGCTGCTGGCCCTGATCGCGGGCGAGAGCGTGCCTCCGTTCGAGGACCAGGCGGCCAGGCTGACCCCCCGCGGCAGCACCGGCGCCGTGCTGATCAACACGCATTGAGCGGCGCCGGACCCGGGTCAGCGGATGGTGCGCCAGGACTGCTCCTCCACGAGTTCGCGGCTCCCCCAGCCGCCGGCGGTGCGCACCATCCGGTGGTGGTACCAGCCGCCGCCCTGGATCAGCCCCTTGCTGTCGGCGGAGACCAGCTCGCGCGAGGGAGCGAGGGTGTCGGCGAACGCCGCGCTCACGCGGGCCTCGCCGGACTCGAAGACGATCCTGATGGCGCCGATCAGGTGCAGCCGGCCGGGCCAGCCGGACAGGACGTCGGTCAGCCAGGTCTTGATCTCGGCACGCGTGCCGCGGATGCCGCCCGCCGAGGTGTAGTCGATCACCGCGTCAGGGGTGAACACCTCGTCGAGCAGGTCCCACTCGCCCGAGTCGACGGCGCGGGCGTACCGGGCCAGCACGTCGGCGATCTGGAGGCGGTCGGCGATCTCACGGTCGTCCATACCGTGATCAAACCAAACGCTTGCTCAAAGCGCCAGCCGGTTCAGTGCGCGTGGGCGTGGGTGTACTCGTCGCGCCGCCGCAGCATCGCCAGCAGCATGAGCGGGAACATCGCCACGTGCGCGGCCATCATCAGCCCCATCCCGTCGATGACCCCCATCCACAGCAGCGGGAACAGCGGCACGACGGGGACGAACATGGCGGCGCACATCTCCAGCGTGCCGGCCCAGCCGTGGCCGCGGAAGCGCATCCAGGCGGCCATGCCGACGGACATGTCGAAGGCCATGACCAGGTAGGCGAGCTCGGGATCCTTCCCGTACGACGGACTGAGCCCGACGGCGTCCAGCAGGAAGCCGAGCGCGAACATCCCGACGAACATCGCGATGACCATTTCCACGTAGTGCCCGACGAAGCGGCCCCATGATCTCTGTGTCATGCGCCAACTGTGCCGCTCCTCCGCCTCCACCGGCAAAGGAGGGAAACCAGTAGGTCTGGAATCCTGGGATCCCGGTCCGTCCCACATAGGCGCCGGTGATCGGGCTGACTACTCGTCCGGCTTGAACGAGAAGCTGCTCGGCGGGGTGAAGGACGGGTCCGGCACGCCGTACACGAGTGAGATCTGCTCGTGCGCCTTGATCACGATGGACGCCGGGTCGCCGGTGAACGGCTTGCCGTCGACCTGGGTCGTGAGGACCTTGCCGTTGCCGGTCCGCAGCGCGCCGAGCTGGTTCGGCGAGAGGGTGACGCCCCATTGCTCGAAGATCTGGCCGAGGGTGTAGACCTCGCCCTTGCCCCGTGACTCGACGTGGATCACCCCGCGGGAATCATGGGTGTGCACGGGGGTCATGTCCTCCCCGTCGATCCCGATGTTGGCCGGAACCTCCACCGCCTTGCCGTCGACGAAGATGTTCACATGGGCGTGGTAGTGCTCGGCGGTGCCCATCGGCCCGGCGGTGAGACCGGCGGCCTTCATCCCGGGGGCCGGGTCGTCGGGGACGGACCAGGGCGGCGTCCCGCCGTACGGCTCGGCGGGCTTGGCCGACACGGTCTGGAAGATGCCGTACCCGGCCGCGGCCAGGGCGACGAGCGCGACGGCCGAGCCGGCTCCCGCGGTCAGCCACCGGCGGCGGGCCGGCTCCGCGATGACCGGCGGCTCGTCGAGGCGTTGCGGGGATTCCGGAGTCTCAATCGTGGACATAGGCGCTCCTGGGCAACATGCGGCTTTCCGCTCATCATCGGGGAAAGGCCGTCGGCGACGACGCCCGCGCCACAGGCCGGAAGTGGCCGTGTTTTACGGCCAGCGGCGCTACCTGGATTCACTCCCTGAAATCCCCACGAATTTATGTCCGGCGGGCCTCGAATACCGGACGAATCACCGGGTAAACGCCCGATGAAGACAAGGAGTGCGCGGTGACTGCGACGCACGAGATGGTCATGGTCGGGGTCTCCGACTCAGGGACCGAAGAATGGTTGTGCCCCGAATGCGGCAGGCGAACGCTGATGCGCTGGCAGCCCGACTACGAGAAGGTCGTCCTCGACGTCGGCGATGAGCTCGCCACCCACTTCGGCGGCAGAGGCGGCACCCGCACGCCCACCGGGAAGGTCAACCCGGAGATCCAGGAGCGCGACGTCGAGTGGCTGCGTAGGCACGGCATCGACTGGCACGGGCAACCCTCCTGACCATCGCCCGGCCTCAGCGGGCCGGTGTGCCCGAGCAGCACACAGGGCACTAAACCGACATCAGAGGGCCACCCGGCCCCTCGGGGAGGCAAGCGGATGCCGGTCAAGGTCACGGTCTGGAGCGAGAACTACCACGAGCCACGTGAGGAGGACGTACGCCTGCGCTACCCGGACGGCATTCACGGCGCGATCGCCGCCGGCCTGACCGAGCGGCTCGGCGACCGCGTACGGGTGCGCACCGCGATCCTGGAGGACCCCGAGCACGGGCTGTCGGAGAAGGACCTCGCCGAGACCGACGTGCTCACCTGGTGGGGGCACATGGCCCACGAGGAGGTGTCCGACGAGGTCGTGGAGCGGGTGCATCAGCGCGTGCTCGGCGGGATGGGCCTGCTGGTGCTGCACTCGGGCCACTACTCGAAGATCTTCCGCAAGCTGATGGGCACCACCTGCTCGCTGACCTGGCGCGACGCGGCCGAGCGCGAGCTGGTCTGGACGACCGCCCCCGGCCACCCCATCGCCCAGGGCGTGCCCCAGCCGCTGGTCATCGGCGAGCAGGAGACGTACGGCGAGCCGTTCGGCATCCCCGACCCCGACGAGCTGGTCTTCATCAGCAACTTCAGCGGCGGCGAGGTGTTCCGCAGCGGCTGCTGCTACCGCCGTGGCCTGGGCCGGATCTTCTACTTCAGTCCCGGCGACCAGGGGCACCCGGTCTACCACCACCCTGACGTACGGCGCGTGCTGGCCAACGCGGTGCTGTGGGCCGCACCCCCGTCCGGCGTCGGCGAGCCCCTGCGGAACGCGCACACCCCCATCACCTGGTAGGAGCCGCATGACCTTCATCACCCTCGACGAGGACCGTCCGCTGCGGGCCGTGGTGGTCGGCGCCGGGTTCATCGGCGGCCAATGGGCACCGGAGCTGCTGGCCCATCCCGGCACCGAACTGGTGGGCTGGGTGGACGTGGCCGAGGAACGCGCCCGCGCCGCCGCCGCGACCCTCGGCCTGGACGGGCTGCCCGTCAGCGCCTCGCTCACCGCCGTGCTCGACGGCGAGGAGCCCGACTTCATCGTCAACTGCACCGTGCCCGAGGCTCATCGCGAGGTGACCGTCACCGCCCTGGAGCGCGGGGTGTCGGTGCTCAGCGAGAAGCCGATGTCGATCACACTGGACGAGGCGCGCACCATGGTGAGCGCGGCGGACCGGGCGCGGCGGCTGTTCGCGGTCAACCAGAACCGCCGCTTCCTGCCGAACCTGGTGGCCTTCCGCCGGACGGTGGCCGAGCTCGGGCCGCTCGGGCTGCTGACCTCGGAGTTCTTCATGCCGTACGAGGGGCCTCCGTTCCTTTCCGCGCTGGAGCACCCCCTGTTACAGGACATGGCGATCCACCTGTTCGACGCGGCCCGCGCGGTGTCGGGGGCCGATCCGGTCAGCGCCTACTGCGAGTCGTTCCGGCCGCCGTGGACCTGGTACTCCGGTGCCTGCTCCGCCACGGCGATCTTCGAGATGACCGGCGGGCTGCGCTACACGTTCACGGGGAGCTGGTCCGCGCCCGGCCAGGCGACGTCCTGGACCGGAAGCTGGCGAGCCGCCGGATCGCACGGCACCGCACGCTGGGACGGCGAGGGCCGGCCGACGGTGGAGACGGCCAAGGGGCACAAGGCACGCCGGCACCCGCCCGAGCCGGACCGATATCCGGGACGGCCCCGGTTCAGCGGGCTGGCGGAGGGGCTGGAGGAGTTCCTGACCGGGCTGCGCACCGGGCGGGCGCCGCAGGGCGAGTGCCACGACAACATCCGAAGCCTGGCCATGGTGACGGCCGCCCTGGAGTCGGCCCGTACGGGGACCCGGGTGCCGGTGGCGTTCGACGTCTGAAGCGTTCGTGCCACGTCAGGTCTGTGACAGCGGGTTGGGGAGCCGGGCCCAGCGATCGCCCGCGGGGCCGCCGTCGAGCTGCATCAGCGTGTGCGCCTTGACGGCGAGCTCCGTGCCGAACAGCGCCGCCCGGTCGGCGCGGGTGTCGGCGGTGGCGGGCAGGTCGTCGAACACCTGGACGGCCGCCGCCGCCACCGCCGCCCACAGCCGCGCCTCCACCTCCCGGTCGCCCTGGCCGAGGGCGGAGACGAGGCTGCTGAACGTGGTGCCGACGAGCGAGCCGAACAGCTTGGCGTGCAGTTCGTCCGGATCGTCGGTGATGAGCCGCGGGCTCAGCGGCGGCGGCGTCAGGCCGTTGCGGCGCAGGCGCGCGGGGCTGACCCGGATGTCGGCCAGGTCCCGGTAGACCAGGCGCAGCGGGCGGCCACGGCGGTCCAGGACGACCAGCAGGTTCTGCCCGTGCGCCTCCAGCGTCACGCCGTACGCCAGCAGCCGCAGCCCCGCCCCCCACGCCAGCCGGGCGAACTCCGCCAACCACCCCAGCCCGGCGGTCGGCAGGCCGCCGATCAGGGGCGGACCACCGTTCGGGGGCCGGACGATGAGGGCCGCCACCGGGAGTACGGTCTCCCCCGCGCCCGCGTACTCCGACGGCGACTCGCGCACCAGGACCGCCAGGTCGGCGCTCGGCTCGCCGTTCACCACCGCGCAGGCCGCGGCCAGGTTGCGGGTGATCCGCAGCCCCCCGTCCAGCCGCCGCGCCAGGTCCACCAGCATGGCCGAGAGCGGCGCGCTGTCCCGTACCGAGCCCGGCGAGATGTCGCGCACGTTGGACGTCATCCGCGTGGAGAACGCCGTCTTGAGATGCGGCCCGCCGCCGACGGGCGCGAGCGTGCGTACGCAGATCAGCGGCCGGGCCGGGATCCCACCCGCCACCAACGGCCGCAGCCCGAGCTCCCGCAGCACATGCCTGCTCTGCCACGGGTGGGCGGGCAGCAGCAGCCGGTCGATGTCGCGCAGCCAGTCGGGCCACGCCCCGACGACCACGCACCGCGACACCGGCACCGCTATCAGGTCCAGATCGACCACGGGCCGGTGCTCGGGCATGTACGCCAACTGCTCCGCCACCGACACGCCGGGCCGGTTACGGCAGCACGGATGGTACGGATGCCCGTCCACCACACTCTGCTCGAACCACTCCAGCGACCCCTCATCCACCCCCGTCCCCGCTCCCGTCCCCGCTCCGGCGCGGGCCAGGGCCAGCGAGGCGACACTGCGCTCCAGATCGGCGCCGAAGCGCACCGCCCCGGGCAGGCCGAGCGCCGCCACCAGCTCGCCCGGCCGCGTGTACACCCGCCCGTCCAGCAGCACCGCCGCATCCTCGCCCACCTCCACGTCGTAGGGCGACCGGCGAGGCCCGGTGAGCAGCCGCCCGTCGGACAACCGGATCCGCCCGAGCGCCGACTCCCGACCGGCCAACCCGGGCATCGGCTCGTACAGCAGCCCCCGCCAGAGCAGTCCGAGCACGGTGGATCGTGCCCCCGGCAGCGCCGCGGCGTAGGCGGCGGCCAGGCCGGGCCGGATCCGCGCCAGCTCTGCGGCAAATTCGGCTTCTGCCCGACCTTGGGGGGGATCCTCCAATTCAATACTCATAACGGGTAGTTACCCCGTGTATGGTCGCCGATACGACTGGTGAGGGGGCCTGCGATGACACGCCATCCTGAGGGACCGGACGCGGCGCAGGCGACCCTACGGTCCGGCCCGGACGGCGACCGCGCCGACGCTCTCACGGTGACGGCTCTCCTCAACTGCCTGGTCCGCGAAGTGGCCCGGCCCGAGAGCGGCCAGGACGACGGCCACCGGATCTACCGCCTGCCGACGACCGGCCACCTGCTGCGGGTACGCGCTGGACGCTACCCCGGCCACCCAGCCCTGTACACAGAAGGCGGCTGGCTCTCCCTGTCCCTGGACCTCCTGGTGACATTGACCGCCGAGGAGCTGACCGCGTACACCGGCGTCTCCAACGGCACTCTCGCCGGCGAGATCCGCCAGAGCAGGGACGTCGTCGCCACCCTGCTGTCCACCCGAGCGCCGACGGCGACCCCCGCGCCTTTCCCGCCCACGGCGACCGCCCTGTTCGCGCCCGCCCAGACCTCGCCCACCGAGCTGTTCCTGCGGTCCGAGCAGGCCCTGGTCGCCGGGCACCGCTACCACCCGGCGCCCAAGGCCCGGGGCGGGCTCGGCCCGGACTCCTGGCTGCCCTACGCGCCCGAGGCCCGCGCCCGCTTCCCGTTGACCCTGCTCGGTGTGCCGCCCGAGGCCGTACTGGAGGAGGGCGACCCCACCGCACTGGACGGACTCGGCCCGCCGCCGCCCGATGGCTGCCTCCTGCTGCCCGCCCACCCCTGGCAACTGGAGCTGCTGGGCGGCCCGCCCGCCCTGCGCGACGGGCGGCTGCGGTACCTGGGCGAGACCGCCGCCGTGGCCGTGCCGACCTCATCGCTGCGCACGGTGTACCTGCCGGACGCGGACCTGTTCTGCAAGTTCAGCCTCGACGTCCGGATCACCAACGACGTCCGCCGCCTCTGGTCCCGCGACCTGCGCCGGCTGACCACCGTCGACGGCCTGCTGCGCGCGGTCTTCGACGACCTGCCCGCGCACTTGCCGAGCCCGTCCGTGCTGTCCGACCGGGGCTACCGCACCGTGGACCTCGGCGACGGCGGCGAGGCGCTGGCGGTGATCGTCCGCGACGGCCTGGGAGCGCACCTGCGGCCCGGTCTGACGGCACTGCTGGCGGCGGGGATCAGCGAGGGCTTCTCTGGCAACCCGCTCGACGGCCTCGACGAGGACCGCGCCCTCACCTGGTGGCAGCTCTACCTCGAGCACGTCGTACCGCCGGTCCTGCACGCGTACCTGCACCATGGCGTGGTCCTGGAGTGCCACCTGCAGAACGTGCTCATCGGCGTGGACGCCGCCGGCACCCCGGCGCAGGCGATCTTCCGCGACCACGAGGGCGTCAAGCTGGTCACCGACCGGCACCCCGCCGTCCCGGGCGTCGGCGCCGCCTACGGCTGGGAGCGGCTGGTCTCCTGCCTGGTGACCAACAATCTGTGGGAGATCGCCGGGGCGATCGAGGAGCGCCACGCCGGCCTCGGCGGCGAGCTGTGGGCGCGAGCAAGAGATCTGCTGACCGGGTACGCGGGCGACCATGCGCGGATCCGTGCCCTGCTGGCGGCCTCCCACGTGCCCGCCAAGGCCAACCTGCTGCTGCGCTGGCTCGGCGCCGACGGCGGCGAGATGCGCTGCGTGCCCGTCCCCAACCCGCTGCGACCAGTAGCGGACCGGCACAGAAACCGTGACTATGGTCATCGCTATTAGTAACCGAATAGCTACTGTCAGTAGCGATGCCGGATAGGTAGACAGGTCGTGTCCGGCCATCATCTCTGAAAGGAGAAGGGTCATGCACGCACCAGCGGCGTACGAGCCGCCCGCCCTGGTTGAGGTCGGCGATTTCGCCGAGGTCACGTGCGGGTACCCGTCGGGCTTCGTCATCGACTGGCCCCCCAATCCGTTTCAGTGGTTCTCCGGCTGACGGGCGGGAGCGACCGTGCTGGGTGAGATGTGGTTCGCCGTACTCCCTGACGGTGAAGCAGGTCTTGCCGCGGCGGGCGTGCTGCTCCCCAGGGCCGGTCAGGTGATCGAGCACGCCTCCGGGCGGCCGTGGTTGATCGGCGACTGGCCCGGCCACCAGATCCGTCTGGCGGCCGTGGGAGCGGCGCGGGTGGCGGTGATCGGGCGCTGCCCGGTCACCGCCACCGACCTGGCCCGGCGGCTGGATCGGATATCCGACGTCGATCGGATCGAATATGTCGTCGCGGGGCTGGCGGGCAGCTTCCACCTGGCCGCCTCGATCGACGGCAGGACGGCGGTGCGCGGCACCGCCTCGGCCGTGCGGCGGGTCTTCCATGCCCGCGTACGCGGTGTGACGGTGGCCGCCAGCCGCTCCGACGTGCTCGCGTGGGCGACCGGCGGGCGGATCAACGAGCAGGCGCTGGCCACCCGGCTGCTCCCGAGCGGGGCGGTCGCCCCGTTGCAGGACCTCGCCGTGTGGCGCGACGTCACCTGCCTGCCCCCCGACCGGACACTGCTGATCGAACCCGACGGCACGACCCGCGTCCGCACCTGGTGGCACCCTCCCGAACCAACCCTCCCCCTGGCCGAGGGGGCGGCCACCCTCCGAGAGGCGCTGACCGGCGCCGTGGACACCTGCACCGCGGACGGCGGCACGATCTCCGCCGACCTGTCCGGCGGACTCGACTCCACCAGCCTCTGCTTCCTGGCCGCCCGCGGCCCGGCAAGCCTGATCACCGTGCACTGCGAGGGCATGGATCCGGGCAACGACGACCCGGCCTGGGCCTTCCGCGCGGCCACCGCCCTGTCGGCGGCCACGCACCTCGTCATCGGCAACGACGAGCTCCCGCTGTGGTTCGCCGGCCTGACCGAGTCCCAGCCGGCGATGGAGGAGCCGTCGGGCTGGGTCCGCGACGCGGCGCGGCTGGCCGACCTGTCCTGGCGGCTGGGCACCGCCGGCTCCCGGCTGCACCTGATGGGGGTCGGCGGCGACGAGCTGTTCTCGCCCCTTCCGCCCTACCTCCACGACCTGGTCAGAGAGCGCCCGTTCACCGCGCCCGCGCACCTGCGCGCCCGCCAGGCCCGCTGGCGGACCTCCTGGTGGCGGATGCTGCGGGCGGTGACCGACCGCACCGACCACCCGGCTTGGCTGGGCCGCGGCGCCGCCGATCTGCGCACCGCGCCCGCGACCCCTGACCCGCACTCGATGGCCTGGGGACCACCGCTGCGCATGCCGCCCTGGGCCACCCCCGGCGCCGTCAACGCGGCCCGCGACGTGCTGGCCGGGATCGCCGCCGCGCGGCCGGCGCCGCTGTCGCCGCGGCGCGCCCAGCACCAGGCCCTGCTCCACGCGCGGACCGGCGGGGCCGGGCTGCGTCAGATCGACCAGGCCACCTCCCGGCTGGGACTCCCGTACGCCGCGCCCTACCTGGATGACGCCGTGATCGAGGCCGCGCTTTCGGTGCGGCTGGACCAGCGCGCCGGTCTCGGGCGCTGCAAGCCGCTGCTGGCGGCGTCGATGGCCGGCATCGTGCCGTACGAGATGCTGGAGCGCTCGACCAAGGGCGAATACAGCGCCGACTTCTATGCCGGATGGCGGCGCCATCGTGACGGCGTGCTGGAGCTGTTCGACGCGTCGGAGCTCGGCCGGCTCGGTCTGATCGACCCCGGCGTCCTGCGTGCCGCCCTGCTCGGCGTGCACCCGCTGCCACACGTCATGGGACCCCTGTCGCAGACGCTGGCCTGCGAGATATGGCTGCGCTCACTGACCCCCCTTCGGATGCCGGCCATGACCACGGGAGATTCGTGATGCCCTTCAGCCTGCGCGGCGACGTGTCCGCCGCGCACTCCATCAACGGCATGGTGCTGCTCGACGAGCGCACCGGCCGCTACTGGCAGCTCAACGCCACCGCCACGCTGGTCCTGCGCGCCCTGCTCTGCGGCGCCGCTCCGGGCGAGGTGGCCAAGAGGCTGACCGGCAACCACCCGGGGCTCTCCGCCGAGCAGGCGGACCACGATGTCGCCGGCCTGCTGGCGGCCCTGCGCCGAGCGGGACTGGTGATGTCATGAGCCACCCGATGACCCGCGAGCAACGCGCCTGGCCGCCGCTCGTCCGGACCCCCGCGGCGTTGCTGGCCGTCGCCGCGGCGCGGGCGCTGACCGCGCTCACCCCGTACCGGCTCCGGTGCGTGTTGCAGGTGATCCGGCGCGGCGCCGTCGCCGCGACGGCCGCGCAGGCTCTGGCCGCCAGGGACGACGTGGTGGCGGTCAGCGCGCGCTGCGCCGGGCCCGCCTGCCTGCAGCGCTCGCTGGCGACGGCCATCCTGTGCCGGCTGCGGGGCACCTGGCCCACCTGGTGCGCGGGGGTGCGCGTCGAGCCGTTCCGCGCGCACGCCTGGGTGCAGGTGAACGGGCAGCCGGTCGGCGAGCCCTACGCGGCCGGCTACTACCGGCCGATCATGACCGTCGCGGCCCCGACCACCGCGCCATGAGGCCGGGGACGATCCACACCCGCGCGCTGCGCAAGTCCTACCAAGGCATGCGCGCGGTGTGCGGGATCAGCCTGGACGTCGAGGCCGGCGAGATGTTCGGCTTCCTCGGACCCAACGGGGCGGGCAAGTCCACCACGATCTCGATGCTGTGCACGCTGCTGCGCCCCAGCGGCGGCCGGGCGCTCGTCGCGGGCATCGACGTACGCGACGACCCGAAGGAGGTACGCCGCCGCATCGGCCTGGTCTTCCAGGAGCCGACCGTCGACACCGACCTGACCGTCCGCGAATACCTCGCCTTCCACGCCACGCTGTACGGCCTGGGCAAGCACGACGCGCGCCGCCGGGTGGCCGAGGCCGCGGACCTCGTGGGCCTGACCGGCCTCGGCGACTCGCTGGTCCGCACGCTGTCCGACAGCGTGAGACGCCTCCTGGAGATCGCCCGCGGGCTGCTGCACGAGCCGGGGGTGCTGTTCCTCGACGAACCCACGGTGGGCCTGAACCCGCAGGCCCGCGCGGAGATCTGGGAGCACCTGCGCGAGTTGCGCCAGCGCCGGGCCATCACCGTGTTCCTCACCACCCATTACCTGGAGGAGGCCGAATACTGCGACCACATCGCCATGGTCGACCGGGGCCGCGTGGTCGCCGACGACTCGCCGGCCGCGCTCAAGCGGCTGATCGGCACGGACCGCATCCACCTGCGCACCGGCGACGACCAGGCCGCGGCCGCCACGCTGTCCGACTACCTGGGCCTGGTCAGCGCGTGGGGGCCGGACGGCCTGTACGTCCAGGTGACCGACGCGGCCACCGCCATCCCCTGGGTGTGCACCGTGCTGCGGGTGCCCGTGCACTCGATCGAGGTACGCCGGCCCAGCCTGGACGAGGTGTTCCTGCGCTACACCGGCCGGACCTTGGACGGCGCGGCGCGTCCGGGGGTGTCGCCGTGACCGCGAGCGCCGGCCTCACCACCTCGTCGCGTCTCCTGCACCGGCTCCTGTGGGAGGCGCGGGCCGCCCATGTGGTGTGGCGGCGGGAGCTGCTCCACTCCGCCCGCAACCCCGCCCGCCTGCTCATGGCGCTGGCCCAGCCGGTCGTCTACCTGATGGTCCTCGGCACCGGGTTCGCCGCCATGCTGCCGGTCCACGGCGGTTATCTCACCTACCTGTTCCCCGGCGTGCTGATGATGACCGTCCAGGCGCCCGCGATCGCCATCGGCGCCTCCATCGCGGTCGACCGCGAGGCCGGTTTCCTCAGAGAGATGCTGGTCGCGCCCGTCCACCGGGTGAGCCTGCTGGCCGGTCGGTGCGCGGGCGGCTCCACGGTCGCCACCTTCCAGGGCGTGCTCGTCCTGGGCCTGGCGGGGCCGGCGCACATCCCGTACGCGCCCGAGCTGATGATCCAGCTGGTCGCCGAGATGGCGCTGCTCGCGTTCGCCATGACCGCGTTCGTCACCCTGCTGGCCGTGGTCATCGCCCCGGCGCCGACCTTCCACGCGGTCATAGGGTTCACGCTGACGCCTATGACGTTCCTGTCGGGCGCGCTGTTCCCGATGGGGGGCCTGCCCGGCTGGCTGACCGCTCTCATGGTGGCCAACCCGCTCACCTACGTGGTCGACCTGCTCCGGCGGACCATCGCCCCCTACCTCGCGCCGCAGGAGCCCACCGCCGGTCACTCGCCCGTCCTCATGGAGCTCACCGTCACCGCCGCGGTCGGCCTGCTCTCCCTCCTCCTGGCCGCCCATCGCCTCTCCCGTCCGCGCTAGACCAGGCCGACCATGAAACCCTCGTCGCGGATGCCCAGGTACGCGGCGGGACGATACTGCCGCATCGCCTGCTCGATGACCGGGATGTACTTGGGGTTGGACCCGAGCGGGAGCCTGTAGCCGTTCTTGACCGTGTGGAACTCCCACAGGTGCTCCAGCTCCGGGTGGCGGGCGCGGAAGCCGGGGTCGGCCGGGAAGAGGTCCAGGCGCACCATCACCTTGCGCATGATGTAGTCGGCGAGCTTGACGCGGCGCTGCTGGGTGCGCGAGATGCCCACCCCCGCCAGCTCGGCCCATGGCGCGGCCCACGGCTTGCCCTGGGGATCGTCCCAGCGGACGCCGTAGCCGTCGAAGACCAGCTTGCGGGGGCGGCTGAGCTTGCGCCACGTGATGATCGGCAGGGCGCCGATGGTCAGGAAGAGCAGCCCGAACAGCCCGGCGACGACGGTGCTCCCGCCGCCGCCCGTCACCTGGCCGGTGAGCGCCGACACGATCGCGAAGAGCCCGATGACCCCCGCCACGGAGCCACCGATCAGCGCCTTCACCTTGGCGTCCGCACCGACGTCGATCACCACGGGAGGCGGCTGCTGCTGGGGATAAGGGGCGTTGAACTGCTGCGGCGGGAATTGTGGCTGTTGCGGCCCATACGTCATAAAAAGCCAGGCTAGTTGGGGTGACCAGGCGTCCCTTGACGCTTCATCGTTTTGAGAAGCGTGTTCAGCAGGTCCGGGTGGCGAAGGCCAGGAACTGCGTCGTCTCCTCGGCGTCGAAGTTGTCGTCGGACCCGATCACCAGCGTGCACTCGCCGGTACGCAGCCGCGGTCCCCAGGCGAGGCTCTCCAGGTTCTGTACCGGCGTCCGGACCTCGTCGAGGTCGGCGACCAGGTGCTTGGACACCGCGCGGTACGGCGCGCCGGTGAACAGGCTGTCCCTGTCCAGCACGTTCGTGGCGCCGCTCAGGTCGATCTCGTACAGCTTCACCCGGTAGCCGACGCCTTCGAGCCAGGAGCGTTCCAGAGCCAGGAACCGATGGTCGTCGATCGCGAGGATCTCCGAGACCCCGCTGTCGGTATGCCCGGTCGGCGGGACGGGGGCGGTGGGCAGCGGGTCGACGCGGTAGACGTACTGGGCGCGCGGCGAGCCGCCGAAACGGTCCCACACGGTGAGGCGGGCCTCCGCGCCGTGCTCGACGGTCGGCGGCTCCCCGTCCTCGAACCGCGGGCCCTCGGTCATGGCCGTGATCGCGCGCGGGGTGATGGCCAGGCCCTCGATGCCGAAGTTACGCCTGGGCCCGTTGTCCGTGCCGGTCATGCGCAGGTTGGCGGGCATCGGCAGGTCGTCGGTCTGCCGCCCCTGGGTGCCCGCCCGGTGGACGTACAGGCCGGACAGCGGGATGTCCGGGTGGCCGGCGTCCGGCCGGTCGCCTTCGTCGCCCCACAGCAGCCGCCGGGTCGACGGGTCGTAGCGGATGGACTCGGGGTCGGCGGCCTCGGGCTTGCCGTACGGGGGGTAGGTGCTCCCGTCGGGGCGCAGGAGGGTGTTGGCCGCGGTGAGGTGCACCCCCGTGAAGGCGCCGGTCGTACGGTCGATGTCGAAACGCCCGGTGTAGAAGCGGGCCGGGCCGTAGCGGCCGCGGTCGTCGGAGATCAGGTACCAGGTGCCGGTGCGCGGGTCGCGGTCGAGGCCGGACAGGCCGCCCACCGTGGTGCCGGCGTAGGGCATCTTGTGCGGCAGTCGCTGCTCGCCGAGGAAGCGGGTGATCTCCACGGCTCGCGGTGGGGCACTCGCCGCCGTGGCTGCGGGCACGGCGGCGAGGCCGATCGTGACCGCGAAAGCCACGGCAATTCCCAATATTCTCCGCATCGACCTCTCCCTGATCGGTGATACCAGCGGAGATATGAGATCGCGGATTCACGGGGAAGTCCACGCGCAGGTAATTGGCGGCGATTGCCGAGAAAATGCCTCACATGATGGCGAGTTGCCCGCCGTCGATGACCAGCTCGGTGCCGTGGATGAAGGACGCGTCATCCGAGGCCAGGAAGGCGTATCCGGCCGCGACCTCCTCGGCCAGTCCGGCCCTGCCGAGGGGGATGTGGTCGCGCTCGTACGCCGACACGAAATCATCGGCCAGCCCGGACGAGATCGCAGAATTCAATGGAGTCTTGATATATCCAGGACAAATGGAATTGACCCGGATCCCATACTTTCCGAGCTCCACGGCCATTGTCTTGGAAAGCAGAAGCACGCCGCCCTTGGACGCGTTGTAATGTGCGTAATCGGCCTCTCCGCCGAGCCCGTTCGTGGACGACATGTTGAGGATCACCCCGCCGGAGCCGCGCTCCACCAGGTGCCTGGCCACGGCCTGGGCGACCAGGAACATCCCCCGCAGGTTCACCGAGACGATCCGGTCCCAATGATCGGGCGTGATCTCCAGGAACGGCTCGCGCCACGCGATGCCCGCGTTGTTGATCAGGACGTCGATCCCGCCCATCGTCGCGATCGCGCCGTCCACCAGCCGGGTGACGTCGGCCGCCGAGCTGACGTCGCCCGCCAGCCCGCTCACCTCGCCGAGCGGGGCGAGGTCGGCCACCGCCTGGCCCACCTCGGCTTCGCGGAGGCCGCCGAGCACGACCCGGGCGCCTTCCTCCAGGAATCTGCGGGCGGTGGCGGCGCCGATGCCGCTGCTGCCACCACTGATCAGCACCCGCTTCCCGGCCAGTCCGCGCATGATGCCCTCCTCTGTCGCGAGTCCGCTCCGAAGGTAGCATTGGTTCCGCCATACGCAGGGGCATTCTGCCATTCGGAAACTCAGCCGATCCCGGGCTGATGGTCTGGAATGTTCCAAAGACCCCTTGACACGTGCTCAGGGTTGCTGATGTCCTTTCATAGATTCGGAATTGCATTCTGTATAGCGGAATTGGAGCAGACATGAGACTCGGCACAGCACGGGTCGGCGAGACCCGGTTCGCCGCGGTGCAGCGCGATGAGCTCTGGTACGCCCTCGACGTCCCACCCGGCACCCCGATGCGAGCGGTACTGGCCGAGGGGCCCGACGAGATGCGGCGGCTTTCCGCTTCGGCGGCCCGGCCCCTGCCCGGCGCGGTGCCCGACGCGCCGGTACAGCCCGGCAAGATCGTGGCGATCGGGCTCAACTACCTCGACCACATCCGCGAGGCCGGCATGGACAAGCCGGCGCGGCCGCTGATGTTCGCCAAGTTCCCGTCCAGCGTGATCGGCCCCGGCGAGCCGATCGTCATCGACGGCGACCTGACCGAGCGGGTGGACTGGGAGGTCGAGCTGGCCGCCGTCATCGGGACGCCGCTGCGCCGCGCGAGCCCGCGGGAGGCGCTGGCCGGCGTGGCCGGTTACACCGTCGCCAACGACGTCTCGGCCCGCGACCTGCAGTTCGCCGACGGGCAGTGGACCCGCGGCAAGAGCCTGGACACCTTCTGCCCGCTGGGCCCGGCCATCGTGACGCCCGACGAGCTCGACGACCCGCAGTCGCTACGGCTGTGGACGACCGTCAACGGCGAGACCGTGCAGGACTCCAGCACCGCCGAGATGCTCTTCGGCATCGCCGAGCTGCTCGCCCACTGCTCGCGCGCCTTCACCCTCGATCCGGGCGACGTCGTGCTGACCGGCACGCCGTGGGGCTGCGGCGAGTTCATGGACCCGAGGCGCTCGCTCCGCTCCGGCGACACCGTCGAGGTGGGCGTCGAGGGCATCGGCACGCTGGCCAACCCGGTGGCGTGAAACGGTGGCCCCACCCTCGGCAGGGCCACCGCGCCTTGCTACCTACAGGGCTTGTAGGGCAGATCCTTGAGGGAGTAGTCCGTCGCCTTCTTGATGGCGTTGACGTTGAGCGTGGCCGCCTTGCCGCAGAACTTGGACGGCGAGGTCAGGTACTCCACCTGGAACACCGGCTTGCCCGCCTGGATGAACGGGGTGAGCTCGCCGCACTCGTCGAACTCGAAGCACTGCTCGTTGACCGCGTAGTCGAAGTCGCCCACCAGGTCGGACACCTGGGTGAGGTCGTTCTTCAGCGCCACCGACAGGCCCTTGGCATGGCCGATGGCGGCCAGCGCCCGGTTGAAGACGAGCTGGGTGGCCGGGGTGACCGTCCAACCGGTGACCGACTTGCCTTCTTCGTGGGCGTTCACCACGTCGAACTCGACGCCGTCGAACCCGGCCTGGACGCACTTGCCGACCCGGGCCGTCATCATCGACAGCAGGAAGTCGCGCTGGCCCTGGTCGTTGTTGATGTTGGCCCAGCGCTCGTTCGGGAACTCGTCGCTGAACGGCTTGCCCAGCAGGGAGTTGCCGTGGGCGTTGTCCCAGTCGACGAACGTCTGGTAATCGGGCCGGAAGTCCTCGATCGACCCGGCGTCGACGTAGCAGATCGCCTTGGCGCCCTTCGCGTGGATGGCGGTGACGGCGGCGGTGTTGAGCGTGGAGTTGTCGCCCACCACGTCGGCGTCCGCGTAGAGGTCGATGTCGAACACGGTCGGCTTCACGCAGGCGCCGCCGGTCTGCGGGACCTGGCAGATGTCGACGTTGACGCCGCCGGTCGAGGGGTACGCGGAGTTGCCCTGGAGCTGGTACTGCCAGCGGCTCCGCAGCGGCGGCTGCCAGACCGCCACGCGTGCGGCGGTCCCGGAGGCGGTGGCCGAGGCGTCGGCCGACGCGGCGGCGCCGAGGGCCATCACCGGGGCGACGACCAGGGCCGCGGCCACGGCGGACCGGGTGAAGAGCGATCGCATGTTGGCCATACATTCACCTTCTATTCCGAATAGCGGAATGTTATTCCGACACCAAGGAAATCGGGCAAGATCGTACCTTGTCAATCTTGTCTCGATATCGAGATTTCCGCATAAAAGGCATACAACGTCGAGCAAGCTGCCCCACCAGCACTTTCCGTATAGCGGAATGCTAGTCTGTATCGTGGATAGGTGGCTATACTCACCGCACGCAGTGGGCCTCATGCCCGCCGTGCTCTGTGGAGGGAAAGAGCCCCATGGCACGCATCGTCTTCATCGGCGCCGGCCGCGCCGGAAACAGCAGAAACGTCCTGGCCGCCCTGGCGGCCGTCGCCCTGATCGCGACCGGCTGCGGCTCGGCCGCCGAGGAACAGGCGACCGGTCCGGTGCAGCTCACCATCTGGCACGGCCAGACGGACGCCGCCGCCAAGTCGATCGAGAAGCTGGTGACCCGGTTCAACCAGGGCCACCCCGAGATCAAGGTGAACATCGAGCCCGGGGCTGCGACCGCCGACGGCATGCTGCCCAAGCTCACCGCCGCCCTCACCTCCGACGCCTATCCCGACATCGCCTATCTCTACGGCTCCTGGGCGCCCAACCTCGCCAGGAACCCGAAGACGGCCGACCTCACGGAGTACACGAAGGACCCGGCCGTCGGCTGGGCGGACTTCTGGCCCAGCGAGCGGGCGGCGGCCACCGTCGAGGGCAAGGTCGTCGGCTTCCCGGCGGTGGTCGACAACATGGTGGTCCTGTACAACAAGAAACTGCTGGCCAAGGCCGGGGTCGAGGCGCCGAGGCCCGACTGGACCTGGGACGACTTCCGGGCGATCGCCAAGAAGACCACCGACGCCGCGTCAGGCACCTTCGGCACCACCTGGGCGATCAGCGGCGGCGAGGAGGCCGTCTGGGGCCTGTGGCCGCTGATCTGGCAGGCGGGCGGCGACGTGCTCTCCCCCGACCGCAAGAAGGCCGTCTTCAACTCCGCCGCCGGGCAGCAGGCGCTCGGCCTGCTCCGCGGCATGGCGGTCGACGACAAGTCGCTCTACCTCGACTCCAGCCCGGCCGAGAAGGGTCAGAAGCTGTTCGAGTCGGGACGGCTCGGCATGTTCCTGTCCGGCCCTTGGGTGCTGCCCGACCTGCAGACCGCCAAGGTCGACTATGGCGTCGCCCAGCTCCCCGGCACGAACGGCAACCACGAGACGGTCTCGGGACCCGACAACTGGGTGGTGTTCAAGCACGACGAGCGGCGCGTCAAGGCCGCCGCCACGTTCCTGACCTGGCTGACCGCGGCCGACCAGCAACTCGAATGGATGAAGGACACCGGCTCGCTGCCCATCCGCGAGTCCATCGCCAAGCTGCCCGGTTACCAGGACTACCTCAAGAAATATCCGGGGATCGAGGTGATCTCCGCGAACCTGGCCAACGCCAAGCGGGTCAGGCCGCCGACGACCAGATATCCGCGGGTGTCGGCCTTCGTGGCCGAGGCCATCGCGGAGACCCTGCTCGGCAAGGCCGACGCCAAGACGGCCCTGGACGAGGCGGCGGCCAAGGCCGATGCGGCGCTCGCCGTACCAGGGTCATGAACAGCACCGCGCCGGCCCTGAGCCGGGCGGCCACCGGTCACCGGCAGCCGCGTGACCGCCGCAGGCTCGCCGACAACGTCGCCGGCTGGTCCTTCGCGGGCCCCGCCTCGCTGATCATCCTCGGCTTCTCGCTGATCCCCATGGTGTGGGCGCTCGCGCTGTCCTTCACCGACTCCGACCTGCAGTCCCCGGGACAGAACGTGGGGCTGGCGAACTACCGGGCGCTGGTCGCGGACCCCGTCTTCTTCCAGGCGCTGCGCAACACCGGGCTGCTCGTCGTGCTCTACATCCCGGCGTCGCTGATCGCGGGCCTGCTCGTGGCGGTGCTGCTGAACCGGAAGGTACGCGGGATCGGGTTCTACCGGACCTGCTTCCTGGTGCCCTACATCGCCTCGGCGACCTCGGCCGGGCTGCTGATGGGCTACATCTTCGACCGCGACTTCGGGATGATGAACGGGCTGTTGGTCAAGCTCGGGCTGCCGATGCAGGGGTTGCTGAGCAGCCCTTCGCAGGCCATGTACGTGCTCACGCTGATCTTCTTCTGGACCCGGTTCGGGTTCGCGGTGGTGATCTATCTGGCCGCCATCCAGGAGATCAACAAGGAGATCCTGGAGGCGGCCTCGATCGACGGGGCGAGCCGGTGGACCACGTTCCGGCACATCATCGTGCCGTCCGTACGGCCGATGACGGTCTTCCTCACGATCTGGGGTGTGATCGACGCGCTGCAGTTCTTCGACCTGGTCATGACCACGACCAAGGGCGGACCGGCCAACGCGACCGTGACGATCGTCTACTACATCTGGCAGCTCGCCTTCACCTACTTCACCGCCGGGTACGGCGCGGCCGTGGCGTACGTGCTGTTCGTCGGCACCCTCGTGCTGATCGTCGCCGGCTTCCTGATCGCCCGCAGAAGGGGGGCCATCGCGTGAAGAAGCTGCGTCTGCCCAGCAAGTGGCATCTGGTGCTGCTGCCGATGTCCGTGGTGACCGTGCTGCCGTTCGTCTGGATGATCCTCAGCTCGGTGATGACCCAGGGTGAGCTCAACCGGTTCCCGCCGCCGTTCTGGCCGGAGGGCATCGACCTGGGTGGCTACCGCACGGTGCTCAACGGCTCGAACTTCCCCCGCTGGTTCCTCAACAGCGTGATCGTGTCGGGCGCCATCGTGCTGGCCCAGCTCGCGCTCTGCAGCCTCGCGGGCTACGCGTTCGCCAGGATCAGGTTCGTCGGCTCCCGGATCACGCTGGTCCTGGTCATCGCCACCGCACTGATCCCCTTCCAGCTCACGGTGATCCCGACGTTCCTGATCTTCAACAAGGTGGGGCTGACCGACACGCTGGGCGCGCTCATCGTGCCGCAGCTCAGCTCGGCGGTGGGCATCTTCCTGATGACGTCGTTCTTCCAGTCGTTCCCGAGGGAGCTGGAGGAGGCCGCGCGGATCGACGGCTGCTCGCGCTTCGCGGTGTTCTTCAAGGTGGTGCTCCCGGTGGCCAGGCCGGCGCTGGCCGCGCTGGCCGTCATCACGTTCATCACCGCCTGGAACGATCTTTTCTGGCCGGTGGTGGTGATCAACTCGGACGCCAACTACACCGTGCAGGTGGGGTTGACGTCGTTCCAGGGCCAGCATCGGGCCGACTGGCCGGCGATCATGGCGGGCACGGTGCTGACGACGCTGCCGGTGCTGGGCGTGTTCCTGTTCGGCCAGCGCCGGTTCGTCCAGGCGCTGACCGGGGCGGTCAAGGGCTGAGGTCGCGGTACGGGTTGGCGGGCAGGCCGGTGAACGAGGTGCGCCGGCGCCACAGCTCGCCGCCCGTGCTGCCGTCCCACGCGGTGGTGACGTACAGGATGTCGAGGTCGGGGCCGCCGAAGGCGCAGCTCGTCACGTTGGTGGCGGGCACCTCGACCGTCAGGTCGAGCCGGCCGTCGGGCCGCAGGCGGACGACCTTGCCGCCGCCCCACAGCGCCACCCACACGTGGCCCGACGCGTCGACCGTGAGGCCGTCGGGCTGCGGGAGCACCGCGAACATCCGGCGGTCCGCGACCTGGCCGGTCGCCGGGTCGTAGTCGAAGACGTCCACCCGGTCGGTGACCGTGTCGACGTAGTAGAGCAGCCGTTCGTCGGGGCTCCACGCGACGCCGTTGGAGATCGAGACGCCGTCGACGACCCGCTCGCTGCGCCGGTCGGGGCCGAGGCGGTAGAGCGCGCCCGCGCCGGGGGTGTCGTCCTGGGCCATGGTCCCGGCGAAGAACCGGCCCGCGCGGTCGCACGCGCCGTCGTTCATCCGGTTCCCCGGCCGCTCGGCCGCCGTCACGGGCGCGACGACGGTCAGCGCCCCATCGTGTACGGCGAAGCCGTCCCTGACGGCGAGCGCCAGCCCACCGGAGGCGCGCGGCACCGCCACGCCCACCGGCTGCCCCACGTCGATCGACTCGTGCGAGCCGTCGGCGGGGTCGAGCCGGTGCACCAGGCCCGCCGGGATGTCCACCCACAGCAGCGTCCCCGTCCGCTCGTCCCAGCGCGGCCCCTCACCCAGCCGCGCGTGCGGTACGGGCACGACCTCCATCGCCACTCCTTTGTTCCGCATGTCAGAACGCCATTCCAAACTCCCAGCAGATCATCAGGAAGATCGGGCTGTCAACCCGTCAGACCTGCTCGTCCACCGCCCGCCGCAGGGTGTGGCCCACCTCTTCCAGCCGGGCCGGTGACATCCTGTCCTTGATCGCGGTCACGCTCACCGCCGCGACCGGAGCCGTCCGCCCCAGGAAGAGCGGGGCGGCCACGCAGCGCACGCCGGGCTCGTTCTCCTCCAGGTCGAGCGCGTAGCCGCGCTGCCGGACCTGGTCGAGGTGGGTGGCCAGCTTGGCCGGGTTCGTGATCGTGTTGCGGGTCCTGGTCGCGAGCGGGCCGTAGCGCTCCGCCCACGCCTTGATCGCCTCGTCGGTCGGGTATGTCCAGGCCAGCAGCGCCTTGCCCACGCCCGTGCAGTGGGCCGCGTTGCGCCCGCCGACCACGGAGGTCATCGTGATCGACCGCACCGCCTCGACCTTGTCGAGGTAGACGACCTCGCCGCCGTCCAGCATGGCCATGTGCACCGTCTCGGTGAACTCCTCGCTCAGGCGCAGCAGCAACGGGCGCACCAGCGTGCGCAGGTCCATGCTCTCGTAGAACCTGAAGGCCGTGGCGAGCATCTCGGTGCCGAGGAAGTACGGCCCGCTGGGCTCCGGCTGCGCGGCGAACCCACGGTGCTTGAGCGCGCCGAGCAGCCGGTGGAGCGAGCTCTTCGGCAGGCCGAGCCGGGTGGCCAGCTCGTCGAGCGTCACCCCCCGGCTGTGCTTGCCGATCTCCTGGAGGATCAGCAGGGCGCGGTCGACGCTGCCCACCGGTGACTGGGTCTCGGCCATGAGCACTCCTAGCAAATTCCGAATAATGGAATGCTTGAGCGTACTGCGGAATCAGTCCATCGTCCAAGTCCGCCGTGCCATCTCCTTACGCCATAAGCTATTGTACGAGACGTATTGGTTTACGGCGTATGGAGTTAGAAGGAGAGCCCCGATGCCCGAGGCGAAACTGCACGACGGAAGCACCATCGAGCTGGCGGTCCACGGCCAGGGCCCGACGCTGCTGCTGCCGGTCAACCCGGTGCCGGTCGAAGGCGCCCAGGCCGACGCGATGCGCGAGTGGGGCGTCGACCCCGCACTCGGCCGGTCCCTCATCGACGGCCTGGCGGACGCCTTCAGGGTGGTCGCCTTCGACTACGAGGGCCACGTCATGTCCACCCCCAAGCCGGACACCCTGACCCCGGCCAACATCGCCGCCGACCTGCTCGCGGTGGCCGACGCCGTGGACGCGGCCCGGTTCACCTACTACGGCTACTCGTGGCTCGCGCTCAGCGGGTTGCAGCTCGCGATCAGGACCGACCGGCTGTCGGCGCTCGTCATGGGCGGCTTCCCGCCGCTCGGCGGACCGTACACGGAGATGCTCCGCGTGACCATGGTCACCCACGAGATGTCCGGCCAGAGCCCCGCGCCGCAACAGAAGAAGGAGCCGACGGAGGCATACGACTGGGACTCCGTCGAGGTCACCCTGACGGAGGCCCAGACCCGGCAGTTCGTCACGCTCTACGAGGGGCTGCGGGGTTTCGACGACCAGGCGGCGCAGGCGAGCCTGAACTGCCCGCGCCTGTGCTTCGCGGGCTCGGCCGACAAGATCGAGTACAGCGAGCGGTGGGGCGGTGTGACCGTGGACATCGCCGGACCGGTCGTCGACCGGCGGGCCGAGCTCGAATCGCTCGGCTGGGAGGTGCGTGTGCTCGACGGCCTCGACCACACGCAGGCGATGCAGGCCCCCAACGTCCTGCCGATCCTGCGGCCCTGGCTCGAGAGCCGGGTCACGGGGTCGTGAGCTCACCGATGGGGACGCGGCGGAAGGCGATGGTGAAGTAGGGGCTGGTGTCACCCGTCTCGTACAGCAGCCCGACCGTGGCCGCGTCCACCCTGACCAGGTCCGAGTAGGCCGCGGGCAGACCCGACACCGTGTGCACGGCCCGCCAGGTGACGCCGCCGTCCGTGCTCGCCCGCACCGTCATCACCGCCCTGGCGTCGGGCGCCCCTGGGGCGGAGAACAGCAGGACATCCGGCGCGTCCCATTGCAGCACGCTGCCCTCCACGACCGGGCAGACCAGCCCGGCCTGCGGGCGGAACGGGACGCCGAGCGTCTGACCGCCGTCGGCCGAGTAGGCGTCGGCCCGGTTGCCGGGAGCGGTGGAGTCGGTGCGGGAGTTGACGTAGACCCGGCCGTCCGGCAGCTCGGTGGCCGTGGACTCGTTGATGTTGAGGTAGCCGTCGGGGTTGTCGTCGACGTACCCGATGCGCCACGAGGCACCGCCGTCGTCACTCAGCAGGGCGTGACCGCCGTTGTACTTGCCCTCCGTGCCGTTGTCGGCGCCGGCCGGGGGCAGCGAGTGGTTGGCGGCGACCACGATGCGGCCCGCGTGCGGCCCGCGCCCGAGCTCGAGCGCGTGGCCGGGGCCGGTGGCGTACCAGCGCCACTTCGGCTGCTTCACGCTGGAGGTGATCTCGCGGGGCGCCGACCAGGTGACGCCGTCGTCGTCGCTCGACTGGACGTACACGCGACGGCCGTCGGCGGCGGCGACCTGCCCGCGCCTGATCTTCTCCTCGGTGGCCGCGGGCCCGTTGCGCACGAACACCAGGACGATCCGTCCGTCGCGGGTCACGACGGGAGCGGGGTTGCCCGCGGTGCCCCGGTGCGGTTCCGTGGCGACCACCCGCGGCCCGTCCCACGTGGCACCGCCGTCGGCCGACCTCTTGAGCACGATGTCGATGTGGCCCGAATCGCCGGCCGAGCCGTGCCGCCCCTCGGCGAACGCCAGGATCGTGCCTGCCCGGGTCACCACCGCCGCCGGGATCCGGAACGTGTGGTAGCCGTCGCTGCCCGCCCGGTAGGGCACCGATGTGGGGTAATCGTGCGCCATCGGGTTCCTCCTCGTCCGCCTGCGCGGGTCCCGCCCGCGGATGCGACCCTATGGCGCGTACGTACGTTCGCCGGGCCCGCTCACCTGCCCGCCCACAGGCGATCATCCGCTGCTGCACCGGAGTTAACGCGCTCTTCACCACCCCGCCCACCGCACAAAACCACCGGCCCGGTGCCCGCGGTGCGGACATCGGGCCGGTATTGGCCGCCGGACGTTCAGTCGTCCCAGAGGGACCCGCCGGCGTCGCCGCGGTTAGGGCCGCATCAGCGATCTTGCTTGATTACTTTAAGTAATAGTCGATTCCCTGTCAGGGAACGCCACGCCCATACCCGCGTAACTCTCTGAGCGCCCGCTGCCAGCCAATTGCCAGGAACGCTGGGTAACCTCCAAGCGCATGACCTGGCAGCACAAGTTCAACGAGGCGCTCGGCAAATACGCCGGCGTCCAGTTCTCGCGGGTCAGAAAGGCGGCTCCGGAGAGCCCGGCGAGGCCGCCCGCCGACCCCGCCGACAGGCTGCTGAGCGAGCCGGTGTTCATCCTGTCGCCGGTCAGATCGGGCTCCACCCTGCTGCGCTCGATGCTCGACGCTCACTCCCTGATCCACGCCCCGCACGAGCCGCACGTGCGCCGGCTCGCGGTCGAGTTCGGGACGTCGCTGGCGGAGCGGTCGATGACGGCGCTCGGTCACAACCGGTGCGATCTTGAGCATCTGCTCTGGGACCGGGTGCTCCACCGCGAGCTGGTCCGCAGCGGCAAGCGGCACATCGTGGACAAGACCCCGGCCAACGCCTTCGCCTACCAGCGCATCGCCACCTGCTGGCCCGACGCGCGCTTCATCTTCCTGCTGCGCCATCCCGCCTCCATCGCCGCCTCCTGGCACGAGGCCGACCCGGGCAAACGCGACCGCGAACAGGCCGCCGCCGACGCCCTGCGCTACATGAAGGCGGTCCAGCGGGCCAGGAAGAGGCTCACCGGCCTGACCGTGCGCTACGAAGACCTGACCGCGGCCCCCGAGCGCGAGACGAGATCCATCTGCGAGTTCCTGAGCCTCCCCTGGGAGCAGGCGATGCTCGCCTACGGCCGGCCCGGCGTGCTCAAGAAGGGCCTCGGGGACTGGCAGGACAAGATCCGCTCCGGCAGCGTGCAGCCGGGCCGCGACCTTCCCGCACCTGAGGAGGTGCCCGAGACGCTCCGGGCGATGTGCCGGAGCTGGGGATATTCATGAAGATCCGTTATCTGCTGCTGCATGCCTACGGTCAGGGCGGCACGATCCGAACCGTGATCACCCAGGCCAACGCCATGGCCGCGCTCGGGCACGAGGTGGAGATCGCCAGTGCCGTGCGGCGGAAGGACAAGCCGCGATTCCACGTCGATCCCCGGGTGACGCTGGTGCCCCTGGCCGACCAGCGTGACGGCGTCCCGGCCGACTCGCTGGGCCGCAAGCTGTGGCGGAGGATGCGCGGCAAGATCGTGCCCTTCGGGGAGTTCGCCGCCGACCACTTCACCGAACGCGTGGAGAAGGCGGTCATCGACTACGTCTCGGGCCTCGAAGGCGGCATCCTGGTCACGACCCGGCCCGCGCTCAACCTGATCTCCGCCCGCCGTACCCCCAAGAGCGTCATATGCGTCGCCCAGGACCACATGAACCTGAGCGCCTACCCCGAGACGATCAAGCGGGAGATCGCCCGCTACTACGGCCGGTTCGACGCGATCGTCGTGCTGACCAGGACGAACCAGGTCGAGTACCGCATCCTGCTGCCCGGCACGCCCATCGTGCGCATCCCCAACGCGGTGCACACGACAGGGCCGGTCTCCAAGCAGGTGAACCCGGTCGTGGTGGCGGCCGGGCGGCTGGTCAAGCAGAAGGGCTTCGACCTGCTCATCCCGGCCTTCCAGAAGGCGGCGGAGCGGCATCCCGACTGGCGGCTGCGCGTCTACGGCGGCGGCCCCAGGAAGGCCGAGCTCGTCGCGCTCATCTCCGAGCTCGGTCTGCAGGACCGGGTGCAGCTGATGGGCCGGACGGATCGCCTGGAGGAGGAGCTGGCCGGGGCCTCGATCTACGCGCTCTCGTCCCGCTTCGAGGGGCTGCCGATGGTGATGATCGAGGCGATGGGGCACGGGCTGCCGGTCGCTGCGTTCGACTGCCCCACCGGTCCGGCCGATGTGCTCACCTCGGGCAAGAACGGGCTGCTGGTGCCGCCGGAGGACGTCGGCGGGCTGGCCCGCGCCCTCGACCGGCTGATGTCCGACAAGGCGCTGCGGCTGCGGATGGGCGCGGCGGCCAAGCGGACGGCCGGGAACTACGAGGCCGACTCGGTGATGCCCTTATGGGAGGACCTGTTCGCCGAGTTGCTGAGCCGCGAGCCCATCAACGACAGCTACTGGACCCGCTAACGGCCCTGACGGTCCCGCCACTCGGAGACGACGCGCTCGACGTCGTAGGGCATCAGGTTGAGCGGCGGGCCCTGCAGTCCGGTCCTGATGGCCTCGCGGATCCTGAGGTTGATCTCCTCGACGATCCGCCGCGCCTCGGTCTCCGACCTGGCGCCCGCGGCTTCGGCGAGCGCCTCCTCCGCGGACTTGCGCAGGGCGAGCGTCGGGGGCAGCGGCATCGACAGGCCCTCGCTGCGCACCTTCTGCTTGATCCACCACATCTCGTCGTACGGCTTGTCGAGATCGGGAAGGGGTTTGCCCGCACCGGGCAGGTTGTCGAACTCGCCGCGCTCGGTCGCCTCGCGGATCTGCCGGTCGATCCACGACTCGAAGCTCATCCCGCCCGGTTTGCGCTCTGTCATGTGAGGCCCTCCACTTTCACAGGTTATGACGGGGCGCGATCGGCGCGCGCCAGCCGAGGATGGCCTCGGTCATCCGCACGGCCGCGACCGTGGCGGGCACGTCGTGCACGCGGAGGATCCGGGCGCCCCGCAGCACCGCGATCACGTTCGCGGCGATCGTGCCCTCCATCCGCTCGTCCTGCGGGCGGTCGAGGGTCTCGCCGATGAAGTCCTTGTTCGACAGGGCGACCACGGTGGGGTAGCCGATCGAGGTGATCTCGTCGAGCCTGCGCGTGAGCTCCAGTGACTGGAAGGTGTTCTTGTTCAGGTCGTGCCCGGGATCGATGATGATCCGCTCGGCGTGGATGCCGGCGTCGAGCGCGAACCGGACCCGCTCGCGCAGGAAGGCCGCGACCTCCGCCACGACGTCGCCGTACGACGGCCTGGCGACCGCCTTCCCCGGGCCGCCGAGGCTGTGGGTCACGATCACGGTCGCGCCGCTCTCCGCCGCGACCCGCGCCATGCCGGGCTCGCGCAGCCCGTTGGTGTCGTTGATGACGTCGGCCCCGGCCGCCAGGGCCGCCTCCGCCACTTCGGCGCGGTGGGTGTCGACCGAGATGACGGCGTCCGTCGCGCCCCGGATCCCGGCGATGACGGGGACCACCCGGTCGATCTCCTCGCCGACGCCGATCCCGTCCTGATCCGCGCTGAACGCGAACCCGCCGACGTCCACCCAGTCGGCACCCGCCGCGACCGCCGCCCGCGCCGCCTCGACGGCTCTGGCGAGCTCGAACGTCCGGCCCTTGTCGTGGAAGGAGTTGGGCGTCCTGTTCACGATCGCCATGATGGCCACCTGGCGCGCGAAGTCGAACTCGCGGCGGCCGATGCGCCGGACCGGGATGAGGATGTCGCTCACGTTGATGCACTCTCCAGGAGATTCGCCCGGCGATCGGTGGACCGTACGATCACGGGCAGCACCTTGGCCGCCTCCGCGAGCCGGGCCACGAGCGCCGCGTCTATCGCCATCTCCCCAGTATCAAGCCTCAGGTGTCACACACCGGCCAGGGCGGGTGGCGGCACTTTCAGAATCTTCGAAATACTCGACAAAGACCCCCTGACCACCCCAAACTTACCTGGCAGGGGAGCTCGCGACGGGGGCCGTCACCGCCGCTCCCATCAGGTCGGCCGAGGCCCACTCTCCCAAACGGCGGTGGCCCCCGTGGACAGCGCGGTGGCCTCCATGGTCTTGGTCACCAGCGCGTCCACCAGCCAGGCGAAGCTCTCGTCCGCCGGGACCCGCAGCGCGAACAGCCCGGCCGCCTCCAGCGCGCAGAACCCCTGGACCGCGCTGCCGATGCCCCGGGCGGCGTGCACCCGGTCGGCTCCGGTCAGCGAGCCGACGGCCAGGATGTCGGTGGTGACGGCCGCGGCCTCGTCGGCGGCGATGCGTACCTCATCGTCGTCGTAGCCGTCCACCGCGAAAGTGGTGGCCGCGTACAGGGCCGGGTGCTCGCGTGCATATGCTCGCTGGGCGTGGGCAAGAGCACGCAAGGCATCGGCCCCCGACCGGCCGGTGGCGGCGCGGCGGCAGCGGTCGGCGAGGTCGCGGTGGCCCTTGACGGACAGGGCGATCCGCAGGTCACGCAGCCCGCCGGGCAGGTGGACGTACAGGCTGGGCGCCGCCACGCCCAGGTGGCGGGCCAGGGCACTGATGGACAGCGCGTCGATGCCGTGCTCGTCGGCATAGGCGATCGCGCCGTCTATCGTTGTTTGCCGCGTTAGTCTCTTACGCATCGTCCGCCCCGCTACCTAATGCCTATAGGATGAATCCTAATACCAATAGGGGGATCGACGTGATTACCAGTATCGCGCGTCTTGCTGGAGCGGGAGCGGCCGCGGGTGTGCTGGTGGCCGCCATCGCCCTGCCCGCCGTGGGCGGCGCGGGGGCGCTGTTCAAGACCGCTTCGGCCGAGCTCAATCTCAAGGCGACGGATCTCCCTGAGCAGCCACCGGCCGAGATGACCGCGATCCTCGACGCCAAGGGCAACCAGATCGCGCAGTTCTACGAGCAGTACCGCAAGGTCATCCCGTTGGCCGACATGGGCGACCTCATGAAGAAGTCGATCATCTCGATCGAGGACTACCGGTTCTACGAGCACGGCCCGATCGACATCGAGGGCACGGTCCGCGCGATGGCGAAGAACCTCGGGACGGGCCGGGTGGCGCAGGGCGGCTCCAGCATCACCCAGCAGTACGTCAAGCAGGTGCTGCTCAACAACGCCACCACCGAAGAGGACAAGAACAAGGCGCTGGAGGCCACTTACGCACGCAAGCTCAACGAGCTGCGCTATGCGATGGCCGTCGAGGAGAAGTACACCAAGGACCAGATCCTCGAGAAATACCTGAACATCGCCTACTTCGGCGCGAGTGCCTACGGGGTGGAGGCCGCGGCCCTGCGGTTCTTCGGCGTCCATGCCTCCGAGCTCAGCCTGGCGCAGGCGGCCACTCTGGCGGGCGCCGTGCAGGACCCCAACTCGACCGACCCCAACCTCGGCAAGAAGTTCCGGGATCGCCTGGTGGTCCGCCGCGACACCGTACTCAACCGGATGGCCGAACTCGGCAAGATCACCCCGGAGGAGGCCGCCGCGGCCAAGGCCAAGAAGCTCGGCTACAAGGGCACCCCGCTGCCCGGCGGCTGCGAGGCCAGCAAGTACCCCTACTTCTGCGTGTACGTACGCAACGAGATCATCAAGAACAAGATCTTCGGCAAGACGCAGAAGATCCGCACCGCGCTGCTCAGCCGGGGCGGCCTGAAGATCAAGACCACGCTCGACCCCATGATGCAGGCGGCGGCCGACAAGGCCATCAAGAAGCACGTCTTCGCCACCGACAACCCGATCGCCAGCGAGGCCCTGATCCAGCCGGGCACCGGAGCGATCAAGGCGATGGCGGTCAGCAGGAAGTACGGCACGTCCAAGCGGAAGCACCAGCTGTCGCTCAACGTGGTGGCCGACGTGGCCCACGGCGGCGGCACCGGCTTCCAGCCCGGCTCGACCTTCAAGACGTTCACGCTGATCACCGCCCTCAAGAAGGGCATGAAGATCAACGACGGCTTCACCGTCGGCAGCGGCTACCGGGCCCCCTACTACTCCTCGTTCAAGAACTGCAAGGGCGAGAACATCGGCGACCCGTCGCACACCGTCACGAACGACGAGGGCGGCACCGGCTTCAAGTCGCTGCAGACCGGCACCTGGGGCTCGGTCAACACCTTCTTCCTGACGCTGGAGCAGCGCGTCGGCCTCTGCGACACCATCAAGACCGCCCAGTCGCTGGGCATCAAGAGGGCAGACGGCAACCCGCTCCAGGAATACGAGACCTTCACCCTCGGGATCAACGAGATGGACCCGATCACGGTCGCGAACGCCTACGCCGCCATCGGAGCCCGCGGCAAATACTGCGCGCCGATGGCCATCACCCAGATCACCGACCGCGACGGCAAGGTCAAGAAGTACGACCCCACGTGCCGCCAGGCGCTCGACCCCGAGGTCGCGGACGCCACGGCGAACGTCCT
The DNA here is from genome assembly GCF_040638335.1 of Nonomuraea sp. NPDC026600. NCBI lineage: Bacteria > Bacillati > Actinomycetota > Actinomycetes > Streptosporangiales > Streptosporangiaceae > Nonomuraea > Nonomuraea sp. NPDC026600. The sequence continues at coordinate 425,986 of NZ_JBEZYD010000004.1, forward strand.
GAGCGGGGTGTTCACCAAGGGCACGATGTCGAGGGTCGGCGGCATCGGCCGGCCCGCCGCGGGCAAGACCGGCACCACCGACGCCCAGGCCACCGCGTGGTTCGCCGGGTTCACCCCCGACCTGGCCGGCGCGGTGAGCATCGGCGACATCCGGGGCGCCCAGAAGTACAAGCTCAACAACGTCACCATCGGCGGTCAATACTTCGGCGAGGTGTTCGGCGCGAGCGTGCCGGGGCCGATCTGGAAGGACACCATGCTGGTGGCGCTGAAGGACATCGAGCCCACCCCGTTCACGCCGATCAACTCCGCTCGCTTCGGCGGCTGCGGTCAGGGCTGCGCTCCCGTACGGCCGACGCCGGACGAGACCGACACCGACACGGGCCCGCAAGAACCCATCATCGACGACACCCTCCCCAACTAGCCGATACAGCGTTCCGAGGCCCGCGCGCACGCCGTGCTCGCGGGTCTCGTGCTGACAACACTGTCAAATCGCCCTGTTAACGGCAGCGAAACATTGGTAACGTGGGAGCGCTCCCAGGATCTTCCGCGAGGTGCTCCCATGTCTGAGCAACCCACACTGGCACAGGTAGCAGCCGAAGCGGGGGTATCGCCCGCGACGGCTTCCAGGGTCCTCACCGGCTCCGTACGGGTCAGCACCTCGACCCGCCGGCAGGTCTACGACGCGGTGTCCCGCATGGGATACGTGCGCCATCGCGCACCCAGGGGATCGGTGGCCAGGGGACCGGCCGCCGGGGTCACGGCGGTGGTCTGCGACCACTTACCCCGCCTGTTCTCCGAGCCCTACTACGCCAGGCTGCTTTCTGCCGCCGGTGCGGTTCTTGCCGAGGACGGCACGCAGCTCATGGTGACGACGGTGACCCCGACCGCGTCCACGCTCCCCGAGCTGGGCGGCGCGGTGCTCCTCATCGGCGCCAGGGAACGCCATCCCCTGGCCATCAAACTCTGTACGTCGGGCGTGCCGGTGCGGAACATCGGCCGCCCCCCGCACGACCTCAAGCTGCCCTACGTCGACGTGGACAACCTAGACGGCGGCCGGCAGGCCGCCGAGCACCTGCTGCTGTCGGGCCGCCGGGCGATCGCCGCCATCGGCGGCCCGCCGTCCCTGCCGGGGGCCCGAGATCGGCTCCAAGGGCTGGCGCGTACGCTGCGGGCCGCCGGGGCGACGGAGGTACCCGTCGCCTACGGGGACTTCACCGCCGCCTCCGGCACGCACGCCATGCAGTGGCTGCTGCGCCACGCCCCCGGACTCGACGCCGTCTTCGCCGCCTCCGACCTGATGGCCGCCGGCGCGATCCAGGCCCTGCGCCGCGCCGGTCGCCGGGTCCCCGCGGACGTCGCGGTGATCGGCTTCGACGACGCCCCCGTGGCCCGGCGTACCGTCCCGGCGCTGACCACCGTCCGGCAGCCGGTCGAGGAACTCGCGATGGTCGCCACCCGGCTGCTGCTGGCCGGGACGACCGGCATCGACCCCGTCCTCCCCACGGAACTGGTCATCCGTGAGTCGGCTTGACCCGGGGGACGTCCTGGCCCGCAGATACCTGCTGCTGGACCCCCTCGCCTACGGCGGCATGTCGGTGATCTGGCGGTCCTTCGACCAGTCGCTGCATCGGCTGGTCGCGGTCAAGGTGCTGACCGCCTCGCTCCAGGCCGGGCTCGGCGAGCGCGTCCGCGTACGCAGCGAGGCCCGCGCCGCCGCCCGGTTCCTCCACCCGGACGTGATCGAGATCTACGACTACGGCGAGACCGTGACGGAGGACGGCGAGGTGGCGGCGTACGTGGTGATGCCGCTGCTCGACGGCACCACGCTCGGTGAGCGCATCGACGAGGGGCCGCTGCCCTGGACCGAGGCAGCCGCCATCGCCCTGCGGCTGGCGCGGGCGCTGCGCGACGGGCACGCCCGCGGCCTGGTCCACCGGGACGTCACCGCCGACAACGTGCTGCTCACCGCGTCCGGGCCGAAGCTGCTCGACTTCGGGATCGCGGCCTCGCCCGGCGACCCCGACGACGACCGGGGCACCCCGCCGTACGTCGCCCCGGAATGGCTGATCGGCGCCCCCACCCACCCGGCGGTCGACGTGTACGCGCTCGGGGTGCTGCTGTTCGCCATGCTCACCGGCCGCACGCCCTACCCGGAGACCACCTGGGAGCAGATCGAGGCCGTCCGCCGTACGTCGCCGCCACCGCGGGTGACCGGCGCGCCGCACGGCATCGCCACGCTGTGCCGGAACTGCCTGGCGCACGACCCCGAGCGGCGGCCGACGGCGGCGGCGATCGCGGACTCCCTGGCCACCGCACTCGCGGGCGCCGCGCTCGGCCGGCAGGTACGGCGCGGCCTCGCCGTCACCGGGGCGGGCGTGATCGTGCTGTCCTCGCTGCTGTGGCTCAACCGCCCGGTCGGCTTGCTGCCCACGCCACCGTCGCCCTCCGCCGGGATCCCGGTCACCCCCCGCTCCTCCACCGACGCCACGGCCACCCTCGGCCGCTCCCCCGGCACCACGGCCACCCCCCGGCTGTCCGCGAGCGCCGCCCCCACCGAGCTACCGTCCGGCCGGCACTCGGCCACGATCCGGCAGGCGGTGGACGGGTTCCACGGAACGCTGGCGGGCGGCGAGGCGTGCCGCGCCACTGACCAGGACGTCACACTGGACCTCCAGCAGGTCCTGCGGGGCGTGCTCGACGCTCCCGGCCCCATCGGGCCGGGCATGGCGGAGCTGAAGCGCAAACTCGCCGACCGCGAGCGCGAAGGCCGCCTCACACCGGCCTGCCGTACGGAGCTCCAGGCCCGCCTGGACGAGATCGCCACCGCCCGCGGCCCGGAGTGACCCGAGCGCCCGCGGCGGCCCACGCGGGCCGAGCGGGGGATACGGCCGGGCTGTACCCCCCGTGTGCGGTCAGGCGCAGCCGTACCCTGACGGCACCTGCGTGTTCCCGTCGGGCCGGCTCGCCTGGAAGCCGAAGGCGGTGCTCCCGCCGGGCGACAGTGTGCCGTTGTGCGACAGGTTCCTGGCCGTCACGGTCTGCCCGCTGACCGTGAGGCTCGCGTTCCAGAAGCCCGTGACGGTGTGACCGGCGGGCAGCGTGAGCGTGACCGTCCAGCCGCTCTTCGCGGCCGTGCCGGTGTTGGTCACGGTCACGGGCTGCACGACGTAGCCGCTCCCCCAGGCGTTCTGTACGGTCGCGACGGCCGAGCAGCCGCCCCCACCGCCACCGGACAGGGTGGTCACGCTGACCGTGCCCGACTCCTGTGACAGGTTGTTCGCGCCGTCCCGGGCCCGCACCTGGTAGCGGTAGGTCGTGCTCGCGCTCAGGCCGCTGTCGGCGTAGGAGGTGGTGGTGCTCGTACCGACCGTGGCGAAGGCGCCGGTGCCGGTCGCCCGCATGATGTCGTACCCGGCGAGCCCGCTGCCGCCGGAGTCGGTGGCGGCGGTCCACGACAGGTTCGTGCTGCTCGACGTGGTGCCCGACGCCGTCAGGCCGGACGGCGCGGTCGGCGGCGTCGTGTCGGTGCCGCCTCCCGAGGTGGTGTACGAGAACGCGTTGACCGCCAGCCCCGCCCCGCCGACCCAGGGCTCGAACCCGGCCTGCACGCTGGTGAGGTACCACGACCGCTGGGCGTACCCCCGGCCGACCGCGTCGGCGTAGAAGGTGTCGATGGCGAAGTCGAGCGAGGACGTCGCCGAGGTGCGGACGTAGGAGATCACGTTCCAGCCGGTGTTGCCGAACCAGACCTGCCAGGTGCCGCCCGCCAGGCTCACGGTGCCGACGGGCGAGCCGACCGGCTGGATGGAGCCCTGCTTGTTGAGCCAGACCATGATCTCGGCCCCGGTGTTCTGCCCGTCGGTGCGCGGGGTCGGGTCGAACCAGAGGTCGTAGGCCGCGTCCCAGGTGCCCGCGCTCGGGTAGCTCATGCTGACGCTGGTCCGCAGGTTGCCGAAGCCGCTCGCGCTGGCCTGCATGGGCAGACCGCTCCCGGTCGTACAGGCGGCGTAGTGGCAGCCGGCGTAGATCGCCGGGTAGGAGGCGGGCGCCCCGTTGGTGGGTTTGTTGTGGGCCGCCTGGGTGACGGTGAGGCCGCCGTTCTGGTTGACGTCGATGCACTGGGCCGTGTCGGCGCCCCAGAGGTTGTTCATGACGATGTACCGGCCGCTCTGGATGGTGGCCGACCCCCACTTCTCGCAGATCACCGGAGCGGCGTGGGCCGGCACGGCGAACAGTCCCGCGACGATGATCGAGCCGATCGCCGCGATGATCAGGTGGATGTGGACGCGCCTCATGGCATGTTGCTCCCATTCTCTGACCAAGGAGAGGTGGGAGCGCTCCCACCTCGCAGCATCACGGCTCGGGCCGACCCACGGCAAGCACAGGCACACGCCGAGTGGCATCCCTGTACGGGCGACCAGGCATGCCACCGGCGTGCGGCGGTGAAAGTTTCACGCCGCGTTGCCGGGTCAGGGGCAGCGTGCTTCAATCCGGTTAGCTGCCGGGCGGGCAGGTCGTGGGCGGGGTCTCTGTCGCACCGAACAAGGGATTCCCCATGAGATTCATCCGATCGGCGGCCTTCGCCGCCGCTCTGGTCGCGACCCTGCTCGCCTCGGCCCTGATGGCTCCCCAGGCGCAGGCGCACGGTGTCACGATGTTCCCCGGCGCCCGTACGTTCCTGTGCTGGCAGGACGGGCTCAGGGACAACGGCCAGATCATCTCCTACAACCCGGCCTGCGGGGCGGCCGTCGCGCAGAGCGGCGCCACGCCTCTGTACAACTGGTTCGCCGTGCTCCGTTCCGACGCCGCCGGCCGCACCACGGGCTACATCCCCGATGGGCAACTGTGCAGCGGCGGCACCGGCGGCCCGTACGACTTCACCGCCTACAACGCCGTCCGCTCCGACTGGCCGCAGACCCACCTGACCTCGGGCGCGTCCATCACGATGCGCCACAGCAACTGGGCCGAGCACCCCGGCACGTTCTACTACTACGTCACCAAGAACGGCTGGAACCCGGACGCCGCGCTCAAGTGGTCCGATCTGGAGTCGTTCGGCAGCGTCACCAACCCGCCGAAGACCGGCGGGCCCGGCGCGCTCAACTACTACTACTGGAACGCCCAGCTCCCGTCCGGCAAGACCGGACGGCACATCATCTACACCCGCTGGGTCCGCTCCGACAGCAACGAGAACTTCTTCAGCTGCGCCGACGTCGTCTTCGACGGCGGCAACGGCCAGGTCACCGGCGTGGGCCCAGGCGGCTCGAGCGGCACCCCCACGCCGACCATCACCCCGACCCCGGTTCCCGGCGCCTGCTCGGCGACCTGGAGCGCGGCCGACAACCCCGGCTGGCCGGGGCACTTCCAGGCCACCGTGACCGTCAAGAACACCGCCACCAGCACGATCAACGGCTGGACCGTCAAGTGGACCTACACCGGAGGACAGGCCTTCGACGGGTCCCCATGGAACGGCGTGCTGACCGGGCAACCGCCCAACGTCGCGGTCACCAACGCCTCCTACAACGGGCAGCTCGCGCCGAACGCGACCACCTCGTTCGGGTTCAACGCCACGGGCACCGCCCCCAACCCCGCACCCACGCTGACCTGCACCAGCCCGTAGGTCATGCGCATGCTTGAAGAAGTCAGGACGAGAAGGGCCACGGCGATCGCCGTCGTGGCCCTGATCCCCGTCGCCGGCGTGGCGCTGTTCGTGGGGCTGCACCAGGCGGGGCGGTCCGAGCTGCGTGCTCAGCTCGGTGCTCAGGTGACGGACATACTTGAGAAATCCACACCGACCGAGCACCACGAACACGGGCACGAGTTCGGCGAGCAGGCGGGCCGCGTCGTGTGCGCGGTCGACCCGTTCGGCTACGACCCGGCGGACGCGACCACGATGGCGCAGGTGAAGTGGGTCTATGCCCGCCACATGTGCGCCATCACCGGTCCGGGGACCGGGTGGGCCATGTCGGTGCGCGCCTCGGGCCCGATCGCCGTCCGGCTCGGCGATCCACCTCTGGTACGGGTGCCCACGCCGGGCGCCGGTTACCCCGAGCGGGTCCGGCAGGTGATACCCGCGCGCTATCACGACGAGGCCTTCGGCGAGTTCGCCGACGACGACGCGATCGAGGCGGCCCGCCGGAGGTTCGCCCTGGTGGCGGCGCGATGAGTGGCGGCCTGACGAGTGGCGGCCTGACGAGTGGTGTCGCCTCACATGTGGACGCGGCCGGCAGGGCAGTTGGTCTCGCGGCCGGCCGCGTCCACGCCATCCGGGCGGGATGGTGTCATGGAACGGTTGCGTCAGTGACGGTTGAGCACCACCTCCTCATCTACCGGTCGATGTCTGCCGGTCGATTCGCGGCGTCGACCGGCCGGTGTGGCGAGGTCGCCGCACCGGCCGGTCCGGGGGTCAGTTCGCGCAGGTGTAGCCGGACGGCACGGTCGTCTGACCGTTCGGGCGGCCGGCCTGGAAGCCGAAGGCGGTGCTCGCGTTCGGCCCGAGGGCGCCGTTGTAGCTCAGGTTCCTGGCCGTCACGGTCTGCCCGCTCACCGTCACCGCGGCGTTCCAGGAGCCGGTGAGCACGTGCCCGGCGGGCAGTGTGAACGTCACCGTCCAGCTCGTCCTGGCCGCGCCGCTGGTGTTGGTCACGGTCACGGGCTGCACCACGTACCCGCTGCTCCACTGGCTCTGTACGGTCGCGGCGGCCGTGCAGCCCCCGCCGCCACCACCACCGGTGAGGGTGGTGAAGGTGACCTGGCCCGACTGGCCCGACACGTTGCCCGCCGCGTCCCTGGCCCGCACGTAGACCTGGTAGGCGGTCGCGGGGGTCAGCCCGGTCAGCGTGATCGAGTTGGTCGCCGACTGGCCGAGCAGCGTGCCCGGCGCCCGGTAGACGTCGTACCCGGTCACCCGCACGTTGTCGGTGGCGGCGGTCCAGTTCAGCGTGGCCCCGGTCGAGGTGACGCCGGAGGCGACCGGGGTGCCGGGCGCGCTGGGCGGGGTCGGGTCGGTGGTGGTGCCGCCGTACACCGACGCCTCGCGCGAGGTGGCGGCGATGCCGTTGGCGCCGTTGAACAGCCGCTGACCCCAGGAGGTGAGCTGGGTGACGTCGAAGTTGGTGACCTGGTCGAGGTACTCGACGCCGCCGCCGTTGCCGCTCCACGACCAGCCCAGGTAGCCGAGGCCCCGGTTCACGGACTGGGCCATGATCGTGTCCTCGTCCGGGTCGCCGTCGGAGTGGTTGAAGCCGAACTCGCCGATCACCAGCGGCAGCCCGGCGGTCTTGAAGGCGTCCAGGTAGGACGTGATCTCCGCGGCGGTGTCGTACACGCCGTACATGTGCACGGAGAAGATCGTGTTCTTGCTGGGGTCGGCGTCGAAGACGGTCCGGGCGGTGTTGCGCATGACGTTCTGCCAGTCCTGGCCCCAGGAGGGCGCGTCCACCATGAGCGCGTGCTCGAAGCCGTTGGCGCGCAGCTTCTTGACCGCGTTGGCGGTGGCGGTGGTCCAGTCGGGGGTGACGGCGTTGTTGCCGACCGGTTCGTTGCCGATGTTGACGATGATGTAGTTCTCCTGGCCGGCGAGGGCGCTCTTGACGCTGATCCAGTAGTCGGCCGCCTGGTCGAGGGTGTAGGCGCCGCTCTGCTCGCCGTACCCGGTGGTGTCGTGGTTCTCCAGTACGCAGATCAGCCGGTTGGCCTTGCAGCGGGAGACCACGTCGGCCACGTCGGAGACGCCGTTGGCGGTCCAGCGCCCGCCGCTGAGAACCACCCGGACGGTGTTCGCGCCCAGTGACTTGATGTCGGCGAACGCCTTGGTCTGCGTGGGGTACCAGGTGTGCGCGTGGCTGGTGCCGCGCATGACGAACTCCTGGCCGCCCGCTTCGAGGATCTTCGTGCCGCTGACGTGGATGCCGGTGGCGGCGTGCGCGGGCCCCGAGAGAAAGAGCGGGGGGAGGAAGAGCAGAGGCAGGCACACCGCGGCGAGCGCCGCGAGTCGTGTTCTCATGGGCGGCCTTTCGATGGGGACCCGCCCCGCCGACGTGGCAGGACGCGGCGAGGCGGGGCGATCACGGGCGACGGCTCAGGGGAAGAGCCGTCCGTACTCGGCCAGGGCCACGGCCACGTCCACCTGCGCCCAGAACCGGTGGTAGTTGAAGACGGGGGCCGGCCCCGTGCCCTTGAGGAAGGCGTCGACCCTCGCGTAGTCGGGGTCGTTCTTGTAGAAGGACCTGATCGACAGGAACGTCGAACTGGAGTTGATCGGGTCGCCGTTCGGCATGGTGCCGCTCCACCCGGCCGGGACGTACACCGGGTCACCGACGCGCCTGTAGTCCGTCTTGGTCTCCGGCACCGACACGCCCTTGGCGTCGCGGTACTTCCAGACGCCGTCGAGCAGCGCCTTGGCCGTGGTCCTGGCCGCCGTGTGGTTGGCCTTGGCGGCGTAGTACATGAGGGCCTTGGCGTAGGCGCCGGTCACGCCGACGTCCTGCGTGTAGTCCACGACGCTCACGTGCAGGCCCGGGTTGGCGGCGGGCATGCCGCTCGCCGAGCTGAAGTCGCCCGCGGGCTGACCGGTCCAGCGCAGCGTGGACGGGATCTGGTACGTGCCGTCCGCGTTGATCGTGGTGTTGGCCAGCGACCAGGTGACCCACTTGTCGAGCAGCGCCTTGGCGTTGGCGTCGCCGGTGGCGTAGTAGTACTCGGCCACCCGCTCCATCGTCCACGCCTGGAAGCCGAACCACTGGTTGGACGGCGGGTCGTGGTAGACGGGCTGCCAGTCATAGGTCATGCCGAAGAACTTGGGCAGACCGGCCGGCGGCGTCCCGTAGTGGCCTTCCCAGCTGTTGGTCGCACCGCCGGCGATGGCGCCCTCGGCCGACTGCAGCCAGGTGTAGAACTGGAGCTGGCGGGTCAGGCTGGTGCTCCAGTCGGTGACGCCGGTCGTGCTCTTGGGCTTGAGCTCGGTGACGTTCGACAGGGCCCAGGCGGCCAGCGGGTTCTGGTAGCCGGAGTGGTTGTGGCTGGAGCCGATGCGCCACGCCCAGCCGGCGCTAGCGTCGGTCGCGCCGCCCCACGCGTAGTACCACGACAGCAGGTAGTTGGAGGCGTCCTTGCCGGTGCCCGCCGCGCAGGACGGGCTGGTGCAGCCGGGCTTCTTGAAGTACTTGTCGTACATCGAGTACCGCAGGTAGTCGCCCATCTTCGCGGCCTTGGTGACCGACGCCGAGATCTGCGACTCCTTGCCCTGCGCCTTGGCCCAGGTCTGCGCCCAGTACGCCGCCTGGACGGCCCGCGCGTCGGCGTCGGGGGCATTGGTGTACTTCCACTGCTTGGCGTACGAGCTGTCCTTGACGAACAGGTCGAGGTAGCCGTTGGGCCCGCCATGCTTGAACATGTCGCAGGACGGCTGCGGGATCGTCTCGAAGACCGACTCCTCGGGGCCGCGCTGGTAGGTGTTGATGTAGGCGGGCTTGGTGGTGCCGTCGCCGCAGCGGCCGAAGCCGTAGGTGTTGTCGACGTCGAGCAGCCAGTGCATGCCGTAGATGTCGCCGGTGCCGTACGCGGTCTTCAGCTCGTTGGCGATCGGGTCGGAGCCCACGGTCACGCTGGTGTCCAGCGGTGAGGGGTAGTTGTTGATCGAGGTGGACTCGGGGATGTACGTGGCCGGCTTCGACGGGGTGTAGAAGGAGTTGGTCGGCTGGTCGGCCGTGGCCGGGATGATGTACCTCTCCATCGTGGCCCAGGCGGTGTTGAACTTGGCCCAGTCACCGGTGATCTGCCCGTAGACCGCCTCCAGCCACAGGTAGTAGCTGAACGCCTCCGACGTGGTCTCGTGCCCCTGGTCGGGCGCCTCGACCATGAAGGTCTCCAGCGAGTGGTACGGCACGCCCTCGGGCGAGAAGTAGCCGTTGGCCGGGTCGTGCAGCTCGTTGTAGAGCTCGGTGAACCGTCTGACGTACTCGTTGTCGCCGCCCGGCAGGTCGTCGTCGGCCTCGGTGGCGGCGACCGCGACCGAGGCGTAGCCGGTGGCGCTCACCGTGAACGTGGCGGAGCCGGCGGTCGTGTCGGTGTCGTCGGCCGCGGCCAGCGTGACGTTCTGCGCGGTGTTCCAGTTGGCGGTGGTGAAGGTCAGGCTGCCGCCCGAGGAGACCGTGAGGTCGGTGTCACCGCTGGTCCGCGCGGTGGCGACGGTCACGTTGCCGGTGGGCGCCCTCGACAGCCGCACGCCGAACGCCGCGGTGCCCCTCTCCGGCACGGCCAGACTCGTCGGGCTCACCACGAGCGCCGGCGTGGAGTCGGCCGTCACGGTGATCCCGACGGGCGCGGAGGTGGTGGTCGCACCGAGGTTGTCGGTGGCCCTGGCGGTGATCGAGTAGCTGCCCGCGGGCACGTTCGTCCAGCTGTAGGCGTACGGCGCGGCGGTGTCGCTGTTCAGCAGCGTGGTGCCCTGGTAGAAGTCGACCTTGGCGATCGAGCCGCCGGGGTCCGCGGCGGTCGCGGCGAGCGGCACCGTGGCGGGCGCCACGAACGTCTGCCCGGCGGTCGGCGAGGTCAGCGCAACGGTCGGCGGCTGGTTGGCGCCCGCGCAGGTGATCCCGTTGACGGTGAACGCGGTCGGCTTCGGGTTGGTGCCGCTCCACGTGCCGTTGAAGCCGATGTTGGTGGAGGCGCCGGTGGCCAGGTTGCCGTTCCAGTCGAGGTTCTTGGCGGTGACGGCCTGACCGGTCTGCGCCCAGGTGGCGCTCCAGCCCTGACTGACCTTCTGGGTGGTCGTGGGGAAGCTGAAGCCGAGCGTCCAGCCGTTGATCGGGTCACCGACGTTCTTGAGGGTGACGCTGGCGGTGAAGCCGCCCGACCAGTCATTGGTGGTGTACGTCACCTCGCAGGCGACGGCCGCGCTGGCGGGCGCGGCGGTCAGCGCGGTGGTCACCCCGGCGATGAGGACAAGGACGAAAGCCGGTGCGAGCCGCCTTCTCAGGCGCGCGAGCATTGTGTACGACACGAGGTCTCCATGGGAGTAGTGGAATGGGAGCGCTCCCAAAATGGATTGTGGGTGGCGGCATGGAGATGTCAACGGAATGCCGTCCCGGTAACCCGCATATTTCCTCTCACCTGGCGCCGTGGCATGAAAGTTTCATGGACGTTCCGGGGCGTTCGGCGAGCATGCCGGGGTAGGCGGCCCGGCCGCGCCGCACCACACCCTGTACACACCCGTGAGCACGGCTCAATATGGGAGCGCTCCCATATGTCAGCCCTAGCTCCCTGGAGATGATTGCTCGTGAAACTCCACCGCGGCCTGCGCAGATGGGCCGTGACCGCGACCGCCGCCTGCCTGGCGGCCTTAGGGCTCGCCGCCGGCCAGACCACGGCCGCGCAAGCCGCGGTCGCCTGCGACGTCGCCTACACGCCCAACACGTGGACGACGAGTCCGGGGCAGGGCGGCTTCACCGCGAACATCACACTCAAGAACCTCGGCGACCCGCTCACCGCGTGGACGCTGGCCTTCGACTTCCCCACGACCACCCAGAAGTACACCCCGACCGGCTGGGGCGCCAACTGGAGCCAGACCGGCACCCGCGTCACCGGCCAGAACCTGTCGTACAACGGCAACCTCGCCACCGGCGCCTCGGCCAACATCGGCTTCAACGGCACGTGGAGCGGCACCAACCCGAACCCGGCCGCCTTCACCGTCAACAACGTCACCTGTGGCGGCGGTAACGGGCAGACGCCCTCGGTGGTCACCTCCGCCACCTCGGTGTCCGTCAACGAGGGCGGCACGGCGACCTTCACCGCCAGGCTGTCGTCCGCCCCCACCGCCAACGTGACCGTCGCGACCACGCGGTCCAGCGGCGACACCGACCTGACCGTGAGCTCCGGCGGCTCGCTCACCTTCACCCCGAGCAACTGGAACACCGCCCAGACGGTGACCCTGGCCGCGGCCCAGGACGCGGACACCACGGCCGGCACGGCCGCCTTCACCGTCGGCGGGACCGGCGTCACCTCCGCCACCGTCAACGCCACCGAGGTCGACGACGACACCACGCAGACGCAGTCGCTGGTCGTGACCCCGGCCGCGGTGACCGTACCGGAAGGCGGCACCGCCACCTACACGGTCAAGCCGGCCATCCAGCCGTCCGCGAACCTGACCGTAACCTCCACGGCCGGTAGCGGCGACGCCGACCTCACGGTGACCTCGGGCGGCTCGCTCACCTTCACCTCCGCCAACTGGAACACCGCCCAGACCGTGACCCTCGCCGCGGCCCAGGACTCCGACACCACCAACGGCACGCGTACCTTCACCGTCGCCTCCACCGGCCTGACCAGTAAGACGGTCACCGCCACCGAGGCCGACGACGACGGCCCACCGCCCGCCGGACACGTGGACAACCCGTACGCGAGCGCCACCGGCTACGTCAACGCCAACTGGAAGGCCAAGGCCGCCGCCGAGCCGGGCGGTGCCGCAGTGTCCAACACCTCCACCGCCGTGTGGCTGGACCGCATCGCCGCCATCGCCGGCAGCTCGTCCGTCATGGGCCTGCGCGCGCACCTGGACGCGGCCGTCACCCAGGACGCCGCCAACGGCTCCGCGCCGCTGACCATCCAGTTCGTCATCTACGACCTGCCCAACCGCGACTGCTCGGCGCTGGCCTCCAACGGCGAGCTGCTCATCGCGGAGAACGGGCTCAACCGCTACAAGACCGAGTACATCGACCCGATCGCCGCCATCATGAGCGACTCGAAGTACGCGAACCTGCGGATCGTCACGATCATCGAGCCCGACTCGCTGCCCAACCTGATCACCAACCTGAGCTTCGCCAAGTGCGCGGAGGCCAACTCCACCGGCGCCTACGTCCAGGGCGTCCAGTACGCGCTGAACAAGCTGCACGCGATGTCGAACGTCTACACCTACATCGACGCCGCCCACCACGCCTGGCTCGGCTGGGACTCGAACTTCAACCCGTCGGTCAACCTCTTCTACTCCACCGTCGCCGGTGCCAGCGCCGGGGTGGACAGCGTCGACGGTTTCATCACCAACACCGCGAACACCTCCGTGACCAAGGAGCTGTACTTCACCATCAACAGCACGGTGAACGGCACCTCGGTCCGGCAGTCCAAGTGGGTCGACTGGAACTGGTACGTGGACGAGTCGTCCTTCGCCCAGGCCCTGCGCACCGCGCTGATCGCCAAGGGCTTCAGGTCGGGGCTCGGCATGCTGATCGACACCTCGCGCAACGGCTGGGGCGGCAGCGCCCGCCCGACCGGCCCGAGCACCTCGACGGTCCTCGACACCTTCGTCAACCAGTCACGCATCGACCGGCGCATCCACGCCGGCAACTGGTGCAACCAGAGCGGCGCGGGCCTCGGCGCGCGCCCGACCGCCAGCCCCGAAGCCGGTCTGGACGCCTACGTGTGGATCAAGCCGCCCGGCGAGTCGGACGGCGCCAGCACGGACATCCCGAACGACGAGGGCAAGAAGTTCGACCGGATGTGCGACCCCACCTACACGGGCAACAGCCTCAACGGCAACAACCTGACGGGCGCGCTGCCCAACGCGCCGCTGTCCGGCCAGTGGTTCTCCGCCCAGTTCCAGGAGCTGGTCCGGAACGCCTACCCGCCCGTCTCCTGACGGCCGAACCTCCGCCGGTCTCCTGACGAACGCCTGCCTGTCCGTCTCCCCGGCGGACATGACGAAGGCCCAGGCCGATCTTCCGGCCTGGGCCTTCGTGTCGTCACCGTAGCGGTGGCCGGTCATCGAAGCCGTCGAGGTCGTCGAGGTCGTTGATGTCGGCGCCGCTGTCGAGCGGCATGCGCTCCTTCTCCACCTCGACCCGTTCCATGTCGGCCCGCTCCCGGCGGTCCTTGCCGGGCCGTCTCTTCCCCTTGAGGCTGCGCAGGTAGTCGACGGGTGTCGGCTCGGTTCCGGCCCTTTCGAGCGGCATGGCCTCCTGGACGGTCTCGGGCTCCACGTACTTGTACAGATGTACGTGACGCGTCTCCGTCCTGACGCTCGTCTCGGCCATGCGCTGGGACGGTACGCCCGACGCCCGGATGCCGTAGTGGCGGTAGAGCCTGGCCTCCTCCTCCAGCGAGAGGCGGCCGTCGACGTCGATGTTCGGCGCTTCTTTGATCGTCTCCTTGTCGAAGGGAACGCGGATCTCCGCCCCCGACCGGCGGGCGTTCATCAGCGGCACGAACGTCTGCTTCAGCCCGAAGAGCCCCGTGCGTACGGTCACCCACTCGGGCTCGCCCGTACTGTCGCTGAGATAGACCTGCCCCACCTTCCCGATCTCCTCACCGTCCGCGCCCATGACGCGGCTGCCGAGCAGGCTGCGGATCTCTGTTTGCATTGCCACGGCGATCCCCCCGAGTCTCGTCCGTCGCCCGGTCGGCATGCCGACCGGGCTCAAAGTGGACAAATACCCCACATCTCCCCAAAGCACGCTTTCTGCGCGAGGTTTGGGGCCGCCTTGGACACTGCTTTGAACGGATAAATCGCTAAACAAGCGGCGAATCACTGTTCGGAAAAAGGACAGGGTTCGATCCGTTGCACGGCGATATCCCGCGACGAAACGACTATCGTGCAGGCATGGCGAGCTATCCTTCCTTGCAGCCGCGTCTGATCGCAGCCGTACCTCGCCGGTGGAACGCCTTATGTCCTGGCTGACGTACGCCTGCCAGCACCTGCCCGGCGTGACGGTGATCGCCGTCGGCGGCGAGCTGGACGCCACCAACGTGAGCAGGCTCGACGAATTCGTCCGGGAGTGCCGCCAGCGGCCCGGCGACCACCTCGTGTTCGACCTCGCGGAAGTGCAGTTCATGGACAGCTCGGGGCTCCGGCTGCTGCTCAACACCTACACCTACTCCCGCCAGCACAGCGGCAGTGTCCGCCTGGCGGCACTGCAGTCCATGCCGGCCAGGCTCGTCGAGATCACCCGGATCGGTGAGCACCTGCCGGTGCACCGCACGCTCCAGGACGCGCTCACCGCCGCGCTGACCCCGCCCGAACCTCCCCACCGCCGCCCCCTCACGGGCAACAGCGGCCCCGGCGCGGCCTGAAACGAGCCCGCCGATCAGCCCTTCTTCGGCTTGGCCTCCTCGTCCTTGACCAGGCTCCCGCAGGTGTAGCCCGGCTCCCGCTCGGGATCGAGACGGATGTCCCCGAGGTTCGTCGACTCCGCCGGCCGCCGGAACGTCGTCATGTAGTCACAGTCGTAGAAGACGTACACGCCGTCGCTCTCGCCGAGCAGCATGAGGTCGCGCCCGTCGTACAGCGGCTTGTCGTCACCGTCCTTCACCACCACCCACTGGTCCTGGAACCCCACCAAGCCCAGCAGGTCGTTGGCCTGGCCGGTGTTACGCACGTCCCCCGCGCCCAGCACGAGCCCGACGACGAGCGCCATGCCCAGCCCGATGCCGGTGAACGCGCCCACGAGCACCTTCATCCCGGCCCGCCCGACCGGCTTGCGGCGCAGCAGCCGGAACGGCACCATGAACGCCAGGATCCCGAACACCAGGGCGCCCAGCACGTACTGCGGCGAGATCTCCAGCGTGAACAGGTAGATGACGCCCAGATAAGTCACCCCGGACCAGGCGGCGGCGATGACCGCCGCGATCCACGGCCGCCGCCTGACGCCCTGGACGACCCGGTTCACCGTGCCGCGCGTCACCTTGTCGAGCAGCCAGCCCACCGCCACCAGGATGCCCAGCACGGGCAGCAGGATGAGCAGCAGCATGATCAGCGTGCCCATGAGCCGCCCGAGCAGGACAGACTGGTCGATGCCCGCCTGTTCGGGATTGATGTCGAAGACCCAGTACATCTGCTGGATGCCCAGGTACAGCATCGCGTAGAGCCCGACGCCCACGGGGACGACCACGGAGCCGATGCGCTCCAGCATGCTCACGACACTGCCGGACGGCTCCGGTTCCTCCTCTGGAGGGAGAGCCGGGACATCGGTTGACTCTTGAGGGAGTTGTTGCGTAGTCACGATGCATGACCATGCAGGGTCACGGTTGAATTTTGGTTGACGCTTGATAAATAGTTACGACCGAAATCCGTTGCGCCAGCTCCTCGTGCTCGCGGCCGTCACCCTGATGCGTCTCAGCGGCGCACGCTGCGGCGCCCGGTGGATCAGTCGCGGCAGCCACATGGTGAGCTGGACCGTGGTGCCCGTAGGGCCGGTGTGGAAGCTGGCGCCGTCGCACAGGGTGCGGATGAGGTAGATGCCCCGGCCGGCGCAGGCGACGTCGGAGGGGCGCCGCCACTCGTCGACGTACTCGTCGGGGATGCCGGGGCCCTGGTCGCTGGTCTCCGAGCGGAGCATCTGGTCGCTCGTCCACAACGTGAAGTAGCCGCGCCCGCCGCCGTGCTCCACGGCGTTGATGACGCTCTCGTGTACGGCGAGGACGTAGTCCTCCAGCCGCGCGCCGCTCAGTCCACAGTCAGCCGCCCGCTCCGCCACGGAACCTCGTAGCGCGGTCACTTCATCGAGGGTGAAGGACTGGGCCAGCAGGGTGCGCATCACAACTCCTCGCATTCGCCGGGTTTGACCACGTCGACACGCGGGCCGCGCTTCTGGACCCATGACAACTCTTCGCCCTGCCCGCTCTGCCCCGCATTACACCGTTAGGCGATGGCAGGAGCCAGCAAAAAGACCCTTTACACCCTACGTATTCGATGACTAACTGTTGGTAGCGAACGCTCTACAGAAGGAGCCCAGCAGCATGGCGGTCGAGGGATGGCAAGACCCCGTGGGACCTCGCATCGACAGACGGCTCAATGGATTCCTGGACGACTGGCGCGCGCCCATCTCCGATCCCGATGTGGTGGCGGCCTATGAGTTGCTGACGAGCTTCATCCTCAGCGGCGGCAAACGGATCCGCCCGCAGTTGTGCTACTGGGGCTGGCGGGGAGCCGGCGGCGACGACTGTGACGAGATCATCAGCGCGGCGGCGGCGCTCGAGCTCTGCCACGCCGGGCTGCTCATCCACGACGACATCATGGACGGAAGCGACCTGCGCCGGGGCCGCTCCACGATCCACCGCAGCCTGGCCGACCTGCACGAGGGGCCAGGTGCCGAGGCGTTCGGCCAGGCTGGCGGGATCCTGCTCGGCGCGCTCAGCCTGGCCTGGTCCGACGCGCTGCTGTCGTCGTGCGGCGTGGAGCCGGCCCGGCTGCACGGCGCCCACCACGTGTTCGACGCCATGCGGACCGAGGTCATCAGCGGCCAATACCTGGACATCCTCGGCCAGATCCGAGCGGGGGCCACGGTCTCGGCGGCGCTGACGGTGATCCGCTACAAGACGGCCAAGTACACCGTCGAGCGCCCCTTGCAGATCGGCGGCGCCCTGGCCGGGGCGGGTCCCGCGCTGCTCGACGCGTACTCGAGCTTCGGCCTGCCGCTCGGCGAGGCGTTCCAGCTCCGCGACGACGTGCTCGGCACGTTCGGTTCCTCGTCCGACACCGGCAAGTCGGCCCTGGACGACATGCGCGAGGGCAAGCACACGGTTCTGTTCGCGCATGCCATCCAACGGGCGACGCCCGCGCAGCTCGCGTACCTGCGCAGCTGGCACGGCAACCAGGAGCTGACCGAGGAGCAGGCCGACGAGCTACGCGGCATCCTGCTCGGCACCGGCGCGCTGGCCGAGGTCGAGGACATGATCGACCAACGGGTGCGCGAAGCCGCCAAGGCGCTCGACGCGGCACCGATCACTTCCGAGGCGCGCGACGCGCTGACCGTGCTGGCCGACCAGCTCGCGCACCGCGACCGGTAGGGGCGAAGATCATGGGACGAGTACTTCTGGCGGCTCCGCGCGGCTATTGCGCGGGTGTGGAACGTGCCATCATCACCGTCGAGGAGGCCCTCAGACGTTATGGCCGGCCCGTCTACGTGCGCAAACAGATCGTGCACAACACCCACGTGGTCGACGACCTCACCAGCCGCGGCGCGATCTTCGTCGACGAGCTCGACGAGGTCCCGGACGGCGCGCTGGTCGTCTTCTCGGCGCACGGCGTCTCGCCCGCGGTCAAAGGGGAGGCCGACCATCGCGGTCTGCGCACGATCGACGCGACCTGCCCGCTGGTCACCAAGGTGCACAGGGAGGCCGCACGGCTGGCCGGCGCGGGCTACGAGATCGTGCTCATCGGCCACGCCGAGCACGAGGAGGTGGAGGGCACCGTCGGCGAGGCGCCCGACCACATCCACGTGGTCGACCCGGCCCGGCTCGACGAGCTGACGACCGGCGGCTCGGCCAGGATGAGCTGGCTGTCGCAGACCACGCTGGCGGTCGAGGAGACCATGGACGCCGTCGCCCGGCTGCGCGAGCGCTTCCCCCAGCTCATCGACCCGCCGAGCGACGACATCTGCTACGCCAGCCAGAACCGCCAGGAGGCGATCACCAGGATCGCCGCCACGTGTGACCTGGTCATCGTCGTCGGCTCCGCCAACTCCTCCAACTCGCGGCGCCTCGTCGAGGTGGCCCTGAGCGCGGGCGCGCGGGCGGCCCACCTGGTCGACCGGTCCGGCGACGCCGACGAGCGGTGGCTCGACGGCGTCGAGACCGTCGGCGTCACCTCGGGCGCGTCAGTCCCGGAGGTGCTGGTCACCGAGCTGCTGGGCTGGCTCGCCACCCGCGGCTACGCCGACGTGGAGCCGGTGACGCTGACCGAAGAGACCCTCACGTTCTCCCTTCCGCACGAACTCCGAGCCGCTCGACACCCCGGCTAGCAAACCCCCTGAAGATTGGTGGTGCACCATGACCGAAACAACCGAGTCGACCGAGGCCAACGGCCATCAGCTCAGCCTCAGCACCGATGCCGCCAAGAACCTGGCGACGACCACGAAGACCGCCCCGCAGATGCAGGAGATCACCTCCCGCTGGCTGCTCAAGCTGTTGCCCTGGGTGCAGACCTCCGGTGGCGTCTTCCGTGTCAACCGCCGGCTGACCTACACGCTGGGCGACGGTCGCATCACGTTCACCACCAGCGGCGCGGACGTCAACGTCATCGCCGCGGAGCTCACCGAGCTGCGGCAGTTGCACGGCTTCGACGACAGCGAAGTCCTCCAGGCTCTGGCCGACCGGTTCAGCCAGCGCGAGTGCGAGGCCGGCGAGGAGATCGTCCACGAAGGCACCCCCCTCGACCAGCTGATCCTGATCGCCCATGGCCGGGTGGTCAAGATCGGCCATGGCGCGTACGACGACGACCAGACCCTCGGTGTGCTGGCCGACGGCGACCATTTCGGCGAGGAGCTGCTGGGCGAGCCGGGCCAGTGGAAGTTCACCGCGAAGGCCAAGACCGCCTGCACCGTGCTCACGCTGTCACAGCAGGACCTGCAGACGGTTCTCGACCGGTCCCCCGCGCTACGCGCCCACCTGCAGAGCACGCGGGCCGCAGAGGGGCACGCCCAGAACGCCTACGGCGAGGCCGAGATCGAGCTGGCCGCCGGCCACAACGGTGAGCCCGTGCTCCCCGGCACGTTCGTCGACTACGAGCTCAGCCCGCGCGAGTACGAGCTGAGCGTGGCCCAGACGATCCTGCGCGTGCACAGCAGGGTCTCCGACCTGTACAACCAGCCGATGAACCAGCTCGACCAGCAGCTCCGGCTGACCGTCGAGGCACTACGCGAACGCCAGGAACACGAGCTGATCAACAGCCGCGAGTTCGGGCTGCTGCACAACGCCGACCTCGGCCAGCGCATCCGCACCCGCGACGGCGCGCCCACGCCCGACGATCTCGACGAACTGCTGGCCACCGTCTGGAAGGAGCCGGCCTTCTTCCTCGCGCATCCGCAGGCCATCGCGGCCATCGGCAGGGAGTGCAGCAAGCGTGGCATCTACCCGCAGGCCAGCGAGGTGAACGGGCACCGCATCCCGGCCTGGCGCGGCGTGCCGATCTTCCCGTGCAACAAGATCCCGATCACCGGCGCCCGGACGACCTCCATCCTGCTCATGCGCACCGGGCAGGCGAACCAGGGCGTCGTCGGCCTGCACCAGACCGGTATCCCGGACGAGTACCAGCCCAGCCTGTCGGTGCGTTTCATGAGCATCAATGAACAAGCCGTCATTTCCTATCTGGTCAGCGCCTACTATTCCGCGGCCGTGCTGGTGCCCGACGCGCTCGGCATCCTCGAAGACGTCGCGCTCGGTAGCTGAGAGCGGATCGGTTCGCCCGGCCCCATGATTGGCGGTGTTTCGGTTGACGGAATTGGACCAGCGGGACTCAAAGCAGAGCCTGGGCACGGAGGCGGCACGCCGGCTCGCCACCACGGCCAAGACTGCTCCGCAGATGCAGGAGATCTCTTCACGCTGGCTGCTGCGGGCGCTTCCGTGGGTACGAACCGCCGCCGGCACCTACCGGGTGAACCGCCGGCTCACCTACCAGCTCGGCGGCGGCCAGGTCGGCTTCATCAGCGCGGGTGCGGCGTTTCAGGTGTTTCCGCCAAGCCTGACCGAGCTGCCGTTTCTGCAGGGTTTCGACGACGACCCGCTGCTCGCCAGGCTGGCGGGCCTGTTCGAGCAGCGGGAGTACTCGCGGGGCGAGACGATCGTGGAGGAGGGCCACCCGGTGGCCGACCTCCTTCTCATCGCGCACGGCAAGGCCGACAAGCTCCAGACCGGCCCGTACGGCACCAGCGTCGTGCGGGAGACGCTGGCCGACGGCGACCACACGGGCAACGACCTCCCCGGGCTGGAGAACCGGTGGGCGTACACGCTCAGGGCCGGCACTGCCTGCACGGTGCTGGTCCTGCCCAGGGCGGCTTTCCGCGCGGTCATGGAGTTCTCGCCGGCCTTCCGGGCGCAGGTCGATTCCCATCTGCACCGGCGGGCGCGGCCGCGGAACAAGTACGGCGAGGCCGCGATCCATATGGCCGCCGGGCACCGCGGGGAGCCTGTGCTCCCTGGCACGTTCGTCGACTACGAGCTCAGCCCGCGCGAGTACGAGCTGAGCGTGGCCCAGACGATCCTGCGGATGCACAGCAGGGTCTCCGACCTGTACAACCAGCCGATGAACCAGCTCGACCAGCAGCTCCGGCTGACCGTCGAGGCACTACGCGAACGCCAGGAACACGAGCTGATCAACAGCCGGGACTTCGGGCTGCTGCACAACGTCGATCCCCGGCAGCGGGTCTCCACGCGCGGCGGCCCGCCTACCCCCGACGATCTCGACGAACTGCTCAGCCGCAGGAAGAAGACCCGTTATTACCTGGCCCATCCCCGCGCCATCGCCGCCTTCGGCCGGCAGTGCACCGCGAGAGGCGTCTACCCGGACATCGTCCAGCTCGACGGCAGCAGGCTGACGGCCTGGCGCGGCGTGCCGATCCTGCCCTGCGACAAGATCCCGATCAGCCGGCAGGGCACCAGCTCGATCTTCGCGTTCAGGACCGGCGAGGAGGACTCGGGCGTCATCGGCCTGCATCAGACCGGCATCCCGGACGAGTACCAACCGGGGCTCGGCGTCCGGCTGTCCGGCATCGACGGGAAGGGGATCATGTCCTACCTGGTCAGCACCTATTACTCGGCCGCGGTCCTGGTGCCCGACGCGCTCGGCATGCTCGAGAACGCCGAGGTGATGAGCTGATGCTGTTTGACAAGAACCGGCGTTCCGTCGATGGAGAAGGGACGAGCTGATCCATGGCGCAGCCGTTCGAGTTGCCGGACTTCTATGTGCCTTATCCGGCCCGGCTCAACCCGCACGTCGAGGAGGCGCGCACGCACTCCGGGCGGTGGGCGCGTGACATGGGCATGCTGGAGGGCTCGGGCGTCTGGGAGCAGGCCGACCTCGACGCCCACGACTACGCGCTGCTGTGCGGCTACACCCATCCCGACTGCGACGGCCCCGAGCTCTCGCTGATCACCGACTGGTACGTCTGGGTCTTCTTCTTCGACGACCACTTCCTGGAGATCTTCAAGCGCGGGCACGACCGCGCGGGCGGCAAGCAGTACCTGGACCGGCTGCCCGCCTTCATGCCGATGGACCTGTCGTGCGCGACGCCGGAGCCGACCAACCCGGTGGAGGCGGGACTGGCCGACCTGTGGGCCCGTACGGTCCCCGCCAGGTCACTCGACTGGCGGGCGCGCTTCGCCGAGAGCACCAGGAACCTGCTGAACGAGTCGCTCTGGGAGCTGTCCAACATCAACGCGGGCCGGGTGCCCAATCCCATCGAGTACATCGAGATGCGGCGCAAGGTCGGCGGGGCGCCGTGGTCGGCCGGGCTGGTCGAGCACGCCGTGGGAGCCGAGGTCCCGGCCCGCGTCGCCGGCTCCCGGCCGATGCGGGTGCTGCGCGACACCTTCGCCGACGCGGTGCACCTGCGTAACGACCTGTTCTCCTACCAGCGGGAGATCCAGAACGAGGGCGAGCTCAGCAACTGCGTGCTCGTGCTGGAGAAGTTCCTCGGCTGCTCCACGCAGGAGGCCGCCGACACCGTCAACGACCTGCTCACCTCGCGGCTGCAGCAGTTCGAGCACACCGTGTTCACCGAGCTCGGCCCGCTCTTCGTCGAGCGTGGCCTGGACCCGCTGTCCTGCGCGGACGTGCTGGCCTACGTCAAGGGGCTGCAGGACTGGCAGTCGGGCGGCCACGCCTGGCACCTGCGCTCCAGCCGCTACATGAACGACCGCGCGACCAGCAGGCCGCTGGGCACGACGTCGATCATCGACCTGCTGGGCGCGAAGCGGATCCGCGGCTACACGCACGTGCCTCATACGCCGGTCGGCCCGTCGCGGATCCCCGATTTCTACATGCCCTTCGAGGCCAGGAGCTCGCCCCACCTGGAGGACGCCCGCCGGAACCTGGTCGTCTGGGCGCACCAGATGGGGATACTCGACGCGCAGCCGGGCGTCACCGGCTCGGCCGTCTGGGATGAGGAGAAGTTGGTCGACTACGACCTCCCGCTGTGCGCCTCCGGGCTCCATCCCGACGGCACGCTGGAGGAGCTGGATCTGGCCTCGGCCTGGCTGGCTTGGGGGACCTACGGTGACGACTACTTCCCTGTCGTCTTCGGCAGGACCCGCAACCTGGCCGCCGCCCGGGCCACCGTCGACCGGTTCAACGCCTTCATGCCGCTCGACGACTCGGCCTCTCCGCCGCCGACGACCGCCCTGGAGCGCGGCCTGTCCGAGCTGTGGGCCCGTACGGCGGGGCCGATGAGCATGACCACGCGCCGCAAGTTCCGCCTGGCCATCGAGGACATGTGCGCGTCCTGGCTCTGGGAGCTGGACAACCACCTGCTGAACCACGTGCCCGACCCCGTCGACTACATCGAGATGCGGCGGCTGACCTTCGGCTCCGACCTGACCATGAGCCTGTGCCGCCTGGCCCGCGAGAAGGCGATCCCGGAGGAGGTCTACCGGGCCGGGCCGATGATCTCGCTGGAGCACGCGGCCTCCGACTACGCCACTCTGATCAACGACGTCTTCTCGTACCAGAAGGAGATCGAGTTCGAGGGCGAGGTGCACAACTGCGTGCTGGTCGTCCAGAACTTCTTCGGCTGCGACTACCCGGCGGCGCTCGACATCGTCGCCGACCTGATGACGTCCCGGATGAAGGAGTTCGAGCACGTCTTCGCGCACGAGTTCCCGGTCATGTACGACGACTACGACCTGGACGACGAGGCGCGCGCGGCCCTGAACGACTACGTGAGGGAGCTGCGCGACTGGATGTCGGGCATCCTCGCCTGGCATCGCGGCTGCCGCCGCTACGACGAGGCGTCGGTGCGCCGCCACCACCCGCCGCCCGAGTGGCGGCTGGGCGGGCCGAGGGGTCTGGGCACCTCGGCGGCGATGATCGTCTGACCCGGCGTCAGCACCAGCCCAGCAGGCTCAGGAGCCGCCGCTGGAAGGGTGTGAGGTTGCGCAGGCGGATCCAGCGTTCGGCGGGGTCGAGCATGGGCATGGCCAGCACGCGCAGGCCCGACAGATCGATGAAGGTGAGCTCGCTCGTGTCGACGACGATATGCGTGCCGCTCTCGCGGGCGGCGGCCAGGGTCTGGGCGAGGGCCCAGCTGTTGGTGATGTCGATCTCGCCGCGGAGCGCCAGCGCCGGAACCTCGCACCTGGCTCGCAGGAAGACCCGCAGCTGGCCGTCCTCATACAGCAGGCGCTCCGTCGTGTCGGCCGTCTCGCCGTTCGCTGTCATCGCACCCCCAATCAGACCGCACGCTTGGGGGTTGTCATGACCATCACCGCATGTGGCTGTAACCCGGTCTCACATTACACGAAATATGTTTCATCATCTGATATTCACGAAAAAATAGGCGTATTACAGTGAAGTCATGAACCGCCCCGACGCCGCGTCTTCCCCCGCCGTCCGCTGGACGTTCCTCACCAACCACGCGAGGGTGCTGCTGGAACTGGCCAGAGACCCGCGCCAGCGACTGCGGGACGTGGCCGTCACCGCTGGGATCACCGAGCGGACCGCCCAGGGCATCGTGGCCGACCTGGAAGCGGCCGGCTATCTCACCCGCGTCCGGGTGGGCCGGCGTAATCATTACAGCATCGGAGCCGACGAGTGGTTCCGGCATCCCGCCGAAGCGGGGGTACGCATCGGGAGTTTGATCGACTTGTTCACGCGATAATCGGCGAGAATGGCGCCGCCAAGTGGGCGCGCAATAATCGCGTCGCGAATTTCCGGCGCCGATGAGAGCAAGCGCATGGTCGAACTCTTTGCACATGGCCCGCTCTGAAAATTTTCAGCTTATGGCCATATGTGCGCCTCGCACGCCTTGTGAGAAGAGCGCGGGTGGTGTGAAGTGATCACCTCGCGGCCCGGGTCGTGATCGCGACCCGGGCCGCCCGGCGTTCCTGCTCGGTGCGCCACCCGAGCGGATTCCGTGGCCTCGCGAGTATCCACGGAGATGGTTCATGCGGATCGCACAGGCGTCGATCCGGCGGGAGGTATGGCCGACAGCTCTCCGGCATGTGCCCGCTGAGCTGGGCGCGGACCTTCCCGCCTAGGCGACGACCGGCGTCAGTGGTTGTTCAGCAGGTTGAGGTTGACGTCCCCCACGTTCGCGGTGGCGGGGATGTTCGCGGTGGCCGGGATGTTCGTGTACTTGGCCGAGTCGTTCAGCGCGGTGACGTCGTCGAGGAGGGTGGCCTGGCCCATGACGGACTGGCCGCTGTTGCCGGGGCTGGGGTCGACGTCGGCCGAAGCCGCGGAGACGCAGAAGCCGAAAGCGACGCCCGCGATGGCTGCACCGGCGAGAATGCGACGGATCATGTTTGTTTCCTCCATTGGATGGGCGCGGAATTCTCGGCGCCTTAGTCGTTTGTGCAGGGCTGTGAGGTGCCGCCAATAACCATCGTGGCAGGCCGTCGATATCGCAACCCAAGAACGCCTGGCCGGGGTCAAGGGGGCATCTGATTTTCTTGGCATTCGACTTTCCACTGCCACCTGACGGTGAAGGGCATATATGCGTGCGCCGTACACGGTCAACTGAGTTTCATTTATCCGGGCATCGAGAATGATTGGCAGATCGAACGAGCCGGTTGAGCAAGGATCACCCCGGGCTTGGGGTCCGTCCGCGAATCGCGTGGGTGGATCCGGTAGAAAGACGACCGTAAATGCTGATCTGCCGGAGCTCGTCCGGTCGGCCCATGAGAGGGCGCGGGTGACCGGGTTCGACTACTCCGGTGACCCGGAGGTCGGCCGGCTACTCGCTGTACTGACCGCGCGCGTGCCGGAGGGCGGCCGGACGGCGCTGGTGTGATCACGGTCGTCGAGCAGCCCTTCGCGGCAGCATGTTGTCAACGCGTCAACGTGGGAGGATTGGCCCATGGCAGAGATCGTCGGCGGCGGGCACCCGGTCAACGACGCCGAGCGTCGGGTGATCTCCTACCTGCGCGACCACGCGCCCGCCGACTGGCTGCTGCTGCACAACGTCGAGCTGCCGCGCGGCGACGACGTCTTCGAGGTGGATCTGCTCGTCCTGACCGGCCACTCGCTGATCGTCGTCGACGTCAAGGGCACCCGCGGCCGGATCGAGGTGTCGGGCACGCGCTGGTTCCCGCCGCGCAGGGAGGCGTTCGGCTCTCCCGCGACGAAGCTGCGGGGCATCGCGAAGGCGCTGAAGGGACTGCTGGTCTCCAAGAACACGCAGCTCGAGCGCGTCTACGTCGACAGCCTCGTGGTCCTCACCTCGCCCGACGCGGAGCTGGTCGACCCGGCCGGGCGCGACGCGGTCAACGTCACCACCCTGGACGGGCTGCTCGCCACGCTGAGCGACGTCTCGCGGGTCAGGCGCGGGTGCAGTCCCCGCATCAAGCCGTATCTCGCCTCGATACTCGACGCCCTCAACCAGACGGTACGCCGGAGCACCGCGCCGCCCAGGTTCGGTAACTGGGAGGTCGAGGAGCAGCTCGGCGGCGACGCGAAGGTGACCGAATACCGGGCCTTCAACGTCACGCTGCCGGGCAGCGAGACCGTGCTGCTCCGGGTCTACCAGGCCGACCCGCTGGCCGACCAGGCGTCGCGGGTGGCCGAGCGGCAGCGGATCGCCAACGCCTACCAGTCGCTGGCCCGCATCCCGCCGCACCCGTGCGTGGTGCGCTCGCGCGACTTCTTCGCCATCGACGACGAGAGCCGGTTCGTGCTGGTGCTCGACGACGTGCACGGCGAGGCGCTGCACCGGCGCCTGGGCACCGGCGTGCGGCTCGGCGTGATCCAGGACCTGCTGCGCGGACTGGCCCACGCGCACGCCAACGGCGTCATCCACCGGGCGCTGAGCCCGGCGTGCGTGCTGGTGACCGACGGGCACGCGGTGCTGACCGGGTTCGACTACGCCAAGCCCGGACCGCGCAACTACACGGTCGCCCACGAGCTGGGCAACGTGCTCGACGCCCACTACGTGGCCCCGGAGTGCAATGAGCGGCCCGACATGATGACGGCCGCCTCCGACGTCTACGCGGCCGGGGTGATCGCCTACCAGTTGCTCACCGGTGAGCTGCCGACCAGCCCCGACACCCACGGTCCCGCCGTTCCCGACGTGGTGCGCCGGATGCTCGACCACTCTCCCGCCAAGCGCCCGACCGCGGCGGAGTCGCTCGAGGCACTGTCTGGAACGCCGCAGCGGTCACGCCTCAAGCGATTCGTCCGTCGCATAGTGTCGGGATCATGACGATCAAGCTTCGTCCCGCCGCCGAGGACGATCTGCCCTTCCTCAACCGGCTGATCAACGATCCGGAGAGCACGGGCCTCCATCAGTGGTACGGCTGGCAGGACCCCCACCGCACCCGCAAGTGGTGGGAGGAGAACGGGATGCTCAGCGACGACGACGGCCTGCTGCTGGTCGCTGATGGCGACGACCGTGTGGGCTTCATGTCCTGGCGCAAGCAGGTGAGCTCCAGGGTCGCCTTCTGCTGGGAGATGGGGATCATCGTGGCGCCGGAGTTCCGCGGCAAGGGCCACGGCACGCGGGCCCAGCGGCTCCTGGTGCGCTACCTGTTCGACCATTCGCCGGTCAACCGGGTCCAGGCGACGACCGAGATCAGCAACCTGGGCGAGCAGCGGGCGCTGGAGAAGGCCGGGTTCACCCGGGAGGGCGTCCTGCGCGGAGTCGGCTTCCGCGCAGGCGAGTGGCATGACGGCGTGATGTACGGCGTGACCCGCGCGGACCTGGACACCCGGATCTGACCCTACGAGTCTAGGCCGACAGGCTGCGCCGCAGCACGTTGGCGTGGTTGAGATAGTCCAGGGCCAGCCCGGTGCGCCCGGCCGAGTGGTGCACCTCGCCCAGCATCTGCGTGCTCGACGCCGCCCCGCTCCGGTCTCCGAGGGCCTGGAAGATCTCCAGCGACCGCTCCAGCCCGGCGGAGGCCGGCGCCCACTCCCCGCGGGCGGCCTGCAGCCCGGCCAGGCTCTGGAGGGCGTAGGCGCCGCAGTGCCGGTCCCCGAGCGACTCGAAGATTTCGAGCGCGTGCCGGTGGAAGGACATGGCCTTGTGCAGGTTGCCCATCTGCAGGCAGACGCAGCCCTCGCGGTGGGAGTCGCCGAGCTCCTGCGCCAGCCGCATGGCCTGGCCCAGCGACTCCGACGCCAGGGCCAGGTCGCCCGACTTGAGGCAGACCCGGCCGATGGCCTGCCTGGCGAACGCCTCGCCGTGCGGGTCGTCCGCCGCCAGGAACATGGCCAGGGCGCGCTTGAAGTGCCCGAGCGACTGGGCGTGCCTGCCCCGGAACTGGCTCACCGCGCCGAGCCCGCAGATCGAGGTCGCCTCCGCCCGCAGATCGCCCAGGTCGTGGAAGAGCCGGCGGGATCGGGTGAAGCCGTCGATGGACTCCTCGTAGCGGTCCTGGTACAGGGAGACCTGGGCCAGGCCGCGCAGCATGGCGGCCTCGCCGTAGGTGTCGCCCGACGCGCGGGCGGCACCGAGAGCGACGGTGTGGGTACGCTCCCATGTGTCGAGATGGCAGTGCAGGTCCAGATAGGGGACCATCGCGGCGGCCAGTCCCCAGGCGGACTCGGCCAGCCCCGCCTGCGCCGCCACGCTCACAGCGCCGACCAGCGTCTCGTGCTCGGCCTCGAACCACCCCAGCGGGTCCGAGGTCAGGCGGTCGAGCGTCTGCTCGGGCAGCCGCCAGCGCGGGGCCCTGGCGGCGGTGAGGCTGAAGACGGTGGTGGGCAGCCGGGCCATGGCGTGCTCGGTGGTCGCGGTCCAGGCGGCCAGCACCCTGGTCAGGCCCGTACGGTCGGAGCCGCGTTCGAGCGCGTGGCGGCGGATCAGATCCGGCACCCGGTAGCGCGGCTGACCCACCGGGTCGGTGCCGACCAGCTCCAGCAGGTTGACGTCCACCAGCAGGTCGGTGACGTCGTCGGCGCGGTGCCTGCCGAGCGCTGCGTCGACCACCCAGCCGGGCTGGGCCAGGGCGCCCAGGAGGCCGAGCGTGCCCAGCGTACGGGCGGCTTCGTCGGGCAGGTGGCGGTAACTGCGGTCGAGGCAGACCCGCACCTCTTTCAGCTCGCTCAGCCGGTCGTCCTCCAGCCGCTCCCTGAGCACCGAGAGCGACCAGCCCGGCCGGCCGGCCAGCCGCGATCCGGCGCTCCGCACGGCCACCGGCAGGCGCCCGCACGCCTCCACGATCGCCAGGGCCGCGTCATACTCGCGGGACACACGGTCCGTGCCGATGATCCTGCCGAGCAGCGTCAGCGCGTCGCACGCGGACAGCTCGCCGAGGTCGACCTGGACCGCGCCGGGTAACTGCGTGATCCGGCGCCGGCTGGTCACGATGACGGCGCTGTCATTGCCGGGTAGCAGCGGCCGTATCTGGGCCGCGTCGAGCGCGTCGTCGAGCAGCACGAGCATCGGCTGCTCGGCGAGCATCGACCGGAACAACGCGGACCGCTCGTGGATCGTCGGCGGCGCCGTCTCGACGCCGAGCGCCCGCAGCGCCTCCGCCAGCAGGTCGGCCGGCTCCCTGCCGTCGAGATCGAGGTAGAGCTGCCCGCCGGGGAAGTCGTTCCGCAGGGCATGGGCGGCGTGTACGGCCAGCGCCGACTTCCCCGCCCCCGGCGAACCGGAGATGACCGCGATGGAGAACGGCTTGGCCAGCAGGGCCAGCTCGTCGGCCCGGCCGGTGAAGTCGGGCAGGTGCGGCGGGAGCTGCCGGGGCGCGGCCGGCGGGGCCTCGTCGGCCAGGATCGACTCGTGGGCGCGGCGCAGGTCGGCCCCCGGCTCCACGCCCAGCTCGTCGACGAGCTGGGCCCGGATCGTGGCGTAGGCCCGCAGCGCCTCGGCCTTCCTACCGGCCCGGTTCAGCGCCAGGACGAGACGGCTCCACAGGTCCTCCCGGTAGGGATGCTCCACCAGCAGCCCGCGTAGCTGGGTGATCGCCCCGGCGTGGTCACCGCACTCGATCCGCTGGCCGATCAGCTCTTCGGCGGCGCGCAGGCGTACCTCGTTGAGCGGTTCGAGGCGGCGATCCCAGAACGGGCTGCCCGGCAGGTCGGCCAGCGGGGCGCCGCGCCAGAGCGCCAGCGCGTCGGCGAAGCGGGCCTGCGCGACCAGTTCCTCGAACGTCAGCAGGTCCAGCGCGCCGTCGGGCACGTCGATGGCGTAGCCGGAACCGTCGCCACGCAGATGCTCGGCGCCGAGGTCCGTCCGCAGCGAGCTGACATAGGTGCGTAAGTTCGCCTGTGCGGAGCGTGGTGGCCGGTCGGGCCAGAGCACCTCGACCAGCTGGTCCGCGCCGACGATCCGGCCTGTGTCCAGCAACAACGTGGCGAGCAGGATCCTCGGCTTCTTGCCGGAGATCCGGACGGACCGTCCCGACGATCGGACTTCCAACGGCCCAAGAACATGAAAGGTGACCGACATGACCGCATCAGCTCCTCTTTGGAGGCCTGACCACCTTTTGTATCGGTTCTGGACGATTCTTGTGCGCCGAATGCACACCCTGGTCCCACAGATCACATCTGAAAGGTTCACCTCATGAAGCTCAGTGGGCTCGCGGTCGCGGGCAACACACTGTTATTCAGCCTCGGGACGGCGTCGGCGGCAGTGGCCGACCCGACTCCCGAGGCAGAGCAGGCGCAGGTGCCGGCCTCGCCCGGCTTCCAGCCGCCCTTTCCTTGTGGTCAGACCTGGAACAGCAGTTCCACTAACAGCGCCGCGCACCAGTCGAATGAGATCGATTTCAACCGCGGGAGCGCCGCCGATGCCGATCTCGGCGACAGCGTCGTCGCCGCGGCATCAGGCACCGTGGCCGCCCCGGCGAATCAGGGTTCGGCCAACGGCTTCGGCAACCTTGTGCAGATCGACCATGGTGGCGGCCACGCCACCGACTATGCCCACTTGAACAGCCTCTCTCCCTCCGAACATTGCGGGTCATGATGATGAAGAAGCTTCTGTTGGCCGGGGTGCTCATCGTGGGCGCCCAGCAGGCCGCCCTGGCGGGCGCCGCGCAGGCGACCGCCGCCCCCCTTCCGGCCGCCTTCGACAAGGCCGCCACCACCTACGAGGTGCCGCGTGACCTGCTGGTCGCGCTCGGCTACGCGGAGACGCACCTCGACGACCACGACGGCCAGCCCAGCGCCATGAACGGCTTCGGCGTGATGCACCTGGTCAGCAACCCCTCCTCGCACACCCTGGAGGAAGCGGCCAAGATCACCTCCCTGACCGCGGCGAAGCTCAAGACCGACGACGCGTCCAACGTGCTCGGCGGCGCCGCCGTGCTGCGCGCCAAGGCCGACAAGCTCGGCCTGACCGCGGCCGAGCGCAAGGACCCCGCCAAGTGGTACGAGGCGGTCGCCGCGTACGGCGGCGCGGCCAACGAGACCACCGCGCGGGTCTACGCCGACGCCGTCTACGAGGTGCTGGCCGACGGCGTCAACACCGCGGGCGTCAAGGCCGCCGCGAAGGTCGTGGAGCCGGACCGCGGCAAGTACGACTCGGACCCGCGCACGCTCGCGGCGACCACCGACTACCCCGGCGCCCTGTGGGCGGCGGCCAGCTCGTCGAACTACGCCGTGTCCAACCGGCCGACCGACGAGAAGATCGACCGGATCATCATCCACGTGACCCAGGGCTCGTACGCGGGCTCGATCTCGTGGTTCCAGAACCCCGCGGCCAAGGTGTCGGCCCACTACGTGGTGCGCTCGTCCGACGGGCAGATCACGCAGATGGTGCGTGAGAAGAACCGCGCCTTCCACGCGGGCGTCAGCTCCTACAACCACCGCTCGGTCGGCATCGAGCACGAGGGCTTCATCAACGACGCCTCGTGGTTCACCGACCAGATGTACCGCTCGTCGGCGGCGCTGACCAAGAACATCGCCGACCGGTACGGCATTCCGAAGGACCGCAGCCACATCATCGGCCACGTCGAGGTGCCCGGCTCCGACCACACCGACCCCGGGTCGCACTGGGACTGGACCAAGTACATGAGCTACGTCGGCGGCGGCTCCGGCGGCGGCACCAACCCGTACACGGCCGAGAAGGTCTGCGGCGACGGCTACAAGGTGATCGACTCGCAGGCCCTCGGCACCGCGGGCACGGTCTACCTGCTCTACAACAGCGACAACGCCAACAACTGCGTCGCCACGATCAAGAAGACGTCGCTCGGCAAGGCCAGCGCGACCAGCGCGTTCCTCCAGGTGGCCGGCAAGACGAAGGTCACCGACTCGGGCAGCTTCACCTACTACGCGGGTCCCGTCAGGGCGGCCGCGGACAACAAGTGCGTGACGTGGGGCGGCTCGGTCGGCACGTCGACCTACACGAGCCCCCCCGAGCACTGCGGCTGATCCCCCTCAGCTGAAGTGCGCGGCCCTGACACCACCCTCCCGGTGTCAGGGCCGTTTTTCGTGGGTCAGAGCAGGTCCACGATTCCCCCAATATCCTGATCAGCCGGATTACTAACCGCGACCGGCGCAACGAATACGTCCGACCGCGTCATCTCCCGGCAAAGGCACGAGAGACTGGGGCGATGAGCAAGCCGAATCTGGCCCGCAGGGTCGCGGACGCCGCCGAGATCGCGCTGGCCCACCGCAAGTACGTGACGTTCATCGACGTGGTGACCGGCCTGCGCTGGGTGCACTCGCGGCACGTCGACACCTGGCGGCAGGGCCGCGCCGCCACGCTGGCCGAGCTGGCGCCCGTCGACGAGGACCGGTTGCTCACGGCCGCTGCGCTGCTGAAGGACTGGGCGACCGCCAAGGGGCTGCGGCCGGTGGAGACCCCCTATGTCGCCGGCAGCCGCGACCGCCGCGAGCTGCGCTTCACCGCCGACCATGCGCAGGAGGCGTTCCGCGTCCACTGGCTGTCCCCCGACCTCAGCGAGGCCCGGGTGCGGCAGCTCACCGAGCGGCAGAGCAAGGCACCCGACCTGGTGGCAGTGGCCCCGCTCAACGCCTGGACATGCGCGACCTGCGGCGACACGGGCCCTTACCTGATCATGGAAGAGGATGTGCCCCACTGCCTGACCTGCGCCGACATGGACCACCTGGTCTTCCTGCCGGCGGGCAACGCGGCGCTCAGCCGCCGGGCGAAGCAGGAGAGCGGCCTGTCGGCGGTGGTCGTCCAGTTCAACCGGCGGCGCAAGGTCTACCAGCGCCAGGGACTGCTGGTCGAGGAGCACGCGATGGCGGCGGCGGAGGAGCGGTGCCTGGCCGACGAGGAGGTGCGGCTGCGCCGCCGCGAGCGCGACCGGGAGCGCCGGGCCGACCAGGACGTCGACTACCAGGCGCGGATGGCGGCCGAGATCGCCAGACTCTTCCCCGGCTGCCCGGCCGAGCGGGCCCAGGAGGTGGCCGCGCACGCCGGCCAGCGCGGCAGCGGCCGGGTCGGGCGCTCGGCGGCGGCCAGGGCGCTCGACGAGAACGCGATCACGCTGGCCGTGGTGGCCTCGATCCGCCACCTCGACACCGACTACGACCGGCTGCTCATGTCGGGGGTGCCGCGCATGGAGGCCCGCGACCTGATCAGGGACCGGATCGACGCCAAACTGGCCGAGTTCCGGCGCGTTCGATAGCGTCCGAAGGCATGGATGACTGGCACGACGTACGAGAGCGACTGCGGGTCTTCGCCCTCGGGCTGCCGGAGTCTCACGAGGACCACCCGTGGGGCGAGACGGTCGTCAAGGTGAACAAGAAGGTGTTCGTCTTCCTCGGCATCGACGAGCAGACCGAGAAGTGGGCCCCGTCCTTCTCCATGAAGCTGCTGTCCGAGGCCCGCGGCCATGCGCTGACCGTCGAAGGCGCCGCCCCCACCAGCCACGGGCTGGGCAAGGCCGGGTGGGTGACGGTGCCGTTCCTGGCCGAGTTGCCCGAGACCGAGGTGCTGATCGACTGGGTGGAGGAGAGCTACCGGACGATCGCGCCGAAACGGGCGATCAAGCTGCTGGACGGCGAGCCGTAGCCGGGCTCACTTCGCGAAGGCGGCCAGGGCGATGGCGAGGGTCCGCTGGTTCTGGCCGGAGCTCTTGGCGTCGGTGGAGTTGACCGAGTAGGCGAGCGTGCGGCTCAGGTCGCGGGTGGCCCCGATGCCGGCCGCGCTGCCCCACCTGGCGCCGGTCTTGCCGTACGCCACGAGGCCGCCGGGCAGCACCATCCTGGCCAGGCCCGAGGTGTAGACGGCGTCCCCCTTACCGCCGAACATCGGCACCGGCGGCACCGTGAACATCGGCTCCAACTGCGCGGGAGGCACGATCTTGCCGCCGAACAGCGCCTTGACGAACTTCTCCAGATCGGCGGTGGTCGAGATGAGGTCGCCCGAGGCCCAGGTCGAGGTGACGCTCGTCTCGGTCATGTTCACCACGTAGCCCTCGCCGTACTTGACCGCGTCGGGGAAGCCCTGGGGCACGCTCTGGTAGCCCTGGTTGTGCCGGCCGCGGATGCGGACCGAGGTCTCCGGCAGGTAACTGCCGGTCATGCCGACGGGCCGCAGGATCCTGGTCGTCACCTCGTGCTCGTAGGAACGCCCGGTGACCTTCTCGATGAGCAGGCCGGCGACGAACGTGTTGGTGTTGAGGTAGTGCTGCCGCGTGCCGGGGGTGAACTCGATCGGGTTCTCCACGGCCTTGGCGACGTACTCCTCGGGCGTCCACTTCTGGAACCGGGTGGCGTAGATGTCGGCGAAGTCATCGCTCACCTGGGGCGCGGGCAGCCCGCTGGTGTGGTTGAGCAGCTGGCCGACCTTGACGGCCGGGTAGTCGGCCGGCAGCAGGCCGGGCAGGTACTCCTGGACCGTGCCGTCGAGCGACAGCTCGCCCTCGGCGACGAGTTGGAGCACCACCGACACGGTGAAGACCTTGGTGACGCTGCCCGCCCGGAACCGGGCTCCGGCCTTGGCGGCCTTCTTCGTCCGCAGGTCGGTCACGCCGGACACGCCCTGCCACGAGCCCGCCGAGCCGCTCACCCGCACGTCCGCCGCGGTGGCGTCGGCGACGGGCAGGCCCTCGATGCTCTTCGCCAGTGCCGCCGGATTGATCGGCGGCACCTCGACCTGAGCGACGCGATGCGTTGCCGTCAAGGTGTGCGCGGTGGCGGCCTGTGCGGTCGCGGCCTGTGTCGTGGCGGCGGCCGAGAGGGCGAGAACGAGACCGGCGACATGGCTGCGCTTCATGGAAACTCCAGGTGAGAGGCGGTCAACTGCCTCAATCCTGTCGATCACGCGTTCCGCCCGGATCGCCGACGCAGGCGATCTTCCGTCTCCCTCCCAAGAGGGAGTCACTCGGTCGCTCAGGTGACCGCGAGCCGCTGGGCGTACCTCTCCTCCCGCCAGAGCTCCTTCTCCAGCACCTCGGTCAGGACGGCGGCGGCGTCGTACACGTCCACGAACCGCGTGTACAGCGGCGCGAAGCCGAAGCGGAGGATGTCCGGCGCGCGGAAGTCGCCGTGCACGCCGCGGTCGATGAGCGCGCGCATCACCGGGTAGCCGTCGGGGTGGTAGAGGCTCACCTGGCTGCCCCGCCGGGCGGCGTCGCGCGGTGAGGCGAGCTCCAGGGCGTCACCGACCAGATCGACGAAGAGCGAGGTCAGCGCGACGCTCTTGGCCCGAACCTGGCGCATCGGCACCCGCTCCCACACGTCGAGCGCCGCCTCCAGCGCCGCGAACGACAGCACGTGCGGGGTGCCGACCGCGAACCGCCGGATCCCCTCGGCCGGCCGGAATCCGGGCTCGAACGCGAACGGCTCCGCGTGGCCGTGCCAGCCGGGCAGGACGTTCTCGGCGGCGGCCAGGTGGCGCGGGTTGACGTAGAGGAACGCGGGCGCGCCGGGACCCGCGTTGAGGTACTTGTAGGTGCAGCCGACCGCGAAGTCGGCCATCGAGACGTCCACCTCCATGGCGCCGACGCTGTGGCACACGTCCCAGACCATCAGCGCCCCCGCCGCCTGCACCCGCGCGGTCACCGCCGGCACGTCATGGCGGGCGCCGGTGCGGTAGTCGACCTCGGACAGCAGCACCACGGCCGCGTCGTCGAACCGCCCCTCGGCGAAGTCGCGGACCTCATAGCCGCCCAGCGTCCCGGCCAGCCCCTGGATCATGTAGTGGTCGGTGGGGAAGTTCCGCACGTCGGAGACGATCACCCGCCGGTCGGGTCGCAGCCGCGCCGCGGCCGCGACCGTCTGGTAGACGGCGATCGACGTGGTGTTGCCCACCACGACCTGGCCGGGGCCCGCGCCGATGAGCGGAGCCAGCCGGTCACCCGTGGTCAGCGGCTGGGCGTACCACCCCGCGTGGTTCCACCCGCCGACGAGCTGCCCGCCCCACTCGTCCTCGACCGCCTGCCGCACCCGTTCGGAGGTACGGCGGGGCAGCGCGCCGAGCGAGTTGCCCACCAGGTAGACGACGCCCTCGGGCAGCACGAACTCGTCCCGGAAGTCCCTCAGCGGATCCTCGGCGTCCAGGGCGAGGCAGTGGTCGCGATCGAGCATGCGGCTACTTCCTTTCTGGGGGCATCGTGGCGATTACCCGGTTCACGCCATTCTGATACTGACGGGCGTACCAGTTCTGCACCGGGTTGTGCGTCGTGGCGTCGAGCCGGAACGTGCCGCGCGGGCTGGCCAGGTCGCCCACCCGGCCGAGCGCCGTGGACAGATCGCCGCCCAGCCCGGCCGCCCGGTCGATGAGCTGCATGGCGTCCCAGCTCTGCAGCGCCACGGCCGACGGGTTCCGGCCCGTCTTGGCCTTCCACCTGGCCACGAACGCGGCGTTCTCGGGGGTGGTGAGCGCCGGTGAGTAGAGGCCGACGCTGGTGATCCCCTCGGCGTCGGTCCCGATGGCTTCGAGCACGTCTTCGTCGGTGAGGTTCTGGCAGGTCAGCAGGTTGACCTTGGTGTCGTAGCCGAGCTGCTTGAAGGCCTTGGCGAACGTGACCGCCTCGCCGCCCGCGTAGAAGGCGTACAGGAGCTTGGCGTCCGGCGGGATGCGCCTGAGGTAGGGCTCCAGGTCCTCGGACTTGCCGTACGGGGTCAGGATGCGCTTGAGCGGCTTGACCCCGTACCCCTCGGTGAAGCCGTCGAGCGTCTCGGTGCCCCCCGAGTAGTCGGAGGCCATCAGCACGACCCCCGCCTTGCCGTACCGCTTGGCGGCGTACCTGCCCGCCGCGTAACCGTGCTCATGGTTGGTGAACGACACCCGGAAGACGCCGGGCCCGCCCAGCTCGTCGGCGCCGGCGTTCGCGATCACCACCGGCGTGCCGGCCGCCTCCTTGACCACCGACACGGCGACCGGCGAGGAGATCAGGCCGGTGATCACGTTCGCCCCCTCGCGCGCGATGAGCCACCTGGCCTGCTGCTGCCCCTTCTCCGGGTTGCCCGCGTCGTCGGCGACGATGAGCTCGGCCGGTCTGCCGCCCAGCCTGCCGCCGTGCTCCTCCAGGTAGAGGTGCATGGCCGCCTCCATGTCGTCGCCGAGCGTGGCGTAGACTCCGGTCTGCGAGATGATCGCGCCGACCCTGAGCGTGGGGTCCGGCTCCGTCTCCAGCGCGGGCGAGACACCACAGCCCGCGGCCATCAGCGCCACCACCAGTCCGAGCACCGGCCCGCGCATGGGGATCATCGCGATGATCGAGGGGTGGGTCTCGGCCGGCACGCCCCGCGCGGCTTCACGGCGAGAACACCGCCCGCACCGACCCCAGCCCGTCGATGTGCGCCTCGAAGTCGTCACCCGGCTCGACCGGCACCACGGGCCCGAGCGAGCCGGTCAGGACCACGTCTCCCGCCCGCAGCGGGTAGTCGGTACGGCCGAGCCGGCCCGCCAGCCACACGGCCGCGTTGAGCGGCTGGCCCAGGCAGGCGGCGCCCGAGCCGGTCGAGACCTCCTGGTCGCGCCGCGTCATCGTCATGGCGGCCCGCCGCAGGTCCAGATCCATCAGCGAGGCAGGCGTGCTGCCCAGCACGAACGCGCCCGCGGAGGCGTTGTCGGCGATCGTGTCGGCCAGCGTGATGTCCCAGTCGGCGATGCGCGAGTCCGCGATCTCGATGGCGGGCAGCGCGAACTCCACCGCCCTGATCACGTCCGCCACGGTGAAAGGGCCGCCGATCAGGTCGCGGCCGAGTACCAGCGCGACCTCCGCCTCGGCCCGCGGCTGCAGGAACCGCTCCACCGGCACAGGAAGCCCATCGAGGTACGACATATCCGCGAAAAGCATGCCGTAGTCGGGTTCGTCGATCCCGAACTGCTTCTGCATCAGCGGGTTGGTGACGCCGATCTTCCTGCCGACCAGCCGTCGCCTCTCGTCCAGCGCCCGCCGCGTGTGGATCTCCTGTACGGCGTAGCCCTCGGCGGCGGTGCTGATCATGTCCCTGACGGGAGCGCACGGCTTGCCCAGGCGCACGGCCTCGGCCAACCGGTCCGCGGCGTGGACGCGGGCGTCTACCGCCTCTGACCATTCGTCATGCATCAGGCTGCTCCAGCTTCATCGTGATCGTCGTGGGTGGGAGTGGACCGGGAACGTCCTTGACATCGTCCCTTCCGATGGCTTCACGCGCCATGCCGTACGTACCCGATCTGTGCCTCCCGGCCACGCCATCGATGCGCCGACGGCCGCCGATCGCCATCCTTGACTACATGCAGAAGCGCATCGACCGCATCGCGGCCCACGACGGCTCCTTCGACGTCCATGTCTGGCTCCCCGGCCCCGGCACCGGCCCCGGCATCCTGCTCATCCAGGAGATCTACGGCGTCGGGCCGTACATCGCGAAGGTGGCGGAAGAGCTGGCCGCACTCGGCTACGTCGTGGCCTCGCCCGACCTGTTCTGGCGGCTCCAGCCCAACTGGATCGGCGAGCACACTCCCGAGGGCACGGCCGCCTCGATCGAGCTGGCCGGCCGTTTCGACGTCCCGCAGGCCGTGGCCGACTGCGCGCTCACCCTGGCCCACCTGGGCGAGCTGCCCGAGGTGACCGGTGGCGTCGGGGCGCTCGGGTTCTGCCTGGGCGGCTCGCTGGCGTACCTGCTGGCCACCCAGACCGAGCTCGGCGCCGTGCTGTCCTTCTACGGCTCGGCCGTGCCCGAGGCGGCCGGGCTGATGGAGCGCATCGGCTCGCCCCTGCTGCTGGTGTTCGGCGGCAGCGATCCGTACATCCCGCGTGACCAGGTGGCCACGGTCGAGCAGGCCGCGGCGGGCCGGGACAACGTGCTCATGCACGTCGAGGAGGAGGCCGGGCACGCCTTCCACAACAGCGAGTCGCCGATGTTCCACCAGCCGGAGCCCGCCGCGCGGGCCTGGCGGGTCGCGCGCGACTTCCTCGCCGAACACCTGCCCGCGCGCCCATAGCCGACCCACGCGCCCGCGTAGCCGATCGCCCCGCCCGCGCGCCGGCCCGTAGGCACCTGTCCGGAGGGACAGCTTCCCGTACCACTGGACGGCCGCCATCATGGTCCGATGGCTCGGACGTGGGATTTGTGGGGAAACGTCATTATTGCTGGTACCTTTGCGCTGCCGCTGGCCGTGCTGGCAATCTTGCTCCTCGCCCGTCACCGCGCCCGAGCCCGCCATCCGGCGCCCACCCGCACCGCCCTGGCCGACGTCGGAATCGCCGTCGGCACCGCGCCGTGGGTGTGGATGATCCTCACTCCGGCCGGGGGTCCGGCCGGGGTCAGCCTCGTGCCGTTCAGCGACCTCATCGACGTGGTCAACGCCCCTTGGGAGACCGTGTTGGTGCAGGTGGGGGGCAATCTGCTGGTCTTCGCGGCGCTCGGCGCGCTGCTGCCCGTACGCACCGCGCGGATGGCCTCGACGGCCCGCGTCGCCGCCGTCGCGGCGGCCGCCTCGATCACCGTGGAGGCGCTTCAGTACGGCCTGCGGCTGGGCCGCCTCTCGTCGATCGACGACGTGATCGTCAACACATCGGGCGCCGTGCTCGCCGCGCTGATTACTCGCCGCTGGTGGGCGAGCCGAGTAGTGGCCGGGACCGTTCCACGATAACGGTCCGCTGAAACTCGGCCGACTTCATCACACAGGCATGATGCGCTCAAAAGAAGCTCGCAACCATCCCCCGTATCTGTGCGATCGTGGACAAGACGGGGCAAGTTCTCTGGAGACGCCAAACCCGGTTGGTGACAGAGGGTGGTCGAACGTGTCTGAAGTCCCGGTTCCCCACGAGCCCCCGATCTATCGACGCATCGCCGACGGTCTCCGCTCCCGGATTCTGTCCGGCGAACTGCGCGACGGGGATCGGCTACCGGGCGAGAACACGCTCATGGCCGACTACGGGATCGCCCGCGCCACCGCCAGGCAGGCACTCGCCGTAGTGATCAACGAGGGGCTGGCGGTACCGAAGCGAGGCTCGGGGGTCTACGTGCGACTGTTCAAACCAATCCGGCGGCACGGCTCACGCCGGCTCTCACGCGAGCAGTGGGGTCAGGGGCGCACCATCTGGGACGCCGACACCCGCGGTCGCCCTTTCACCGTGGACGAGGTTGAGGTGGCGCACGAACGGGCGGCCGAGGAGGTCGCGGGCGTCCTCGACAGCGGCGAGGTATGGATACGGCGGCGCCGCTACTCGGTCGACTCCCGGCCCGTGCAGCTCGCCACGTCCTACTTCCCCGCCCTCCTGGTCGAGGGCAGCGCCATCACCTCCCTCGACACGGGGCCGGGCGGCGTGTACGCGAGGCTGCGCGACCTCGGCCTGCCGCCCACCCACTTCACCGAGGAGGTACGGGCCAGGATGCCGGGACCGCGCGAGACCGGGCTGCTCGACCTGCCCGGCGGCACTCCGGTGATCGTGATCACCCGGACCGCCTACACCTCGGCGGGCGTGCCCGTCGAGCTCAACGAGATGGTCCTGGACTCGGCGGCGTACGTACTTCAGTACGACTTCGACGCTTAGGTCAAGCAGAAATGTCAAGCGATAGGTTGACCTGTCCCTTGCGATCATTGTCTTCTCTAGAGATGTGACGGACCCTTCAAGGAGATGGAACCTCGCGTGGGTCCCGGAGGGATGATCAGATGTCCTTTGACCGGCATCTAGCCGACATCGCCCGGGAGTTCGCGCAGTGGACCATCTGGCGGAGCGACGCCGGCCGTTGGTGGGCCACGCGACATCACCCGCTCAGCGCGGCGCAGCGCGATGCCGGGTGTGCGATGACCATCGACGCCGACGACCCGGAGGGCCTGCGCGAGCAACTCCGGGACCAGGAGAGCAGGGCCGGCGAGCACGAGCCGCGAGCCGGTCCGGCGCCTCCGTGATCGCGTCGCGGCGGACCGTTCCAGCGGGACGCCGTGGACGCTCGCGAGCAGCCCGGTGCCGGGTCCAGCGTCTCGGCGGCTCCGGTACCGGGCCCCCATAGGGGCCGCGATCGCGGAAGCCCCCGACCCGATCGGGGGCGGGGGCTTCCGCCCGTGGGACGTGAAAAGGGCCCCGCCACATCGGGCGGGGCCCTACCTGCTTGTCGGGGCCTGCCTCTCGGCGGCCTGTCTATCGGCGTCTATCGGCGGCGTTCGACGGTCAGCGTCGGACGTCCGACAGGCGGCCGATGATGTCGATGTCCGTGTCGTCGGAGACGGGGCGCGCGACCTCCGCCGTCCGCTCGGCCGGGCTGTCCTCGACGATGACCCGCACGTCGTCCTGCGGAGTCGGCAGGTGCTCCGGCTCCTCGACAACAGCCTCCTGGACAACGGTGTCCTGGGGAGCGGGCTCCCGGACGACGGCTTCCTGAACGACGGTGTCCTGGGAAGCGGGCTCCAGGGAGGCGGGCGTGGGAGCCGGTTCGATGACGAGCGGGCCCGCCTTGCTCTCGGTCTGCATGAGGTCGCCGAGCACGGAGCTGATCTCGGTCAGCCTGCGCACGACCTCCGTGTGCGTGTTGCTCAGGTATTCGACGCGCCGGCCCGCGTGCTCGTCGAGCGACTCGACCCGCTGCCGCGCCGACTCCAGCGTCGACTCGGCCTCGGCGCGAGCGCTCGTGAGGGTCCGCTCGGCCTCCGAGCCGGTGGACTCCAGGAGCTGCTCGGCCTCCTGCTTGGCGGAGGTGAGCACGCTGTCGGCCTCGGCCCGCGCCTCGCGCAGGGTGTCCTCCGCCTCCGTGCGCGAGCTGGTCAGCTTCTCCTCGGCATCGGCGCCCGCCTGGGCCAGCATGCGCTCGGCAGCCCCCGTCGCCTCGCCCACGCGCCGCTCGGCCTCCGACTGAGCGGAGGTCAGCATGTTGTCCGCCGTCTCACGCGCGGAGGTGACCAGCCGGTCGGCCTCCGACTTGGCGGCGTCACGCACACTGACGGCCTCGGCCTCGGCGTCTTCCTTCTTGGCGGCGGCTTCCTCTTCCCCCAGCCGGAGAATCTGCGCCAGCCTGGGGCTGAGGTCCTCGTAGCTCTGCGGCGCCTCCACCATGCGCCGCCTGGCCTCCGCCAGCTCGACCCGGCCCTGCTCGGCCTGGTCGATCGCCCGCGCCAGCCGCTCTTCCAGATCTCGGACCTGGTTACGGGTACGGATCATGTAGTCGTGTACCTGACGGCGGTTGTAGCCGCGCATCACGACCTCGAAGGTGTCCTCTTGCATCAGATCGGGAATGCTCTCGTGCTGGTTTGTCATGGGGGTTACCTAAGGGTTTGCGTGAGGCGGGGGAAACCGGCAGCTTGTAAGGGTCTGGCGTCGAGACGTCAGGAATCGACTTTCCTGCCATCTGCCCACGTCCGCAACCGGAACACCAGACCTGGGCTGGGAATTACGATGTGACGGGTGTACATCGCTGCATTGGACAACGGGGCAGTCCCGGACATTCATCCCGAGGCGTACATCGCGCCAGGCGCCGTCGTGGTGGGCAGGGTGCGTGTGGGCCGGGCGTCCAGCATCTGGTACGGCTCCGTTCTCCGGGGTGACGACGAACGAATAGAGATCGGCGAGGAGTGCAACGTACAGGATCTGTGCTGCCTCCATTCCGACCCGGGCGAGCCGGCGATCTTGGAGCACCGGGTCAGTCTCGGCCACAAGGCCATGGTGCACGGCGCCCATGTGGAGTCCGGAGCGCTGATCGGCATCGGCGCGATCGTGCTCGGTGGCGCCCGCATCGGCGCGGGCACTCTGGTCGCGGCGGGCGCCCTGGTCGGGCCGGGCAAGAAGATCCCGGCCGGGGTGCTGGTCGCCGGAGTGCCCGGGAAGATCGTGCGCGAGCTCACCGACGACGACCGGGCGGGCTTCGCGAGCACGCCGGACAACTACATGGCCAAGGCGCTCAGGCACCGGACGGCGTCACCACTTTGATCAGGACGTCGTCCGGCACCGACGCGGTGTTGAGCGGGTCCGCGTAGTCGGGCAGCTCGGGCCGGAGAAACCGGACGAAGTCGACGGTCATCTTGACGTCGGGCGTGCCCTTGACCTGTTTGGCGTTGCCCTTGGAGGGGTCTTTCTTGAGCGCGCCGTAACTGTCCCAGTCGGTGTAGGCGGCCATGCCCCACTGCAGCACCTCGGGCAGCTCCGACGGCCAGCGCCCGCCGACCTTCCAGGTGCCGCCGTCCTCCTTGTACAGGGCCACCGCGAGGCGCCCGACCCTGGCCAGGACGAACTCCACCCAGCCACTCTTGATCTTGACTTCGTGCGGCCCGGAACTGCCGTCCTTGGTGTACGTCATCTCCAGCCGGCCGCTCTCGTCGGCCGTGCCGGTGGTGACCGACATCCAGTTCGCCTTCGCCGACGAATTGGGCACCCTGGCCATCAGGCCGCCGAGCGAGAACTTCCGCGTGGGTTTGCCGCCCTTCTTGCCCTCGACCTTGAGCCGCGCGTGCATGACGATGTTCCCGGCGAGTTCCTGGTAGACGAACGGGCCGCGGAAGCCGTCGAACCAGGCGGAAACCTTGGGCTCCAGGTATAACGAGCCCTTCGCGGTCGTGTTCACGTCGAGTTTGGCGATCCGATCGAGATCCTTTTCGGTGTCGCTCAGCTTGCTCCACACCGACAGACCGGTG
Source organism: Nonomuraea sp. NPDC026600 (assembly GCF_040638335.1). NCBI lineage: Bacteria > Bacillati > Actinomycetota > Actinomycetes > Streptosporangiales > Streptosporangiaceae > Nonomuraea > Nonomuraea sp. NPDC026600. Next base: position 469,815 of record NZ_JBEZYD010000004.1, read on the forward strand.
GCGGCGGCGAACTCGTCCGACGCCGAACCCACCTCTCCACCGGGCGCGGGCGGTGCCGCGTCCTTCAGGGTCAGGACGCCGGGGCCGGTGGGGGTCGGCTGCGCCGAGGTCGCGGTCCCGCACCCGGCGAGCACGCCTGCGACCGCCACAACTCCAGCCATTGTTGCCCTCATGCTGGACATTCTGCCGTGTAAAGCCCATTGTCGATTCCGATCGGACCAGTACGATGGCCGCCGTGCGCTCCTGGAATGCGTTCACCGCCGTCGAGGCGGACGTCCGCGCGATGGTCGCGGACCCGGGCTGGCAGGGGCTTCCCGTGCCCGTGCGCGCCCAGGTGATCGCGGCCAAGGCCCTGGTGACGCCCGAGGGCGACAGATGGCTGTTCGGGACGCACGCGCGCTGGTATCTGCACGACCCCGCCGACGGCCGCTGGCACCTCTCACCGCCGCCCAGAGCCGCTCTTACCCGCAACGCGGGACATCCCGCCGCGGTGCTGCCCGTCCGGGTGATACCGCGCGGGCCCGACTTCGCCGCCGAGCCCGGCTCCACCCAGGCGTTCGTCGGCCCCGACGTGCCCCACGCGCTCACCGACCGCATCCGGCTGCTGCTGCGGGGCGAGGAACGCCGCTCCGAGCTCGACTACCCGATGACCGCCTTCGGTGAGATCTTCGCCAGAGACGTGCCGAGCACGGTCGCCGCGATCTGGGGGACGATCATGTGGTGCGCGTACGCGCCCGCCTTCGACGGCAACGAGCTGCTCATCACGGCCTTCGGCGAATATCTGCGGCGGCCGCTTCCCGGTGACGAGTGGGTGCGCTGGCTGCCCGCGCCGCCGCTGCTCGACCTCGTCACGCTCGTCTCCGAGCGGCTGCGCGCCGGCCAGTCCCGCGCCGCCCTCCGGCTGGCCGCGATGATGGCCGACACGGCCCAGGTCCTGCTGTCGGACCCCCGGTTCAGGCCGCGCGCGCTGGCGCTGCTCACCATGGTGGAGCCCACGCTCAGACAGCCCCACCTGGACGACCGCGCGGCCCTGCGCGACGACCACACGGCACGGCAGGCGTGGCTCGACCGGCTGCCGGAGCGGCTGGGCAGGGCGGTGCTGGTGGAGACCGATCCCGAGGCGCACTTCCGCCACACCGTGTACGACCTGGTCGAGGCACTGGACTTCACCACCGAGCCGTCCCGGGCGGCGGCCGCCTTCCTGGCGGACCTCTCCGACTCGCGGGGGCTGCTTCCCCGGTACCTGGACCACCGGTTGCGGCGGGCGTACGACGAGCTCGCCAAGGCGGGGCTGACCAGCACCTCGGCGGCGGAGACCACGCAGCCGGAGGGCTTCTCCACGCAGACGCCACCGCCCTACCCGTGGCGCGCACCGGAAACGGGAGCCTACGCGGTGCCCTCTTCGTGGACCGGGACCGGCGACCGGGGAAGCGCTCACGCCATGCCGGAAACGGGCGCCCACGCCGTACCAGGAACAGGCGCTTACGCCATGCCAGGAACGGGCTCCCACAGTGCACGGCAGCCGGGCGCCTCTGGCGCGCCGGAAACGGGCGCGCACGCCGTACCGGAGACAGGCGCTCACTTGGTGCCGGGGACGGGCGTTCACGACGGGCCGGGGGCGCGGGGCTCTGGCGTGCCGGGGGCGGGGAGGGCGGCGGCGTCCGTGCGGGAGGAGCCGCGGGCGTCAGGATCCGGTGTCGAGCCGCCCGATCGGGCGGCAGCGGCGGCCGTGCTGGGCGCCGCGTACGCCGTGGGGCTGGCGTGGGGGCGGCTCACGGGGGCGCGGGTGCCGGAGCGCGGGTTCGCGGGAGCGGCGGCGCTCGTCCACCGCTTGATCCCCGAACGCGATGACTTGCACTCCTAAACCACTAATATCGCTATTTCACCCTAACCCCGCCTATAGCCTTCTAACACTTGAGACAACACACCATTAGCTGAATTGTGATCTCGGATTCGGGAAATGATCCCCGTGGGGCCCAGGTGGCGTTCAAAGGAATGACTCCGATGGGCCATGTCGCCCGAAGGGCCCCCGCCGTAACCTCGTAGAGGGTGTGGGCTGCGGAAGGAAGGACGACGCGGTGGGGCACGATGACCTGGACTCTCGGGTCCACGACCGTGTCGCGTTGGACGAGATTGCGCTCTACGCTGAGGTGCTCACCGCCGTCGCTATCAGTGAGCGGCGGCTGACCTTGGACGAGCTCGACGACGCGCTCGGATTGCGGACTTCGGCGAGCCGCTGAAGACCATCACTAAATGACCTAGTCCCGGATCCCCAAGGGGTCCGGGACGGTGGTTTCCGGGGATGGTTCACTGCCGCACAACATAACTAGTTAGCTGCGCGCGCCATCTCCTACGAGCGGACGAGACGCTCCTACGAACGGACGAGACGCGCGATCGCCGCCGACGCTTCTTTTACTTTCGCCTCCGCCTCGGGTCCGCCGGTGTTGATGGCGTCGGCCACGCAGTGTGAGATGTGCTCCTCGAGCAGCCCGAGAGCCACCGCCTGCAGCGCCCGCGTCGCCGCGGACACCTGGGTCAGCACGTCGATGCAGTAGGCGTCGTCGTCGACCATCCGCTGCAGACCTCTGATCTGCCCCTCGATCCGCCTGAGCCGCGTCAGATATGCCTGCTTGTCTCCGCTGTACCCATGCATGCTCCTACGGTACCCGTAACCCGTATCAGTCAGCGGAGGTCGCTGAGCAGCTTCTCCCACTGCTCGCCCACTTCAGCCGCCTCGTGCCGGATGGCCGTCTCCAGCGCGCCCGCGGCCAGCGAGCGGCGCCGGCGCTCGTCGTCGATCAGCGCGAGCAGCGCGCCCGCGAACAGCTCCAGCCCGCCGTCGCCCTCCGGCACCAGCACCCCGTTGTAGCCGGTGGCCACGAACTCGTTCGGCCCCCTGGCCCCGTCGAAGGCCACCACCGGCACCCCGCAGCCCATGGCCTCCAGCACGGACATGCCCAGATCGGCGGTGCTCGAGGTGTTGGCCACGATCGACGCCTTGGCGAACTCCCCCGCCAGGTCCGGGGTGACGCCCATGAAGTAGACGTGGTTGTGCAGGTCGAGCTCCCGGACGAGCGCACGCAGCCGCCGTTCCTCGGGGCCCCCGCCGTACAGTCTCAGCCGCCAGTCCGGCCGCTTGTCGGCGACGGTGGCGAACGCCCTGATCAGCCTGTCGTACGCCTTGATGGGCTCCCACCTGCCGCCCGCCGCGACGATGCGGTTGTCCATCCGCGAGCGCGGCCACGGCCCGCCGGGCAGCGCGTCCGGCACGACGTGTACGGGCGACCCCTCGCCCAGCAGCCCGCGCCACTCCTCCTGCGCGCTGTCGGTGGCCGTGACGACGGCGTCGAGACGCGGATAGAAGCGCTGGACGGGCCCGAGTATCGCCGGACGCGCCCACTCCCTGGCGAGCTTGAGCGTCTCCCGTGGCGCGTGCCTGGCCGCCTGGACGCTCAACCCCGGCCTGGTGGTGATGAGGACGTCGGTCTTGAGGTTGCGCAGCACCCGCCACAGCGCCACCTCGGTGCGTACCTGTCCCCTGGGCAACAGGTGCCTGACCCCGGGCCGGAGGTCGACAACGGAGCGCATGGTCACTTTCGGGCCCACGGGGAAGAAGGGCTTGTCCTTCTGCCGCCGGAGGCTGATCACCTCGACGTCGTGGCGCTCGGAAAGGGCGGTGGCGAAGTTCAGGGTGGAGCGCACGTCGCCCCGCATGGCGTACGCGGACGAGACGAGGATGCTGACCTTCACCTGCCCACCTCGATCCGCAGCTCGTCGTCGGCGGTGTAGGCGGGACGGACGGCCACCCCGTCGACCCGGGCCGACGGGTAGTGCAGCCGGCGGCGCTTGCCGTCTATGTCGTCGAGCCGGGCGCCCAGGATCATGGGCGTCGGCACGCCCTCGACCTCCAACGACGGCTCCCAGACGCCCGAGGACTCCGGATCGGCCTCGACCACGTCGACCAAGGAGAACGCGGCGTGGAAGCGCACCCCCTGCACGGTGGCCACCGTGCGGATGGTCGTCCCGGTGGGCTGCTCGCGCTGGAGCGCCAGCCTGGCCTCGTGACGCGAGTCGTCGTCCTCGAGGCCGGTGTAGGCGAGCAGACCCATCACCTCGAACCGGCCCTCCCTGAACCAGATCGAGCGCACCTCCGCCGCCGGCTCGGCGTCGGCTATCTTCAGCGCCAGGAAACCGTTGCGCGTGCGATAGGAGCGATAGGCGAGGGTCCGCTTGCACAGGGCGTAGGCGTCGAGGTGGTCGAGTGAGAAGCCCGGGTCGATGCTGCGCAGCCGCGAACGTTTGCCCTCGCGGCGCAGATAGGCGTCCCAGCGGCCGGGGCTGAGCATCAGCGGCGCCAGCGACACCGCCAGGCTGGCCTCTCGCGTCCTGGCGCCCGGCGTGCCGAGCAGCACGTCACGCTCGACCCCCGTCGTCCGGTGCCTGAGCACGAGCTCGGTACCTTCCCGCAGCGGTTCCTCGATCGCGAGTCGCAGGGAGAGCACGTCGGCGAGCGTGACTTCCGCGTCTGTGACGACGACGCGCATCACGAGCCCCCTCCCCGTCGAATGAAGCCATGCGACGTTGAGGTTACCGTGATTTTCCCGTTATGTGGATGGCAGTTTTCCTGCCCTCGGCCCTCCTGACGTGCGGAACTCCTCTACAAGCCCTGTAGAGGAGTCCGACTTTGCCCGGTCAGGAAGCGCTTTTGACCGATTTGATCAGGAGCTGGGCCACGTCCACGACCTCCAGTGACTCCTTCGCCTCGCCGCTGTTCTTCTTCTCGTTGATGGCGTCGCCGAGCATCACCATGCAGAACGGACAGGCCGTGGAAACAGTGTCAGGATTGGTGGTCAGGGCCTCGTCGACGCGCTCGGTGTTGATGCGCTTACCGATGCGCTCTTCCATCCACATCCGGGCGCCGCCGGCGCCGCAGCAGAAACCGCGGTCCTTGTGCCGGTGCATCTCCTGCGTCTGCACGCCGGGCACCTTCGACATGATGTCGCGGGGCTGGGAGTAGACCTTGTTGTGGCGGCCGAGGAAGCACGGGTCGTGGTAGGTGATCTTCTCCTCGATCGGCGTGATCGGGGTGAGCAGTCCCTCGTCGACCAGCTTGGCCAGCAACTGCGTGTGGTGTACGACCTCGTAGGTGCCGCCGAGCTGCGGGTACTCGTTGGCCAGTGTGTTGAAGCAGTGAGGGCAGGTGGCGACGATCTTCTTGACGCCCGCCTCGTTCAGCGTCTCGATGTTCTGCTGGGCGAGCATGTTGAACAGGTATTCCATGCCCAGGCGGCGGGCCGGGTCACCGGTGCACGCCTCCATCGGGCCGAGCACGGCGAACTTGACGCCCGCGATGTGCAGCAGCTCGGCGACGGCCTTGGTGGTCTTCTTGGCCCGGTCCTCGAGGGCGCCCGCGCAGCCGACCCAGAAGAGGTATTCGGCGTCCTCGGGCATCTTGTCCTCGACCAGCTCGACCTCGAAATCGAGCTCGGAGATCCAGTCCGCGCGCTTCATCTCGGACATGCCCCACGGGTTGCCCTTGTTCTCCAGGTTCTTGACCATCACTCCCGCCTCCGACGGGAACGACGACTCCACCATCACCTGGTAGCGGCGCATGTCGAGGATGTGGTCGATGTGCTCGATGTCGACCGGGCACTGCTCGACGCAGGCGCCGCAGTTCGTACAGGACCACAGGACGTCCGGGTGGATCACGCCCTCCTCGCCGACCAGCGGCTTGTTGAGCAGCGCGAGCACGTCGGTGTCCGCGTGCTCGGTGGAGGCGGCCATCAGGTAGGGGGCCACCTTGAAGGCGTGGTCACGCTGGTCGAGGATGAGCATCTTCGGCGACAGCGGCTTGTCGGTGTTCCACGCGGGGCACTGCGACTGGCAGCGGCCGCACTCGGTGCAGCTGTAGAAGTCGAGGAAGCCCTTCCAGGTGGTGTCGCCGATCTTGCCCCGGCCGAGCCGCTCGGGGTCCAGGTCCTCGTCCTCGAAGTCGACGAGCTTGCCGTCGACGCGCAGCTCGGACGCGCCGCCCAGACCGTCGGGGCGGCGGGAGAAGAGCACGTTCAGCGGCGCGGTGAAGATGTGCAGGTGCTTGCTGTGCACCACGATGACCAGGAACACCAGCATGAAGCCGATGTGCAGCAGCAGCGCGATCTCCTCCAGCACCGAGCTGGCCGGAAGGATCTTGCCCAGGGCCAGCGACACGAAGGCGCCCGACGAGTAGGGGAAGTTGCCGTTCGCCGCCGCCGCGCCACGGGCCAGGAAGAGCGTCCAGATGATGTTGAAGATCATGAACAGGACGAGCCAGGCGCCGCCGAGGTGGGAGCCGGAGAAGCGGGACTTGCGGCCGAGCGTCTTGGGGGAGTTCTTGATCCGGATGACGGCGAAGGCGAGCAGGCCGAGCAGACAGGCGACCGCGATGAAGTCCTGCAGGAAGCCGAGCGCCGCCCAGGTGCCGATGAGCGGGATGTGGAAGTCGGGCTCACCGGTGATCGCGCCCTGGACGATGGCGCCGTACGCCTCGATGTAGACGGTCAGCAAGATGAAGAACGCCCACATCACAAAGAAGTGCGCGATGCCCGACGGTGTCCACTTGAGCAGTTTCTTCTGCCCGAACACCTCGACGAGCTGCGCCTTGAGCTCGCTGCCCGCGTGCGTCTTCGCGTATTCGATGCGTTCGGGCGCGGGCGGGCCCACTGTCGCGAGCCTGAACAGGAACAGCGTCCTGCGGCCCGCCACGGCGACCGCCAGGACGGTCATGATTAGCCCGATGATGGCCACCCAGAGCACGGGTCCTCCCACTGACGATGTTGGCTGCCAGCGTACGGTCACGTCACCGGCCAGACACTCCCGGAATCCTACCGAGTAGTAACCTAACGGTCGGCGGCGCATCCAGAATAATGCTCTACCCCGTCAAGTAGCGCTGTACCGTCGGGGCCAGCAGTTGGACCAGATCTTCGGGATCGGCGCTCGCCAGCGGCTCCAGCCGGAGCACGTAACGGCCCATGACGATGCCGAACATCTGCGCGAAGGCGGCCTCGATCCGCAGGGGCGGCACCTCGAGCCGGTCGGCGACCCTGAAGAGCAAGGCGTTCGTGACGAACTCCCGGAACATCGTCTCGGCCTGCTCGTTCGTCATGGCCGACCGGATCAGCGCGACCATCGGCTCACGCGTCTCGGGCTCGCCCGTCACCGTCAGGATCAGCCGGACGAGCCGCTCCCCGATCTCCTCGCGCGGCCCTTCGAGCAGCAGCGGCACGATCTGGTCAGGGCTGACCGGCAGCCGCATCGCCGCCGCGAACATGCCCTCCTTGGTGTCGAAGTAGTGGTGCACCAGGGCGGGATCGACGTTCGCCTCCCTGGCGATGCCGCGTACCGTCGCCTTGTCGAAGCCCTTCTCGGCGAAGACACGACGAGCCGCGGAGAGAATCTCACCCCGTGTGTCCGCCGACCCCGGCCGACGCCCCGGACGACGACTAATGGTCATCTGCCCACCGCCAGATAGACACGCATGGGCACGTACAGGACTCCCTCGGGGAAGACCTGCCTGAGCTCCACCCGCTGCCGGGCGACGAGATCGTCGGCGACCTCAGGAGACAGCGCCGCCATGTAGGAATGCGACCGTAGGTTGAGCAGGAAGTCCTCGATGCCGACCAGCCTGGTCCAGGCGATCCAGCGCTCCTCGACCACCTCCATGGCGGCGGCGATGGGCGGCACGGACCACTCCTCCAGCGCCGGGCCCCAGTAGGTCGGGCACTCCGCCGCCAGCCGGGCCTCGTGGGCGGCCAGCCAGTCGGCCTGGGCGGCGTGGGCCAGGTTCCAGCAGCCCACGATGGCCCCGTCGGGCCGCAGCACCCGCCTGGCCTCGGTGATCGAGACCACCGGGTCGAGCCAGTGCCAGGACTGGGCGTACGTCACCAGGTCGGCCACCCCGTCGGTCAGCGGCAGGGCGTTGCCGTCCGCGAGCAGCGCGGCGATGCCGTCGTCCGTGGCCTTCGAGAGCAGGCGGGCGAGCATCTCCGAGCCCGCGTCCACCGCGATCACCCGCGAGCCGCGGGCGCGCAGGGCACGCGTCAGGATGCCGGTGCCGGCGCCCACGTCGACCGCCGTCGCGCCGGCGAGCTGGATGCCGGACGCTTCCGACAGCGCGTGGTACATCTCGTCGGGGTACGTCGGCCGGCCCGCGTCGTAGGCGTCGGCGACGCTGTCGAACACCCTGCCGAGCTCCCTCATCGGTCCCACGCTCATCTGGCGGCCGCCAGGTAGAGGCGGGCGAAGGCGAGGGCCTCCGCCAGGTCGTCGATCCGCTCCGTACGGCTGGCCGCCTTGCGGGTGTTGATCTCCAGCACGACCAGCCCGCCGTAGCCGGAGTTGGCCAGTCGCTCCAGCATGGGCGCGCACGGTTGGTTGCCCCTGCCGGGTACGAGGTGCTCGTCCTTGTTCGTCACGCCGAGGCCGTCGGCCAGGTGCAGGTGCGCGAGCCGGTCGCCGAGCTTGGCGGCCATCTCCATGGCGTCGGTGCCCGAGACGGCCGTGTGCGACAGGTCGAGCGTGACGTGCGGGAAGTCGTAGTCGGTCGGGTCCCAGCTGGGCGAGTAGGGGACCACGTCGTTGCTCCTGGCCTTGAGCGGGAACATGTTCTCCACCGCGAACGTGACGCCGGTCTCCTCACGCATCCTGGCCAGGCCGGTCTCGAAGTCGCGCGCGTATTCGCGCTGCCAGCGGAACGGTGGATGCACCACGACCGTCGAGGCGCCCAGCCGTTCGGCCGCCTTCTGTGCCTTGACCAGCTTGGCCCAGGGGTCGCGGCCCCAGACGCGCTGCGTGACGAGCAGGCACGGCGCGTGGATGGCCAGCACGGGGATCTCGTAGTGCTCGGAGAGCCGCTCGATCACGTCGATGTCCTGGCTCACGGGATCGGCGCCGACCATGATCTCGACCCCGTCGTAGCCCAGGCGCGCGGCCAGCTCGAACGCGTCAGGAGTGCGTTCCGGATATACCGAGGCGGTGGACAATGCGATCTTCGCATTGGGCACGCGGATGACATCAGCCACGCTGCCAGCCTAAGCCGGTGACGACGTTCTGGCGCGCGCCCCATACGGTTGGCCCATGCCACGGATCGCCAAAGGCGCCATCCCCAGCCCCAACATCTGGAACACCCCCCAGGTCTACGAGCTGGAGAATCGCGCCGTCGACCCTGACGGCGCCGCCAACGCGGCGATGCGCGCTCTGCGCTCCTGGAACGGCGCCACCGTGCTCGACATCGGCTGCGGCACCGGATACCACCTGCCGATCTTCGCGGCCGACGCGGCGAAGGTGATCGGCGTCGAGCCCCACGGCGATCTGGTCACGCTCGCCCGCCGCCGTTGCGCCGGGCTGCCCTCCGTCGAGATCCACGCCGCCACCGCGCAGGACCTGCCGCTGCCCGACGCGTCCGTGGACGTCGCGGTGGCGCGCTGGGCCTACTTCTTCGGCCCCGGCTGCGAGCCCGGCTTACGCGAGCTCTCCCGGGTCGTACGGCGGGGTGGCGCGGCCTTCGTCATCGATCTGGACGCCACCCGCGGGGCCTTCGGCGGCTGGTTCCAGCGCACGGTGCCCACCTACTCGGCCAAGGCGGTGGAGGCCTTCTGGGACCTCCATGGGTGGCAGCGGCAGCGGCTCGACCTGCGGATGGCCTTCTCCCGCCGGGCCGAGCTGGAGGCGGTGCTGCGCATCGAGTTCACGCCCGAGGTGGCCGCGCAGGCGATCGCCGAGACGCCCGGCCTGGAGCTGCCCTACCCGAACGTGCTGCGCTGGCGCTCGTTCTAGGGGGGGTTGACATTGACGTCAGTGTCAACGTTTACCGTGGAGGCATGCGCATCGGAGAGCTGGCCGAACGGACCGGGGTGAGCACCCGATCACTCCGCTACTACGAGCAGCATGGGCTGCTCTCGGCCAGGCGCGGGTCCAACGGCTATCGCGACTACGCGGAGGAGGACATCAAGCTGGTGTCCGAGATCCGGGCGCTGCTGTCCGTGGGGTTCACGCTGGAGGACACGCGGCCGTTCGTCGACTGCCTGCGCTCCGGCCACAGTACGGGCGGCTCCTGCCGCGAGTCGGTCGCCGTCTACCAGCGCAAGCTGGCCGAGATCGACGACGAGATCCGCGTCCTGCTCACCCGGCGCGCCGAAGTCGCCGCCCAGCTCGGCGCGGCGTGCCCTGGTTGCGTGCTGAAGGAGAGAAATGATTGAGCTGACCGCCTCGAACTTCGAGGAGCAGGTACTCAAGAGCACCAAGCCGGTGCTGGTCGACTTCTGGGCCGAATGGTGCGGGCCGTGCCGCATGGTCGCCCCCGTGCTCGCGGAGATCGAGGCCGAGCACGGCCTGACCATCGGCAAGCTCAACAGCGACGAACACCCGGAGATCTCGGCCCGCTACGGCGTCATGGGGCTGCCCACGATGCTGCTGTTCGAGAACGGGGAGCCGGTCAAGCAGGTCGTCGGCGCCAAGCCCAAGCGCCTGATCGAGGCCGAACTGGGCCTGAAGTAGGCCCGTACCTCGTGAAGAATGTCGGCGCGGGCCGCTAGCCTGCTCCGCATGGTCAAGTCTGCGCAGAAGCCCGGTTACCGCTGCGCCGAGTGCGGGTGGCGCACCACGAAGTGGGTGGGCCGGTGCGGCGAGTGCCAGGCCTGGGGCACGGTCGACGAGGAGGGCGCGCGCGCCGGGGTGCACGTCGTCCAGGCCGGCGCGACGACCGCGCCCGCGATGCCGATCGGCCAGGTCAAGGCCGAGACGGCGGCCGCGCGCACGACCGGGGTGAGCGAGCTCGACCGGGTTCTCGGCGGCGGGCTGGTGCCCGGTGCGGTGGTGCTGCTGGCCGGCGAGCCCGGCATCGGCAAGTCGACGCTGCTGCTCGAAGCGGCCGCCCGCATGTCCGAGCGCGACACCGTGCTCTACATCACAGGCGAGGAGTCGGCGGCCCAGGTGCGGTTGCGGGCCGACCGCATCGGCGCCATCCGCGACAACCTCTACCTCGCGGCGGAGACCGAGCTGTCGGCGCTGGTCGCGCATGTCGACAAGGTCCAGCCCAGGATGCTCGTCGTCGACTCGGTGCAGACGGTCGGCTCCGCGCAGACCACCGGCGTGCCGGGCGGCGTGACGCAGGTGCGGGAGGTGGCCGCCAATCTCGTACGGCTGGCCAAGGAGCGCAACATGGCCACCGTGCTCGTCGGCCACGTCACCAAGGAAGGTTCGATCGCCGGGCCGCGCACCCTGGAGCACCTGGTGGACGTCGTGCTCAGCTTCGAGGGCGACCGCCACTCCCGGCTGCGGATGGTCCGCGCGATCAAGAACAGGTACGGCCCCACGGAAGAGGTCGGCTGCTTCGACCTGCACGAGCGCGGCATCGAGGGCATCACCGACCCGAGCGGGCTGTTCGTCTCGCGGCGCAGCGAGCCGGTGCCGGGCACCTGCGTGACCGTCACGGTCGAGGGCACCCGGCCGCTGCCCGCCGAGGTGCAGGCCCTGGTCGCCCGCACCGAGGCGCAGCAGCCCCGGCGCACCTCCTCGGGCCTCGACACCTTCCGGGTGCAGATGATCCTCGCCGTCCTCGAACGCCGGCTCAACGCCAAGCTGGGCGGCTGCGACGTGTTCACCGCGACCGTGGGCGGCATCAAGCTGTCCGACCCGGCCATCGACCTGTCGGTGATGCTGGCGGTGGCCAGCGCGGCGGGCGACAAGCCGCTGCCGGCCGGTCTGGTGGCCATGGGCGAGGTGGGGCTGGCAGGCGAGTTGCGCCCGGTGAAGGACGTGCGGCGGCGGCTGAGCGAGGCCGCGAGGCTGGGCTTCAAGCGCGGGCTGGTGCCCACCGGATCCCTCGACCAAGGCGGCAGCCGACGTGACGGACAGCGTTCCCTGGTGCCCGTGGGACCGGTGGCCTTCGCGGCGGGCTTCGAAGTGGTCGAGGTGGAGAACGTCTGGGACGCACTCACACACGTCACATAGCGCGGCTAAGCTTGACCTGACTATTTCGACTCGGGGGTCAGGTGCCAAACGACAGGAGTCTCGACGACCGCCGTCGCGAAGCCCTGGCCTCCGTGGCCCCGGGCACACCGCTACGCGACGGCTTGGAGCGGATCCTGCGCGGTCAGACCGGCGGCCTGATCGTGCTCGGCCACAACAACGTGGTCGAAGAGGTGTCCAGCGGCGGGTTCGAGCTCGATGTCGAGTTCTCGGCCACGCGCCTGCGCGAGCTGGCCAAGATGGACGGCGCGATCGTGGTCGGCGACGACCAGCGGATCATCCGCGCCGCTGTGCACCTGGTGCCGGACCCGGGCATCCCCACCGACGAGTCGGGCACCCGTCACCGCACCGCGCAGCGGGTCGCCCGCCAGACCGGCCTGCCGATCATCGCGATCAGCAAGTCGATGCGGATCATCGCCCTCTACCTCGACGGCATCCGCTACGTGCTGGAGGAGTCGGCGGCCATCCTGTCCAAGGCCAACCAGGCCCTGGCCACGCTCGAACGCTACAAACACCGCCTCGACGAGGTCTCCGGCACGCTGTCGGCCCTGGAGATCGAAGACCTGGTGACGGTCCGTGACGTGGCCGCGGTCGCCCAGCGGCTGGAGATGGTCAGGCGCATCTCCGACGAGATCAAGGGCTACGTGGTCGAGCTCGGCACCGACGGCAGGCTCCTGTCGCTGCAGCTCGACGAGCTGGTGGCGGGCGTCGAGTCGGAGCGTGAGCTGGTCGTGCGCGACTACCTCCCGACCCCCGCCGGCCGCCGTCACCGGCGCCTCACGGAGGCCATGCACGATCTCGACGTGCTCTCGGGCGAGGAGCTGCTCAACCTCGCGACGGTCGCCCACGTGCTGGGACACACCGAGGACGAGACGCTCGACGGCCCGGTCAGCCCGCGCGGGTTCCGCCTGCTGGCCAAGGTGCCCCGCCTGCCCGCGACCGTGGTCGATCGGCTGGTCAACCACTTCGGCGGGCTGCAGAAGCTGCTGGCGGCCAGCATCGACGACCTCCAGGCCGTGGGGGGCGTCGGCGAAGGCCGCGCGCGCAGCGTCCGCGAGGGGCTCTCCCGGCTCGCGGAGTCCTCCATCCTGGAGCGGTACGTCTGAGCCCACCGCGGCCATCGTCAGCGAAGCTGGAAGACGCCCATCGGGCTTCTGAGCTTGCCCATGCGCGCCACGGCCACGTAAGTGCCGGGCAGGGCGGCCGGCGGGTCGGTGCGGCAGTCGCTGCTGGAGCGGCGCCGGTCCCAGTCGAGCGAGCGCACGAAGGGCACCCCGCGCTGCAACTGCTTGACCTCGGCGGCCTCACCGCTGACGCAGTCGGAGGTCGACCAGATCCGATCTTCCCCGGAGGTGATGCGGACCTCCATCGACCGCGGGCCCACGTCGGCGGCGCACATGACGGGGCCGGTGTTGACCAGGCTGATGAGGAAGTTGGGCTGGACGCCCGGCGTGTAGACGTCCTGCTTGCCCTGCATGCTGAGCACCAGGTCGCCCTCGCTGCAGGGATCGCCGGGCCGCTTGGGCAGGGCCGCCGGAGTGACCTTGCCGGGGCTCGGCGTGGGCGAGGGCGAGGGGGTGGCCGTGTCCATGGTCAGGGTGTGCAGGCCGGCGAGCAGCGGATCCGCCGCCGTCGGGGAGACACTCGCGGAGCTCTGCGTGCTGGAGGGCCGCTGCGGCCCGCTCCCCCCGCTGGAACACGCCCAAGCGACAACCGCCACCACAACGAGAACAGCCACCAGGACGCTCATACGCCGTCGCCAGTAGATGTCTCCGCTGCCGTCACCCATCGTATCCGGATCCATACACACAGCATGGTAATCCATTGGCCACGGAGTGTGACGACACGCCGCTGGTAGCAATCTCGGCATAGCCTAGGGCGCGTGGTTGAGCCGAACCTCCTACACGTCCCCGTTCTGGAGTGGTACGAGGACAACGCCCGAGACCTCCCGTGGCGTACCGTCGACGCGACGCCGTGGGGCGTGCTGGTCAGCGAGATCATGCTGCAGCAGACCCCGGTCGTCCGCGTCCTGCCCATCTGGCACGAGTGGATGGGCCGCTGGCCCACCCCCAAGGCCCTGGCGGCCGAGCTCCCCGGCGAGGCCGTACGCCACTGGGGCAGGCTCGGCTACCCGCGCCGAGCGTTGCGGCTGCACGCGTGCGCGAAGGCCATCAGCGAGGAGCACGGCGGCGAGGTGCCGTCGGACCACGCGACCCTGCTGGCCCTGCCCGGCATCGGCGAGTACACCGCCGCCGCGGTCGCCAGCTTCGCGTACGGCGGGCGGCACGCGATCCTCGACACCAACGTCCGGCGGGTGTTCGCCAGGGCGATACGGGCCGAGGAGTATCCGCCGACGGCCACCTCCGCCGCCGAACGCCGCCTGGCCGAGACGCTCCTGCCCGAGCTCGGCGCCGCCCGCTGGGGCGTGGCCGTCATGGAGCTGGGCGCCCTGGTCTGCACGGCTCGCACGCCACGCTGCGCCGACTGCCCGATCGCCCAGATGTGCGCGTGGCGCCTGGCCGGCAAACCGCCGCATGCCGGGCCCGCACGCAAGGGCCAGACGTACGCGGGGACCGACCGCCAGTGCCGGGGCCGCCTGCTGGCGGTGCTGCGGGCGGCCCACGGGCCGGTGCCCAAGGCCGCGCTCGACGTGGTCTGGGACGATCCGGTGCAACGAGAGCGCGCCCTGGACGGCCTGATCACGGACGGCCTGGCCGAACACCTCGACGACGGCACCTACCGCCTGCCCCACTCCTGACCTGGTTCACCGGACCCAGAGCGGGACAATCCGTTCCGAGCCCTTGGGCGCCACATCGCAGGCGTCCGGGGCCGACACGCCGTCCGGGTTGTAGGCCTCGACTCCCGGCGACGCGACCACGATCGCCGCGAAGCCGTCGCGTGGATCGGCCGTCATCTGCCGGGTCACGTCGGCGGGCAGCACCATGGTGTCGCCGGGCCCCACGGTGAACAGCTCGCCGCCCAGCTCGACGGTGGCCGTCCCGGCCAGCCACGTCCACACCGACTCGGCGTCGAAGGCGTGAACCGGTCCCACCATCCCGGGCACGGCATCCACCCGCCACACCGCCGCCCCCGCCTCGCCCTGGGTCGGTGAGGCGAGGGTGGTCATGACGGCGTTCGGCGTCTCGGTCCGGCGGGAGCCGGCGGAAAGGACAACAGGCATCAATTTCTCCTCAGTCGGTGGGTGATCGGCTTGCGGGTTCGCGAACGGCGCGGCTCCCCGGCAGTGCGGGCGCCGGACGCCCTGCGGTTTGCGACCGGCCCGTGGCCGGGTGCATGGGCGGTGGGTCAAGCGATCCACGGTGGCGTGCCGAAGGCGTCGGTGCCGTCCGCCGCGAGCGCCCTGGCTCCGGCCGGTGCCGTCACCACGGCCGTGTAGCCGGTCTCGGCGCCGGCCGTCACGCGCCGGACAGTGCGGGCGGGCATGACGACGGTGTCGCCCGGCCCGACGCCGAACGTCTCCTCGCCCAGCTCGACGGTGGCCGTCCCAGCCAGCCACGTCCACACCTGTTCGCTGTCGAAGTCGTGCGACGGCCCCGCCACACCGGGCTTGGCGTCGACCCGCCACAGGGACCGCGACGCACCCCCCTGGCTCGGCGAGGCGAACGTGGTCATGACCCCGCCGGCGGTCTCTGATCGACGCGCATCGGCATCACGGATGACAGTCATCCCGGCAACCCCTAAGATGGACAACAAAGTTGTCTATATAGTGAACCAGGTTGTCTATCGTGTCAAGCGACATCCCCGGCTTCGAGCTTCCGCTCCGCCTCCTTCTCGGCTTCCGCGTGCTCATCGACGAACTCCACGCGGAGCTGGGCCGCCAGGGCCATCCCGACATGCGGCCGATGCACGGCTTCGTCATGCAGGCCATCGGCCGGGGCGGCACGACCGCCGTGGACCTCGGCCGTATGCTGGGCGTCTCCAAGCAGGCGGCCGGCAAGACGATCGACGCGCTGGAACGCATCGGCTATGTGGAGCGCACCGTGGACCCCCACGACACGAGACGTAAGATCGTCGGCCTGACGCCCTACGGCGTCGACGCCCTCGTGCGCTCGGGCCGGATCTTCGAAACCCTCCGCGACCGCTGGGCCGCGGAGCTGGGCGAAGAGCGCGTACAGGCCCTGGTGGCCGATCTTCGCAAGGTCACCCCGCCCGACCTCTTCCGCCTGGACACGCCAGGCTGGTTCGGCACCCTGTAGGGGTCGGAGTTACGCGGCCAGTTGCAGGCCCAGCCCGGTCAGGCTGTTGCGGGCCCAGTCGAGCTGCTCGGCCAGCAGGGACACCAGCGCTCCAGGCCCCTTGGCGCGCCCCGGCACCACCAGGTTGTGCGTCTCGACCTCGATGTGCGCGCTGCCACTGACCGCGCCCGACAGCATCGCCGCCATCGTGTCGTACAGCACCGCGCCGGTGCTGGGCGTGTCGCCCGTGTGGTTGTGCACGTGCCCCAGCTTGACCACCGGAGCGCCCGCGGCGGCCAGCCCGCGCAGTGCCGCACCGGGCTCCTCGTTGCCGCAGGCCAGGTGGCAGGCGTCGAGGCAGACGCCCAGGTGCTCGGAGTCGATCCCGCACACCCGCTCCAGCGCCTGCTCGGTCGTCTCCAGCACGCAGCCGGGCCACGGCTCGAAGCCGACACGGATGGTCTTGCCGGTGACGCTGTAGATGCCACGCAGCTCTCTGGCCAGCCGTTCGAGCCGCCGGGTGGCGATGGCGTGCAGGTCGGCGGGCCAGTCGTGGCGCCAGCCGATCGGGATGGTGGAGATGCTGCCGAACCGTACGTCGTCGGGCAGCAGGAACGCCAGGATCTTGGCCAGCGCCATCGTGTAGCGGTAGCGCTCCGGCTTGGCCCAGTCGGGACCGGGCACCTCCAGGTTGCGCCCGCCGGTGCCGTTGAGGCTCACCACCTCCAGGCCGCGCTCCTCCAGCGACCTGCGCAGCCGTACGAGCTCGATGCGGTCGGCCGTGAGGTGGTCGGCCACGGCGGGCGAGAGCCACAGGCCGACGCCCATCCGCTCGACCCCGAGCCGCTTGCGCACCGGCACCGTGTAGCGGGTCAGGTGGGCGATCAGGTTCTCCAGGTCTTCCGCGGGGTGTACGCCTGCGTTGTAGGCGAGGTGAACCAGCGTTCCGTCATCGTGACGCAGACGCATTGAATCCTCCACGGCTTGCACTGGTCGTTCCCGTCGCCCGCTCTGGGGATGATGCGGACTTTGTCGAGCATGCCTGCTGCCGGGTGGCGCACGCGTCCGCCCTGAGTTGATTCCCGTGTACTCCCCAGGGAGCAGCCCTCACCCTGGAAACGCCGTCCGCGGACGGCATGGAGAGGCCGGCGATGCTCTACGCAGTGTAGTACTACTACCGGTGGCGGTACACCCAGGTTTCCAACAAATTAGGCAACGGACCTGTGAAACGGCGAAACCCCCGTGTGATCTCTCACACGGGGGTCCCTGGGTCGAACCTGGGCGCCGTCAGTTCTTGATCGGCGCCGCGATCGCGGCGGCCGAGTCGGGAACCTTGCTGGACGCCACGTCCTCACCGGTGAAGATGAACTTCGCCTCGTCGCCTTCGCCCTCGATCGTGACCTTGACGACCTGCCCCGGACGGAGCTCGCCGTACAGGATCTTCTCCGACAGCGAGTCCTCGAGCTCGCGCTGGATGGTCCGGCGCAGCGGCCGGGCACCCATGACCGGGTCGTAACCGCGGTCGGCGAGCAGCTGCTTGGCGGGTTGCGAGACGTCGAGCCCCATGTCGCGGTCCTTCATCCGGGAGTCGACCTGAGCGAGCATCAGGTCCACGATCAGGATGATCTCCGCCGGCGTCAGCTGGTGGAAGACCACGATGTCATCGACACGGTTGAGGAACTCGGGCCGGAAGTGCTGCTTGAGCTCCTCCTGGACCTTGGACTTCATCCGCTCGTAGTTGGAGTCGGCGTCGTTGGACTTGGCGAACCCGACCCCGATGCCCTTGGAGATGTCGCGGGTGCCGAGGTTGGTGGTCATGATGATGACCGTGTTCTTGAAGTCCACCACCCGGCCCTGGGCGTCGGTCAGGCGACCGTCTTCCAGGATCTGCAGCAGTGAGTTGAAGATGTCGGGGTGGGCCTTCTCGATCTCGTCGAACAGGACCACGGAGAACGGCTTGCGCCGCACCTTCTCGGTGAGCTGGCCGCCCTCCTCGTAGCCGACGTAGCCGGGAGGCGAACCGAACAGCCTGGAGACGGTGTGCTTCTCCATGAACTCCGACATGTCCAGGCTGATCAGAGCGTCTTCGTCACCGAAGAGGAACTCCGCCAGCGCCTTGGACAGCTCGGTCTTACCGACGCCGGACGGGCCGGCGAAGATGAACGAGCCACCGGGACGGCGCGGGTCCTTCAGCCCGGCGCGGGTGCGCCGGATCGACCTGGACAGGCCCTTGATGGCGTCGTCCTGGCCGATGATCCGCTTGTGCAG
Source organism: Nonomuraea sp. NPDC026600 (assembly GCF_040638335.1). Taxonomy (NCBI): domain Bacteria; kingdom Bacillati; phylum Actinomycetota; class Actinomycetes; order Streptosporangiales; family Streptosporangiaceae; genus Nonomuraea; species Nonomuraea sp. NPDC026600. The sequence goes on from NZ_JBEZYD010000004.1 coordinate 488,282, forward strand.
CTCGTCCTCCATGCGGAGCAGGCGCTGCGACTCCTCCTCGGTCAGCTTGAAGACCGGGATGCCGGTGGCCGTCGCCAGGACCTCGGCGATGAGCTCCTCGGTGACCTCGGCCACGACGTCCATGTCGCCGGCCTTCCACTCCTTCTCGCGCCGCTCGCGCTTGAGCTGGAGCTGCTTCTCCTGATCGCGGAGGGCGGCCGCCTTCTCGAAGTCCTGCGCGTCGATCGCGGACTCCTTGTCCCGGCGGACGTTGGCGATCTTCTCGTCGTACTCGCGCAGGTCCGGCGGAGCGGTCATCCGGCGGATGCGCATCCGCGAACCGGCCTCGTCGATGAGGTCGATCGCCTTGTCGGGAAGGTAACGGTCGCTGATGTAGCGATCGGCCAGCTGCGCGGCGGCGACCAGCGCGCCATCGGTGATGGACACCCGGTGGTGCGCCTCATAGCGGTCGCGCAGACCCTTGAGGATCTCGATCGTGTGGCTGAGCGAGGGCTCGGCCACCTGGATCGGCTGGAAGCGCCGCTCCAGAGCGGCGTCCTTCTCCAGGTATTTGCGGTATTCGTCGAGCGTCGTGGCGCCGATGGTCTGCAGCTCGCCACGAGCCAGCATCGGCTTGAGGATGCTGGCCGCGTCGATCGCGCCCTCGGCCGCGCCCGCGCCGACGAGCGTGTGCAGCTCGTCGATGAACAGGATGATGTCGCCGCGCGTGCGAATCTCCTTGAGCACCTTCTTCAGGCGCTCTTCGAAGTCACCGCGGTAGCGGGAGCCCGCCACCAGAGCGCCGAGGTCAAGCGTGTAGAGCTGCTTGTCCTTCAGCGTCTCGGGCACCTCGCCCCTGACGATCTTCTGCGACAGGCCCTCGACGACGGCGGTCTTGCCGACGCCGGGCTCGCCGATCAGCACCGGGTTGTTCTTGGTCCTCCGGGAGAGGACCTGCATGACCCGCTCGATCTCCTTCTCACGGCCGATGACCGGATCCAGCTTGCCCTCGCGGGCGGCCTGGGTCAGGTTGCGGCCGAACTGATCGAGCACCAGGGAGGTCGACGGGGCCGACTCCTGCGGACCGCCCGCGGCGGCCGGCTCCTTGCCCTGGTAGCCGTGGAGCAACTGGATGACCTGCTGCCTGACACGGTTGAGATCGGCTCCAAGCTTGACCAGCACCTGGGCGGCCACACCCTCACCCTCACGGATGAGCCCGAGCAGGATGTGCTCGGTGCCGATGTAGTTGTGACCCAGCTGCAAAGCCTCACGGAGCGACAGCTCAAGAACCTTCTTGGCCCGCGGGGTGAACGGAATGTGCCCCGACGGAGCCGACTGGCCTTGGCCGATGATCTCCTCGACCTGCTGACGCACTCCTTCAAGGCTGATGCCGAGGCTCTCCAGAGCCTTGGCGGCTACGCCCTCACCTTCATGGATCAAACCAAGAAGAATGTGCTCAGTGCCGATGTAGTTGTGGTTGAGCATCCTGGCCTCTTCTTGGGCCAGGACGACAACCCGCCTTGCTCGGTCGGTGAACCTCTCGAACATCTCGTCGCTCCTCACAGAGCGGTCAGTCAGGCCGGTAAATCCGGTCCCGTCATCCCGCATGCTAGCCCTGGCTCGGCGAACCATGCCCACTGCCACTGACACGCTCTATAGCAGAGACGTTCCCCGGGAGCAGGGCGTTCACCCTCTATCCAACTACCGATCGGGGGTCACGTGTTCCCGATACGCCGCAAGCGAACGATGTTTGGGAGGCTTCGGTGAAGCACCTGGAATTGGTCGCCACGGCGCCGGCAGATCAACATGGAGCGGCTTCCGGCCGCCGCCGGTGAGACGGCTCGCCCGCGCATCGTCCACGCCCACATCAGTGAGCCATACGCAAACATCCTATGTAAGGAAGCGCACCTCACGCCAATCGATCGTGCTACGGCGCCCGGAGGCCGCGAAATCGCCTGTCTGGTCAGCCGGGCTACCGACCCGGACCGTCGCGCCACCGGGGAGTCCACGCCCGGCGCTGGAACGCACCAGAACAGAAAACCGCCCGGAATCCACCGAGCGGCCAGCCCAAAATGATCACATATGGGCGATTAGAAGATCGCCACGCGAACTGTCCAGCATTTGAGAAGAGCCGATAAAATGATCATGCGCTTATGGCGTTCGCCGGGGTCCTTAGGCGAGCGGCATAAGCGCATGGTCGGGAGATGACTCTCTCAGTGAGCTGCTTCGTACTTCTCCACCACGGTGGAGGCGATTCGGCCGCGCTCGCTCACCGGCAGACCGTGAGCCTTGGCCCACTGCCGGATCTCCGAGCTCTTCTCGCGGCTCATCGCACGCTGTCCGCCGCGACCGCGCCGACGCGTGGTCACGGCACCGGACCGACGAGCGTGCTGTACGAAAGGCGTGAGCGCGTCCCTCAGCTTCTTGGCGTTAAGGTCGCTCAGGTCAATCTCATAGGAGGAGCCGTCAATAGCGAAGCTGACCGTCTCATTGGCCTCGCCCCCATCGAGGTCATCGATGAGAATCTCCTGGATCTGCTTGGCCATCTACGCAATCCTTTCGCGGAGCATTGTTTCATTCGCCAGGGCAAACATATACCCGGAAAGGCGTGGAGACAATTCAGCGCTACAGGGATTCCGCTGAGTCACCGATCAGTTGGAGTTCTCGGCCTGATCCTGGCGGTTTGGCCGGCGTCCGGCGGCCTCGGATCGGACCAACTTCACTACGCCAAAGATGAAGGCGCCGCCCACGACCACGGGTGGGATGAGGGCTGACAATACGTCGGTAAGGGCCTGCATTCGTCCTCGTCTCCACAGCGGACCGGGGGTTTCGATGGGCGCTTTATCCACAAGCGGCCCCGGCATGAGCGCCCCTCATGCCACATGAGGTGGACAACCGCCCGCACCTGACCATAGTGGTACACGGATGCCGTCCGTGTGCCAAGGGCGTCAACATCCGGCAACCCGGACGTCTCACAGCCTAATGCCAGTCTCTCCAGACTCCTTACCGGATCAAGTGAAAATTTTACGGAAAGGCATCAGCCCAGGTACCGAAGGCTCAGCGAAGATCTTTGGACACCAGTGTTCCGGCGAGCCTGTCGTGCGGACCGCGCTGCAGCGGCTTGTCGATCAAGATGAGGATCCCGACCCCGAAGACGAAGATTCCGGCCAGCACATTGACCACCGGAATGCCCATCACCATGACGGCTCCGGGATAGATCAGGGACCGTTTCAGCAGCGCACCTCGCCGAAGGCCACCAGGTGCCAGGCGAATCTTCATGATCGCTTTGCCGAAGGTGCGGCCGCCCATGGAAAGCGCGGTCCAGTCATAGACCGTATATCCCAGCCCGGCGAGCAGCCACGCGAACACGCCGGGCAGCCGGCCGTCGAACGCCTCCAGCAACCCGACAGTTCGAAAGGCCGCCCAGAGCGCGACGAACAGAATGTAATAGAAGACACCGAAGACGAGGGCTTCAATGAGGCGGGCGGCCAGCCGTTCCCACCATTCCGCTGGGACCACGTCACTCCACGGCGGCGACCCGGCCATAACCCACCTCGACCCTTCGGCGAACCGACCGCTACCCATTTTGGTACGGCCCGCACACACAAAACAGAGGCCGGCCAACCGGCCGACCTCTGTTTCGCGCTCGCGAGGACTACTTGATCTTCACGACCACGGTGTTGCTGAACTTGTCGGCGAACGTCTGCTGCAGCGGCTTGTCCCAGAGCTGGGAGGCACCGTTCAGCGCGACGGCGATCCCGCCGAGCAGCGTCCCGACGAACGGGATGATGCCGAGGAGGTATCCGCCCCAGGTGATGGCCGCCCGCTTGAGCGCCACCTCGTTGGGCAGGCCGCCGGGCGGCAGCATGTTGCCCATGGGCACGATCTTGATACCCATGACCAGCTTGCCGACCGTCTGGCCGCTCATCTTGGTCATGAAGTACTCGTAGGCGACATAAATCGCCGTCATCAGGATGGTCTGCACGATCCCGTAGGCGAGCGGGCCCAGCAGGCCGCTCGACGTACCGGTCACGGAGTTGTAGCTGCTGAGCAGGATGGCCGCGAGAATGAGGCCCAGCACCCCGGACACGATGCCGAAGATGACACCGTCGATGATCCTCGCCACGAGCCGCTGCCACCACTCGGCGAGCGGGGCCGGGGCTCCGGGCGGCTGCATCCCGTGCGGCTGGGCGCCGTAACCGGGCTGCTGGCCGTACTGGGGTTGCTGCGGCTGCCCGTATCCGGGCTGGCCGCCGTACTGCGGCTGCTGCTGACCGTAACCCGGCTGGGACTGCTGCTGCTGCCCGTACTGGGGTTGCTGACCATAGCCGGGCTGCTGGCCCGACGCGGGCTGCTGGCCATAACCAGGCTGCTGACCGTAACCGGGCTGCGATTGCGGCTGCTGACCGTAATCAGGCTGCTGACCATAGCCGGGCTGCTGGCCCGACGCGGGCTGCTGGCCATAACCAGGCTGCTGACCGTACCCAGGCTGCTGGCCATATCCCGGCTGGGACGGCTGCTGCTGACCATAGCCGGGCTGCTGGCCGTAACCGGGCTGCGGTTGCGGCTGCTGCTGGCCATAACCAGGCTGGCCGTACTCGGGCTGCTGGCCCGAAGCCTGCTGCTGCCCGTAGCCGGGCTGCTGGCCGTACTCGGGTTGCTGGCCATAGCCGGGCTGCTGCCCGTACTGCGGCTGCTGACCGTACTGCGACGGCTGCTGCTGGCCATATTGCGGCTGCTGGCCGTAGCCCGGCTGCTGCTGCTGCCCGTACTGGGGCTGCTGGCCGTACTGCGGCGGTTGCTGCTGGCCATAGTTGGGTTGCTGACCATAGGCGTCGTCCGCCCGGTAGCCAACGACCGTTACATCCGGGTCGGGCTCGCCATAGGGACGGCCCGCGTTGTGATGTCCGTATTCGGGAGTCCCGCCAGGCGCAGAGTGCTCGCCGGAATCATCCTGTGGATACGGCGGCTGTCCGGTGCTCACCGTGTCACCTCGCTTCGAGTGCGCATGTGGCACGTGTCAGGACACATGCCTGTGCTGCCCAACGTATCGACATAGGTATCAACAATCACCTTTCGCATTAGTCAAGGTCCGCGTCACCCGATGTCAGGTGGAGCAGCATGCGGGTGTTCCCCAGAGTGTTGGGCTTGACGTGTTCCAAGTCGAGGAACTCGGCGACACCCTCGTCGTACGAGGCCAGCAGCTCCGCGTAGACCTCTGGCGAGACCGGAGTGCCCTGAACCGGGCGGAATCCATGCCTCGCGAAGAAATCGACCTCAAAAGTCAGACAGAATACCCGGCGCAGGCCGAGCTCTCGAGCGGTAATGATCAAGGAAGAGACGATCCGGTGCCCGATTCCGAGGCCGCGGAACTCCGGGTTGACGGCCACCGTACGAATCTCCGCGAGATCCTCCCAAAGCACATGCAGCGCGCCGCAGCCGACCACCAGGCCACCGCGCTCGGCGATCCAGAACTCCTGCACGTCCTCGTACAGGGTGACCGTGGCCTTCTCCAGAAGCCGCGGTCCGGCGCCCGCGTAGGTGTCGACCAGGCGCCTAATCGTCCTGACATCCGGCGTGCGGGCACGCCGGACGACGATTTCCGTGTCCGGGACTGTCACTTCGGCGACCTGCTCCATGGGTCTCCAGAGTACAGATCCGATTACGGCTCACCCCTAACTGCGACCTCTCCCCCATCTCATGACATCTGGTGGTTGATCGAACACGATGGGGGATCCCTTGACTCCTAGGCTTCCATGTCTTGGCGAACTTGGTGGAAAAAGGACATAAAGTCTGTTCTGTACGGCCAAGCACGAGACCCTCTCGTGACCCTTCGGTTGCGAAACCTCTACTGACTTGGCAGTTCTGGTTGAGCACGAACGCCGAGTGCACTAGTGTCCAGCGACGATGTCACCCGCGCGAGCCAAGCGTGGAGACGCGCCCAATCTCCGCGAGGAGAACCGGGGACCCGCCGGTGGCGAGCTCATCCTGACGCCACCCTGGGGTGAATCCGAGCGGTTCGTTCGGTAGGGCTGCTCCGGCCCGAACCCGTCAGCTAACCCGGTAGGCGCCGATGAGAGGAGCTGGTTGGTGAAGTACACCCGCAATCGCGAGGGGAAGCCGGCGGGCGCTCACGCCCGCCCTCCGGGATCCCGGAGAGCCTCCACCCGCTTGGGTGTCATCGCGGCTACCGTCGCCACCCTCCTGTTCGCCATCCCCGTCGGCTCCGCCGTCGCCGATCCCAAGCCCTCGCTGAAGGCCCTGTCCAAGCAGGCCGAGGAGCTCCACACCCAGATCGAGACGCTCAGCGAGCAGTACAACGGCCAGCGGGAGAAGCTCAAGACCGCCAAGAAGGCGGTCGAGGCGGCCCAGAAGACGCTGGCCACCAGCGAGTCCGATCTGGCCGTCAAGCGCGCCAAGGCCTCGCTGCTGGCCCAGAACGCCTACATCAACGGCGGCCTCGGCCAGTCCCTGGCGTTCACCACCTCCGACGACCCCGAGAGCTTCCTCGACCGGGCGGCCACCACCTACGCGCTGGAGCAGCAGCAGGGCGCCGAGGTCAACCTGGTGACCGCGGCCAGGGAGGCCGCCGAGCGGGCCAGGACCAGCGCCAAGACGCGCATCGACGAGGTCCAGGAGATCGTCGACGGCCTCGGCACCAAGCGCGACAAGATCACCAAGCTGGTCGCCAAGGTCGAGAGCAGCCTCTTCAAGCGCGCGATCGGCGAGGCGGGCCGCCCCGGCTCGCGCGCCGTGAAGGTGAACCTGCCGGTCATCGGCGCCGGCAAGGCCGCCATAGCCGCCAGGTGGGCGCTCACGCAGCAGCTCAAGCCCTACGTCTGGGGCGCCGAGGGCCCGAGCTCGTACGACTGCTCCGGCCTGGTGATGGCGGCCTACCAGCGGGTGGGCATCTCACTGCCGCACTACACCGGCGATCAGTGGACGGCCGGCCGGCACATCTCCAAGGAGGAGCTGCGCGCCGGCGACCTGGTCTTCTTCTACGGCGACCTGCACCACGTCGGCATCTACATTGGTGGCGGCATGATGGTCCACGCACCGCAGACCGGCGACGTCGTGCGCATCGCGTCCATCGCTCGCCGTCCGTTCGCGGGTGCCGTACGCATCGCCGACTGAACTTCCGGCGCTCTGACAGCAGGCGTCCCGGCAGCAGGCGCCCTGGCGACAGGCGCCCGAGCAGCAAGCGCCGGCGGCGAACGCTCTGACAGCCGGGGTCTGGCGGCAGGGGCTCCGGCGGCGGGCCCGCCGGCGCGGTCAGATGAGCTGACGGCGGGCGGCCCAAGCCACGGCCTCGATCGCGGTGGCGACTCCGATGCGGTCGCAGATACCCCGCAATCTCCGGCGTACCGTGCGCCCGCTGATATCCAATCGTCTGCCCACCCGGTCAACCGTGACTCCCTTGGCAAGCTCCGCCAGCAACGCCAGATCCGCATGGCTGAGCTCAACGCCTTCAGTGAGCACATACATCGGGAGCCCTCCCCCCAACAGCAGAACTCGAGACGTCTCTGTCCGAGCAGAAGGTAAACGCATTCTGGAAAGGTCGTCAAGCAAGCCAATCCTCACATTTGACGATCGACATTGACATGATCCTCTATATGTGAAGTACTCGCCATATGTCGGCACACTTCGGGGCCTGATGAGCGAGCACAGCCGTCCTTACAAGGGCTCCGACCCACCACCGCCGAGCACCACGGACATGCTGGGCTTCGATCCCTGGGACGCCGATTTTCCGCCGCGCTCCATATACGAAATATCGGGAAATACAGCGGTGTGGGCCACTCTTTCGTACCTGGCCGGGCTGTACGTACGAGCCCTGCCGCGCGATCCCCGTTTCGGACACGGCTCCGACCCGCTCGGCAAAGGCGATCCGACAGAGCCGGTGGAATCGTTCCTGCTCATGAACTCCACGGACCGACCACAGCCGCCCGCGCGGGCTGGTCAAAAGAGAGCGCCCGCGGGCGGGTGCCGAGGCGATCGCGACCGAGCTGATCCGGACGCTGCCGAACGAGGCCGAACTGATCACTGTTCTCCTACTCGCCGCCGGACGCGGGACCGCTGTCAACCTAACCGCCGTCGGCGGCCTGAACGTTACGCGGCACGTGGCCGCTGCGGCCCGGAGATCCTGCCCGCAGACGGTCAGGCGGTGGCGTCGTACGTCTTCCTGGCCGCTTCGACGATCTGGATGTTGGCCTCGGCCCAGCCCTTGATCGCGGCCACCAGCGGCATCAGGCTCTCGCCGAGCGATGTGAGCTCGTAGTCGACCCGGACCGGCACCGAGGGCGTGACCGTGCGCCGCACCAGGCCGTCGCGCTCCAGCCCGCGCAGCGTCTGGGTGAGCATCTTCTGGCTGACGCCCGCGATGCGCCTGGACAGGTCGCTGTAGCGGCGAGGCCCGCTCGCCAGGCCGGTGAGCACCAGCGTCACCCATTTGTCGCTGAGCCGGTCGAGCAGCTTCCTCGACGGGCACTCCGCGAAGTAGGCGTCGAACGCCTGCTTGGCCTCCTCGCGCCGGTCGGCCGCCGTGGTCGTCGCCATCCCTCGTCCCTCCAGGTGAGTTACGCACTCACAGGTGTCTACTTACCAGAAGAGAGTAACTCTTCCTAGGGTCGTAGGCATGACGAACATGCGCGCGCTCATCGGTGGTACCGGCTCCCCACGGCTCGTGGAGGTGCCGGTGCCGGAGGCGGGACCGGGCCAGGTGCGGATCAGAATGGCGGCGGCCGGGGTGAACCCCTTCGACCTGGCGGTGGCCGCGGGGACACTGGCCGACCACGGCGTGGCCAGGAAGCTGGATTCCTACGGGCTCGGCTTCGATGTGGCCGGGACGGTCGACCAGGTGGGCGAAGGGGTCGCCTACCTGGTCGGAGACGAGGTGATCGCGCTGGTGGGCAGGCTGGAGCTGCCGGTCAAGGCGCAGGCCGAGTACGTGGTGGTCGACGCCTCGGCGGTGGCGAAGGCGCCCCGGGGCGCGTCGGCCGTGGCGGCGGCGACGATCCCGCTCAACGCGTTGACCGGTGTGGTGGTCATCCCGCTGCGCGGCACGGACGTCGCGTCGGTGTTCTTCAGGGCGGACGCGGCCCAGCTCGCCGAGGTGGTGCGCCTGGTCGAGGCGGGCCGGGTCACGCTGCGCGTCGCGGGCACGTACCCGCTGGAGAAGGCCGCCGACGCGCACGCCCGCCTCGCGGCAGGCGGCGTGCGTGGCCGGCTCGTGCTGGTGCCGTGAGCCGCGCGACACATCGGCCGGTGAATCGCTATGCTCACCGGCCGAGCGCCGTACGACGTGGCCGTGCGGGTCAGTTGGTCGGCTTGACCAGCGGGAACAGGATCGTCTCCCGGATGTTCTTGCCGGTGAAGGCCATGACCATCCGGTCGATGCCGGCGCCCATGCCACCCGTGGGCGGCATGGCGTACTCCAGGGCCTGGAGGAAGTCCTCGTCGAGCTGCATGGCCTCCGGGTCGCCCCCGGCGGCCAGCAGGGACTGCTCGACCAGGCGGCGGCGCTGCTCGATCGGGTCGACGAGCTCGGAATAGGCGGTGCCCAGCTCGGTGCCGAACCCGATGAGGTCCCACTTCTCGGTCAGCAGCGGGTTGTCGCGGTGCTGGCGGGTCAGCGGCGAGGTCTCCAGCGGGTAGTCCATGACGAACGTCGGCTGGATGAGCGTGTGCTCGACGAGGGCCTCGAAGATCTCCTGGACGAGCTTGCCCTGGCCCCACTTCGGGTCCCAGTGGACATCCCGCTTGTCAGCAAATTTCCGGACCTGCTCGATCGGGGTGTCGGTAGTGACCTCTTCGCCGAGCGCCTCGGACACCGTCCCGTACAGCGTGACGCGCGGCCACTCCGGGATGCCCAGGTCCACCTCGACGCCGTCGTGGACGACCACCGAGGTGCCCAGCGCGGCCACGACGGCCTTCTGGTACATCCGCTGGGTCAGGTCGGCCATGTCGTTGTAGTCGAGGTAGGTGCCGTACGCCTCGATCATGGTGAACTCGGGGTTGTGCGTGGAGTCCGCGCCCTCGTTGCGGAAGTTGCGGCTGATCTCGAAGACCTTCTCGATGCCGCCGACCACGAGCCGCTTCAGGTAGAGCTCGATCGCGATGCGAAGGTAGAGCTCCATGTCGTAGGCGTTGATGTGGGTCTTGAACGGCCGGGCCGTCGCGCCGCCGTGAATCGGCTGCAGCATGGGCGTCTCGACCTCGAGGTAGCCCTCCTCGTGCCAGAAGTCACGCACCGCGCGCACGGTGGCGCTGCGGATCCGGGCCATCTCCCTCGCCTCGTCGTTGACGATGAGGTCGACGTAGCGCTGGCGGACCCGGGCCTCGGGGTCGGTGAGGCCGACGTGCTTCTCCGGCAGCGGGCGCAGGCACTTGGCGGTGATCTGCCAGCGATCGGCCAGGATCGACAGCTCGCCGCGGCGGGAGGTGATCACCTCGCCCTCCACGCCCACGTGGTCGCCCAGGTCGACGTCGCGCTTCCAGGCCGCCAGCGACTCCTCGCCGACCTTGTCGAGCGAGATCATCACCTGTAGGTCGCCGCCGCCGTCGCGGAGCGTGGCGAAGCAGAGCTTGCCGCCCACGCGGTTGAGCATGACGCGGCCCGCCACGCCGACCTTGTCGCCGGTCGCGGTGTCCGGGTCGAGGCCCTGGTATTTCTCCCTGACCTCGGCGTTGGTCGCCGTGCGGGGAAAGGTCACCGGGTAAGGATCGACGCCTTCACTGCGAAGGCGGTCGAGCTTCTCCCTCCGGATGCGCATCTGCTCGGGAAGTTCGTCGCTCACAGCATCAAAGAGTAGGGGATATGGCGAACTGCAAGGGCTCGTCACCTCTCTGCAGGGTGCTTGCAAGAGCTCCCCCTTACTAATGACACATCGAGCTCAGGGGGGGACCGGCAGGGTGCCGGCCCAGGGGAGCTCAAGGAGAAATCATGATGAAGAAGCTCGCCACCGGCCTCGCCGCCGTCGCCGCCACGAGCGCGCTGGCCTTAGCGCTGCCCACGGCCGCCAGCGCCAGCACCACCGACGACTACTCCGAGTCCTGGGGCCCGGTCTACTCGCAGCACTACCAGGCCAAGGCCTCCGGTTGGATCGGCGTGGAGTGGGATGACGACCAGGAGTCGAACACGGTCAGCGTCAAGGGCAAGCTCTGGGACCTGGACAACCGCAGCTACGACGAGGGCGGCAAGTGCGCGTACGTGAAGTTCCAGGCCAGCGACTTCGACGAGGACTGGTCGACGGTCTACACCAAGAAGTACTGCGGCTACCCCGCCTACAAGCGCTTCTCCTTCAACACCGACGACGCCTCCAGCATCCGGGTGAAGGTCTGCCAGATCGACCTCCACGGCAGCTACCCGAAGAACTGCGGCAGCTGGGAGTACCTGTACACCAACGAATCCGAGTAAGACGGTCCACGAACGCAAGCGGCCCCCTCACCCGAGCGGGGGGCCGCTTGTTCATGTCGTGTTCCGGTTGTAGATCAGGCGCAGGCCGATCAGCGTCAGCCACGGCTCGTGCACGTCGATCGAGCGCGACTCGCCCACCACCAGCGCCGCGTGACCGCCGGTGGCCACCACGGTCACCTCGTCGGGGTCGTCGGCCAGCTCGGCCGTCATCCGCTCGACGATGCCGTCGACCTGGCCCGCGAAGCCGTAGATGATGCCGGCCTGGAGCGCTTCGACCGTGTTCTTGGCGATGACCGAGCGCGGCCTGACCAGCTCCACCTTGTGCAGCTGGGCGCCCGCCGCCGCCAGGGCGTCGACGGAGATCTCGATGCCGGGCGCGGTGACCGCGCCGATGTACTCGCCCTTGGCCGACACCGCGTCGAACGAGGTCGCGGTGCCGAAGTCGACGATGATGCAGGGGCCGCCGTACTGGTCGATGGCCGCCAGCGCGTTGACGATGCGGTCGCTGCCGACCTCCTTCGGGTTGTCCATGCGGACGGGCACGCCCGTGCGGATGCCCGGCTCCACGATCACCGCGGTCACGTCGCCGTAGTAGCGGCGGCACATCTCGCGCATCTCGTTGAGCACGCTCGGCACGGTCGAGCAGATCGCGATGCCGCTGACATCGGCTCCCTTGAGCAACGGCGACTGGCCGAGCAGTCCCTGGAGCACGACCGCGATCTCGTCGGCTGTGCGGCGGGCGTCCGTGGCCAGCCGCCAGTGCTCGATGACCTCCTCGCCCTCGAACAGGCCGAGCACCGTGTGCGTGTTGCCGACGTCGATCGTTAGCAGCATCGATTACCCCCGTAGATCCAGTGCGATGTCGAGGGCCGGCGCCGAGTGCGTGAGCGCTCCCACCGCAAGGTAGTCCACGCCAGTTTCGGCTACATCACGGGCCGATTCCAAGGTCAACCCCCCACTCGCCTCAAGCTTCGCCCGATTTCTCACCATGTGGACGGCCTGGGCGGTCTCCTCGACCGTGAAGTTGTCGAGCAGGATCTCCTCGGCGCCTTCTTCGAGCACCGGACCGAGCTGGTCGATCCGGTCCACCTCCACCTCGATCGGCAGCTCCGGATAGCGCTCTCTCACCGCGCGGAACGCCTCGGCCACGCCTCCGGCGGCCACCACGTGGTTGTCCTTGATCAATGCGGCGTCCGACAGGGACATCCGGTGGTTGACGCCGCCGCCGCAGCGCACCGCGTACTTCTCCAGCGCCCGCAGCCCCGGCAGCGTCTTGCGGCTGTCGCGCACCCTGGCCCGGGTGCCGCTGACCGCCTCGACCCATCTGCCGGTCAGCGTGGCGATGCCCGACAGATGCGTGAGCAGGTTGAGCGCGGTGCGTTCCGCCGTCAGCAGGCCCCTGATCGGCCCCTCCACGGTCATCAGCACGTCGCCCGCCCGGACGTGCTCGCCGTCCTTGGCCTTTCGCTCGGTACGGGCGGCGCCCAGCCGGACGAACACGGCCTCGGCGACGGCCAGCCCGGCGACGATGCCGTCCTTGCGCGCCACCACGTCCGCGATCGCGCGCTGCTCCGCCGGGATGGTGGCCAGGCTCGTCACGTCGCCCGCCTCCTGGAGGTCCTCGTCGAGGGCCCGGTCGATCAGCGCGTCGATCTCCGCCGGGTCCAGCCCGGCGGCGGCGAGCTCCTGCGCCAGTCGCGGCGGCGTGGTGTCGCCGTGCGGCGTGTACGTCATCTGCGGCCCCTCTTCGGTCAGGGTCACGTCCAGGTGGCCCAGCCATTCATTGTCGTCCCGCTCGGGGAAGTCCTCGCGCCAGTGCGAGCCGCGGGTCTCCAGCCGGGCCCGGGCCGCGCCCACCAGCACGGTGGCGACGGTCAGCAGGTTCGTGGCCTCCCACGACTCGGTGCACGGGGGCACCTGGACCGGGGTCCAGCGGGCGTCGCGGAGCGCCCGCGCCGTCTCCGCGAGCGACTCGCGGCTACGCAGCACGCTCGCGCCCCCGCTCATCCGGGCCTGGACCCTGGCCCGGATCCGCGGGTCGGCCAGACCCGTCACCGCCCGGCCCGCGACCACCTCGCCCGATCCCAACCGCCCCGCGGCCGCCACGCCCGGCGCCGCCGGGCTCACGGCCACCGCGCCCGATCCCGCCCGTACCGTCGCGGGCTCCTCGGCGCCGCGTTCCGTGTGGATGTCCGCGGCGATGCGCTCGGCGAAGACCAGGCCCTCCAGCAGCGAGTTGGAGGCGAGCCTGTTCGCGCCGTGCACGCCCGTGCACGCGACCTCGCCGCACGCGTACAGGCCCTCGATGGAGGTACGGCCGTGCAGATCGGTCCTGACCCCGCCGCTCGCGTAGTGGGCGGCGGGGGCGACGGGGATGGGCTCGGTGGCCGGGTCGATGCCGTGCTCGCGGCAGACCGCGTAGATCGTGGGGAAGCGGGTCTTCCACCGGTCCTCGCCGAAGTGGCGGCCGTCGAGGAAGACGTGACTTTGTCCGCTTTCGCGGATGGTCCGCATGATGGCCTTGGCGACCACGTCGCGCGGCGCGAGGTCGGCCAGCTCGTGCACGCCGCTCATGAACGCGCGGCCCTCGTGGTCGATCAGGAAGGCGCCCTCGCCCCTGACCGCCTCGGAGATCAGCGGCTGCTGCCCCGTCGATTCCTCGCCGAGCCACAGCACCGTAGGATGGAACTGGACGAACTCGATGTCGCGCACCACGGCCCCCGCCCTGAGCGCGAGCGCGACGCCGTCGCCGGTGGAGACGCCGGGATTCGTGGTGGAGGCGTACACCTGCCCCATGCCGCCGGTGGCCAGCACGACCGCCCGCGCGTGCACCGCGCCCACGCCGTCGCGTGCGCCCTCGCCCATGACGTGCAACGTCACGCCCCTGGCCCGGCCGCGCGCGTCCGTCAGCAGGTCGAGGACCAGCGCGTGCTCGATGACCTCGACCGAGCCCGCCCTGACCGCCTCGACCAGCGCCCGCTGCACCTCGGCGCCGGTGGCGTCGCCTCCCGCGTGCACGATCCTGTCGCGCCGGTGGCCGCCTTCCCTGGTCAGCTGGAGCTCACCGTCGGGGGTCCGGTCGAACCGGGCGCCGCGCTCCATCAACCGCCGCAGCGCCCCCGGCCCCTCGGTCACCAGCGTCCGTACGGCCCGTACGTCGCACAGGCCCACCCCGGCGACCAAGGTGTCGTTCAGATGCTCGTCGGGGCTGTCGCGCGGGTCGAGCACCGCCGCGATCCCGCCCTGAGCCCAGCGGGTGGACCCGGACGAGAGCACGTCCTTGGTGACGACGAGGACCTTGGCCGCGGGATCCAGCTCGGCGTAGCGCAGGGCCACGGTCAGCCCCGCGATGCCGGAGCCGACGACGACCACGTCGGCCTCGGCGATCCAGCCGGGATCGGGGGCCGTCAGTCGGAGGGGAATCGCCGGTGCGCTCATGGAGTCTCCTCATAGAGGCGATTTCGTCACTATGACGATAACGCCATCGGAGGATGCGATGATTCCGGGGGTGGGTCTGTCAAGCAGGGCGCAGCGACAGGACGACGTTGTCGATCAGGCGGGTGGTGCCGATTTTGGCGGCGACCGCGAGCACCGCCTCGCCCTGGTAGGACTCGTACACCTCGGTGAACGTGGCCGGGTCGACGAGCACCAGGTAGTCGAGCGCGAGCCGGGGCGCCGCGGCCTCGAGTACGGTCAGCGCCGCCGCGCGGATCTTCGACGGGACGGACTCCGCCGTGCCCGCCCGCAGAGCCGTGGAGAGCGCGAGGGCGACCTGCCGCTCGTCGGCGGACAGGTAGCGGTTGCGGCTCGACAGCGCCAGGCCGTCGGGCTCGCGGACCGTGGGGGCGCCGACGATGTCGATCGGCAGGTCGAGGTCGGCGACCATCCTGCGGATCATGGCGAGCTGCTGGGCGTCCTTCTGGCCGAAGATCGCCACGTCGGGCTGGACGAGGTTGAACAGCTTGAGCACCACCGTGAGCACGCCGTCGAAGTGGCCGGGCCGGACCGCGCCCTCGACGATCGTGCCCATCTCCCCGGACCGGACGCTGACCTGGCGGTCGGGGGGATACATGTCGTCGGCGGCCGGTGCGAAGACGACGTCCACGCCTTCGGCCCGGCACGCCTCCAGGTCCGCGTCAAACGTCCGTGGATAGCGGGAAAAATCCTCGTTTGGGGAGAATTGCAGGGGGTTGACGAAGATGCTGACCACGACCTGGTCGGCGCGGGCGCGGGCCTCGCGGATCAGTGAGCGGTGGCCCTCGTGCAGCGCGCCCATCGTGGGCACCAGGGCGACACTCCCCTGGCCGCGTGCTTTGACCAGGTCGATGCGGTTTCTGGCGACGATCAGGTCCATATGTTGCCTCCGAGCGCGTCGAGCAGGCGCTCGGCCTCTTCGGGCTTCAGCAGCCCTGCGGCGAGCGCGCGGTCCGCCGTGAGCCTAGCGAGGGCGATGTAGGCGTCGGCCGCCTCGGGGGCGGCCAGGATCAGCGCGTCGACGTGCTTGCGCACGGTGCCCGCGTCACCCCGCACCACGGGACCGGTCAGCCCGGCGATGCCGAGCCGGAGCACGTTGTCGAGCGCCGCGCCGAGCAGCGGGCCGAGCATGATGCCCGGATGCTCGACGCCGATCCCCCGCAGCAGTTCCTGCGACTCGGCGATGAGCGTGACCATGTGGTTGGCCGCCCCGGCCAGGGCCGCGTGGTAGAGGGCACGGTCGGCCTCGGCGATCCAGACCGGCTCGCCACCCATCTCGATGACCAGGGCCTCGGCGATGGGCCTGAGCGGATCGGGCGCCGTCACGCCGAACGAGATGCCGGTGATGCGGTTGAGGTCGTCGTCCCGCCCGGTGAACGTCATCACCGGATGGAGCGCGAGCGGCAGCGCGCCCGCCCTGGCGGCCGGGTCGAGCACCGACAGCCCGTACGCGCCGCTGGTGTGCACGAGCAGCTTGCCCTGCAGGTCCGCGCCGGTCGTGGCCAGCCCGTTGACCAGATCGGGCAGCGCGTCGTCGGGCACGGTGAGCAGGATCAGCTCAGTGGCCTTGACGACCTCCTCGGGTCGGGTCGGCTGCACGCCGAGCCGCTTCGCCGCCCACCGGTGCGAGGCGTCGGAAACTCCGCTGGCGGCGACCACGTGGTGCCCGGCTTGCGCCAGTGCGGCACCGAGCACCGAACCCACCTTGCCCGCGCCCAGCACACCCACGGCCAACCGCCCCGGGCGATCCCCTGCGTCCATGCCGTCCACCCCTGTCGACCTGATGGCACTGCCGCCCAGCGTAACGGCCGTTCGAGACTACGTACGTGACCAGGCTTTTGCTGCATGTTGAGTTACTGACAAATGGGACAAGGGCATATAAAACCATGCACCCCCTGTCGGAAGAGATGAGGAGAGGGGTCATCGCATTGGTGGCGGGCGCCGAGTTGCGACCCGACGCCCGCATAGAAATGCGAGCCTCTCGGAGGTGCGGACTTGGCGGGCCAGGTCCTGACTTCGGCGAGTCATGAGATAGTCCAGGGCATGTGGCTCACCTGGCGCGCCGCGATGCGGCACGCGCTTTATGGCGAGGACGGTTTCTACCTTCGCGAGCGCCCTTCGGGCCACTTTCGGACCTCGGTCAGCACCTCGGCCGCCTTCGCCGAGGCGGTGCTGGCGCTGCTGACCCAGGTCGACGCCGAGCTCGGCTCTCCGGATCGCCTCGACCTGGTCGACATCGGCGCGGGAGAGGGCGTCCTGGTCGCCCGCGTGCTCGACGCCGCCGACCCCGCGCTGCGCGCCCGGCTCAACATCACCGCCGTCGACCTCTCGCCCCGCCCCGACGGCCTGCCCGAGAGCATCGCCTGGCGCTCCCGGATCCCGTACGGCATCACCGGGCTGGCGATCGCCAACGAGTGGCTGGACAACATCCCGCTCGACGTGGCCGAGCAGACGGCCGACGGGCCGCGGCTGGTTCTGGTCGAGACCAAGACGGGTGCGGAACGGCTGGGCGACCCGGTGCTCGGCACCGACCGCGCCTGGCTCGACCGGTGGTGGCCGCTGTGCCGCATCGGTTCGCGCAGGGAGATCGGGTGCCCTCGGGACGCCGCCTGGGCGGCGGTTCTGACCCGGCTCAGCAAGGGGCGCGCGGTGGCCATTGATTATGCACACCCTGTGGATAACCGTCCCTGTCACGGCACGCTCACCGGGTACCGCGACGGTGCGGTCGTGGCGGCCATACCCGACGGGACCTGCGACATCACCGCGCACGTGGCGCTCGACGCGTGCGCCGAGGCCGGTCGGCGGGCCGGTGCGATATCCACAGGCTTGTCCACACAGCGTGATGCGCTAAGGGCTCTGGGGGTCACCGGCACGCGTCCGCCCATCGACCTCGCCCACGTCGATCCGCCGGGCTATCTCCGGGCCCTGGCCCGCGCCTCGGAGGAGGGCGAACTGATCGACGCGAAGGGTCTCGGCGGCTTCGGCTGGCTCACCCAGGACCGCTAACCGGTGGTGAGGTCGAGGGACTTCAGGCCGCGGATGACGTAGCCCGGCTTCCACTCCGGCTCGCTGACGAGCTCCAGCTTCGGCGCCCGATCCAGCAGGGCGCCGAACGACTCGATCAGCTCGATGCGGGCCAACGGGGCGCCGAGGCAGAAGTGGATCCCCGCCCCGAAGGAGATGTGCGGGTTCTCCGGCCGCCCGACGTCGAGCCGGTCCGGGTCGTCGAACACCGTCTCGTCCCGGTTGGCCGAGCCGAACAGCAGCGCCACCTCGGCCCCGCGCGGGATCTCGACCCCGTGCACCTCGATGTCCTCCAGCACCCACCGCTCGAACATCTGCAGCGGGGTGTCCCAGCGCATCAGCTCCTCGACGGCCGTGGGCAGCAGGCTCCGGTCCGCGCGCAGCCGGGCCAGCTCGGCGGGGTTCCGGAACAGGGACCACCAGCCGTTGCCGGTCACGTTCACGGTCGCCTCGTGACCGGCGTTGAGCAGCAGCACACAGGTGCCGACCAGCTCGTCCTCGGTGAGCTCGTCGATCGCGGCGAGCGCGCTGATCAGGTCGTCGCCCGGCCGCACGGCGCGCTCGCGCGCCAGGTCCGCGAGGTAGGCGGCGAACTCCGCCGCCGCCTTGGCGGCCACGTGCTGCGACTCCAGGCTCGGGTTCAGCTCGTACATGCGGCAGATGTCGGCCGACCAGGGACGCAGCAGGTGCCGGTCCGCCTCGGGCACGCCGAGCATCTCCGCGATGACGGTCACCGGCAGCGGCTCGGCCACCTCGGCGATCAGGTCGCCGCCGCCCTTCTCGATGTACGCGCCGACCAGCCCCTCCGCGATCGACCTGACCCGGGGGCGCAGCGACTCCACCATGCGCGGCGTGAACGCCTTGGAGACCAGGCGGCGCAGCCTGGTGTGCACCGGCGGCTCGACGTCGAGCATGCCCGCCCTGGTCACCCGCCAGAACGGCTCCTGGAACTCCGGCTCGGCCGGCCTGCCGAACTCCTCGTGCGTGGCCACGTGCAGGTAGGAGCGGCCCAGGCGGCGGTCTCTGAGCAGCGCGTTCACGTCCGCGTGCCGGGAGATCAGCCACTGTCCCGTCGGCTCGAAGTAGCTGACGGGCGCGTCACGCCTCAGCGCCGCGTAGGCGCCGTACGGATAGGCGACAAAATCCGGATTCCAGGGGTCGAAGCGCACTATTTCATCTTATGAGGATGCTTGCTTGGCATGTCTGCTGCGCATCCGGATGTTGAGCAGCTCCACGACGATCGAGAAGGCCATCGCGAAGTAGATGTAGCCCTTCGAGATGTGCTGGCCGAGCCCCTCGGCGATGAGCACCACCCCGATCAGCACCAGGAACGCCAGAGCCAGCATCTTGATGCTCGGATGCTTGTCCACGAACCTGCTGATCGGCCCCGACGCGAACAGCATGACCAGCACCGACACGATCACTGCGGCGATCATCACGCCGAGCTCGTCCACCATGCCCACGGCGGTGATCACCGAGTCGAGCGAGAACACCACGTCCAGCACCATGATCTGCGCGATCACCGAGGCGAACGACGTGACGGCCCGCGTCTTGCCGTCCTCCTCCTTCAGCTCCATGCTGTGCCCGATCTCGGTGACGCTCTTGGCCAGCAGGAACAGGCCACCCAGCAGCAGGATCAGATCGCGCCCCGATATCTCGTGGCCGAAGACCTCGAACAGCGGCGCGGTCAGCCGCACCACCCACGACAACGCCAGCAGCAGGAGCAACCGGCTGATCAGCGCCGCGCCCAGGCCCATGACGCGGGCCCTGTCACGCTGCTCCGGCGGCAGCTTCCCGGCCAGGATGGAGATGAAGATGATGTTGTCGATGCCGAGCACGATCTCCAGTGCGACCAGGGTGAAAAACCCGATCCAGATCTGAGGGTCGGTCACCCAGTCAAGCATTAGTACTCCTCACAGCAGGGGTTTCAGGTACCAACGAGGCAACGGCCGCAGAAGTTCACGGTTGTGATTGATTGCCGAGTGTCGGTTATAGTGCGGGTGTAGGTCATGAGTGCCAGCGCACAGCCCCGGCTTGCTGGCCGGCAACCCTCGCGTCCGCGGCGGGGTGCCCCGGGTGAAGACCTGGTCCGTCACGAGGTGTGGCGGGCAAGCGCGGGCTCGCTGGGCGCTCCAGGGGTCCGATGTCCCCGAGAGGTACCCCATGTCCACTTTCACGATTTTCAGCTCCCTGCCCGCCCAGGCCACCGAGACGCCGGTCCGGCACAGCCGCCCGATCCCCGCCGTGCTCGGCGCCGATCTGGAGGTTCCGGTCAAGGGCGGCCGGCTCGTGACGTACGCGAACCTCGACTACGCGGCGAGCGCCCCCTGTCTGGAGCCGGTCAGCGCCGCCGTCACCGCCGCGCTCCCGGCCTACTCCAGCGTGCACCGCGGCGCGGGGTACGCCTCCCAGCTCACCACCGCCCGCTACGAGCAGGCGCGCCACACGGTCAGGGCCTTCGTCGGCGCCCGACCCGACGATGCCGTGATCTTCACCCGCAACACCACCGACGCCACGAACCTGCTGGCCCGCTGCCTGCCCGAGGGCACGACCGCGGTCGTCTTCGACACCGAGCACCACGCCTCGCTCCTGCCCTGGAAGCGGTCCGTACGGCTGGCGCCGCCCGCCTTCCCCGGTGCGGCCGTCCGCGCGGCCGACGAGGCGCTGGCCACGATCGACGGCCCCAAGCTGCTGGTCGTCACCGCCGCCTCGAACGTCACCGGCGAGCTCTGGCCGATCGCCGCCCTGGCGCACATCGCGCACCGCCACGGGGCCCGGATCCTGGTGGACGCCGCCCAGCTGGTGCCGCACCGGCGGCTCAATCTGACCGCGCTCGACCTCGACTACGTCGCCTTCTCCGGGCACAAGCTCTACGCCCCCTTCGGCGCCGGGGTGCTGGTCGGCCACCGTGACTGGCTCTCGGCCGGCGAGCCGTACCTGAAGGGCGGCGGCGCGGTGCGTTCGGTCCCCGCGGACGTCCAGGAAGGCATCGAGTGGCACGACGACGCCGAGCCGCGGCACGAGGCGGGCACCCCTAACGTGCTGGGCGCCATCGCCTTGGCCGCTGCCTGCGACGCGCTCAGCGCGACCGGCTGGACCGCGCTGGTGCGCGAGGAGGAGCGGCTGATCGCCCGGCTCCGGGCCGGGCTGGCCACGATCGAGGGCGTGCGCGAGCTGTCGCTCTGGGGGCCGGACCAGCCGCGCGTGGGCATCGTCTCGTTCGTCGTGGACGGGCACTCGGCGCGTGAGGTGGCCGAGTTGCTGTCCGGCGAGTACGGGATCGGCGTGCGTGACGGCAAGTTCTGCGCGCATCCCTTCGTACGGCACCTGCTCGGCACCGCGGATGGCGGATGCGAGGACGACACGGCGTCCGCGGTGCGTGCCTCGATCGGTATCGGCACCACGGAGGAGCACGTGGACCGCCTCGTCGACGCACTCCGGGACCTCGCCGCCCGCTGAGGTCAGCCGGTCGGTGGGCGTCTGCGTGACGGTTCGTCGGCGACGGCGTCATCGAAGTTCCTCGTGTCACCGTCCCGGCCGGCGGGGCGCGTGGACATGGGCCTGGTGGTGTCCGCCTCCGGTCTGATGGAGGTGGGCGGGGCGTGACCGGCGAGATCCTGCTCGGCCGCGCGGCGCTCGGCGCGCCGCCGGTACGTGCTGTGCAGGATGCCGTCGATCCCGATCCGGCCACCGCCCAGCGCCACGAGCAGCAGGCAGCCCACGCCCAGCGCGCCGGCGAGCTCCCAGCCGCCGTTCTGCACCATGACGCCGTGCCCGCCGTGGACGAACATGATCGCGCCCAGCATGTCGATCAGCAGCCCGAGCGCCGCCAGCCGGACCAGCAGGCCGAGGATCAGCAGAACCCCTCCGAGACTCTCCACGACGATGGCGAACAAGGCCGAGAGCTGCGGCAGCGGCACACCGATCTGAGCGAAGGCGGCGGCCGTGGCCGGCACCCCGCCCTGCAGTTTCTGCCACCCGTGAGTCACGAAGATCACGCCGATCGCCACTCGCGCGATCAGGGCGGCCAGATCAAAGCCAATTCTTTGCACGGTACATCTCCCCCCGTTCCCGGTATTCCTCCCCTGTCCGGTAGGCAGGATGCGCCGGCATAACGTTCCTTGACCCTGTCCTGTGCTGGATCACCACCACTGCTGGTGGCAGCATTGCCATATGACGGAACGCGTGGTCGGGATCGGCGTCGGGGCGAAAGAGCTGGCCACCGAGGACATGATCCTCAATATCGGCCCACAGCACCCGTCGACGCACGGCGTGCTCAGGCTGCGGCTCACCCTCGACGGCGAGCGCATCGCCACGGCCGAGCCGATCATCGGCTACATGCACCGGGGCGCGGAGAAGCTGTTCGAGGTCCGCGACTTCCGGCAGATCATCATGCTGGCCAACAGGCACGACTGGCTGGCGGGGTTCGCCAACGAGCTGGGCGTGGTCCTGGCCGCCGAGCGCATGCTGGGCATGGAGGTGCCGGTCCGGGCCGTCTGGGCGCGTACGCTGCTGGCCGAGCTCAACCGGGTGCTGAGCCACCTGATGTTCCTCGGCTCGTACCCGCTGGAGTTGGGCGCGATCACGCCGATCTTCTACGCCTTCAACGAGCGCGAGCGCATCCAGGCCGTGATGGAGGAGATCTCCGGCGGCCGGATGCACTACATGTTCAACCGGGTCGGCGGGCTGAAGGAGGACCTGCCGCTCGGCTGGCTCGACCGGGTGTCGGAGACCGTCGCCGAGACCCGGCGCCGCGTGCCGGACATCGAGGACCTCATCCTCAACAACGAGATCTTCCTCGCCCGCACCAAGGGCGTCGGCGTCCTGTCCCGCGAGCAGGTCCTGCAGTACGGCGTGAGCGGCCCCATCGCCCGCGCCTCCGGCGTCGACATCGACCTGCGCCGCGACCAGCCGTACCTCGCCTATCCCGAGCTGGCGGTGAAGGTCGTCACACGCACCGCGGGCGACTGCCACGCCCGCTTCGAGATCCTGCTAGAGCAGCTCAAGGTCTCGCTGGAGCTGGCCGACGCCTGCGTCGAGCGGCTGCGCTCGCTGCCGCCGGGCCCCATCAACCAGCGGCTGCCCAAGGTGCTGAAGGTGCCGGAAGGGCACACGTACGCCTGGACCGAGAACCCCCTCGGCATCAACGGCTACTACCTCGTATCCAAGGGAGACAAGACCCCATGGCGGCTCAAGCTCCGCTCCGCCTCCTACAGCAACATCCAGGTGCTCCGGGAGATGCTGCCGGGGCACCTCGTGGCCGACATGGTGGCGATCCTCGGCTCGATGTTCTTCGTCGTGGGTGACATCGACAAGTGACCGCCGTCGTGACTCCGCAGCGAGACAAATACGTCGACTGGCTGCGCGCCCTCAGCCTGATCGTCGTGGTGGTGTGGCATTGGGCGTTCACCATCCTGCAGTGGAAGCCGGATGGGCCCGAGCCGACCAGCCCGCTCGGCTTCACCTCGGGGCTGTGGATTCTCACCTGGCTGCTTCAGGTGCTGCCGCTCTTCTTCTACGTCGGCGGCCACGTTCACCTGCTGTCGTGGAACCGCGCGCAGGCCCGCGGCGTCGGGATCGGCCGGTTCGTCTTTCGGCGCATCCGCGCGCTGTCCGCCCCCGCGCTCGTGCTGGCGGGCGTGTGGATCGCCATCGGCGCGGTCGTGACCTGGGTGTTCCACGTCGAGTGGATGTGGCGGGTGGTGCTGCTCGTGCTCAGCCCGCTCTGGTTCCTCGGCGTCTACCTGGTGCTGATCGCGCTGCTGCCCGTGGCGCTGTGGCTGCACCGCCACTACGACGTGCTGGTGCTCATCTGGCTGGGCGGCGCCGCCTTGGTGGTCGACGTGGTCCGCTTCCGGTACGGCGTCGATTGGGTCGGCTGGCTGAACATGATCATCGTGTGGGGGCTGGCCCACCAGGCCGGCTTCTTCTACGACCGGGTCGTCATCCTGCCCCGGCGCTATGACGTGGGCATCCTGTGGACCGGGCTGTTCGCCCTGTTCGGCCTCGTCTACTCCGGCATCTACCCGGGCTCGATGGTCGGGGTGCCCGGCGACAAGTGGTCGAACATGGCCCCGCCCACCTTCGTCATCGTGGCTCTGCTGCTCTTCCAGATCGGGCTGGTGGAGGTGTTGCGGCCGTCGATGGAGCGGGTTCTGGAGAAGCCCGGATGGCGCCGGGTCAACGACACCATCAACCGCTTCGCCCTGCCGCTGTTCCTCTTCCACACCACCGGCATGGCGATCGCGCTGGGCCTGCTGTGGTGGTTCTTCGGCACGCTCGGCGGCGAGGTGCCACCGGACCTCAGATGGTGGCTGGAGCGCCCGCTCGCCATCCTGGGCCCGCTGGTCTGCACCCTCCCGGTCGTCTACCTCTTCGGCCGCCGACGAGCCTCTGCCGAACATGTGCATGACAAGAGTTGAACATGGCCGCTACACTGAGCACATGATGGCTAACATCGGGTTCCGAGCTACCCCCGAAGACGAACGCATCATCCAAACCGCCATGCGGGAGGGCGAGCGGACCAGCGACGTGATCCGGCGCGCGCTCCGCCTGCTCGAGCGGGAGGTCTGGGTCATGCAGGCACGCGCCGACGCCAAGCGGCTGGCCGACGAGGACCTGTCCGAGGAAGAGGATGCCTGGTGATTCGCGGCGCCATTTACCGAATCGACCTAGGCGACGCGAAGAGGGGACACGAGCAGCGTGGTCGCCGCTACGGCCTCGTGCTCAGCCTTGCGGACATGTCGTGGAGCGTGGCCACGGTGATCCCCACTTCCACCAGCGCGAATGCCGCCCTCTTCCGCCCCGAGGTGGAGTTCGGCGGGCAGCGGACTAAGCTGCTCGTTGACCAGATCCGCACGATCGACGCCAGCTTCATCCATGCAGAGCCCGTCTACTACCTGGGCCGCGACGAAATGGCCGAAGTCGAGCATGCGGTCATGCACTACCTGGGCCTCTGATCCTCAGGATCCTTCGGGATGCGGCAGGCGTGCTCCAGGAAGAGGGCGGCGCAGATCAGCACCACGAACGCCAGCAGCGAGCCCGCCGCGATGAAGAACTCGATCCGTGGCGTCTCCCTGGTGAACAACTGGACCGTGTGCAGGGCGAACCCGCCGAAGAAGCCCGCGAACACCGCCCCCACGTAGGCCGACGCCTTGCCCAGTGCCGCCAGCCGGGCCACCGCCAGGGGCTCGACCGGCTTGGTGTCAGGTTTGTGGTCGATCCTGGCCTTCGTCACCCATCCGCTGTAGGCCTCACCGACGGCCAGCAGCAGGACGGTGGGGATGGCGGTCCACGGCACGATGGGGAGGTCGGCGTAGAACTTCCGGACCACCATCCAGGAGACCAACGCCACGATCACGATGATCCCGACCAGCAGGCCGGGGCGGGTGGGCCTCAATCCGGCCTCTGCAGCTTGAGATCCTCACGCAGCCGTACGCCGCTCTGGTCGAGGTCCGTGAGCAGGTCGGCGACCTGACCCTGGCCGGGCAGCACGCCGTTCGGGTCCACCTCCGACCAGGGGACGAGGATGAAGGCCCGCTCGTGCGCGAGCGGGTGCGGCAACGTCAGGTCGGGGTCGTCGGAGATCGTGCCGCCCACGGTGATCAGGTCGATGTCGAGCGTACGGGGGCCCCAGCGTTCCTTGCGCTCCCGCCCGAAGGCGTTCTCGACGTTCAGCGCCCGCTCCAGCAGCGCGCGCGGCTGGAGCGTGGTCTCGGCGATGACGATCGCGTTGAGGAAGGGGCGCTGCCCGGCGGGACCGCCGACGGGGTCGGTCTCGTAGACGGGCGAGGCCGCGACGAACGACAGCCCCGGCGCGTCGAACAGTGTGTCGATGGCGCCCTGCAACGTCTGGAAGCGCCGCCCGAGATTGCTGCCGAGAGACAGTACGACGTTCACCTGCTGCTCCCCTCGATCACGACGTTCATTCGCGACTCCGTTGGATGGTGACGACCACGTCGTCGAACGGCAGCGGGATCGGTGCCGCGGGCTTGTGCACACTCACCTCGACCGACTCCACCAGGCCGGCGGCCAGGCATACGTCGGCGAGGCGCTGCGCGAGCGTCTCGATCAGCTCGACCGGCTCGCCTTCCACGACCCCGACCAGTGCCTGGGCGAGCTCGCCATAGTGGACCGTCTTGGTGAGGTCGTCGGAGGCGGCGGCGGGCGCGGTGTCGAGGAACAGCGTCGCGTCGACGACGAACTCCTGCCCCAGCTCACGCTCGGCCGCCAGCACGCCGTGTCGTCCCCGGGCCCGCAGGCCCTTCAGCGCGATGCGATCAGACCTCAAGCTCGCCTTCCTCCTCGTCGTCGTCACCCTGGAGCACCGGCGAACCGTGGTGCATCCACAGCCGCCAGCCCTGCGTCGTGCGCACGTAGACGTTACTGGCCACCACCTTGCCGGCGGCGAAGCTGGACTCGCCCTCCTCGCCGGCGGTGAGGATGTTCTCGACGCAGGTGAGCACGGCCACGTCGCCCAGCACGGTGGTGTTGACGTCGGTCAGCACGAACTGGATGTAGGTGGTGTTGGCCATGATGAGCGCCCAGGAGCGCAGTACCTCGGACCGCCCGGACAG
Source organism: Nonomuraea sp. NPDC026600 (assembly GCF_040638335.1). Classification (NCBI taxonomy): domain Bacteria; kingdom Bacillati; phylum Actinomycetota; class Actinomycetes; order Streptosporangiales; family Streptosporangiaceae; genus Nonomuraea; species Nonomuraea sp. NPDC026600. Next base: position 514,748 of record NZ_JBEZYD010000004.1, read on the forward strand.
CAGGGTCCAGCCCGGATGCACGCAGCTGACCTGCTCGTCGGCGGAGTCCTCCGCCCAGATCTCGGTCATCTTGTCCAGGTTGGCGTCCTCGATCGCGAGATAGAAGTCCTGGTTGACCGTCTCGATCGCGGCGGTGTCGACACTCATGTGTTGGCTCCGGGTCTCTTCCATGCGGCGGCCACGCGCACGGCATCGGCATTGGGACCTACTTCGTGCACTCGTACGCACCAGGCGCCGGCGTGCGCGGCCAGCGCCGTCACGGCCACCGTGGCGTCGTCACTGCGGCTGAACGGGCGCGGCGTGCCGTCGGCGTCGGCGAGCAGCCGCCCCAGGAACCGCTTGCGCGAGGCCCCGATCAGCAGCGGATAGCCCAGCTCGGCCAGCTCGCCCATCCCGGCGAGCAGTGCCCAGTTGTGCGCGGGGTTCTTCGCGAAGCCCAGCCCGGGGTCGAGCACGATCTGCTGCTCGGCCACGCCTTCGGCCAGCACCAGGTCGACCCGCTTGGCGAGCTCCTCACGCACCTCGGTCACGACGTCGGTGTAGACGGCCCGGCGCTCCATGTCGTGACTGTGGCCGCGCCAGTGCATCACCACGTAGTCGACGCCGGTGGCGGCCACCACGCGCGGCATGGCCGGATCGGCCAGGCCGCCGCTCACGTCGTTGACCAGACTCGCCCCCGCCTCCACCGCGGCCTTGGCGACCTCGGCCCGCATGGTGTCGACGCTGACCGTCACTCCCTCGGCGCTGAGCGCCCTGATCACCGGCACGACGCGGGCCAGCTCCTCGTCGAGCGGCACCCTGGCGGCGCCGGGGCGGGTGGACTCACCGCCCACGTCGACGATGTCGGCCCCCTCACCTACCAGCTCCAGACCGTGCCGGATCGCGGCCGCCTCGTCGAACCAATGGCCGCCGTCGGAGAACGAGTCCGGCGTGACGTTGACCACGCCCATGACGAGGCACCGCGCCCCAGCTCCGACAACCATGCCCCAAGCCTAGGCGGTCGTGGTTGGTGGGGTCTGTGGAGGGTGCCCACACGAAAATAACAATCCGATCCGCGCCATCTGGCTCTTTATCGGTGCAGGATGAGCGCCATCGCCTCGGCGCGGGTCTTGTCACTCGTACGGAAGTCACCGCGCACCGCCGACGTCACCGTCTTGGCACCCGGCTTGCGAACCCCGCGCATGGTCATGCACAGGTGCTCGCACTCCACCACCACGATCACCCCGCGCGGCTCCAGGACCCGCATCAGGGCGTCGGCGATCTGCGACGTCATCCGCTCCTGCACCTGCGGGCGGCGGGCGAACACGTCCACCAGGCGGGCCAGCTTGGACAGCCCGGTCACCTGGCCGCGCTCGTTGGGGATGTAGCCCACGTGGGCCACCCCGTGGAAGGGCACCAGGTGGTGTTCGCAGGTGGAGTAGACCTCGATGTCCCTGACAAGCACCATCTCGTCGTGGTCGACGTCGAACACCTTGTTGAGCACGTCCTCCGGCGTCTGTCCGAGGCCGGAGAACTGCTCGGCGTAGGCCCGGGCCACCCGGGAAGGGGTGTCGAGGAGGCCGTCACGGTCGGGATCCTCGCCGATGGCGTACAGGATCTCGCGGACGGCCTTCTCGATCCGGCCCAGGTCTACGTCGTGCGACTTCACGCACTGTCTCCAGAGGGCAGCGCATCATGGTGGCTCGCGGTGAGCGAGCCGTTGGCCGACAGCTCCTTCGGGGTCAGGATCGGCGGGCGGTCCGAGGGGAGCCGCTTGCCGTAACCCGCGTAGGACGGGCGGTGCTCCTTGACGACGACCGAGGCGAAGATGTCCAGCACCTGGGCGCGGGAGAGCGTCTCCTTCTCCATGAGCTGCAGCACCAGGTTGTCGAGCACGTCGCGGTATTCGACCAGGATGTCCCACGCCTGGTCGTGCGCCGTCTCGATCATCCGGCGGACCTCCTCGTCGATCGTCGAAGCGATCTTCTCGGAGTAGTCGCGCTCGTGGCCCATCTCGCGGCCCAGGAAGACCTCGGCCGTCCCGGAGCCGAACTTACGGGCGCCGAGCTGCTCGCTCATGCCGTATTCGGTCACCATGCGGCGGGCGACCGCCGTGGCCTTCTCGATGTCGTTGGAGGCACCGGTGGTGGGCTCGTGGAAGACGAGCTCCTCCGCCGCGCGACCGCCGATCAGCATCGCGAGCTGGTCCATCATCTCGGACCTGGTGGCCAGGAACTTGTCCTCCATCGGCAGCGTCATGGTGTAACCCAGGGCGCGGCCACGGGACAGGATCGTGATCTTGTGGACCGGGTCGGAGTTGGGCAGCGCGTGCGCCACCAACGCGTGACCGCCTTCGTGATAGGCGATCATCTTCTTTTCCTTGTCGGACATGACCCGCGACTTGCGCTCGGGTCCTGCCATGACGCGGTCGATCGACTCCTCGAGGATGTCCATCGAGATCAGCTTCTTGTCGGCGCGCGCGGTGAGCAGCGCCGCCTCGTTGATCACGTTGGCCAGGTCGGCGCCGGTGAACCCGGGGGTCCGTCGGGCGATGACGTCGAGGTCGACGTCCGGCTCGAACGGCTTGCCGCGGCCGTGGACCCTGAGGATGCCCTTGCGGCCCTCCAGGTCGGGGCGGTCGACGGTGACCTGCCGGTCGAAGCGGCCCGGACGCAGCAGCGCCGGGTCGAGGATGTCGGGCCGGTTCGTCGCGGCGATGAGGATCACGCCGCCCTTGACGTCGAAGCCGTCCATCTCGACGAGCAGCTGGTTGAGCGTCTGCTCGCGCTCGTCGTGGCCGCCGCCCAGGCCCGCGCCGCGGTGCCGGCCGACGGCGTCGATCTCGTCGATGAAGATGATCGCCGGTGCGTTCGCCTTCGCCTGCTCGAACAGGTCGCGAACACGAGAGGCGCCGACGCCGACGAACATCTCGACGAAGTCGGAACCGGAGATCGAGTAGAACGGCACGCCGGCCTCACCCGCGACCGCGCGGGCGAGCAGCGTCTTGCCGGTGCCGGGCGGGCCGTACAGCAGCACGCCCTTGGGAATCTTCGCACCGATCGCCTGGAACTTGGCCGGGGCCTGCAAGAACTCCTTGATCTCCTGGAGCTCCTCGATGGCCTCGTCCGCGCCCGCGACGTCGGAGAAGGTGGTCTTCGGTGTGTCCTTGGTGATCAACTTGGCCTTGGACTTGCCGAAGCTCATCACCCTCGAGCCGCCGCCCTGCATCTGGTTCATGATGAACAGGAAGATGAGCACGATGATGACGATCGGCAGGAAGCTCACCAGGATGCTGATCAGGAAGTTCTCCTGGGGCACCTCGGTGGTGAAGCTCTTGGTGGTCTTGGCCTGAACCTGCGCCTGCAGCTCTTCGGTCAGCTTCGGCCCGTAGCCGGCGACCCAGTCAGACTGGATCATGTTGGTCGGCGTGTCGCCCGCCCTGACCGTGATCGGCTTGTTCAGCGTCAGCTCGATCCGCTGATCCTTGTCAACGATCTTCGCGTTGCTTACGTTGCCGTCGCGAATCTGCTGGAGGACTGTGGACGTGTCGGCCTGCTTGAAGTTGCCGCCGCCGCTCCAGAGCTGGGTGACGAGCAGGAGTAGCACGACGATGCCCAGGATCCACAGCAGTGGCCCACGTGTAAATCGCTTGAGATCCATCCGATGCGGAACCCCTTGCGGGCCCGTCCCTTCCTGACCATGGCCTGGAACCCCGGGAATGTCCCGGGGCCGCGGCATCCGACGCCGCGACTTCTGACTACCCGAAGGGGACGCTTGGTCACCCTCCCGGAGTCAGAAGGTACACCGGGGAAGCGAGCGGAGGGACCGCCCGCTACACCGGTCTTGCCCTACCAACGTACGTCAGGTGGCGCGGTGTTCCCGGCGACTACTTGTAAACATGGGGAGCCAGCGTCCCGATGAAGGGGAGATTGCGATAACGCTCCGCGTAGTCGAGCCCATAGCCGATGACGAACTCGCTGGGAATGTCGAAACCGACGTACTTCACCTCGATCGGCACCTTCACCGCGTCGGGCTTGCGCAGCGCGGCGCAGATCTCCAGCGACGCCGGGTTGCGCGACTTCAAGTTCTCCAGCAGCCAGTGGAGGGTCAGTCCTGAGTCGATGATGTCCTCGACGATCAGCACGTGGCGGCCCATGATGTCGGTGTCGAGGTCCTTCAGCACCCGTACGACGCCGGACGACTTGGTGCCCGCGCCGTAGGACGACACCGCCATCCAGTCCATCTGAACAGGCACGTGCAGGGCTCTGGCCAGGTCGGCCATCACCATGACCGCGCCTTTCAACACGCCCACGAGCAGGATGTCCGTGCCCGCGTAGTCGGCGTCGATCCGCCCGGCAAGCTCTTTGATCTTGGCCTGGAGCTCGTCCTGGGGAATCAGGACTTTCTCGAGGTCCTTGCCCATATCGGCAGCATCCACCTGATGGTTCCTTACGCGATGGGACTCATGGCGACTATCAGGGTGTCATACCGCCGCACAGCGGCCAGCCCCCCGGGTAGATCCACGGCCTTCTGCCCGCGCCACGCCGTGATCAGCCGGTCCACGGCACGCACGTGGGTCGCGGAGAGGGCCCCGGACGGTGTTCCCGCCGCGATGGCCGCCCGTCGCAGCACGCGCCGCCGGACGGCGCCTGGGAGACGTTCCAGCTCGGGTACGGCCAGTGTCACCGAACCGGCGATATCGCTTAGAGCGCAATCCTGATAGGCCGTTTCGGCCCATGCGTCGAGGGCGTCGGCGTCGTCTCTGGCGAGATCGGCCGTCCTGGCGAGCGCCTCGGACACGCCGGGACCCAGTTCCGACTCCAGCAGCGGGAGCACCCTGGTGCGTACCCGGACGCGGGTGTAGCGGGGATCCTCATTGTGCGGATCGTCCCAGGGGCTGAGGCCGAGCGCCGTACACGCGGCGACCGTGGTGGCGCGGGAGAGGGAGAGCAGCGGCCGGCGATAGCGGCCGGTCACCGGAGCCATGCCGGACAGCGACCTGAGCCCGCTCCCCCTGGCCAGGCCGAGCAGCACCGTTTCGGCCTGGTCGTCCCTGGTGTGGCCGAGCAGCACGGCCGCGGCCTGGCGCTTGTCGGCCGCCTCGGCGAGAGCGGCGTAGCGGGCGTCCCTGGCCGCCGCTTCCGGGCCGCCGGTCGTACCGACGTCCACGGTGAGGATGTCGGCATGGTCGAGGCCCAGGGCCGGGGCCAGTGCGGCCACCGTCTCCGCGCGTGCGGCGGAGCCTTCCTGGAGCTGGTGGTCCACCGTGAGCAGCCCGGCCCTCAGGCCCGCGCGCGGCGCGACGAAGCCGAGCGCGGCGGCGAGCGCGAGGGAGTCGGCTCCCCCGCTGCACGCCACCAGCACGAGCTCGCCGTCGCCTACGTCGGCCAGCGCCTCGCGGACGGCCCTGCGGACGTCCGCGACTGCCGGGTGCGGGCCCATGATCAGGTCAGGCGGGCAGGGCGTTGCTGCCGGTCACACGGCGTACCCAGGCGCTGGGGTCGGTGATCTCGGCTGTCGTCGGCAGGGTCTCGGGCGAGGTCCAGACGCGGTTGAAGCCGTCCATGCCGGCCTGCTCCACCACCGCGCGGACGAAGGCCGAGCCCTCGGCGTACTGCTTCATCTTGACCTCGATGCCCAGCAGCCGCCGGACCGTGCGGTCGATGCGCGAGCCGCCCTCGCGGCGATGGGCGAACTTGGCGCGGATGTCGGCCACCGACGGCACCACCGAAGGGCCGACGGCGTCCATGACGTAGTCGCCGTGCCCTTCGACCAGTGTCATCACGGCCGTGAGCCGGTCGAGGATCTCCTTCTGGGCAGGCGTCTGGATGGCGTCGATGAGGTTGCCCTCGCCGCCGCGCACCACCTCGGCCACCGTGTCGGCGGCGCTGCGCAGCCGCTCCAGCAGCGTGCCCAGGTCGAGGTCGGAGGCCAGCAGGAACTCGGTCATCTGCGAGCGAATGTATTCGCGCAGCCACGGCACCCCGGTGAACTGCACGCGGTGCGTCTCCTCGTGCAGGCACACCCAGAGGCGGAAGTCGTGCGGGTCGACGTTCATCTCGCGCTCGGCGTGCACGATGTTGGGCGCGACGAGCGTCAGACGCCCCGCCGGCTCGCGGCCGGTCGGGTCGGGCGGCAGGAACAGCTCATACTGGCCGAGCACCCGCGAGGCGAGGAAGGCGAGCACCGCGCCCACCTCCACGCCGGTGATGCGGGAGCCCACGGCCGTGACGAATGCCGGTGGCGGGTTGGCTCCGGCGCCGACCCGCTGGGTGAGCGGTTCGAGCACCACGCGGAAGCCCTCGACGTTGGCCTTGATCCAGCCGGGGCGGTCGACGATGGTCGCCGCCTCTGGCGCGGTCTCAGTGTGGATCTTGGTGAACTCGCGTACGTGTCCCTCGGCCTCGCGTGACAGAGCGCGGAGTTCGGTGACGGCCTGCCTGGCCTCCTCCCGGCTCACCTGAGGACCGGGGCGCACCAGGCGCGTGCCGGTCGTGACGGCCAGATCCCAGTCGATCACCTGCATAACGTCCACCGTACGTGGTTCACGGTCGACCCGCGAAGGAGCGCCGGTGTCTGGAGTGAGGAGAGAGGGAGCGAAGCGACTGAACGACGATCGGAAGACACCGGATTCCAGCGACTGAGCCGCGATCCGAAGGATCGCCATAAGCAGGCTCAGGATCTTGCGACGATGGCGGCGAGGCGGTCCAGGACGGGTTCGGCGGAGGCCGGTACGCGGTCCGCCAGGAAGGCGAAGGTGACCAGCCGGCCGTCCTTGGTGGTGGCCATGCCGGCCAGGGTGTTGACGTTGTTGAGCGTGCCGGTCTTGGCGCGTACGAGGCCGACCTGACCCTTGCTGTCGCTGCCGGTGAAGCGCCGGCCGTTGCCGAGCGTGCCGCTGAATCCGGCGATCGGCATGCCGGAGGCGATGGCGTGCAGGTCGGGGTGGGCCGCGGCGGAGGCGGTCGAGATGACCCGGGCCAGCCCGTCGGCGCTGATGCGGTTGCGGGCGGACAGGCCGCTGCCGTCGTAGACCTGGATGCCCTTGGCCGCGCCGATCCGCTGCAGCACCGCGAGCACGGCCCCGGTCGCGCCCTGGAAGGACGCCGGCTGCCCTTCCTTGATGGCGACGTGCCTGGCCAGTGCCTCGGCCAGGTCGTTGTCGCTGAACGTCAGCGTGTGCTCGACCAGGGAGTAGACCGGCGCCGAGTCGACCCTGCCGAGCTCGGCGGCCCCGGCGGGCGCCTTGCCCGGCCGTACGGACCTGGCGACGCGCACGCCGTACCTGCCCAGGAGCCTGGCGAACGCGGCGGCGGCGTACTGCGGCGGGTTGGAGACGCGCGGCTGCCTCGCGGCTGGGTCGCGCCGCCCCTCGTCGATCGCCAGCGCGTAGACGGGCGCCACCTCGCCGTCGGGCACGTAGCCGGGCTTCCAGCCGGGCGCCAGCGTGGAACCGGTGAACAGGGAGGCGTCGTAGGAGAGCGTGACCTTGGTGATGCCCTTGGCCTTCAACGCGGCGGCGGTGCGCGAGGCGAGGGTGACGAGCGAGGCCTGCTTGGGGTACTGCAGGGACCTGGCCGACGGCCCGGCGAGCGTCGGGTCGCCACCGCCCACCAGCACGATCGAGTTGGCCGACTGCCCCTGCGTCACCCGGGTCGACAGACGCGCGTCGGGGCCGAGCGAGGCCAGCGCGGCCGTGCAGGTCACCAGCTTGGTGGTGGAGGCCGGGGTGATGCCGATGTCGGCGTTGGAGGCGAAGATCCGCTGACCGGTGGCGGCGTCGATGACCACCGCGCCCACCCGGTCCCCCAGCTCTTTGTCACCCAGGGCATCGGTGAGCTGCCGGGTCAAAGTACGCTTGGCGGCGAGAGGTCCGTCTCCGGCCTTCACCTGAAGCTGGGCCAGCACCGGCCCCGCGGTGATCACGGGGACGGGGGGAGACCCTTCGGGAGACGGTGTCGGTTCGGTCGGTGACGACCCCCTCGTCAACGCACCCAGACTGAACTCATTGGTCATCGCATAAACGCCGATGACGATGGTCAGCACCTGGAGCATGACGAGAGTGGTCAGCATCACCCACCGCTCGTGCCGCGCCACGTCGCCTGACCTCTCTCCTGGTGTTCGCCTACGAGACATTAACGCCCACTCGGCGTGAGCGGAGGAACCGCGGTGGAGTTCGACGTTGTCGTTGAGATTCCCAAGGGACAACGGAACAAGTACGAAGTGGACCATGAAACCGGTCGCATCAGGCTTGACCGGCTGCTGTTCACCTCTACGCAGTACCCCGCCGACTACGGGTTCATCGAGAACACGCTAGGCGAAGACGGCGACCCGCTCGACGCTCTGGTGCTGCTCCAGGAGCCGACTTTCCCTGGCTGTTACATCAGCTGCCGCGCGGTCGGCATGTTCCGGATGACGGATGAGAAGGGCGGAGACGACAAGGTCCTCTGCGTCCCGGCCACCGACCCGCGGATGGAGCACATCCGCGACATCCATCACGTGCCGGAGTTCGACCGGCTGGAGATCCAGCACTTCTTCGAGGTCTACAAGGACCTGGAGCCCGGCAAGTCCGTCGAGGGCGCCAACTGGGTGGGCCGGATGGAGGCCGAGGTCGAGATCAAGCGGTCCTTCCAGCGCGCCAAGGACGAGGGGCACGCCCACTGACCGAGTTGATGGCGATCCTGCGGATCGCGGCTCAGTCGCTGGAATCCGGTGTCTTCCACTCGTCGTTCAGTCGCTACGCTCCCTCACTCCTCACTCCAGACACCGGCGCTCCTTCGCGTCACTGGGGCCTGGTGGCGCCCACCAGGTCCCCCCGCCACATCGAGGCGACCCGCACCACGTCGCCGGTCTGCGGCGCGTGCACCATGAGCCCGTCCCCGACGTACATGCCGACGTGGTGGATCGTGTCCGGGTCGTCGGCGACGTAGCCGAAGAACAGCAGGTCGCCGCGGCGCAACTGATCGAGCGGCACGTGCGGGCCCGAGCTCCACTGGGTGCCGGTCCAGTGGTCGAGGCCGACGCCCGCCTGCTCCCAGGCCCGCATGGTCAGGCCCGAGCAGTCGAAGCTGTCCGGGCCGTCGGCTGCCCACACGTACGGCTTGCCGAGCTGGGTCAGCGCCCAGTTGGCCGCGACGTCGCCCATGAGCGACCCGGACGCGTGCAGCCCGCGGCTGAGCCGCGCCTGCGCCAACGCCGCAGCACGGCGTCTGGCCAGCAGGTTCGCGTGGGTGCGCGCGGCGTCGACCCGCCGCTGCCACGCGGCCTGCTCGGTTTTCAGCTCCCTGGTCTCCTGCTTCTGCGCGGCGACGGCCTCCTCCGCGGCGATCTTGGCCTGCCTGGCGCGCTCGGACGCGGCCTCCTGCTCGGCGTACGCGCGGGCCGCCTGGCTCCGCAGGATGGCGGAGACCTCCTGGGCGTCCCGCATCCGGTCGAGCACCATGCCGACCTCGCCGCCGAGCTCCTGCAGAATGCTCGCCCGGTGCAGGAAACCGTCGCTGTCGCCGGTGTCGGTCAGCATGCCGAGGATCGGCCTGATCATGTCGAGCCCGCTGTAGTCCTGCACGGCCAGCAGCGCCACGGGCGCGCGGGCCTTCTCCACCTCGGCGTCGGCCAGCGCCAGCCGCGCCTGCGCCTGCTCGCGGCCCTGCTGGGCGTGCCGGAGGTGGACGAGCTCTCCGTTGTACGCCTCCACCAGCCGCTCCACCCCCGCCGCCAGGTCATCGAGCCGCGACTCGGCCTCGGCGAGCCGAGCGCTGGCCGTCCCCAGCTCCTTGGTCCGCTCCCGTACGGTGTGGCGAGCCTGATGCACCTTCCGCCGGGAAGGCCCGGGAGCAGCGTCAGCCGGCGGGCACAGGGTGACGAGCAGGCAGACAACCATGAGTCCGGCTCTTATGGCGTGCATAGTGCACACAGTTCCCGTCCGTCACTCTGTGTAACCCTGACCTCTTTCGTAACATCATCCACGCAACCGGAACAGGCGCTCTATCCACGGCCGGAGACCCACCGGGACCGGGCCCGTCCCCCGGGGATAGGTGAACACCGGCGTCTGCGTCCCATAGGCGGCGTGCAGCTCGGCCGCCCGGCACCAGTCGGCGCCCGCCCGGGCCACGGCCCAGGCCGCCGCGATGGCCGGACGGGACTCCGGATGCCGGTCGAAGGTCTGGTAGAGGGTCATCGTGGCGGCGGCGGCCACCGACCCGTCGCCGGGAAAGGCGGTGCCCGCCAGGTAAGGGGCGGCGACCCGGCCGCCATGACAGGTGCCGAGCGCCCAGGTCCAGTTGGCGAGCACCAGGCCGAGCACGGGCTCCGGCACCGCGGCCGCGGCGCCGTACATGCGCTCCTGGCGCTGGCCGGTCAGGCGGCGTGAGGTCCAGAGCCAGCCGAGCTCGGCCGGCGGTCCGGCCGGCGGCTCGCTCCCGGACAGCCAGGACAGGACGGCGAGGCCGCGGGCGGTGCGCAGGCGGCAGAGTTCGAGGATGTCGCGGAGCATGCGGGGGCCCTGGTCGAGCCAGGTGGGCCAGGCGATGTGATGGCTTCTGGCCATCAGCTCGGCCAGGCCCTCGCTGACCGGAAGAGGGCAGACCCGGCAGCCCAGTTGGGGGTCCTCGCGCAGTTGGTACAACTCCATGGGGAAGGGCTCAGCCGGCCGGGACGACGGCGGGCGGGGTCGGCGTCTGTGCCGGTACGACGGTCGGCGTGGCGATGGGCGTGGCAATCGGGGTGGCGATCGGCGTCTGGGTCGGTGGCGCGGCGGGGGTCGGGCTGTCGGTGGGGCAGGGCGTGCGCCTGGGGTGGTGCCCCTTGTCCGGGTGGTCGCCGGGCCGCTTGTCCGGCTGTTTGTCCGGCTGCTTGTCCGGGTCCTGCGCGGGCTCGGCGGACTGGTGGTCGGGCGTGGGGGTGGCCTTGGGCTGCTTGATCGTGGAGGTTTCGGGGGTCTCTCGGGTCTCCGGTGTACTTCGGGCGGGCGAGGTGGAGCCGGTGGCCGGCGTCGTCGGGGTGAGGGCTCCCAGCGGGACCGTGACCCTGCTGTCCAGGATGGGCTCGACGCTGATCGATACGTCCCGGGGCTCGGACTGCCAGGGCAGCCTGATGGCGGGCGGCTCGCCCGGCGCGGGGAAGGCGGCGGACGCGATGCCCGGCACCCCGCCGTCGACCCGGCCGAACTGCTGGAAGATCAGCGCTATCGCCACCACGGTCGCGACTGCCGCCATCGCGCCAGCCAGCGCCTGAGGCCACTTCCGAGAGTTCCGCGCCGCGGCAACGGGAAATCCGGCGGCGTCGAGCGCCCCCGACCTCCTGGCCACGTAGCGGCGATAGGGCAGCAGCTCCGGGTCGGCGAAGCAGCTCTTCACCCTGACCCCGAGCGACTCCGGCAGCGGGATCCGGGGCAGCAGCTCGAACACCTTGGCCGCCGACACCTGGCGGGTGCGATGCGGGGAGCAGGTCAGGCAGCGTGGGAGGTGGCCGACCAACTGGGCGCGCATCTCGGCGGTCAGCTCGCCGGAGAAGCCGGTCAGGATGCCGGCCCGCCGCGGGCAGTCGTAGGGGCCCTTCCTGGCCAGGATCTCCGCGGTGATCGCGTCACGCAGCCGTTCGCGCGCCTCCTCCTGCGCCGCCTCGACGTGGCGCGGCGCCGTCCCCAGCACCGCGGCCAGCTCCGGGGTGGACAGCTCGTGCGCGGTCGACAGCTCCAGCACCTCACGGTCGCCGGGGCGCAGACTCTGGATCGCGTTCCAGGCCATGACCCGCAGGTCGGCGTCGGCCGGGTCGTCAGGTGGCGGCGCCTGCGCCAGTGCCTTGCCGGCGCCCGGCGGCTCGGCCATCCGTCGGCGCAGGCATTCGGCGCGGGCCAGGGCGTACAGCCATGGGCGCAGGCGGCCGGGATCCACCAGGGACCCGGCGTGCGCCTCCGCCGCGATCATCGTGTCGCGGAGCGCCACCTGGGCTCCGTCGGAGCTGAGCAGGAGGGACCAGCAGTATCTGTGGATGCCCTCGGCGTGCGCGTCGTAGAGCGCGGCGAGAGCACCCGGGGCGCGGGCGCGGAGGGACTCGACCAGGGCGCGGTCATTCATATGACCGAAGGTAATGGATTAGTAACTTGTAGTTCTACCGATTCTGCGGGAATGGCAGCGCTTGTCGTCGGCGACTTTGGCGGAAAGCCCGTACATTTAGCGCTGCCAGCCCGTGACGAATGGCCGCTCCGCCCGATTTGTCGGCTTATTTGATTGATATTTGATGAGCAATTTACTGCTGGTGCTCGGTCATGGCCTGGCTGCCGCGGTCCACGGCGAACGGTGGGCTGGTCGGCTTGATCGTGTGCACCGGCACCGCGCCGCCCAGCGCCAGATCCTCGAAGGGACGGGCGGTCGAGCCCCAGGTCCGGGCCGTCACCTCGGTCTTGTCCACCTCGCTGCCCGCAGGCAGCCCTCCGACGGTCAGGATGAACCGCGGCGGGCTGCCCGCCTTCACGTCGTCGACGAACGTGCTGCCGCCGCCGAGCAGTTTGCCCGCCTTGTCGCGCAGCAACACGTTGACCACGAGGCTGCTGGCGGAAAGCTGATAGGGATTTCCGACATAGCCGGTGATGAGATAAGAATGGTCCTTTTGTCGGAGCGTCTGCACCCGCGAAACGGGAAACTCCTTGAACGCCGACGCGATGCGGGCGGCCGGCCGCCACTGGGCGGGGCGATACTCGATCGTCACCTTGGCCGGTTTCTGAGCCGCGTTGACCTGGCCGGTGAAGGCCAGCGAGCCGCCCGGCGGCACGGCGTCGAGCGACTGGTCCATCCGGACCACCTCGGTGCCGGCGGCGTCACGCCCGATGACCGTCGCCACCACGTGTTCGCCGAAGTGCCACGGATTGACGTTGTTGAGGACTCCTGCCCAGTTCACGGCGTAGCCGTCGGAGGACTTGACGATGTTGGCCACCTGCTCCTTGAGGGCGAGCGGCTTGAGCTGCTGTACTGGCGATTCCTCGCTCGAGCACCCGGCTAGGCAGATCGCCCCGAGTGCGAGGAGGCTGACGGTTCGGCTACGCGGGATCACTTTGCCGTAATAACTGGTCTATGGGCACGGCAGAGACGGGACACGCGCCTGCCGTACCAACTCTTTAACGCGATCAGCTCTTCAACGACGCATTTACCGGGGGCGTACGACCCTGGCCTCATCCCAAACCGGCTCGGCGGACTCGTAAACGGTGCCATCTGCGCCGAACACCAGGAAACGATCGAAATCCGCGGCGAACCAGCGGTCGTGCGTGACCGCCACCACCGTGCCCTCGAACGCGTCCAGGCCCACCTGGAGCGCTTCGGCGCTGGCCAGGTCGAGGTTGTCGGTCGGCTCGTCGAGCAGCAGGAGCGTCGAGCCGGACAGCTCCAGCAGCAGGATCTGCAACCGCGCCTGCTGACCGCCCGAGAGCGTGTCGAACCGCTGCTCGGCGATCAGCCCGGCCAGCTCGTAGCGGGCCAGGATCTTCATGGCCTCGTTCTTCAGCCTGGCGTGCTCGGCCATGACGATCTCCACCGGCGTGCGGGCGTGCAGGTCGGGCCGGGCGTGCGTCTGGGCGAAGTGGCCGGGGACCACCCGGGCGCCGAGCCTGGCGACGCCGGAGTGGCCGATCGGCTCGTCCGCGAGCAGCCGCAGGAAGTGGGACTTGCCCGAGCCGTTGGAGCCGAGCACCGCGATGCGCTCGCCGTACCAGACCTCGAGGTCGAACGGCCGCATCAGGCCGGTCAGTTCCAGCCCCTCGCAGATGACCGCGCGCTTGCCGGTGCGGCCGCCTTTGAGGCGCATTTTGATGTTCTGGTCGGCGGGGGCCTCCTCGGGCGGGCCCGCCTCCTCGAACCTACGCAGCCGGGTCTGGGCCGCGTGGTACGGGGCGGCCATGCCGTCGTTGTATCTGGCCTTGTTCTTCAGCATGTTGACCAGGGCCTTGAGCTTGGCGTGCTCCTCGTCCCAGCGCCGGCGCAGCTCGTCGAGGCGCTCGTTGCGGGTCTTGCGAGCCTCGGCGTACGTGGCGAACCCGCCCCCATGGATCCAGATATTTCCGGACTCGACGGTGACAATGCGATCGGCCGCGTTGGCCAGCAACTGCCGGTCGTGGCTGACCAGCAGGACCGTCTTGGACGTCTCCCTGAGCGCCTGCTCCAGCCACTCCTTGCCCGGCACGTCGAGGTAGTTGTCGGGCTCGTCGAGCAGCAGCGTCTGGTCCGGCCCGCGGAGCAGCGCCTCGAGCACGAGCCTCTTCTGCTCGCCGCCGGACAACGTCGCCACATCCCGATATTTCACGTTGTCGTACGGCACGCCGAGCGCGGCCACCGTACACGTGTCCCAGAGCACCTCGATGTCATAACCGCCGGCGTCGGTGTAGTCGGTGATGGCCTGCGCGTAGCGCATCTGCGCCTTCTCGTCGTCGCGCTCCATCATCATCACCTCGGCCCGATCCAGCCGCTCGGCCGCCTGCCGCACGGCCGGCGGGGCGACGCTGAGCAACAGGTCGTGCACCGTGCTCCCGTCACGCACGCTGCCGATGAACTGCCGCATCACCCCCAGCCCGCCGGAGCTCGCCACACTGCCCGCGACCGGCTGCAGATCGCCGGCGACGAGCCGCATCAGCGTGGTCTTGCCTGCGCCGTTGGGCCCGACGAGCGCGGCCTTGACGCCTTCACCGATCCGGAAGGACACGTCGTTGAGCAGCGGCCGCCCATCGGGCAGCACGTATGTCAGATGTCCCACTTCGACGTGTGCCACGGCGATTCCCTTCGCATACCTCCGCGCAGGCTACCCATCCAGAACGCCGAAGGGCACCTCCTTTTCCTCGCCCAACTCCGCGTAACCGGGTGAATGGACATCGTCACAAAGGATGCCGGGCTTGCTATAGATGCATAGCAGCATGCATCTATGAGGCCGATCCCACGCTTGCTGCTGCTCCAACGCTGTCAGGGGCTCAAGCGTCAGCGACAAGCCTGCTCACCAAACATCTGAACTACTTCAGATATGCTGTGCCCATGGCGACGAAGAGTTTTCCTTACAGCGCCTTTCTGCGCGGTCCCTCGAAGATCCTTCCCTCACTCGACCACGCCGACGTGATCCTTGAGCGGCGCGACGAGGAGAATCTCATCCTGATGCGCGCGGAGCGTTTCGAGGCGGGGACGGCCAGCCTGCGCATCGCCGCCCGTGCGCTGGCCATCGTCGCGCGTCGTAACGTCGGCCTCGCCGAGGAGGTCCTTACCGAGGAGCTCCCCTGGGTCACCTGGCTGCCCGACGCCGAGCGCCGTGAATGCGTGCGCGAACTCCTCGACCACCTGATCGCGGGAGCGGACACGGGCGAGTTGCTGCCGTTCGGACGTGCCCTGACCTCCTGGCGATCCACTGCCGTGGTCTGGAGCGATCCGCAACTCGCCCGCGAGCTCCAAGGCCCCTTCCCCGGCGACGGGCCAGACGTCCCTCGTCCGACCGGCGAGTCATGATGGCAGGACGAGGTGATGATGTTCCCCGGCCTCACCCATGGCACGTGTAGTTCGCCGACCGACGTGCCGCCGAAGGCTGGGG
The DNA here is from genome assembly GCF_040638335.1 of Nonomuraea sp. NPDC026600. Taxonomy (NCBI): domain Bacteria; kingdom Bacillati; phylum Actinomycetota; class Actinomycetes; order Streptosporangiales; family Streptosporangiaceae; genus Nonomuraea; species Nonomuraea sp. NPDC026600. The sequence goes on from NZ_JBEZYD010000004.1 coordinate 530,279, forward strand.
CCATCTGCTCGCCCACGCCCGGGAGAACCTCGACCGGGCCTGGGTCGCCATCACCAGTGATCCACGACAAGTGGACAGCCGCCAGCACCCGCTCAAGGGCGCTCTCGGCATCGTGAAGGTGGGCGGTGAATCGCTGGAGCAATGGCAGTACGAAGCAACATCGGGCGGCCGGGTCTGGTACGCGATCGACGACGAGAGCCGCACCCTGTGGATCACCCGTGCCGGGGCTGGGCACCCGAAGCAGACCGACTCACGGCGTGGCCGATGAGGGTCATCGCTCAGGGTGAGCCGAGCTAAGACTTCTTGCCGTTGCCGTGGACCTTGACGGGCTTGGCCGGTTTGGCTTTGGCCAGTTTGGCTGCCTTTTTGGCGGCGGCTTTCTGGGCCTTCTTCAGTGCGGCGGCGGCCTTGCCGGCGGAGGTGGCCGGGTGGACGGCGGGTTGTTCGGGTCCGTCGGACGTGTCGGGGAGTCGTTTGCGGGACACGCTGTGGACCTGCGGGACGCCGGTCAGGTCGAATGCCGGGTCGGCGGCGACCTCGGTCGGGGTGGGCGCGACGGGGTCGGCGATGGGAACGGCGGTGGGAGCGGCGGTCCACCAGGAGCCGGTGGCGACGACGCTGGCGAACAAGGCGACGATGACGGCCGTCTCGCGCCAGCGCACGGCGATCAGCCGCCGCGCCGCCTTCAGCCGCCGTGCCATCCCTTGCCGGCGCACCGCCTTCAGCGATGGCGGGGTCTTCGGCGGTCGCACCGCGTTCAGCCGACGCGCCGTGGTCAGCCGGCGCGCGGCCCTCAGGCCTCCCATCGACTGGGCCTCGTGGTGCCAGTACGCGTCGAGGAGGGCGGGTGAGGTGGGTCGCGGCTCGTTCAGGGCGGCCACTCGCAGCAGTTGCCTGTGGACGCGGTCGGCGTCGCTGCGCTGGGTGGGGTCATTTTCCAGCAGGCCGGAGATGATCGGGGCGAGCGGCCCGGCCCGGTGGAACGGGGCGGGCGGGCCGGTCAGCACCGCGGTCAGCGAGGCCATCTCGGTGCTGCGGGCGAAGGGCGATTGGCCTTCGGCGGCCGCGTACAAGGTGGCGCCCAGCGACCACAGATCGGCCTCCGGGGTGGACTGTCCGCCGCTGGCCCGCTCAGGGGCTATGTAGGCGGGCGTGCCGACGACCATGCCCGTCTGGGTGACGTGGGACTCCTCGTCGACGGTGGTGGCCAGGCCGAAGTCGGTCAGGACCGCGTGCTCGTCGTCGGTGAGCAGGATGTTGGCGGGCTTGATGTCGCGATGCAGGACGCCGGCGGCGTGCGCGGCGCGTAAGGCGTCCAGAAGTTCCAGGCCGATGCGGGTGACGGTGGCCACGGGGAGCGGGCCCCGCTCGTCGATCACCTGGGCGAGGCTGCGGGCGGGGATGAGTTGCAGCACGATCCACGGGCGCTCGTCGGCCAGCACCACGTCGTAAATGGCGGCGATGTGCGGATGGCTTAATCGGGCGGCGATGCGCGCCTCCCGCATCGTCCGTCCGGCCAGCTCTTCGGGTCGCGGGCCGGAGATGATGACCTCTTTGACCGCCACCTCGCGATCCAGGAGCTCGTCATGGGCCCGCCAGACCCTGCCCATGCCGCCCCGGCCCAGCTCGGACAGCAACCGGTAGCGCCCGGCCAGCAGCCATCCCTCGTAGCGCGTAATGGACATGGCACCGGCCTACCCGATCATCATCGCCTCACGCCACCAAAAGCCGCGAAAACCACAACACAGTCCGGTCACTTCCGCAACATTCCGATCAGTGCGCTGTGAGCCTCTGGACACCAAGTGATCAAATGACTAGAACTGTAGGGTACCCCCCTCCCTTAGGACGTGTGATGACGCGATTCCGGTCCGCCCTCATCCCCCTCGCCATCGGATTGCTGAGCCTCGCCGCCGTGCCCCAGCAGGCGCTGGCCGCACCGCCCAAACCGGTGCCGTCCGTCGCCGCCGCCACGACGCAGCAGGCGACCACCCGCGCCGCGTGCGCGCCGACAGTGCGGGGCGCGTCCGTCGACGCCAGGCTGACCAGCCTGTTCACCGCGTACGGCAACGACAACAGCCGCGTCGACGACTGGACCGGCGCCGACGGCACCTACTCGTTGAAGCTGCCCAACGGGCGTGAGGTGTGGATCTTCTCCGACACCTTCCTGGGCAAGATCAACGCCGACGGCAGCCGTCCGCCGGTGGTCGGGGAGGGCGGCGACACCGTCTTCCTGAACAACTCCTTCGCTGTGGAGCGCAACGGCAAGCTGTCCACGATCCACGCCGGCACCACCGCGCAGCCGACCGCGGTGATGCCGCCGCGCGACCAGAACCACTGGTACTGGGCCGGAGACGGCACCGTGGCGGGCGGCATCGTGGAGGTGACCTACCAGGAGTACGAGCGGTACGGCACCGGCGCGTGGGACTGGCGCTGGCACCGGAATGTGCTGGCCAGGTTCGCGCCGGGCCGGCTCGACCAGCCGCTCAGCGTGACCGACCTGCCATCCTCGTCCGGCGTGTCGTGGGCCTCCGGCATTCTCAAGGACGGCGGCTACACCTACGTTTACGGGGTGGAGGACCTCGGCTCGCCCAAGTACATGCACATCGCCCGGGTGCCCGGCCAGAGCCTGCTCGGCCAGTGGCAGTACCTCAAGGCCGACGGCACCTGGTCCGCGAACGAGGCCGACTCGGCCCGGATCATGAGCGACGTGGCCAACGAGTACAGCGTCACCAAGGTCGGCAACGCGTACGTGCTGATCACGCATGACACCAGCGAGGTGCTCAGCTCGCACATCGTGGCGTACACCTCGTGCTCGCCGTTCGGCCCGTTCACCGGCAAGCAGGCCGTCTACACCACCCCCGAGACCGGCGGGAACATCTTCACCTACAACGCCCACGCGCACCCCGACGTGTCCGGCAACGGGCTGGTGGTCTCCTACAACGTCAACAGCTTCGTCAACACCGACCACTACCGGGACTCCTCGATCTACCGGCCGCGCTTCATCGACGTGACGTTCGGGTGAGCACCCGGAACTGGGCGGCCCGCCTGCGGCCTGTCGTGATCGACGGGCTGCGGGCGGTCGTGCTGGAGAACGAGCGGCTCCGCGTGACCGTCGTGCCCGACAAGGGCGGCGATGTCATCGAATTCCTGCACAAGCCAACCGACACCGACTTCGTGTGGCTCTCCCCGCAGGGGCTGCGCAACCCGCACGATCATCTGCAGGGCGCCGCCGACGACGTCGCCCAGTTCATCGACCACTACGAGGGCGGCTGGCAGGAGATCTTCCCCAGCGGCGGCGCGCCCAGCGAGTACCGAGGCGCCCGGCTGGCGCAGCACGGGGAGGTCGCCGGGCTGCCGTGGCAGGCCGAGATCGTGGCCGACTCCGAGCAGGAGGTCGCGGTACGGCTGAGCGTGCGCACCCGGCGCCTGCCGTACCGAGTGGAGAAGACGTTCCGGCTGGCGGCGGGGACGGCCGCGCTGGAGATCGAGGGGCGCGTGACCAACGAGTCCGGCGTCGAGCTGCACGCCATGTGGGGGCAGCACATCGTGTACGGCCGGCCGTTCCTGAAACCGGGTGCCCGCATCCGGCTGCCGGAGGGCGTGACGGTCATCCCGCACGAGAGCGCCATCAACCCGCTCGGCCGCCGGGTCAGGGCGGGCGGGCCGTGGACGTGGCCCGTGGTGCCCGCCGACGGCGGTGGCGAGACGGATCTCAGCGTGGTGCCGGAGCCCGGGTCGCCGAGCGAGGTCGTCTACCTCACCGGATTCACCGAGGGCTGGTACGAAATTTCCGGTGATGTCGGCATGCGGGTGGAGTGGGATGCCTCGGTCCTCCCGTACCTGTGGATGTGGCAGGAGGTCGGCGCGACCACCGATTACCCCTGGTGGGGGCGGGCTTACACGGTCGGGCTCGAACCGTTCTCCAGCATGCCCACCAACGGCCTGGCCGAGGCGGTGGCGAACGGCACCGCGCTCACCCTGGGCCCGCACGAGACGAAGGTGCTGAGGTTGCGCGCGGAGGTACTGACATGAGTGAGTTCGACGGCAAGGTGGCCCTGGTCACGGGCGGTTCGATGGGCATCGGGCGGGCGGTGGTCGACCGGCTGGCCGACGGCGGAGCGTCCGTGGTGTTCTGCGGGGTGGACAAGGAGGCGGTGCTCGACAGCGAGCACGTGACCGGGCGGATCGCGGACGTACGGCGGGCGGGCGACATGCGGGACCTGGTCGACCTGGCCGTGGCCAGGTACGGCGGGCTCGACATCGTGGTGACGTGCGCGGGCGTCCAGCGCTACGGCACGGTCGAGGACACGCCGGAGGACGTCTGGGACGAGGTGCTCGACATCAACCTCAAGGGCGTCTACCTGGCCTGCAAGGCCGCCATCCCCAGGATGCGGGCGCGCGGCGGCGGCTCGATCGTGGTGATGTCGTCGGTGCAGGCGTTCGCCTCGCAGGCGCAGGTGGCCGCCTACACCGCCAGCAAGTCCGCGCTGAACGGCCTGACGAGGGCGATGGCGCTCGACCACGCGGCCGACGGCATCCGGGTGAACGTGGTCTGTCCCGGCTCGGTCGACACGCCGATGCTGCGCTGGGCCGCCGATCTGTGGCGCGGGCAGCGGTCACAGGAGGAGCAGGTCGCGGAGTGGGGCCGGGCGCACCCCCTCGGCCGGGTGGGCCGGCCGGAGGAGGTGGCGGAGCTGGTGGCGTTCCTGGCCGGGCCGCGCTCGTCGTTCATCACGGGCGCCGAGCACCGGGTGGACGGCGGGCTGCTCGCCCGCAACCCGGCCGCGCTACCCGAATAGAGCCATCGCCCGCTCCAGCGTGCCCTCGGGAGCCGTCTTCAGCGAGCCCGCGTTGAACGGCGGCTCCGGGTCGTACTCCATCAGCAGTTGAACGGCCTCGGCCGTCTCCACGTCGCTCGTCTGGGCCAGCAGCGTCAGGCCCATGTCGATCCCGGCGGACACCCCGGCGGCCGTCACCACCGTGCCGTCGACGACCACGCGCTCGCTCACCGCCTCCGCCCCGTACTCGGCCAGCAGGTCGAGCACCGCCCAGTGGCTGGTCGCCTTGCGTCCCTCCAGCAGGCCCGCGGCACCGAGCAGCAGCGAACCGCTGCAGACCGAGGTCGTCCACCGCGCCTGCCCGCCGGCCGCGGCGATCCAGCCGACGAGCGCCTGGTCCGACAGCGCGGCGAGCGTGCCGAACCCGCCCGGGACCAGCACCACGTCCGGGTCCGGCAGCTCCGCGTACGTCGCGGTGGCCGTGATCGTCAGGGTGCCGCGGTCGTCGTCGACGGGCCCGCGTTCTGCTGCGACGAACGTGACCTTGACACCGGGCGCGTAGGCCAAGGTCGTGTACGGCCCGACGGCGTCGAGCGCGGTGAAGCCGTCGTACAGGGGAATCGCGACATGCATGATCAACTCTCCTTTGCCTGGAACCGGCGGCGATAGTCGCCGGGCGAGACCCGCCAGTTGCGGCGGAACACGCGGTAGAGGGTCTCCGGACGGCCCAGCCCCGACTCCCTGGCCACCCGGTCGAGCGGCCGGTCGGTGATCTCCAGCAGGCGGCGGGCGGCGTCGGCCCTGCTGCGCTCCACGTACCGGCCGGGCGACAGGCCGACCTGCTCGGTGAAGACGCGGGAGAAGTGGCGCTCGCTCATCCCGGCGCGGCGCGCGAGCGCGGGCACGCTCAGGTCGGCGTCCGGGTTGGCGTCGATGTAGGCCTGCAACTCCCTGAGCGGCTCGCTCCGCGGCGCGACGGCGCTCATCGAGGTGCTGAACTGGCTCTGTCCGCCGGGTCGGTGCAGGTAGACGACCAGCCCGCTGGCCACCTGCCGGGCCAGTTCGTGCCCGTGGTCCGCGGCCACCAGGGCCAGCGCGAGATCCACGCCCGCGCTGACCCCCGCCGAGGTCCACACGTCGCCGTCCTTGATGTAGATCGGGTCGGGGTCCACCTCCACGCGCGGGTACCACTCGCGCATCTGGTCGGCGACCAGCCAGTGCGTGGTGGCCCGCCGGCCGTCGAGCAGCCCGGCCTCGGCCAGGATGAGCGCTCCGCTGCAGACCGACGTGGTACGGCGAGCGGCCGCGGCCAGGCGGGTGACGCCTTCGATCATCCGGCGGTCGCGTAGCCAGGTCATCGTGCCGAACCCGCCCGCGACCAGCAGCGTGTCGATCGGCCCCTCGATCTCGTGCAGCGGCGTCGGCACCAGGGTGGCGATCCCGTGCCCGGCCGCCACCGGCCCGGCGCTGACCGCGGTCACCTCGACCCGGTATCCGCCGTCCTTGACCAGCAGGTCCGCCACCGAGAACACGTCGGCCGGACCTGCCATGTCGAGCAGCTGGAAGCCCTCGAAGATCACGATGACGACGCGGCGGTCCATGCCTTCCATGCTGGTCAGCGGCCACTATGGCGTCAATGACACGACTATTGCAGATTACGCCAACGAGGCAGGAGCCCGATGAGCACGGCCGCGGTGACCACGTGCAGCGCGGCCAGCGTCGCCTTGGCGGCACCGGTCGTGCCCATCGTGAGCGGGCCGGCGAGGGACACGACGAGGAACACCGCGGCGATCCAGGTCCAGACCGTGCGCGAGTGTGCCGTGACGCGTTCGAGTACGGCCAGGAGGCCCCAGCCGGCCAGACCGGCGACCAGCGCGGCGACGATCACGGAGCCCGCGGTCACCTCACCGGAGGTCGAGACAAGGGCGACGCCGCCGAGGAGATGGGCGACTGCCCAGACGGCCAGGGCCGCGGCGATCGCGCCGAGCACGGCCAGGAGGCGGGGGACGTTCACGCGGGTATCTCCTTGAGCGGGGAGTAGAGCGGGGACCAGCGGTTGTACAGGCCGGTGGGGACGAGGTAGCAGGCCATCACGACCTGCATCAGCACCATGAAGACGGCGTACTGCAGGCCGCCCAGGCCGGGGACGACGTCCGGCGGCAGGGTGTAGGCCATGGTCACGCGGACGGCGGCGTCGGCCAGCAGCCCGATGCCCCAGATGACCGTCGCCACCCGCCAGATCCTGCGGAAGGCGGGCAGCCGGGTCCACAGGACGTCCCAGGACTCGCGACGGGAGCCGCCGTCTCCGGCCAGGGGACCGACGCGTCCATCCAGGAGGAAGCGGGTGAAGGCGAACACCAGCGGCTGCGGGCCTCTGACACTGGCCAGGAACCACAGGCCCGAGATGGCGGTGACCCAGCCGTCCTTGGCCAGCAGGAAGCGGGCGTCGTGGACGAGCAGGGAGATCGCCGCGCTGCCCACCATCATGGCCGTCATGAACAGGCCGAGCCCGTCGGGCTTGCGCAGGCGGACCAGGTTGGCGACGACGCTCAGGCCCGGAAGCAGGGAGCTGATCAGCAGCGCGGCGTGATAGCTCACACCGGCCGCGCGCAGCACGTAGTAGAGGCCGATGGGCAGGACCAGGTCGATGAGCACGAGCAGCAGTGCCTTGCTCCGTGAGCTCATTGCCTGGCCCGGGTCGCCAGGCGGAAGAGCTCGACCAGCTCTTCCGTGTACACGTCGAGGTCGGCGCCGGGGTCGCCCTCCAGGAGGAACGGCAGGCCGTCCAGGGCCCGCTGGATGGCCATCGCCACCACACGGGTGTTGAAGGTGCGGAATTCGCCCGACTCCTGCCCCCAGGACAGCAGCCGCTCGATGTGCTGGAGCGAGGCCGGGTCGATGGCCGCCTCCTGCGCGGTGGTCCCCTTCTCCGGCCGGTAGTTCAGGAAGATCTCGGTGGCCGCGCGCATCTCACGGCGGTGGTCCCTGATGAACGCGATCAGCGAGCGGATGTAGGTGTCGAGCGCGGCGCCGGGGCTGGTCTGGGCGCTGACCCGCTCGGCCATGAGCGTCCCGATCTCCGTGTAGATCGTGACGATCGCCTGGCCGATCAGGTCGTCCTTGCCGTCGAAATGGTACGAGATCAGCCGCGTACTGCTCAGCCCGGCATGCTCGGCGATGCGGGCGAAGGTCGCCTGGTGGTAGCCCAGGTCGGCGATCGTCTCGATGGTGGCCGCCACGATCTGCGCCCGCCGGGCGGAGGTCGTGACGGAGCCTTCCTTCCTTACTTGCACGAGTAATTTTTAACTTAGCCGAGTAAATTTGGCAAGCCCTCAGCGGCCGATGGTGTCGAGTTCCGCGAGCGCGTCGGCCGGCAGGACCAGGCTCGCCGCGGCGATGTTCTCGCGAAGATGGGCCACGGACGAGGTCCCGGGGATGAGCACGGTCGTGGCCGAGCGCTGGAGCAGCCAGGCCAGGGCGACCTGCTGCGGCGAGGCGTCCAGGCGGGCGGCCACGTTCGTGAGCGTCTCGGACTGGAGCGGGGTGAAGCCGCCGAGGGGGAAGAACGCGGCATAGGCGATGTTCTCGGCCGCGCACCGGTCGACGAGGGCGTCGTCCTGCCGGTTGGCGAGGTTGTAGAGGTTCTGCACCGTGACGACGGGCGCGATGGCCTGCGCCTCGGTGAGCTGGGCCGCGGAGGCGGCGCTGAGGCCGAGGTGGCGGATCAGGCCCTCCTTCTGCAGCTCGGCCAGGGCGCCGAACTGCTCCGCGATCGACTCTTCGCCGGTGCCTTCCTCCGAGAGGCGCAGATTGACGACGTCGATGGCGTCCAGGGCGAGGCGCTGGAGGTTCTCGTGAACCTGGGCCTTGAGGTCCTCCGGCTCATGTGAGGGATTCCAGCTGCCGTCCGGGCCGCGGCGGGCGCCGACCTTGGTGACGATGCGCAGATCCGCCGGGTAGGGGTGCAGGGCCTCCTTGATCAGCTCGTTGACGACGAAGGGCCCGTAGAAGTCGCTGGTGTCGATGTGGGTGATGCCCCGCTCGACGGCCTCGCGCAGCACCGCGAGGGCCTGGTCGCGGTCCTTGGGCGGCCCGAAGACCCCGGGCCCGGCCAGTTGCATGGCGCCGAAGCCCATGCGGGTGATGGTGAGGTCGTGCGCGAGCGTGAGGGTCCCACCGGGAACAGTGTCCGCCATATCCGTACCTTTCCAACGGTTCGGTTGCTCTTTCGAGGCTAGCGCCGAACAATTCCAACCGCAACGTTGCAGATGGATTAGCGTAAGGTGTCGCTATGGCGTGGGACACCGAGGGGACGCGGCGGCGGCTCAAGGAAGCGGCGACCGTCGAGTTCGCCGAGCGCGGGCCGGACGGCACGACCATGGCGCGCATCGCCGAGCGGGCCGGGATCAACAAGGAGCGCCTGTACAAGTACTTCGGCGACAAACAGGCGCTGTTCGAGACCGTGCTCACCGACGAGCTCCAGAAACTCGCCGCCTCGGTGCCGCTACCCGCGGGGGCGGACTTCGAGAACATCGGCGAGTTCGCCGGGCGCACCTTCGACTACCACGCGGCGCATCCCCATCTTGTCCGCCTGCTGCTCTGGGAAGGCCTGGCGGGCGGCCCCGTGGCCGACGAAGCGAGCCGCGCCGCCCACTACCAGCACAAGACGCGGGCCTACGCGGCCGCCCAGCGCGCCGGCGTCGTCGACGACGACCTCGACCCCGAGCACCTGGTGTTCATGATCATCGGACTGTCCGCGTGGTGGTTCTCCGTGCCGCATCTCGCCCGCATGCTCACCGGGGCCGACGACGACCGGGCAGAGCACGCCCGCCGCCGCGCGAGTGTGGTGCGCGCGGCACAGCGACTCGCTCGACCGCCACGCCAGTAATTCGTTGGACAGGCGGTGGCCCGGACCTGTGGGATGAGGCGTCGTTGCCCACGGCGAGGAGAGCGCGTGTCATCCGACGACGTATCCATCGACGAGACCCTGGTTCACCGGTTGCTCGCCGCGCAGTTCCCGCAGTGGGCGGACCTGCCCGTCTCGCCCGTCCCGGTGTCCGGCATGGACAACGCGACGTTCCGGCTGGGCGAGGACATGTCCGTACGACTGCCCCGCTATCCCCGGTGGGTCGGGCAGGTCGAACGCGAGCACCGGTGGCTCCCGAGGCTCGCCCCGCACCTGCCGCTGCCGGTCTCCGAGCCGCTCGCCATGGGCACGCCCGGCGAGGGCTACCCGTTTCCCTGGTCGGTCTACCGGTGGCTGCCCGGCGAGACCGCGACCACCGAGGGGCTCGCCGATCCCGTACGAACGGCCACCGAGCTGGCCGAGTTCGTCGTGGCGCTATGGAAGATCGACGCCACCGGCGGACCGGGGCCCGAGTGGAGCAACGCGTTCCGGGGCGTGCCCATGGGTGACGAGCGCGACTCCATAGCCGTCGAGGCCCGCGTACGTCCCAAGATCGCGGGCCTGCGAGGGGTGATCGACATCGGCGCGGTGACGGCCGTATGGGAGGACGCGCTGGCGGCGCCCGCGTGGGACGGTCCGCCGGTGTGGGTCCACGGTGACCTCGCGCAGGGCAATCTGCTGGCCGTCGACGGCCACCTGAGCGCCGTCATCGACTTCGGGACGCTGGCCGTGGGCGATCCGGCCTGCGATCTGCTGCCCGCGTGGAGGTTCCTGCCGGCCGAGGCGCGGGGCGCGTTCCGCGCGACCGTCGACGTCGACGACGCCACCTGGGCGCGGGGCCGTGGCTGGGGGCTGGCGTCGTCCCTGCCCGTCCTCGACGACCCCTACTTCGACGTCCCGGGACGCCGGGACGCCGCTCTGCGCCATCTCGGCGAGATCATCGCCGATTTCGTCTAGGTGCTGACTTCCACGGACACGGCGGGGTCGGCGAAGCGTTCGTTCGGTACCTGGGCGTACCAGCCGGGCCGCCCAGGGTCCCGGTCGTACGGGTATCCGCCCAGTTCGCGATAGAGCTCGGCGTATTGGGCGACCCGGTCCTTGTCGAGCCGGACGCCCAGCCCCGGGCCGGTCGGCACCGCGATGCCTCCGTCGGCGTAGGCCAGCTTGCCGCCCTCGATCACGTCGTCGCGGAGCTGGTGGTAGTGGGCGTCGGCCGCGTACGTCAGGTTGGGCAGGACCGCGCCGAGATGCAGCATGGTCGCGAGCTGGATGCCCAGCTCGCCGGAGGAGTGCACGGCCACCCCGAGCTGGAAGGTCTCGCACACCCCGGCCGCCTTGACGCACGGCCGGATCCCGCCCCAGAACGTGGTGTCGAGCAGCACCACGTCGGCGGCCCGGCGCAGCACGTTGGAGGCGAGCTGCTCGAAGTTGACGACCACGGTGTTGGTCGCCAGCGGCACCCGGACCTGCTCGCGGATGGCCCTGAGCCCTTCGAGCCCCCAGACCGGATCCTCCAGGTATTCGTTGTTCAGCCCTTCGATGGCCCGCCCGAACCGCAGCCCCTCGGCCACCGACAGCACCGCGTTCGGGTCGTAGCGGAGCCGGTCGTCGGGGAAGGCCGCCGCGAGCGCCCGGTAGCACTCCAGCTCGAAGTCCGGCGGGAACACCCCGCCCTTGAGCTTGTGCACGGTGAACCCGTGCGCGGCCTTGAGCTGCCTGGTGTGCTCGACGAGCTGGTCGGGCGTGCGTACCTCGGTGTAGCCCTCCGCCGCGTACCGATAGAACAGGTACGAGGCGAACGGCACGGAGTCGCGCAGCCGCCCGCCGAGCAGGTCACTGGCGGGCACGCCGAGCTGCTGCCCGATCAGGTCGAGACAGGCGAACTCGATGGCCGCCAGGAGCTGGGTGCGGTTGTTGTAGAGCGACGCGGTCGGGTTGGCGATCTTGAACCGCAGCGCCTCCAACTGGAACGGATCGTGTCCCCTCAGGTAGGGCATGAGCGCGCTGAACGCCGCCTCGGCGCTCTCCCCGCCTCCGCCCATCTCCCCCAGGCCGACCAGCCCGTTGTCGGCCTCGACCTCGACGATCGTGCGGACGAACCGGCCCCAGTGGGCGCCGTTGCTGTGCCGGAGTGGCGCCTCCAGCGGAACGGCGACCGTGGTGGCCCGAATGTCAACGATCTTCACTCGCACGTCCCCCAAATAGCGGCCACACCGCACGCGGGCAGCCGTACCTTGACCGATTCCGCCGAAACCACCAATGATCTCAGTTCCCGCTCCAAACCGGCACTCACCGATGCGTGGCGGAGCCCCGGCAGCCGGACCGTAACCTCGACCGGCTCGGGCGCGAGCGACTGCAGCCGTACCACGATCTCGTTGCCGCCCTTCTGCCCGAGCGAGGTGACCAGCACGTCGGGGTGGTCGACCGAGACGAACGACCTGACCGCGTCGGGCGAGCTGGTGAGCAGCGCGCCGACGAACTGGTCGGTCAGTCCGGCGGCCGCCTGCGTGCCCAGCCGCCTGCCCTCGATCCCCGGGGCCGACATGATCGAGTAGCGGAACGTGGTCTCCCCCTGCTGCTGCGAGGGGAAGTTCGTGTCCCAGATGTTGTTCAGCGCCCAGGAGTAGACCGTGCCCGGCTCCTCCTCCAGCGTCGGCGGGAACGGCGCGTACGGCATGTGGATAGTGCCGAGCTGCACCAACGGCGCCTCCAGCGTGGCCCAGGCGACGGTCAGCTCGGGGTCCTCGAAGGCGATCCAGTGCCTGATCGGCAGCATGTACTCGGCGGAGCCCGGCACCCGCGGCACGTCCGGCCCGCCGACGCCGCCGGTCAGCTCCCAGGCCGTCGCGGAGCCCGAGGCGAACGGGAAGGCCAGGAAGACGGCCTCCTTGGCCGGCGTGCCCTGCTTGGCGAGCTGGTAGGTCAGATCGAGGCGGGCGACGCCGTTGTGCAGCTCGATCGTGGTGCGCAGCCAGTCGACGCCCTTGCCCTGCAGCTCGACGACCAGCTTCTCGCCCACGGCGGTCCGCTGTGCCTTGACGATCGTGGCGTTCCTGCCGATCGCCCGGTCACCGAGCAGGGTCCGGTCGTGCGCCCCGACATGCCCGGACAAGTGGTTGAAGTGCGGGGCGGTGGCATATCGATCATAAACGTACTGACCGAAACCGGCGGCGGCGCCGTCGTTGACCAGCTCCCGCCCGGCCGCCTTGTCGAAGATCGAGCGGATCACGCCTTCGCTGACGTCGTAGGTGACCCGGTAGAACTCGTTCTCGATCACCCCGCCCAGGTCGGGCTCGACCGGATCGGGCGCCTGGCTCTCGCGCCTGACGACGTCGATCCGCGCGTAGCCGTAGCCGGGGACCTCCGGCACCACCGCGTGCAGGTGCCGCCCGATCGGCCTGGTCGGCCAGTCGGCCGGGTCCACGAACTCCTCGTGGTGCGGGACCGTCTCGCCGGTGCGCGCGTCGACCAGGGCGATCGGGATGTCCGTCTGGACCACGTCCCGGGGCAGGAACGCGCGTACGACGTCGGTCCTGCTCGCCGTCCCCGGGTTGAAGACCGCGAAGGACGCGAGCGCCGACGGGTCGGCGGCGCCGCGGTCGGAGAGCGCGGCGCCGAACCGGCGGGCGGCGGCGTGCAGCAGGTCGGCCGCGTCGTCCTGGGCGTCGTAGGCGCCCGACGACTTGCGGGTCCACTGCAGCCCGCCCGAGTCGCCCGCCTCCTCGGCGTCCTCCCAGGGGTTGGCCGCGCCCCAGGTGTGCTCGTTGAACAGCGCCACTTTGTCGTAGGCCTCGTCGATCTGCTCCGTCGCGTCGGCGCCGGCGATCGTGTGCAGCGTCTCGGCCACCCGCAGCGCCGACTGCGCCCGGCGTACGTACCCGAGGGGACGCGCGCCGGAGCCGAGCCCGTCGGCCCACCAGTCGGTCCAGTCGCCCTCGTGCACGGCCAGGCGGTCGTGGTAGCGCTCTTCGACGTGCTCGAAGAAGTCGCTGTTGACCGCGGACCGCAGCCGGGGGAAGGCCCACTGCTCGTTCCACCGGCGGGCGATGGAGGCGGGCACGATCGACGGTCCGGCGTTGTCGGCGTGCGCGCCCTGGACCCGCAGGTGCAGGACGTCCAGTTCGTACGGCTCGCGGGGCGCGTCCGGGCCCTGCCAGCCGAACGTGCCGGGACCGTAGGGGTAGCCGCGCGAGGCCAGCGCCGACAGGTACCTCGGCAGCAGGTCGTCGGCCAGCTCGTAGGAGTCGGTGAGCCCGACCGTGTTGCCCTCCATGTACGCCATGCCGTGGGGAGTGTCAGTGAACCAGACGATCACCTCCTGGCCGCTCGGCGCCCGCCACCGGAACGGCCGGGTCAGCTTGTCGCCCCCGTGCAGGTACGGCACGGACCGCCCGGCCCAGTTGTGCGCCGCGGCGAGGTAGCGCACCCCGGCGGCGTTCAGCGCGTCGATCACGCCGACGACCGCGCCCGGCACGTCGGTGTGCATGGCCGACTTGGTGGCGAAGCCGTACTTCTCCTTGAGCCGCGTGGTGAAGCGGAGCTGCCGGTAGAGCTCCTCGGTCGAGCAGGCTTCGGTGTGCAACTGGAACGGCAGCGCGGTCACCTCGATGACGCCGGCGCGGGCCAGCGCGGCGAACCTCTCGACCTGGTCGGCCGGCCGGGCGTCGAGCCACTTCAGCGCGGGCATCGACGACTCGACCGTCCACCTGAACTTGGCGTCGTCCGGCCAGGAGGCGGTCTCCTCGGCCAGCCGGAGCGCCGCGTCGAGGTAGTCGAGGTGGTGGCGGAGCACCGTGCCCTGCGGGTCGGTGTAGCCGATGTCGAGGTGCGAGTGATGGACGACGAACACGCTCCACTTGCGCTGCGGGGTGATCGTGATCTCCGCGGAGCCGACGAGCCCGGCGTCGTCGCGTGACTCCAGGGTCAGCACGCGCGGCGCGGTCACCTCGGGCACGAGCAGCGTGACGTCGGTGCCGGAGGCGCTGTCCTCGCCCACCAGCACGTGCGTCAGCGGCACGGTGCTCGACACCCGGACCGCCTGCCGGCCGTCATGGGTGAACAGCGGCAGCACCGCGACCCGCACCTCCGCGCCGCGCACGCCGACCACCGGTGTCGAGGTGTCGTTGCGCAGCGCCTGCCTGATCCCGTCGTAGTCGGGCGAGCCGAGGCTCCGCTGCAGCAACCGGCTGGTCATCAGACACTCCCTAGAGACAGGCCACGGGCGAACAGCCGCTGGGTGGCGAGGAACAGCAGGACCGTCGGCAGCGAGACCATGAGCCCCGCCGCGAGGCCCACGGGCACCGGGGTGCCCGCGTAGACGTCGGTCATCAGCCCGGCCAGCGCGGTCATCACCGGCCGTACGTCCTCGGTCTGCGTGAGTGTCAGACCGAAGATCAGGTCGTTCCAGATGAAGGTGAACTCGAGGATGAACACGGCCGCCAGCGCGCTGACCGACAGCGGCAGGTAGATGCGCCAGAAGATCCGCCAGGTGGTGGCGCCGTCCATGCGGGCCGCCTCGAAGATCGAGAACGCCACTCCACTGTAGAAGTTCCGCAGCACGAAAGCGGCCAGCGGCACGTTGATCGCCGTGTAGACCAGGAGCAGGCCGCCCCTGGTGTCGTACAGCCCGAGATCGCTGTAGCCCACGAACAGCGGCACGAGCAGCATCTGCGACGGGAAGATCGTGCCGCCGAAGATGAGCAGGAACCACCAGAAGCCGTGCCGCAGCCGGAGCACCACGATGGTGTACCCGGCCAGCGCCCCGATGAGCACGCCGAGCGCGGGCGACACGACGCTGTAGAGCGCGGTGCTGGCCAGGCTGTCGGACAGGTTCGCGCTGTCCAGGGCCCGGGAGATGTTGTCGAACAGCGCGAAGCTGCCGGACGGCTGCCACGCCTTCGACGGGTCGTACGACGCCGCGGGCCGCGCGGCGTTGACGAGCAGCAGGTAGGTCGGGCCCAGCCAGATCAGGCCGAGCACGATCAGTACGGCACGCCGGATCATCGCACCTGCCTCCTGAGGTAGAGGTAGGACGCCAGCCCCGTGACCACGGTGAGCACGACCGCCACCGAGGCGCCGTACCCGTACTGGCTGGCCACGAACGTGTCCTTGTACATGGTCACCGCGAGCGTCTCGGAGTTGCGTCCGGGGCCACCTTGGGTCAGTACCCAGACGATGTCGAACGTCTTCAGGCTCGCCACCAGCGCCAGCCCCACCACGACCGCGGTGAGCGGCGCCATCAGCGGCCAGATGACATGCCGGAACAGCTGCCACCCGGAGGCCCCGTCGAGCCGGGCCGCCTCGATCGGCGCCTTGGGGATGGACTGCAGCCCGACCACGAACAGCAGCGTGTTGACGCCGAGCTGCTGCCAGGTCCAGACCAGCAGCATGGCGATCGTGTTGTGCGGCGCCTTCTGCAGGAACGCGGTGTCGACGCCGAGCAGCAGGTTCGCGATGCCGTCGTGCGACAGGATCGGGCTCCACACCATGGCCAGCCCGGCGCCGCTGAGCGCGTAGGGCAGCATGAACGGCACCCGGTACCAGACGCCGCCCTTGATGTCGTACGACAGCACCGCCACCAGCAGGCCGAGCCCGACCGGCAGCGCCATCGTGCCGACCACCCAGAGCAGCGTGTTGCCCAGCGAGGTGATCAGTGCCGGGTCCTGGAGCAGCTTGCCGAAGTTACGCAGGCCGACCCACTCGGGTGGCGCGAGTCCGTCATAGCTGGTGAAGCTCAGGTACGCCGTCCAGAGGAACGGCACGTAGAGCAACCCGGCGACGAGCAGAGCAGCGGGAGCCACATAGCCGTGCCGGAAACGGCCGAGCATAGGTGCGCGCCTGTTCATGGCCTCACTCCGTGAGGCGGGCTCGGTCGCCCAATGCCGCCGCCTTCCCCCGTCGCTCTGGTCGCTTCGCTCCCGCCGCTCCTCCTCCAGGCGACGGCGCTCCCTCGCCGGCTCACTGGTGCGTGCTCCAGTAGTCGTCGGCGGCCTTCTGGATGGTGTCGAGGACTTCCTTGTAGGTGCCGGGCTCGGTCACGAACTTGCTGAAGCCGTCGAGCGCGGCCGTCAGGATGGGCGGCGGCGTGGCCTCGAAGTAGCGGTTGACCAGGCGGTACTTGCCGCTGCCCGCGTCCTTGGTGACCTGGCCGAGCGCCTCGTCCTTGATCGTCACCTTGGGGTTGGCGCTGACGTCGCCGCGGGTCGTGGCCCACTTGTCCTGGGCCGGCTGCGTGGTCCACCACTTGAGGTACTTCTGGCTGGCCTCGGGGTCGGCCGCCTTGGTCAGCGAGCAGAGCGGGCCGCTCTCGAAGATCATCGAGGTCTTGGGCAGCGCGGCGTTCACGTTGGGGATCGCGAAGAAGCCGTAGTCGGTGCCGGCCTTCAGGTCGCGCTGGGTCATGCTGGTGTTGAACCAGGTGCCGAAGGAGATCATCGCCGCCTTGCCGTTCTTCATCACATCCCCCGGGTCGGTTTTGTCACCAGGGTTGATGAAATATCCGGCGTCGATGAGCTGCTTCCACTTCTCCATCACCTGGACCACGCCGGGGTCGGTGTACTTGGCCTTGCCCGTGGACAGGCGGTCGTACAGGTCGGGGTCCATGCCGGCCATGAGCTGCTCGAACCAGACGAAGGAGAACAGCACGCTGGTGTGGTAGAAGGCCTTGACGTCGTTCTTCTTCAGGGTGTCGGCCACCTTGACCAGCTCGTCCCACGTGGTGGGCGGCTGGAGGCCGTACTTGTCGAAGATCTTCTTGTTGTAGAACATGCCCCAGTAGGCGACGTTCATCGGCACGCAGTACTGCTTGCCGCCGACCGTGTAATAGGGCGCCAGGTCCTGTGACAGATCGCCGGCCTTGATCGCCTCCTGCCAGATGGAGGTGGTGTCGGCCACCTGCTTCTGCTTGACGATCTCTTCGAGCATCCCCCCGGTCTGCCAGGTGAACAGGTCGGGTTTGACGTTCGTCCGGAACGACGCCTTGATGAACGCCTGGTACTGGGCCGAATCGGTGTAGCCGACCGGCTTCATGCCTAAGCTGATCTGCTGCTTCGACAGAGCGCCCATCTCGTCGAAGTACTTGCTCCACGCGCCCTTGTCGTTGTACAGCGACAGTTCGGACTTCTTCTGCGGCGCCTCGGTATTGCCGCCACAGGCGGCGAGAAAGAGGGCTGCCACGCCGAGCGTGGCAACGCGTGACCGGATCATGCCCCGGCCTCCTTGTTTCACTTGGGGGGGTGTTGCAGCCTCTGCTCTATTACGGTCTTGACGTCCACCAGGTGAGCGCGCATCCGTTCCTCGGCCGCCGCGGCGTCACGCGCCTCGATGGCCTCCAGGATCGCCAGGTGCTCGTCGTAGTCACGGCGCCGGTCGTCGAAGATCTGCAGTATTTCCCGCTGCTCGGGACCGTGGACGGTCAGCAGCGAGTCGACCACCTCGTGCAGCACGCGGTTGCCCGCCAGCCGGGCGGTCGCCCGGTGGAAGGTCATGTTGGCGTCGTGCAGTTCGGCGTCCTGGCCGCGCAGGTGCCTGGCGGCGTCCACGAGCACGCGTTGGAGCGCGGCCAGTTCCTCGCCGGTCGCGCGCCCCGCGGCCAGTGCGGCCAGCGGCGGCTCGATGACGATGCGCGCGCCGAGAAGCTCGAGGAGCTGGGCGCCGCGCATGTCCCGCATGTTGGGGTTCGGGAGCACGAGCCGCTCGATGTCGGCTCCGACATAGATGCCGGAACCATGCCGCATCTCGATGGCCCCGGTGGCCTCGAGCCTGCGCAGCGCTTCACGCAGCGTCGGGGTGGTGACGGCGAAACGCTGGGAGAGCTCCCTGGTCGAGGGCAGCCTGTCGCCCGGCCGGTGCCCACCTGTACGGATGAGCTCCAGCATGCGCTCGGTCAGAGCGTCGGAAAGGCTTGGCCGCGTTACCTCGGACATATCAAGTCATCTAATCACTCGCGGCGACTGCCGTCCATCGTCTGATGAGGCGAGTATTTTTCCGGGGGGATGCGCGGCTCCGCCATGAGGTTCAGCGCTTGAGCAGGTCCAGCATCATTTTCACCTGACCCCTCCGGGACGTCTCCACCTGACCGGCCCACGTCTTGACCCTGGGACTGGCGCCGCCGGCCTCCTCGCCGGTGGCCAGCTGCACGGCGTCGTCCTGGTGGGCGATCAGCAGGTTGAGGAAGTCCCGCTCGAAGCTCTTCGACCTGCGCAGCGCGGCGATCTGCTTGCGGTCGGTCTCGGGCATCCCGCCGTGGTGGTCGTGCGCTCCCTTCGCGGCCGTCAGCGGCTGACCCCACTCGTACAGCCAGCGCAGCATCATCTCGACCTCGTCCTGCTGCGTGCTCTCGATCGCCGCCGCCAGCGTCCGCACCTCCGGCGTGGTCGCCCGGCCGGCGGCCACGCCGGCGATCTCGATGCCCTGGCGGTGATGCTGGACCATCATCTGCACGAACATCACGTCCTCGGCGTTGACCGGATCGGCGGCCGGCGGGGAGCTCCCGCAGGCCGCGATCAGCAGCAGGGCGAAGACCGCCATGAGGTGCCTCATTGGACGCTCGCCCGATACGTGAGCACCAGGCCGAGATCGGTGAGGACCGTCTTGTCGCCCTCCAGGACGAGGGTCCACGGGTTCCCGCCGACGCTGAGCCCCACGGTGCGCAGGAGCTTGCCGTCGTTGAGCGCGAGCCTCTTGTCGCCGTTGAGCAGGAAGCGCACCGAACCGCTCCCGGCCAGTTCGTACCTGGGGAAGATGCCGGTGATCTGACGCCCGCTCATGGCGGGGAACCGGTCCTGCGTGAACGACAGGACGAGCCGGTCGTCCTCGCCCTCCTGGAACTCCGCCCACTCACCGGGGAACTCGCGCGCCACGTCGAAGTAGCGGGCCGCCGGATACGGCTTGAGCATGCCCTTGACCGCGTTCGCGAAGGCGTCCCCGCCCTGGTCCGCGGTGTACTTGACGGTGACGACCACGTCGCCCAGGTCGGCCGGGGCCGGGCCCGAGAGCCGCAGCCGCCATCGCGAGATCGCGCCCGTGCCCTCGAACGGCAGGTAGCGGTCGTCGTCCATGCGCAGCTCGAACAGCCCGTTGTTCTCCTTGTACTCCTCGATGTCCGACAGCGCGATCTGCTGGCCGGAGCGCCAGTCCGCGCGCAGCGTGTCCGGCGGCGCGCCCTTCGGATCGAGCAGGAACTTCACCGCCTTCGGGTCGGCCGCCAATACGGTCTTGCTGTCGAGCTGCGTCAGCGTCGCGTAGACACCGAGCGGCCCGTCCGCACCCTGGAACGCTACCGACAGCGTCCGGATCCGGCGCCGGAAATGCCCGGGAAAGTCCCGGTCGAACAGCGCCTCCGTCAGCGCGAACTCGCAGCGGCCCTCGCCCCGCAGGGCCAGCAGGGCGAGCGGGTCCAGGTCCAGCAGCGACACCTTCTTGGTGATCTCCATCCCGCGGCCGTCGGTGTCGACGTACGCCCTGCCGAGCCGTTCCAGGTCGAAGCCGAGACTGTCGCCGGCGAGCAGGCCGTTGCGCAGGCTCTCCCAGTACCTCGGCTGGATGTAGCCGCCGTCGCCGTTGGTGACCCCCCGCTCGAACTGGAAGGCCCGTTCGGCGGACCGCGCCATCTCGTACGCCAGGTTGTACGTCTGGAAGTACAGCCCGGACATCCGCCCGGCCATCCAGTGATAGAGCTGGGCGCCCGCGAACTTGTCCGCCATGAACGCGGCGACCGACTCCTGGTTCGCGATCTCCTGCGTCACGACGTCGAGCTCGCGCCTGGCGATCGTCACCTGGAGCTGGGCGGCGGCCACCTGGTGGCCGAGCTGGGTCACGTCACTCCTGGCCATGCCGAGCTGGAGACTCCAGTCCTGGGCCGCCCTCTCCTGCTCGGACCGCACGCCGAGCAGCTCGCCGAGCGTGCTGAATCCCTCGGCCAGCGTCGAGGAGACCTCCGCCACCTTGTCGAGCGCGTCACCGACCTGCTTGCCGCCCCACTCCGTACCGAAGATGAACGGGCCGAGCAGTGCCTGCGGCGCGCCCAGCGCGATGGCCGCGCCGATCTTCAGGCCGCCCGCGACGAAGTGCGCGTCGGAGCCCCGCTTCATCCGGTCGAGCTGGTCCTTCTGGAGCTGCGAGATCCCGTCGGCGATCAGCTTCTCGTAGTGCTGCACCCGCGCGGTCGCGCCATCCCTGCTCGCCTCCGCCTCGGCCAGGCTCTCCGTGGCGGCGTCGATCTGCGCCTCCTTGATACCGCGCGTCAGGGCCAGGATCGTGCCCTCCTGCCGGTTCTGCAGCAGGGCGAGCTCCTCCGCGTCGCGCCGCTCCAGCACGCTGAGCAGGTCGTTGCCGAACTGCCGTACCTTGTCGGCGAGGTCCTGGGCCTTCCTGAACACGAAGGCGAAGCGGTAGTGCGGGACCGGCGCCGTCACGCCCTGCGCGAGCTGGTCGAGCGGGACTCCGGAGGCGGCGCCGCGGACCAGCGCCATGGCATCGACCGGCGGCTCGAACAGCGGCAGCGGCCGGCTGACGCCCATGATGTCGAGCGACTGCCTGATCTTCCGCAGCCGGTCCTCGACGCGGGTCCAGTAGTCGAAGAAGACGCTGTTCTCCGGCACGTAGAAGTAGGGGCTCGCGACGCTCTCGTGCACCTCGCCGGGCCCGGTCAGCAGCTCTCCCCCGGCGGTCAGCGCCTTCAGGTCGTCGTCCAGCTCGTCCAGCGCGAGCTGACCGAGGTCGTCGTAGCTCCGCGTGGCCGGCAGCGGGCGCGGCCCGAGGCTGTCCGGCCGCTCGCCGAGCAGGTCATAGGCGAAGATGTAGAGCATCCTGGCCTCGTCGACGCTCTCCGCCGTGTACTGGCGGAAGAGCAGGTCGCCCCAGTCGAGCAGGTTGTCGATGTAGGCCATCACCACGGCGCGGCGGTAGGCGGCCGGGCGCAGCTCCGCGATCGCGTGCGGGTCGAACGGATCGTCCATGTACGCCGTGATCAGCTTCTCGCGGTCGCCCATGAGGTCGTACTGCCGCCGGAGCGAGGCGATCATGGCGATCCGCTCCCGCAGGCCGGACGTCCCCGGCAGGGCCGCCAGCGTCTTCCCGATCTCCTTCAGCCGGTCGCCCGCGAGCTCGGCCAGGAAATCCTCCTCCCCCGATTCGAGGCCGCGGACCTGCTGGAAGACCGGGACCAGCGCCTCCAGCCCGGCGAGGGTCGGTTCGAGCCGGGTCGCGACGTCCGAGCCGGCGAGGCCCAGCTCGGCGCGGCAGCGGTCGACCAGCGCCTGTACGTCAATCGCCAGGAACGGCAGGAACCGCCAGTACCTCGCCCGTTCCGTCGGGTCGAAGACGTACTCGTACCAGATCCGCGCGTCCTCGAAGCGCTGGGCGTTGTTCAGCGCCTGCGCGATGAGCAGCGGGGCGTGGAAGAAGATCTCCCAGTAGTAGAGGCCGTTGGCGCTCTGGAAGTCGAGGTGCGAGCTGGTCGGCATCGCGGCCACCTGTGCCTCGACCACTTTGATGGTGGTCGCGTCGGAATCCGTGACGCTGAACGCGGGCAGCTCGTCCATCTCCTGCGTCTCGGGGGCCAGCAGGGCCGCCACGCCACCGGTCAGCAGCTCCTTGTTCAGCCGGTAGGCCGTGCTCGACGTCAGCCGGACGATCTCGTGCGGCAGCCCGGCGAACTCGTACGGCCGCTGGATCGTCGAATCCGACGGGTAAGCGGCGTACTCGTCGCCGAGGAACAGGTACAGCTTGCCGCCGTCGAGCGCGCCGGTGAACTTGGGCTGGAACCCGACGGGCAGGCCGCCCCAGTTGCCGGGGACCGGCCGGTACACCAGCTCTCCCGTCGGCTCCTGTTTGGGCTCCAGAACGGCGTACTCGCTCGCGCCGAGGACGTACCGCTGCCGGTTCCGCTGGATCACGGCGTGGACCGGACGCTTCATCTCCTTCGGGTAGCCGTCGTCGATGAAGTCGGGAACGGTTCCGTCCTCGGGGAGCGTGTAGCGGACCAGCTCCAGGCCGCTGGTCAGATAGAGCCTGCCGCCATCGAGATAAGCGGCGTCGACGGTCCCGGTCGTGGTGATGGCCGTGGGTATGCGACCGAGCTCCCTGCTCTCGTAGGTCCGGCCGTCCCGGGCGAGGTAGGTGCCCGCCGTGTTGTCGAAGAAGTAGGCGCCGTCCTGGTAGGAGAACGCCGCGTCCACCGGGCCGCTCTGGGGCAGGCCCTCCGTGTTCTCGCTCAGCGGCTGGAGTTCCTCGTCGGGGTGGTCGGCGATGAAGCGGATGTACTGGTCACCCGCGAAGACGTAGAGGCGCTCGTCCTGGACGAAGGCCGAGTCCATGGTGGTGCCCTTGGGCAGGTGCCAGCGGCGGTCGATCCGCTTGCGGTCGCGGAGGTTGGATGAGTCGACGTACTCGTTCTGGTCGAGGGAGAGGAAGTACTCCTTTCCGTCGAGCGTGAACGCGGCGTCCACCTTCTGCCAGTTCGGCAGGCTCTCGGCGTTGGTCGCGATCTGCTTCGGGTATCCGGTGTCGAGCGGCCCGAACGGCTCGCCCGAATACCGGTAGTACTCGGAGCCGGAGAACACGTAGCTGTGCCCGCCACGCACGAGGACGGCGTCGACGACGCCGTTCCTGAGCAGGCCGGTGCCGACGATCCCCCACCGGTCCCTGGTCAGGCTCATGGCCTGGGTGCCGAGCTTGAAGATCTTGCGCGTGTTGTCGAAGAAGCAGCGCGGCCCGCCGCGCAGCTCGAACGCGGCGTCGATCCGCTTCCACTTCGGCAGCCCGTCGTCGTTGCCGCTCAGCGTGAGCGGCTCGTCCTCCTCCTCCGATGCGGTCACCGGCCGGCACAGGAAGCTGCCGCCCTTGTGGTCGACGCTCAGCCACGGCCGGTCCTGGGTCCCGGCCGGCATGTTGAACCGGACCGCCCCGGCCTCGTCGACCGAGCTGGTACCGGGCTCGGCGAAGATCCTGTCCAGTCGCACGGCGATCGGGGGCTCGTCCACGCCGTCCGCCTTGACCGCGTACAGCTCGGGCGTGAGCGCGAACGCCGACCCGTCCGAGACGGTCACCTCGCGCTCGGCCTCCGGCCCGGTCGCGGCGGGGTCGGCGAGCTTCACCACCTTGTAGGAGCAGGTGACGACGATCGAGTCGTGCAGGCCGTCCGGCCCGCCCGGCACCGTTCTCGACGCCTGCACGTAGAGCCGGACCTCGGTGATCCGCCCTTGCTTGACGTCGTCGGCGGCCAGCGGTTGCGCGGCACCCCATTCCCCGTTCAGGTTGCGGAAGGAGTAGTAGATCTTGACGCGGTGCGGCGTCTCCGGGGCCTTGACGTGCTGGGTGTCGCCGGTCTTCGTGGCCACGATGGCCGTGCGGGACGTGTTCGCGGGCGCGACCGTCTCCACGACCGTCCAGAAGACGAACACGCGGCCGAAGGCGTGCACCGGGTGCACCCGCTCGGCGTCGATCTGGACGTCCACCTTGAGCCACGGCTCCCAGGTGGCGGAGAGCTTCTCGCCGTCCCTGAACTCCGCGCCCCGGTAGTAGTAGCGCCGCGGTTCGGTCCTCGTCCGGCCGAACAGGACCAGCCGCCGGGTGCCCTCGTCGGCCCCGTCCTCGGGGTAGACGTACCCGCCGGCGATCGCCAGCCTGGAGACCTCCGTGTACTCGTCCAGGTACTTCTTGTAGACCCGCTGCACGGTCTCCTGCGTGATCTCGCCCTGCAGCAGGTCGCTCTCCAGCTCCTCGAACGCGGGCGTCTTGCCGGAGCGGAGCTCGGGGCGCAGGTAGTTCTCGGGGTAGAGGAAGACCTTCCGGTTGGCCTCCCAGAGCCGGTAGTTCTTCATCCACCCCCACCACGTCTTCAGCCGCCGCCTGACCTCGTCCTCGTCCCGGCCCGCCGGGAGGGTGACCGGCTCCAGGTCGAGGAGGTAGCGGTGCACGAAGAGCTGCGTGGCCGCGATGGCCTCCCTGATGCGCGAGGTCCGGCCGGCCCCGCCCATGTCCGCGTCGATCAGGTACTTCTCGTACAGGTCGCGGGTGGACCTGAAGCCGTCCAGCCGGGTGATCGCCGACGGGGCCAGGGCGTCACGCTTGAGCAGGTTCAGCTCGTCGTGGAGCCGTCCCGACAGCGTGGCCCAGTCCTGCGGGGCGTACATCCGTTCGAGCAGGCCGTACAGGGCGGTGTCGGCGGCCTCGGGCGCGGCGGTCGCGCCGAAGACGCGGGACCAGACGTCGGTGTAGAGCGTGGACGGTCCCGTGTCGAACGTGCCGGCGACCTCGAACACCTCGACCAGCTTCAGCACGAACTCGATCTCGAAGCGGTCCTCCTCCGGCGTGCCCGCCATCAGGAGGGCGGCGTTGCGCTTGGCCCACCGCAGCTCGTCGGCGTCCCAGCCGAACAGGTCCGCCAGGTAGCGGTACGGGTCCTCGACGGCCGCCGGGCCGTTCAGCAGGAACGCGGCCAGGCCGTCAGGACGCGAGCGGGCCAGCTCGACGAAGCCGGCGATGGTCCGCAGATCGCTCAGCCGGTAGTCGGCGGTGTCCGACCAGCGGTGCTTGATCGGCTGCGGGAAGGTGCGGTCCACGGCGTCGTAGGCGCCCGAGTAGCGGACGTACTCGTCGCCCCTGAGCAGGTACGTCCGGCCCTCGAAGACGAAGGCGCCGTCGGGTCCCGCCTGTTCGAAGGCGGCGGGCAGGTCGCCCCAGTCGTCCTTGACGGTCCGGGGGTAGCCGGTGGCGACGTATTCCAGGTCGCCCGGCTGGTATCGGATGTACTGGGCGTTCTTGAAGGCGTACAGCTCGCCGGTCGGCGCGGCGAAGGCGGCGTCGATGCCCTGCCCGTCGGCGAACGCGTTGCCCACCTTGCCCCACAGGCTGTTGACCGGCTGGTCCGGCTCGGTCCGGTCCGCACGCAGGTATCGGGCGCCCTTGAACAGGTACGTTCCGCCGTCGAGCCCCCGGAAGGCCGCGTCGAACCCGTCCGCGAACGCGTCGGGCAGGGCCGGGAGATCCAGATCCGCGCTGAGCGAGCCGTCGATCGTCCGGGGGTAGCCGTCATCGGCGGTGTCGTACTCGGTGCCCGAATAGCGGACGTACTGATCGCCGGAGAACAGGAACGTGTGCGGGCCCCTGACCAGTGCCGCGTCGACCTTCTGGCGCTCCACGAGCGTGTTGCGCACGCTGCCGAGCAGTTCGAGGTCGTAGTCGGCCTCGGCCGTCGCGGACCCGACGTGGCAGGCGCCGGCCACGAACAGGTACACGTTGCGCCGGTTGGCGAGCACCGCGTCCAGCGCCCGGTCCGTGACCGCTTCGTCGAAGGCCTCGGTCAGGCCGGTGAACGCCTCCTCCTGACGCAGGTTCCCGACGATCTTCTTCGGGTAGCCGGGGTCCACGTAGCGGTATTCGGAGCCGGTGTAGCGGACGTACTGGTCGCCCGAGAACAAAAACGTGGTCTCGTCCCCGCACACGCAGGCGGCGTCGACTGTGGTGAAGGGGTGGAGCGCGCGGCCCCACCGGTCGCGGATCGGGGCGGGCGGCGAGAAGGCGTGGTCGGCGTGGCGGACATAACTGTCCTCGAAGAAGAAGTACGTCGCGCCGTCGGCCGCGGTGAACGCGGTCCTGAGGGCGTCGCCCGGCTCCAGGCCACGGCCGAAGTCCGGCCAGATCCGCCCGATCGGCCGGGGGTACGACCACTGCCGGGTCGCCTCGTCGAACGGCACGCACCGCTCCCCGTGCAGCAGGAGCATGGTGTCGCCGTCGAACAGCACCGCGTCAGGCACCGTGACGTCATCGTCTCGGTATGCGGCGGGGATCTCCCAGAAGCCGGCGTCCGTGACCATGGGGTAGCCGTCGTCGGGCTGCCGGTAGTCCTCCCCCGAATAGACGAGGTAGCGCAGCATGCCGTCGTCATCCGGCGGCTCGAACACATAGGTCTTGCCGTCACGCACGTAGGCGAGCGCCACGCCGGTCAGCCCGGCCCAGTGCTCGCCGATGGGCCGCGGGTCCCCGTCGATGGTGTCGCCGGTGCCGGTGTAGACGACGAACTGATCGCCGCTGAACAGATAGGTCTTCCCGTCCTGGCCAACAAACGCCGCATCCACCGCGTTGTCCTGATAAATCGTGTTACGGGGTCTGCCCCACTCCTCCGTGAGCGGGTACGCGCGGTTCAGGTGGGTGTTGACGCAGGTCTGGCCCTTGAACAGGTACGTGTTGCCGTCGGCGCCCTCCAGGACGGCGTCCAGCCCGGTCCTGAACTCCTCCGGCACCGGGCGCAGCATACGCGGCCGGACCGGCGTCGCCGTGACGGCCGTCCCCTCGATCGCGGACAACCGGCGCCAGCCGTCCGGCCCCTCGACCAGCACCGAGCCGTCCTCGATGAAGGCACAGCTCACCTGCGGGAGGTCGTCGTAGCGCCGGTACAGCTCGCTGGAGACGACATGGCACCACGTGCCCCTGAACAGGTAGACGTTGCGCCGGTCGGCGAAGGCCGCGTCCACCCCGTCGAGCGGGACGCTCAGCCTGCCCAGCCTCGGCTCCCGGGACAGGTCCGCGAGCGCGCGCGGGTAGCCCTCCTGCACGGTCGTGTAGTCGTGGCCCTCGTACCGTACGTACTGGTTCCCGGAGAACAGGTACGTGTACGTACGGGTCACCTCGACGCCCTCGACCAGCTCCGTCGCGTCCATGACCAGCGTGGCGTCGACCCGGCCCGTCCTGGCCAGGTTGCTGACCACGTTGCCCCAGAACGCCGAGACGGTGGCCGGATAACGGTCGTCGATCCTGGTGTAGTCGCCGGTCGAGTAGCGGGCGTACCGGTCGCCCGAGAACACGTACGTCCTGCCGTCCTTGCCGACGAAGGCGGCGTCGACCCTGGCGAACGGGATGCTGTCCCAGTGCTCCCGCAGCGTGCGGGGCTCGGACCACCAGCGGTGCCGGTGGTCGAACACCACGAAACGGTCACCGGAGAAGAGGTACGTCTGGCCGTCCCCGGCGCTGAAGACGGCGTCGATCGTGGTGAAGGCGGGGTCGTCCGCCAGCGTCGCGGGCAGGTTCCACCAGTTGTCGGCTACCGGCTTGGGATAGCCGGGGTCCGGGGTGGCGTAGTTCCTGGTCGAATAGCGGACGTAGAAGTGGCCCGCGTCGGCTTGGACCCTGATCCGCCGCGCCTCGCGGACTAGCGTGACGTCGATCCGCTGCTCGGTGACGACGTGCCAGTCCGTGGCCGTGCCGCTGACGGTCACGCCGTCCGCGAAGGTGAGTCCGTGCTCCACGAACCGCCGCCGCAGCGCGGGTGACAGGCGGCCGGCGTTCAGCTCGCCCTCCTGCTCCAGCGGCACGTCGAAGAGCTCGCCGCCGGTGCCGAACAGGTACGTCTTGCCGTCCATGACGAACGAGGTGCCCACCTCGCGCAGCCCGCCCCAGTCGGCGGCGATCGCGCGCGGGTAGCCGAGATCCACGACGGAGTAGTCGGCGCCGGAGTATCTGAGGTATCTCCCGCCGCTGAACAGGTAGGTCTTCCCGTCCAGCCCGGTGAACGCGGCGTCGACCGTACCGCTGGGCAGCACGGGCGCGGGCACGCCCCAGCGCTCGGCCGTCGGGACGGCGGCGCTGTCGCCCTTGGCCGTCCGGCCGTCCTTGAACAGGTGGACGACCCCGTCCCCGTCGGCGAAGGCCGCCTCGACGCCCGATTCGAACTGCCCGGGGATGCCGGGGTAGCGCGACTCGATCCGCCGTGGGTAGCCGTCGTCCACGCGGACGTCGTCGTTCTCGATGCTGCCGGAATAGCGGATGACCTGGTTGCCGGCGAACAGGTGGTAGCCGCTCGCGTCGGCGTAGGCCGCGTCCACTTGTTCCGCGCCGTCGAAGGTGTTGCGGACCCGCCCCCACCGGTCGGCGATCGCCTGGTCCGCGCCCCCGACCGCGAGGTAACGCTGTCCCGCGAAGAGGTGGATCCGGCCGTCGCGGTCCTGGAAGGAGGCGTCGACCGACTTCTTGAACGCCGCAGGCAGCGGGGTGTCGTGGCCCTCCCCCTCCCACCACTCGTCGATGCCCCGGGGATAGCCTTCGTCGACCACCGTGTAATCGGTGGTCGTGTAGCGGACGTACTGGTCGCCGGAGAAGAGATACGTCTTGCCGTCCTCGTCCACGAACGCGCTGTCGATCCGCCGGGGGTCGTCGAAGTTGTTCCTGACCTTCCCCCAGACCTGCTCCTTCGCCGCCCAGCGGGTGCCGCCCCGCTCCCTGACGAAGGCGTGTGAGACGCCGTCGCCGCCGTGGCCGATGATCCACTCGGTGCCGTCGGGGTGCGTGAACGCCGCGTCCACGCCCGTCAGGCCGGTGAACCGGGTTGACAGCTCGGTGAGCGGTTTCGGCCGCGGGTCGGCCGGCGCGTACGTGGCCCGCGCGTAGGTCCAGTAGCCGCCTTCGCCGAACAGGTAGATGGTGCCGTCGGAGCTCTCCAGCAGGGCGTCGAACCGGTCGAGCCCCGGCGGGAGCACCAGCGGCTCGGGGTACTTGCCGACCAGGTCCTGGTCCTGGAAGGACACGGCCACCTCGGTGGGGTCCAGGCCGAGCTTCGCCGCGAGCACCGCGAAGCGCCGGATCCGCCGGTACGCCTGCCGGAAGTGCGGATCCGGCGGCACGGCCGTGACCTCGCCGGTCTCCACGGCCGCGACGAGCGCCGGCGCGGCCAGCACGTCGAGCGACTCCCGCACGCCGCCGGTCACCGCGACGCAGATGGCCTCGGCCGTCGCCGCGGGCACGCCGAACGAGTCGGCGAGCACCGCCCACAACGCGGCCTGCTGCTGTCCGGCCTGCTCCTGCAGCGTGTCCGTGATCTCGTTGACCGCCGCGGCGAGCTCCTTGGCCACGGGGTGCAGCAGGAAGAACAGCTCCGTGGCGTAGTCCTCCAGCCCCGGGAGCTCGAAGCCGAGCGCGTTGCTCGCGTTGCGGAAGTAGTCGATCCGGTCCTCGGGTACGGCCAGCTCCTCGTCGAGGTGCCCGGCCGCGACGAGCACCCGCACGAGGCGGACCCGCTCGTCGTCGTCGAAGCCCAGCTCGGTGACCGCCTGGAGGTCGAGGCGGTACGGCTGCTCGTCTTCGCGGATCTCCGCGATCCGGCCGGCGACGATCGCCTGCTCGGCGGGCCGGAACCCGTCCCCCAGGTCGATCTCGGCGGCCTCGTCGAGCAGCCGCCCCTCATGGGTGTAGGCGCCTTCGAGGGCGTCGATCACCCGCTGGGCGATCGCGTCGTCGGCGACGTCCACGAAGTCGTCGGGTGTGAAGGTGTACGTCTCCCTCTCGAACGCCGCGATCTGCTCCTTCATCGCGTCGAGGATGGGCCGTCGCCGCGGGTAGAACTCCAGCGCCAGCCCGAAGTCCGCCGGCCCGAGCCCCGCCAGCGCGACCTTGTCGAGATAGACGCCCTCTTCGTCGAGGTAGCCGTTGAACCGCAGGCTCTCCAGCAGCGCCACCTCGTCCACCCGCAGCTCGGCGAAGATCGTGGGATCGAGCGCGAGCCGCTCCCGCCCGAACCACTCGACCCGGTCGAGCAGCTCGGCCAGGACGGCCGGCGCGACGTCGTCGAGCTCCGCGTTGACCATGAACCGCCCGGCGTTCGCCTCGTCGGCGAAGAACCCGGGATCGCCTACTTCGCCGTCGCTGTCGATGTAGCCGTTGAAGATCAGGTTGTCGTACAGCTCGGCCTGCCGCTCCTCGCTCAGGTCACCGAGGGAGGCCAGGTCGGAGGGGAAGAAGGACGAGGTGCCGTTGCCGACACTGCTGATCAGTTTGAACAGCGCCTCGCCGAACGAGCTGAAGTCCCTCGCCAGCCGCAGCTCTTCCGTGGCCCCGGGCAGCCCGTCCGCGACGAGCGCGCCGTCACTCTGGAGACGGCCGGCGAAGACCAGGTTGGCGAAGATCTTCGCCGTCAGCCGCTCGTCCAGCCCCAGGCCGGCGAAGTCCTCCTTGACGATCAGCCCGAGACCGGTGACGGCGTCGTAGGCGGTCTCCCGGACCTTGGCCGGGTCGAGGCGGAGCAGGCGTTCGTCCCGGCCGGAGACGACGCCGTCGTCGTCCGCGGCCAGGACGTCGTAGAGCACCTGGGCGGCCCGTTCGCCGAACCGGGACGACACGAACAGGCCGGGCGTCATCGCGACCGACTCGAACCGCCGGTTGACGCCGTCGAGCACGGCTATCTGGTCCTCGTCGGCCGGTGTCCCGCCACCGAGGATGTCGGTCAGCTCCCGCCCGCTGAACCCGCCGGCCTGCATCCAGCGCCCGACGGCGAGCAGCGTCTGCGCCAGCCACAGGCTCGACGCCACGTCCGAGCCCTCAAGGATCCGGTAGCAGTCCCGGATCCGCGGCTCCGTACCTCCGAGGATCGGGAACGTCGTGTACCTCTGCTGCGACGGATCGCTCTCCAGCACCTCCAGCAGGTCGAACAGCTCACCGACGGAGAACCCGAGCGCCCCGGCCAGCCGCCCGGCCCGCTGCAGCAACGCGATCGCGGGCAGCCCGATCTCCCCCCGGTCGAACGGGCTCGGCTCCAGCGCGGAGTACCTCTCCCGGTAGCGCAGCACGACGTCGACGATGTCGCTCTCGGCCGTCTCGATGGAGCGGGCCAGCCGGCGCCGGTACTCCTTGTTGTGCGTGGCCAGGATGTCCCCCGACACGTCGGGCAGATCCTCGAACTCGGCCGGCCTGATCGGCACGGCCAGGCCGCACACCTCGTCGACGGTCAGCTCGTAGCCGCGCTGGAGGAACACGACCACGGCGATGGTACGCAGCGCCGCCGGGTCCAGCCGGCTCTCGCAGCACGTGGTGAGCACCCGGTCGAGGTCGGTCATGGTCAGGCCGGTCTTGCGGGCCAGCCGGACGAACCTGTTGACCCGCTCGAACCACGCGAACCCCCCACCGACGAGCCGCCGCCCGTCGGCGGACATGGTCACGGGGGCCTGGTCCTGGTTGACGAAGGACGCCGGCCGGTCCTCGCTCTGGTACACCAGCTCGCGTACCCCGGCCGTGGACAGCCCGGTCGCCCGCCGGAACCGCTCGACGTCCTCCAGCACGCTGAGGGGCTCGTCCGCGCCGAGCCCGTAATCGGCTCCGAGCTCGGCTTCCGAGGTGACCGAGACCGTCACGACCTCGACGTCCTCGGCCGAGAGCGCGAGAGACAACCTCGCGACCACGTCGGGATCCACATCCGGGGCGAACAGCCGGTAGAACTCCTCCGGCGCGACCTTGAGATGGCGCAGGTACATCCTGAACTGCTCGGCCACCAGCGAGAACGGCAGGCCGAACGGGTGGCGGGCCGCCCGCAGCCTCTCGTACGGCTCGCTCCCGACGACCGTCTCCAGCACCTCGTTGACGATGTCGAGGTAGGGCGACTCGGTGAACGTGTGCTCGGCATCGAGCGGGATCCTCCCCAGATCAGGACGTCGCGCCAGCAGACTCGGATCCCGGAAGGCGCCCTCCAGCAGCCGAAGGAGATCTACCAGATAGGCGGCCGGCGAGTAGACCGACCGGGCCTCGTCGCCCTCCCAGAAGTCGAGGTCGCCGAAGAGCTGCTCATAGCTGGGTAACGAACCGTCATTACGCACTCGCGATCCCCCCTAAAACGGATCCCCGTGTTCAGCCGACCCATGCTCGCCCAGCTTTCGGGGCAGGAATACTGGCCGCCGAGGTAACTCTCTTGAACTCCGTTCGGTTTCCGAAATAACCAGGACGGGTTCGCGGTTGCACGTCTCATGGCTCTTCCGCTCTCCATCCTTGACCTTGCACACATCGGCGAAGGGGAGACGGCGGGCGACAGCTTCCGCGCCAGCGTGACCCTGGCGCAGCGTGCGGAGGAGTGGGGCTACCAACGGATCTGGTACGCCGAGCACCACAACATGCCCTCCATCGCCTCCTCCGCCACCAGTGTCCTCATAGCCCACGTGGCCGCACAGACCCAAACGATCCGTCTCGGGGCCGGCGGCATCATGCTGCCCAACCACGCCCCGCTGACCATCGCCGAACAGTTCGGCACGCTCGAAACCCTGCATCCGGGGCGCATCGACCTCGGCCTCGGCCGGGCGCCGGGCAGCGACCAGCAGACCATGCGGGCCATGCGCCGCAACCCGGCCTCCTCCGACGACTTCCCGCAGGACGTCCTGGAACTCCAGGGCTACCTGACGGGCCAGTCCCGCATCCCGGGCGTGGACGCGACCCCGGGCAAGGGCACCGACGTGCCGCTCTACATCCTCGGCTCGTCCCTGTTCGGCGCCAAGCTCGCCGCCACCCTCGGTCTCCCGTACGCCTTCGCCTCCCACTTCGCCCCGGCCGCGCTGGAGGACGCCGTCGCGCTCTACCGGCGCGAGTTCCAGCCGTCCGAGCAGTTGGCGCAGCCGTACGTCATCGCCGGTGTCAACGTCATCGCGGCGGACACCACGGACGAGGCGGAGGCGCAGTTCCTGGCCATGAAGCGCACCCGGGTGAGCCGGTTCCTCGGCCGCGGCCAGACGTTCACCCAGGAGGAGGCCGACCTCGTCCTGGCCTCGCCCGCCGGGCAGCAGATCCTGCAGATGGCCAAGTACTCCGCCATCGGAACCGCCGCCGAGGTGCGGGACTACCTCGACCGCTTCGCCAAGCAGGCCCAGGCCGACGAGCTGATCGTCGTCTCCGCGGCCCCCGACAGGACAGCCTGGCTGCGCTCCATCGAATTGCTGGCCCCGGGAACATCCGGCGCCTGACGACGGTTACATCATTCGTGGCCGGTGTGCCCAGTGTCCCCGGGCCTCACCTATCGCCTTCGCGGAATACCGTTCGGCTGGAGCCGCGTTGCGCCTTTCGCCGAGAGGCGACACGCACACCGGTACGCACTCGTCAGCCGAAGGCCCCGTCAGATCTCTGACGGGGCCTTCGGTCTGCTCAGGGGACTGAACAACTCGCCGAGCCGCGCCACGACCTCCGGAACGATCCGGTAGTACACCCAGGTCCCGCGCCGCTCCCCATCGATCAGCCCAGCGGTCCGCAGCACCTTCAGGTGGTGGGAGATGGTCGGGGCGGTCAACTCGAAGGCATCGGTCAGATCGCACACGCACGCCTCGCCGCCCGCGTGGGACCCGATCATCGACAGCAACCGCAGCCGCACCGGATCGGCGAC
This sequence comes from Nonomuraea sp. NPDC026600, assembly GCF_040638335.1. Classification (NCBI taxonomy): domain Bacteria; kingdom Bacillati; phylum Actinomycetota; class Actinomycetes; order Streptosporangiales; family Streptosporangiaceae; genus Nonomuraea; species Nonomuraea sp. NPDC026600. The sequence goes on from NZ_JBEZYD010000004.1 coordinate 564,081, forward strand.
CGCCTTGAGCAGCACCACCAACTCGGCCGTATCCGGCTCGGACAGCGGCTCGCGAACGATCGGCGCACAGCACTCCACCGGCGACTCCTCCAGCCCTTGATTAGACGCTCGCCTAAATAATAGGCCCTGACACCGCACGTACCTGCCAGGGGATGTCAGGTACAGCGGCTAGCGTCGGCAATGCCCGCCAGGTGCTTCCCAGAAAGGTTCGCAGGGATGAGCGAGATCGAAACAACACTGCTGGAAATCGAACAACGGATGCTGGACGCCGACGCGGCCTACGACGAGACGTTTTTCAAGGAGTACTGCGCCGGCGATTTCGTCGCCATGGGTAGTTACGGCGTGGTCTCCAGGGATCAGGTGCTCGATATGTACGCCAAGGGAAAGGGCAATCCAGACCGACGTAACCGGCTACACGATCCCACTGTCAAATTGCTCGGCGACGGCGGCGCGCTGATCACCTACAAACTGACCAGCACCACGGGAGACGAGACGTCTTCCTGGTATGCGACGACGGCATATCGGCGGGTGGGCGAGGGCTGGCGCGTGGTTCTCCTTCATCAGACACCGGCGTAGGACGCCTCAGTCCACCGTGACCAGTTCCACCCCGGCGTCCTTCAACGCCGCGGCGAGGTCCTCGGGCGGCGACGCGTCGGTGACCAGGACCGATACCCGGTCGAGCCCGCAGATGTGCACGAACGCGCTTCTGCCGAACTTCGACGAGTCGGCCACGACGATGACCCGCGTGCCGGCGTCGATCATCTGGCGCATCATCTGGGCCTCGTGCAGGTTGCTGGTGGAGAGTCCGCCGCTGGTCGAGATGCCGCCGACACCGATCACGGCGGTGTCGGCGCTGATGCCCGCGGTGTCGGCGAACGCCACCGGCCCGATGGTGACATTTGACGCGACGCGGCAGCTACCGCCGATGACATAGAGGTCGCGTACGGCTTCCTGCGGGATCTCGGCCGGCAGGCGCAGATTGTTCGTGACCACTGTGAGGTCGCGCTTGCCGGCGAGCGCCCGGGCCACCGCGAGCGTGGTCGTGCCGCCGTTGACGATCAGGGTCTCGCCGCTGGCGATGAGCTGCGCCGCGGCGATGCCGATGGCCTGCTTGGCCGGGTGGTGCACGGCCGCGCGGCTGTCGAAGGGAGTGTCGGCCGTGGCCAGTTCGTCCGTGTGCATCGCGCCACCGTGGGTACGGGCGATCAGCCCGCGCTCCGCGAGGTGGTCGAGGTCGCGACGGATGGTGTCCATCGACACGGCGAATCGTTCTGCCAACTCGGCGACCGTGGCGTGACCGCGTTCGCGAACATGCCTCACGAGTTCGGCGCGACGCTGGCCGGGCAGTGCCGTGTCTTGCATGATCCACTCCCGAGAATGCGGCTAGTTGCGGTTAGTTCCAGGTTTTTGCGATTTTTTCGTTGACTCCCCTTTGAAACCAAGCATATTATCGCAAATATCAGCGAACCTGCCTAGCTGAATACAGCAGGAATACGCATCACGTCATCCCCCCGAAGCACCGTGTTCGGTCTCCTGCGTCCGAGGAGTAGCGATGACATCCAGCGATTCCCGACCTATCAGTCGGCGCACAGTCCCGCAGCTCGGCACCGCCCTCGGCGCGGTGGCCACGGTACGGTACGGCCCGTGGCCGGCGCGGCCGCTCGTGGCGCCCCGGCCAAGCCGCCCCACTCCATCCTCGAGTACGCGGCGGACACCCGCTGACACGCGGGCACCGTACGCCGGACCAGCCGGATCATCGTCCGGCTCGCCGAAGACGGCATCGAGCGGGACGACGTGTTCGCCACCCTCGTCCCCGCACTGGCCCAGACCACGGGTGGGGGACGCGTCCCCGCACTGGCCCAGACCACGGGTGCGGGACTCGGCCCCGGGCTCAACGGCGTGCCCGACATGGATCACACCGCCCAGACCTGGCCGCGAGTCGTTCCGCCGCCACGACCGGCCTCGACGACACATCCGTCACGGGGGTGATGCTCGCCGACTGCCTACCGGTCAACTCTGACCTACCTCGCCTATCCATCTGGAGACACTCCATGAAACCGCTCATCGACCCCGGCAAGGTCCGTGGCCTGCAGCGAGTCACCAGCGCCGACGGATTCTTCCTGATCTGCGCCCTCGACCACCTGTCCGACTTCGCCGAACTGCTCGCCCCCGACCCGGCGACCGTCACCTTCGCCGATGTCGTCACCGCCAAGGACGCGGTGGTCCGCGCCATGGCCCCGTCGATCTCGGCCGTACTGCTCGACCCGCTGTACGCCCTCGGCCATCTCGTGGCCTCCGGCGCGGTGCCGGGGACCATCGGGCTGATGTCGAGCATCGAGGACGAGGACTACCGGCACCCGGACGGCCCGCGCCGTACCCGGCTGCGCGAGAACTGGGATGTCAACCGGATCAAGATGGCCGGCGCCGACATGTGCAAGTTGCTGTGGTTCTACCGCCCCGACGGCGATCCAGCCGTCGCCGAGCAGCAGCGGCAGCTCGTGGCCGACCTCGCCGCCGAGTGCGCCGAACTCAGCCTCCCCCTGGTGGTCGAGCCGCTCTGGTACCCGCTGCCGGGCGAGGACCCGACCACAGCCGAATGGAAGGCCGCCCGGGTGCGCGGCATCATCGCCTCCGCCGCGGCCGCCAACAGACTCGGTGTCGACATGCTCAAGGTGGAGTTCCCCGGCTACGTCGGCACGGCAGAAGGACGCGAGCAGGCGGCCGCCGCCTGCGCGGAGCTGGACTCGATGGTGAGCGTGCCGTGGGTGATCCTGTCCGCCGGGGTGGGATATACCGACTTCAGGACGCAGCTCGAGATCGCGTGCCAGGCCGGCGCCGCCGGCTACCTCGCCGGCCGGTCGATCTGGCGCGACGCCGTGTCCACCCACGACGCCGAGGCCCGCGACCAGGCCATCGCGGAGGCCAAGGCGCGGCTTGAGGAGCTCAACACCGTGACACGACGGTACGGCCGTTCCTACACCCCGGCCCGGCCACTCGACGAGGTGGTCAAGGAACTGCCCGCCGAGTGGTACCGCACCTGGCACGCCTGACCTGGGAGAACATGCATGACCATCTACCCCCTGCCCGCGAACACCCCGCGTTCGTTCTACCGCGGCGCCGGACGCATCAGCCGGTTCCGCGGGATCCCATCCGCCGGTGATCCCTACTATCCGGAGGACTGGATCGCCTCGACCACCAGCCGGTACGGGGCGGCGCCCGCGGGACTGACCACGCTGCCCGACGGCCGGTCCCTCACCGAGGCGATCGCCGGCGATCCCCTGTGGTGGCTGGGGGAACGGCACGTCGCGGAGCATGGCGCCGACCCCGCGATCCTGGTGAAGCTGCTGGACGCGGGGGAACGGCTACCACTGCACGTACACCCCGATCGGCGATTCGCCGCCGCCCATCTGGCCTCGCCCTATGGGAAGACCGAGGCCTGGGTGATCGTCTCGGCCGAGCCGGAGGCGGCGGTGCACCTCGGCTTCGCCCGGGACGTCGAGCCGGACGAGCTGGCCCGCTGGGTCGCGGACCAGCGGATCGACCAGATGCTCGACGCCACGAACCGCGTGCCGGTGCGGGCCGGCGACGCCATCGTGTGCCCCGCGGGTCTGCCGCACGCCGTCGGGGCCGGGATCCTCATGGTCGAGGTGCAGGAGCCGACCGACTTCTCCGTGCTGCTCGAGTGGGAGGGCTTCGCCATCGACGGCCCGGCCAACGGGCATCTGGGGCTCGGCTACGACCAGGCGCTCGGCTGCGTCGACAGCAGCGGCTTGGGCGCGGAACGGCTGATCGAGCTACGCCGGGCCCGCGGCTCGGCGAGCGACGACCGGCCTGGGGTCCACCGCCTCTTCGCCGAGTTCGCCGACGAGTTCTTCGCGGCCGAGAGGCTGCGTCCCGATCCCGTCAGCGTGCTGGAGCCGGCGTACTCCGTCGTCACCGTCACCGCCGGCGACGGGATCATCACGAGCGAACAAGGCCCGCCGGCCCCGGTCAAGGCCGGAGACACGCTGCTCATCCCGCACGCGGCCGGATGGTGCACCCTGCGCGGCGACACTACGGCCGTACGCTGCAAGCCAGCCCAAGCCTAGTGACCATGGACGTCTACCCGCAGATCACAGCAGCGAGCTCGAGTTCCGCCCTTCTACCCGTTCTTGGTCACGGTGCCGGTCTTGGCGTCGACCTTGGCCCCCTGCCAGCTGCCGTCCGGGGTGGCGACATCGACATCCCAGACGAGGAGATCGTTCTTGTTGTACCTGTCCAGGCTCATATGAGTGATCTTGCCGTGCACCGCGGAGGACACCTTCTCCACCGCGTCCTTGAAGGTGAGCTCGGCGTCCTTGATGATGCCCATGACCCGGTCCTTCTCCCCTTTGCCGGTGTCCTTGACCCTGGGTCCTGAGACCACCTTTCCTGACTCGTCTACTTCGAGCAGCCGCTCTGTGCCGTCGGACCCGGCCAGCTGGACCTCCCAGATCTGGCCGCCGTTCTCCGACTGGACCGAGAGGACCGTGGAGCCCTTGACGGCGTTCATGGCCGCGGCGATCGCCTTCTCGAGGCTCGCCATGTCGCCGGATTCCTGGCCGGGGTCGCCGCCGGGGTCAGCCGACGGCCCCGGCGTTGACATGAGAGGGACGACCGCGCGCTGCGCGGGCGCCGCCTTGACAGCACTGGACTGAGTATCGGCGCTCCCGCAGGCCGCGGCCGCGAGCAGCGCAGAGCCGACGAAAATGACGTCGATAATGGTCTTTATCCGCATTTCAGCCTTCATACTGATGACGTTGCCCGGGACTCTATAAAGGCACGCCCGGAACTCGGGCAATAGGCTCCTGCAAATCGCCCTCCCGCCAGCCTTGCGCGTGGTGAAGCGGGGGCGGTAGCTCAAGGAGGTCCTGCGCGACTACGAGGACGGCCTCACCATCGCAAAGGGCGACGCCACAGTCGAGCAGGCCGTCAACGATTGGCCCGCGTACGGGGACGCTGCAGCGTCAGCGCGTAGATCGCATCCAGGACCGCCGGAAGGTCACTGTTGGGCACATGCAGCAAGCAGTTCAGCGCGTACACCGCGTCGAACGAGCCGGGCGCGAAATCGAGACTCAGAAAGTCCATGGCACGAGCCTCGATGCCCTTCTCCCGGCAGAGAGCCACCATGGCAGGCGACAGATCAACGGCAACAACTTCCAGACCGTTCTCCTGAAAGTACGCACTGTCCTGGCCCGTTCCAGCGCCGATCTCCAGCACCCGCCTGCAACCCTGACGCTTCAGCCGGTTCAGGAACGCTTCACGCTCTGCCAACTTCCACGGAGCCTTGCCGCTGACATCCCGCCGCTTGGCACTACCCTCGTACGCCGTTCGAAGGGGGCCGATCACATCGTCGTAGCGCACGCTCATCGCGTCATGATGCCCTACGAGAGATCTTCGACAACAGACGAGACGGGAACGACCGTCTCGCAGAAGCCCTCCGCGACCTCGCTTCTGACCTGGAACCGCCTTCGGGATTCGAACCCGAGACCCCTTCATTACGAGGACAGGGCAGGTCTGCGGCTTGGGCGGTGAGGACGTCGAGTTAGTGACGACCTGGCGTGGGTTGGGGGTCCGCATGAACCGGCAGGTCCGCCCGGCGATCGCGCTGCCAGGCAAGCAGCGTGATCGCGACAATGACCTGCACCGCCACGATGAATGCCTGCGTCATGGGCGAGCTGACGCCCAACAGCGCCATTGTCGCGTTGACGCCGAAGTGCACCGCGATTGCCGCCGCAACCCCAGCACGCTCATAGGCGTAACCGGTCAGCAGCGCCATCGGAAGGACGCTGATCGTGAACAGCAGCCCACCCCAGCTGATAAGACCGAATGCCGCCTGGACAGTCCCGTGGACGAAGAACAGCGGCAGATGCCATACCGCCCAGACGACACCCAGCAGCAGGCCGGCCCGCAGGCGGCTCATCGACGCACGCAGGCGTGGATATGCCGTGCCACGCCAGCCGGGCTCTTCGGCCAACGGACCAGCGATCAGCATGCTGACGACGAACGGTACAGGTCCGCCGACGGCCGCGATCAGACTCTGCCCCGCCGTTGAACTCACCGCAGGACCACCCACGAGGTACGCGAGCAACGCGGCTACCAGCACCGTTGCCGATGCCATCACCAGCAGAGGCAGCACCCAGAGCAGTCGCGCGCTCAGCCGAAGTCTCACCGTATGAGCAGGAGCGGGCTGACGGCGGCGAGCGCGTCCCGCTCGGACCACGATCGCGCCGATCACCGGACCGAAGCCGCCTAACACGTAGGGAATGACGGTGGGGAAACTCATCGGCGATCCACCGAGTTTGATCGCAACAAGCCAGAGAGCCCAGCTCGTCGTGAATGTGACCGCCCAAAAAGCGGCAAGGCCGCTCTTCTGGCGAACAGGAGTTGAGATGGTCATGCCTTCTTCCTTCCACGGGTATCGCATGAAGGAATTCCTGATTCCTTCCGCACGGGACGAGCGGAAACTGCAATTGAAGAATTCTCGACGATCAGCGGCGGAACAGGCGGAATGATACGGCCGGCCGCGAGCCCCGAGAGCAACGAAAATGAATACGTTGACCAGACGTAGCACCCAGTCGACACCCGACCTACTGGAATGGTGGCATTAGTGACTCTTCCATCCCGTCAGGGAGAATCCGTCCGCTCTACGGGGCGAATCCCCTGGACGCCCCTGGAGCCGGAGGGCGAGCCAGCCGGCCACCTGCGCGAGCAGATCGGCTGACGCAGCAGCAGGACGGCCGGGTGCGAGCCGGGACCCGCGGGCAGGGTTAGGGTGCCGACCAGGGACAGTCCATCGTCCGCGGTGGCTGTCATATCGACATCCCACATGTCCCGCCTCTCGTTGTTCTCGACTTTGAGAACATTATCGTAAGTGAGAATATTGGTCCATGGCAACCGCAGACCTTCTCCTGCATCCCGTCCGGATGCGCATCCTGCAAGCGCTGTTCGACGCTGATCCGCTGACCACCGCACAGTTGCGCGACCGGCTACCCGACATCGCACCGGCGACGATGTACCGGCACATCGCCGTACTGGCCGACGCGGGCGTGCTGGAGGTGGTGGACGAGAAACGGGTGCGCGGCACGGTGGAGCGCAGCTACCGGGTATGCCCGGAGCAGGCAGTGGTCGACCCCGCCGCGCGGAGGGCTATGACGCGGGAGGACCACCTACGGGCGTACACCACGTTCGCGGCATCGTTGCTGACGGATTTCGACCGCTATCTGGCCCACGAGGATGCCGATCCCACCTCGGACGGCGTGGTCTACCGGCAGGCGGCTGTGTGGCTGACCGAAGAAGAATTCGCCGCGATGATCGAGGAGATCGAGAGCGCGGTCCTCGCACGGGTCGGCCAAGCTAGGGATGGCGACCGCATACGTCACGTCATCAGCCTCGTCGTCGTGCCGGACAAACCCAGGACAGAACACGTGCCGGACGCCGACACCGGCGCCGGTGGCTGATTGAACACCGAGCTGCGGGCTCGTGCCGCCCCGACGGCCCGCCGAGCCGGCAGAAGGGTCTCAAGGGCCTCATGGCACGGGGCAGATCACCCGCAGAGGGGGAACACGGCGTGTTGGTGCCAGCGGTCGCCGTCACTGACGAAGAGACTGACCGACGCGACGTTGGCGGTGACTGGCGGCCCTGCGGTCAGTGCGGCTTCCACCTCGTCGTAAACGTGGGCCTGCTGGTCGTGGGCGACGGTCAGGTGCGGGATGATCTCCGCGAACTGTCCACCGTAGGGCGGCGCTTCGGGCCACCGCGCCGCAACGGCCTCAGTCAGCGTGCGAAACGGCTGGTCGGGCGTCGGCGCCAGGTAGAGCACGTCAGGGAAGCGCCGGCACCTGTCGAAGCGGACGGTGAACGGGCTGTGCTCACCGATCGCAAACCCAACCACATGACTGTAACCACAGGACCGAAAGCCAGGCCTGGGCGAATCAAGGCTGGTATCCGATGTGGCGCAGGAGGACCTGCAGTCGGTGCTCAACCTGTGCTGCGGTCATGTCCTGCTCATGCTGGAGAAGGACGAATCCGACGGAGCTGGCGAGGATGTCCTGGATGACGCTCGGATCGGTGCCCGGTGGGAAGCGGCCGGCGTCGATGGCCTGCTGCGCGATCTGCGCCAGGGCCTCCAGCCGCGGCTGGAGGTAGCGCCTCGTGTAGGCGGTTACCAGTTGCGGGTAATCCACGGAGGCACCGATGACTCGCGCCATCAGCGCGCGGAAGCGGGGGCGGCTGAGGAGCTCGGCGATGGACACGACCAGCTCGTCGATGGACTGCCCGGCCGGGGCCGCCTCCATGTCGGGATTGCGGGCACGCTCCAGGGCGGCCATCAGCAGGTCCTCTTTGGCTCGCCAGCGCCGGTAGACGGTCAGTTTCGCCACGCCGGCGCGTTGGGCGACCGCTTCGATGCTGGTGCCCGCCGCGCCGCGTTCGATCAGCAGGTCCAACGCCGCGTCCAGGATGGCGGCGTCGTTTTCCGGATCGCGTGGGCGGCCATGGCGTTCTACGCCGGCCACAGCACCTGGTTCAGCCATGCGGTCAGTTTGTCGGGTGCCGGACGGCCGCGCCAACCGATGTGCCCGTCGGGGCGGATCAGCACCACGTCGTGCGAGTTGGACTCAACCGGGGTGAGCGCGGTGACCATGTCTGTGCCCAGTTGTGCGGCGGCGGCCTGAGCGTGGCGGTCGGCGATGTGTGGGTCGGCGGCGACCACTACCCAGCGTCCAGAGATCGCGGCGTGGAGTGTGGTCTGACTGCCGTCGAGGCGTCGGCAGGTGAGGTCGGGCATCCGGTCGCCTGGATGCAGGCCGGGCAGCCACCGGTGCGAGGTGGGGGCGAGCGGCCCGCCCCGGTAGTTGATGCCGAGTTGGGAGGCGGCCAGCCACAGTCGACGCTGTACGGCGGGCAGGCGGACGGCCGGCAGGACCAGCTTGTCGCGGACCAGACGTTTCCACGGGTTGTGGGGCAACATGATGTCGACTGCGGCGCTGGTGGCGCGCAGGACGTTGCGGGCCAGTGGGCGCCGCTCGCCTTCGTAGGTGTCGAGGAGTCGCTGGTCGGCGCGGCCGCGGGCGACCAGTACCAACTTCCAGGCGAGGTTTTCCGCATCGCCCAGTCCGGTGTTCTGCCCCTGTCCGCCGGTGGGGCTCTGGATGTGCGCGGCATCGCCCGCCAGCAGGATCCGACCGTGGCGATAGGCGTCGGCGAGTCGGCGGTGGATCCGGAACTCGGAGGCCCAGCGGATTTCGGCGACCGTGTCGAGGCTGACGCCGCTGCGGTGGGAGAACTCGCTCAGCACCCGATCGGTGATCTCGCCTTCGGACAGCTGGTCGGGCAGGTCTGGCGATGGCTCGGTGAAGACCCGCCAGGTGTCGTCCGGCAGCGCGGTGACCGAAAGCATGTGCCCGGACTCCATCCAGGTCGTGCTGCCGTTCTTGTCGAATGGCCACTGAGCCCGTACGTCGACCATGAGCAGGCGTTCTAGGAGTTTGCGGCCGGGAAAGCCGATTCCGGCGAGTTTGCGTACCGTGCTGTGCGCACCGTCGCAGCCGATTAACCAATGGCCCTCGATCTGTTGCTCGGCGCCGTCGGCTGTCTGGACGGTGACGGTGACGCTCATGGCCTCCTGTTGGGCTGCCACCAGCCGGGTCCCCCACTCCACGGTGCCGCCTAGTTCGGCCAGCCGCTGCCGCAACGCACCTTCGACTTCGGCCTGCGAGATCAGCAGCGCCTGTTTCGGCTGGTCCGCAACGGCCTGGCCGACGTGGAGGCGCAGCACGGTGCGCGATCCTTCGTTGTAGGACATGTTGAGGGAGGACTGGGAGCGTTCCGGCAGGTCGCCGAGCGCGCCGATCCGTTCCAGGACCTCCACACCGCGTGGTTGCAGGCCAAGAGCCCGGGAAGTGGTGGCGGGGCCGCTGGCGGCGTCGATGAGGCGAACGGGGACGTCGTGCAGTGCCAGATGAATGGCCAGGGCGAGCCCCGTGGGGCCGGCTCCTGTGATGAGTACAGTGTCAGTCACTTAGTAAACGATACGGTACCGATTACTAAATAAGCCATCGGGGACTCGTGTGAGCAAGGTCACCGACCTCTTGGGCGCGGACGGCTTGAGGCGCGACGGACATCACACCCCCCGATGGCTCGCTGCCACCTACCAGAGGGCCGGGTACTTATGCGCCGGCTCTACACCGCCACCAGGCCCACTTTGGCCAGCGTCGTGCGTTCGGTTGTCATGGCGTGCTCGGCGTGCTCGGCTGCTGCTCCGGATCGCTCTGCTTGCGTCGCGGTGCCTGTGGCCGATTGGGCGGCGGGGCGGTCGGGCGAGACCGGCCCGGAGAGGCAAGTAACTCGCGTGTCCCTGCGTTGTTCAAGGAGTGCCATGGCTGCTACCGACGATGTCGGATGGTGGATCGTGGAACGAGTGGACAGACCTCGACGTTATCCGTGCCCGGCTCGCCGCGGGTGCTGACCCCAACTCCGGCGTGCGCCTCTTTGGGAAGCCGCTGCACGTCGCGGCTGAGCGGGGATCGCCTGAAGTGGTCGCCGAACTGGCCATGCGCGTCAACGTGTCGACGCCGAGCATCGAGGCCGTACCGCGCTCTGGATGGCCGTCTTCGAAGGCCGTGTAGACAACGCCCGAGCCCTCGTCTCCGCTGGAGCGGACCCGTGGCGCCTCATGATGGGCGGCTGGTCCCCCCGGCCGCCTCAGCCTGGGCGGCCCCACTCCAGACCTCTTCCCCATCCCGTCACCGGAGATCGGTCTCTCCGAGGCCGAGGCCACCACCGCGGCGGAAGCCAAATGTCTGATCCCCGCGCTGGGAGACTTCTATGACGACGGCCTGAGCCTGGCCTGCGTAGCCGACGTCAGCGCAGGCCAGGCGGCAGCGCACCTGGAAGCCACACCGGCCGACGACGTGAACATCGACGCCCTTTACGAGGCCTGGTGGAACAACCCGGACGCCGCCATGATCGTCGGCATCATCGACGTGCCCGGCGGCTGCGTCATCACCTAACCTTGGGGATACACCCCGTCCACTCCCGACGTCGTCAAGCGCGTCTCGCCGGGCACAGTCTGCTACAGCATGTACGCCAATCCCAAAGGCGGCAGAAGCGGATACATCGCCCGAGACGGAACGATCTTAAGCTGGGAGCCACACAGCGCCTACACCATCCCCCCTGACACCTATGCCGAAAAGATTCTTGCCGCCTACCTCTACCGCAACCACCCTGTAGCGTTTTGCTGCGCCGGTGCAGACCTGCGCCTGCTCGACGCCCGGCCGATCACCGGCCCACCCGATATCTGGCTGCGACTGCCCGAGCGGAACTACCACGCCTGACGTACGGACATGTTCGTCCCGCGACCCCGAAACCAGCCTCACTAAAGATCAAAACCCAGACATCTGACCTGGGCTTTTATGTGAGTGGAGCCTAGGAGATTCGAACTCCAAACTCCCTGCTTGCAAACGGGAGCCAGTCACGAGGTAGAGGGCTCCTCGCCCTGCTCAAGCAGTAGATGAAGGCCGTCGGGATGGGATGCTGTGAGACAGTGTTGCTGTACTTCTCTGCTGTAGTGCAGTAGGCGATGAGCAGATGTCGTAGATCTGATGGCAGGCGGGCGCTGACCTGGGCGGCTTCTGGGATCGCGTCGTTGACCTGCTGCTGCGGCTTCCGCTGGTTGTCAACGTTTCGCAGGGCTTTTCACGGCTCGTGTGCCCTGGATGAGCCCCGACCTCTTCCTTATCAAGGACCCGGAGGTGGTTGTCATTTGGATGCAGTTAGTGCCAGCCGTTGTCGGTCTTGTTGGCGTTGTGATCGGGGTGCTTGTTGGCGCCTGGCGGCAATCACTACTTCAGCAGGGTAACTGGCTGCGCGACGACCTGAGGCGTTGGCAGCGGGACCGAAGGGCGTCGTACCTCAAGCTCGTCCAGGCTGACGATGAACTGTACCGTTGTGTGATCCGGGACTTGCGTGACCCGCCGCCTGGGCAGGCGGTAACTAGTCGAACAGTAGGTCTTGATGAAGTAATTCCGCCACTCGCTACGGATGAACGTGCCGGACTGCTCCAGGCATTTGACCGCCTCTGGCGTGCGAAGCGCGAAATCGAGCTTCACCATTTGACGGACGACGCACTCTTAGCAGCAACCAACAGGCTCACACTCAAGGACGCCGAACTGGTGAGCCTTATGCTATTCGACTTGACTCGCCACCCTGAAGAGGCGCAAGAAATAACAATACAAATCCGAGATGCGCTGAAGGCACGGCGCGACTTAATTGACCAATTCATACAGGAAGCACGGATGGCTCTGAACGTCCCGCGTAACCGGAATGCTTAATTCGATTTCGGGCCTGTTCGCTTATCCGTGTCTCGCCAAGGTTGCAGGGGTAGGCGTGATCTCCGCGCGTGTTCCATTGCCCTGATCTTCCCGTCCGCTATCGCCCCCCGGAAGGGCAGCGGGCCGGTGACGGAGGGGCAAGCCCGGCTTCGCGTGTCCATGCTCCCGGTGGCCTTCCTCGCGCGCTGGTTGCCCTGCCGACACAGGTGGGCTTGACCTGGAGGAGCTGGTCTGCTGCCTTGCCCGGGTTGATCGCGGGCGGGACGATCAGCCCCCACCTAAGCCATCCCTAAAGCATCCGGGCTGCTGATCTGCGAGCTTCCCAGATCCGGAGATCCCGAGGTTTGGGGCAGCGCCCCAAGATCTTCCCCCCAACCGACCTTCCCCACCTGCTCCTCCCTCCTCCTGCTCTCTCCCTTTTCGCCAGTGTCGCCACCTGGTCTCCGAGGACCTCTCGGCTCATGCCTTTCTCCTCGTCGTGTCCGTTCACCTGCTGGAAAGAGACCTCTCGCACCAAGCAACTGCCGCCATCGAGGTCTCTGACCTGCTGTCGATGCAGGATCCTGCCTCGGCTGAGCTGGGGGAGCTGGCCGAACGAGTGGGGGCGTAGAAAAAGTACGCAGCGTAGTACTAAAAGAGCTTGACGGTCACAGCAGGACGGCAGGTCCGCCCTATCCTCCAAGGAGGCGCTGTGGCAATGGACCGCATTTTCGGCTTCTGATACGGAACAACAACTCCCGTCGCCGGGCCCCTCCTGAGACGGGACAATCAAGACGTGAGAATACTGGTCGCCTGCGTCGTACTGGCATCCCTAACGTCCTGCGGGTACGGCGAAGAGCAACGCGTCGTGCATTCATTCGCCGAGATGGAGCAGGTCGCCCGGACAACCGGGTCTGAAGACGACTCAACAAACCGAACGCTGGAGATCGGGGAGGCTGAGTTTCAAGCTGTCTTCCGGGAGGGCGACCGTGTCTATTTCAAGGTGGGCGAGAACGGGCCCAGTGACCCTTTTTCATCCTCAGGCGGCCTGAGCAACGCGGTGGTTCTGGAGGACGGCGATGGCCTTGCAGAGGTGGCCGGCCTTGCTCGGACTGCAG